>DATKCV010000118.1:0-118528 GCA_035513015.1 Gemmatimonadaceae bacterium
GGATTCCGCGTATTCGAGGCTCGGGATGGCGCCGAGGCGATCGAGCAGATCGACCGCTGCGTGCCTGACGTGGTCGTGCTCGACCTCGTGCTCCCGCAGGTGGACGGTTACGAGGTGCTGCGCCTGCTGCGCGCCCGGGAATCGACAATGGAAACGCGCGTGATCGTATTGACCGCGCACGGCGACGAAGAAAGCGAAGTGCGGGTGTTTCAGGCGGGCGCGGATGATTTCCTGGCGAAGCCGTTCCGTCCGCGCGCGCTGAGCGCGAGAATCCGGGCATTGGCCGGGCGGGAGTGAGGAGGAGGGATGAGCGACGAGGGACGAGCGACGAGCGACGAGGGGAAACCAGTTAGCCGCTCTCCGCAGTTTCCCGCGTCGCGCGTCGCTCATCCCTCGCAGGTCATTCTTCCGCCCGCAACACGTCCCGCGACTCCGGCGCGTTAGGTTTGACCCGCACGCTCTTTGCCGGAATCCCCACGTTGACGTGATACGGCCTGACGTTCTTGGTCGCCAGCGCCATGGCGCCGACCATCGCCTCGTTGCGAACGCGCACTCCGGCGAGCACCGTCGCATGATAGGTGATGCGCACGCCGTCCTCGAGCACCGTCGGGATGTTGCTCACGTCGCGCTGGTCGACGATGCTGTGCGTGTGGCTGTAGATGTTCGCGTAATCGGCGATCGATACGTTGTTGCCCATGACGATCCCCCCGCGGTCGTCGAGCAGCACGTGGCGGTGGACGACGCAGTTGTCGCCGACGACCATGTTGTAGCCGAACGAGAACTCGACGTGCTGGAACGCCTTGAAGTTCTCGCCGCAACGGCGGAAGATGTGCCTGGCGAGGATGCGGCGGAGCCGTACTCCGACGTGCACGTTCTGACCACCGGCGACGGTGCGGTCGAACGAGTACCAGAGCCAGAGCAACGGCTTCACGCGCTGGAACCGGGTGTCATCGCACTCGGCGTAGTACTCGGGCTCGAGCGTCACGTTGCGGGGATCGAGCGCCGAGAGCGCGAGGCGGGTCGCGGCCGGGAGCCGCGCGTCCTCGACCGCCGTCTCCCAGTCCGCCGCGTAGGCGGGGAACGTCAGCTCGGCCAGCAGCTCACGGCAGAGGAGGGGACGATCGCAGTCGGGATCGGCCAGCGCGCTCTCGACTCGCTCCAGGAACGCATCGGCGACGGACGCCATCGGCGTCGGTGGGATCGTGCGCAGGGGAAGCAGGACCATGGAGTGCCCTCTCCGGAGCGGGTCGTAGGCTAGGGGTGCCTCGCCGCCGCGCGGGATCGGATCGACGCCCACTCGCGCTCGATCCTGCGCAGCGTCTCCTCCCACTGGCGGTTGCGCTCGCCCTCGACCGACACCACCAGCGGCTGTCCGGGATCGACGCCATCCTCGAATACGTACAGCGCCGTCTGGGTTTCCCGCTGGCGGAGCCGATGCTCGCCGAATCCCGGGCTCAGGGGCAGAACCTCGAGCGGGCGGTGATCCCGCCCCGCGCTGGTGACGATGAAGTCCATCGGGCTGAACCGCGCCTCGGGCTCGATCCCGAAGTACGACACGTACCACACGGCCGGCCGGCGCAGCCCGTAGCGCGAGGCGATCGTGGCGATGTCGGCGCGGCGGCTCTCCAGGAGGTCGCGGAGCGCACGGTACGAGTCGGGCGACAGGACGCGAATGATCGATTCGTCGAGCGGAATCGCCCGCACCTGCATGCCGCGAAGCTGGACGCGGATGGCGAGGTCGTCCTGCCGCAGAGTTCCGAATCCCGGCGGGACCAATGCGGCGGTGTCCGCGCCGGCGCCGACACCCGCATCCGGGCGCGGCTCCGTCGTCTCGTTCGTTCCCGCGGCACCCGTGGCGCAGCCGGCGGTGAGGACGAGCGCCGCGGCGCAGGCGAGCGCCCCCCGCCGCCTGTTGGGCAGGGCCCGATCGAGCGGAATGGTCATTGACCCCTCCACGATGGCATTCGAAGGAGCTCCGCTACCGCCGCGGCCAGCTCGTCGCGACCGAGCCCCGTGACGGCGCTGAACGGGATCATCTGTGCCTCTTCCAGTCCCGTCGCCACGGCAATCTCGTGCAGCCGTGTTTCGCGTGGGCGCGGCGACAGCTTGTCGACCTTGGTGACGGCGGCGATGGTCGGGATCCCCAGCTCGGCCAGGAACTCGAGCATCTCGAGGTCATCCGGCGTCGGCGCCTGTCTGATGTCGAGCAGCTGCACGATCCCGCGCAGCTCGGGGCTCGTTCGCAGGAACGACTCGATCAGCGGCCGCCAGACCGCGCGCTGCTCCTTCGACACGCGGGCGAATCCATAGCCGGGCAGGTCGGCGAGCACGAACGCGTCGTTGACGACGAAGAAGTTGATCTCGCGCGTCCGGCCCGGGGTGCGGCTCACGCGGGCCAGGCCGCGCCGCCGGACGAGCGCGTTTAGCAGCGACGACTTCCCGACGTTGGAGCGGCCGCTGAAGGCGATCTCCGGCAGTCCCGGCGCCGGCCGCCAGCCATCGGGGCTCGCCATTCCACCGGCGAACTCCAGTCGCCGGATGACCAGCGGGTCGGCGGTGTCGCGTGCTGCGGCCATCAGTGGGCGAATGCCGACGCGGTCTCCACCTCGCGAGCCGGCGCGGGGCGCAGGGCCACGGCGAGTACATCATCCATGGTTCGCACCGGGTGGAAGCGGATCGTCTCGCGCACCTCGGCCGGGAGGTCATCGATGTCGCGCACGTTTCCGTGCGGCAAGAGTACGTGGGCGATACCGTGCCGGCGGGCGGCGACGGCCTTCTCTTTCAGGCCGCCGATCGGGAGAACGCGTCCGCGCAGTGTGATCTCACCCGTCATGGCCACATCGCCGCGCACCGGCATGCCGGTGATCGCGCTGACCAGCGCGGTCGCGATCGCGATTCCGGCCGAGGGCCCATCCTTCGGCGTCGCGCCAGCGGGTATGTGCACGTGAAGGTCGCGGCTGCGGTGGAACTCGCGCTCGATCCGCAGCGCGCTGGCCCGTGCGCGCACGTAGCTCAGCGCCGCCGTCGCCGACTCCTTCATGACGTCGCCGAGCGTGCCGGTGAGCTGGAGCCGTCCGCGGCCGGGGACGACGCTCACCTCGATCTCGAGGATCTCGCCTCCGACACTCGTGTAGGCGAGTCCGGTCGCGACGCCGACCTTGTCCTCGAGGGTATTGTCGTCGGGATCGAACGGCGGCGTGCCGAGCAGTTCCTTGAGCCCGTCGGCGCGCACGGCGAGCTGCAACGGCACCGGCGCTTGCCCATCCGTCGTGCCCGCCTGGCCCGCCTGGCCCGCCTCGGCTCGCCGCCGCGCCAGCTTCCGCGCTACGCGCCCGATCCGACGCTCCAGCTCCCGCACACCGGCTTCGCGCGTGTAGCCGCGCACGATGGCCGGCAGCGCGTCCGGCTCCCACGTTATCGACGCGGGGTCGAGCCCGTTGGCGCGAAGCTGCCGCGGAATGAGGAACTGCGTGGCGATCGCCAGCTTCTCCGGGTCGAGGTAGCCGGTGAGCCGGATTATCTCCATCCGGTCGCGCAGCGGCTCGGGGATTCCGGAAAGCGAGTTCGCCGTCGTCAGGAAGAGCACCTGCGAGAGGTCGTAGTCGACCTCCAGGTAATGGTCGTTGAATGCCCGGTTCTGCTCCGGGTCCAGCACCTCGAGGAGCGCCGCGGCCGGATCGCCGCGGAAGTCGTGGCCGAGCTTGTCCACCTCGTCCAGGAGAATGACCGGGTTCACGACCTCGGCCCGTCGCATCGCCTGGATCACGCGTCCGGGCATCGACCCGATGTAGGTCCGGCGATGCCCGCGGATCTCGGCTTCGTCACGCACCCCGCCCAGCGACATTCGCACGAACCGGCGGCCGAGCGCGCGCGCGATGGATCGGCCGAGCGAAGTCTTGCCGACACCCGGCGGCCCGACGAGACAGAGGATCGGACCCTCGAGCTTTCCGACGAGACCGAGGACGGCGATGTAGTCGAGGATGCGGTCCTTCACCTCCTCGAGCCCGTAGTGATCCTCGTCGAGCACGTGGCGCGCGTGGGCCACATCGACCACGTCCTCACTGCGCTCCTTCCATGGGAGGGCGGCGATCCAGTCGAGAAAGCCGCGCGCCACGGTCGACTCCGGGGAGAGGGGCGACATCCGGCGGAGCTTCTGGAGCTCGCGCTGCGCCCTCGTCTTCACGGCGTCGGGCAGCCCTTTCCGGGCGAGGAGCGCATCGATCTCGCTGGCGTCGTCTTCGTCCTCCTGTCCCAGCTCGCGGTGGATCGCCTTGAGCTGCTCCTGAAGGTAGAACTCGCGCTGGTTCTGGAAGAGCGAGCCCTTCACGTCGTCCTCGATCTTCCGTTCCAGGCGCAGCAGCTCCAGCTCACCGGCGAGGACGTCGGCGAGCTGAGTCGCCAGGACGTCGAGCGAGTGTGCCTCGAGCAGGCGCTGCCGGACCTCGAGGCGTACGCCGAGGTGCGCGGCGATGCCGAACGCCTGCCGCTCCTCGCTCTCCAGCTGATTGACCAGCGCCGTGACCTCCTGCGGCACCCGGCGCTGGAGGCCCACGTACTCCTCGAACAGGCGGAGCGTGCGCCGGACGCGGGCGCGAGTCGCTTCGGGGTCGGGCGTCGCGGCGAGCGGCTCCAGCGTCAGCGTGGCCCGCAGGTGGGTTCCGGCCTGGGCGTACCGCGTGACGCGGGCGCGGACGACGCCTTCGATCAGGGCCTTGGTGGTGCCGTTCGGCAGCCGCGTGGCCTGGAGCACGCGGGCCACGACTCCGACACGGTGCAGGTCGGCCGCCGCCGGCTCCTGCACGTCGCCGCTGCGCTGGGCGACCAGGAGCACGAGCTGGTCGGCGCCTTCCGCCGCATCGATCGCGGCGAGCGAAGCCGGACGCCCGATGAGGAGCGGGATGACGACGTTGGGAAAAACGACGACGTCGCGGAGCGGCAGAACCGGGAGCCGCTCGGCATCACCGCGCGGCGACTTTGGCGGCACCATGAGGTCAAGCTAAACGCCGGGCCGCACTTGCGCGAACGCCGGCGTTGGCGCCTGCCTTCGAGCGCGGCTCCGGCTGCGCGGCGCCGATCAGGCTTCCTTCTTCTGTCGCTTCGGCGCGATCTCGAGCAGGGGCGGCGTCCCGTTCATGACGCATGGCTCGGTCACCTTCACCTCGACCACGTCGTCGCGGCTGGGGAGCTCGAACATGACGTCGGTGAGCAGCTCCTCGACGATCGCCCGCAGTCCGCGGGCGCCGGTGCCGCGCTTGAGAGCCTTGCGGGCGATGGCGCGCAGCGAGGTCTCCTCGAACGTCAGCTTCACGTCCTCGAGCTCGAACAGCTTCGTGTACTGCTTGGTGAGCGCGTTCTTCGGCTCCTTGAGGATCCGTACCAACGACTCCTCGTCGAGCGCCTCGAGCGCGACCGCCACCGGAAGCCGGCCGACCAGCTCGGGGATCAGCCCGTAGCGGAGCAGGTCGTCCGGTTCCACCTCGGCGAACGGGTTGGAGACCAGGTCGCGGGCCTTGCCCGAGGCGATCTCCTCCTGCGTGAACCCGATCTGGCGCCGTCCCGTGCGCGCCTCGATGATCTTTTCCAGTCCATCGAACGCACCGCCGCAGATGAACAGGATGTCCTTCGTGTTGATCTGGATGTACTCCTGCTGCGGGTGCTTGCGCCCGCCCTGGGGCGGGACCGAGGCGACGGTGCCCTCGAGGATCTTGAGGAGGGCCTGCTGGACCCCCTCGCCGGAGACGTCGCGGGTGATGCTGGGGTTCTCCGACTTCCGGGCGATCTTGTCGATCTCGTCGATGTACACGATCCCGCGCTCGCACTCGGCGACGTTGAAGTCACCGGCCTGGAGCAGCCGCACGAGGATGTTCTCGACGTCCTCGCCGACGTATCCGGCTTCGGTCAGCGTCGTCGCGTCGGCGATCGTGAACGGGACGTCGAGGATCTTCGCCAGTGTCTGCGCGAGGAGCGTCTTGCCCACGCCCGTCGGGCCGATGAGCATGATGTTCGACTTGTCGAGCTCCACGTCCTCGTCGCGGAGCGAGGTCGCGTTGATCCGCTTGTAGTGATTGTAGACGGCGACCGACAGCGCCTTCTTCGCCCGCTCCTGCCCGATCACGTACTGGTCCAGGACGTCCTTGATCTCCTGGGGCGTCGGGACCTGGGTGATCGCTTCGGCGACCTCGCGCTCCTCGTCCTCGGCCAGGATCTCGTTGCAGAGGGCGATGCACTCGTTGCAGATGTAGACGGACGGGCCGGAGATGAACTTCCGGACCGAGTCTTTCGATTTTCCGCAGAACGAGCAGCGGAGGTGTTTGTCGTGCGACATGGGCAGTAGCGATACGGGTTGGACGAGCCCGGAGGAGGGCGCCGGGCCGCCAAGGCTCCCGGACACTAGGGGTCCCTCCCCGACCCGTCAAGCAGCGCCTCCGCCTTGTGAAAGGTTTCACAAGGCGGAGGCGCCGGGCTTCACTTGAGTGCCGGCACGGTCGTCGGCTCGATCACCTCGCCCCGCTGGGCGATCACGTGGTCGATGATGCCGTAGTCCTTCGCCTGCGGCGCCGACATGTATCGGTCCCGGTCGAAATCCCGCTCGATCTGTTCCTGCTGCCGCCCGGTGTGGCGCGCCATCAGCTCGTTCATCTGCGTCCGCATGTACAGGATCTCCTTCGCCGCGATCTCGATGTCCGAGGCCGAACCCTGCGACCCGCCCGATGGCTGGTGCATCATGATGCGCGAGTGCGGCAGCGCCGACCGCTTGCCCTTGGTGCCGCCGGCGAGCAGGAAGCAGCCCATCGACGCCGCCATTCCCATGCAGATCGTGTTCACCGGCGACTTCAGGAACTGCATCGTGTCGTAGATCGCCAGCCCGGCCGATACGCTGCCGCCCGGCGAGTTGATGTAGAGATGGATGTCCCGCTCCGGGTTGTCCGCCTCGAGGAACAGGAGCTGGGCAATGATGATGTTGGCCACATCATCGTTGATCGGCGTCCCGAGGAAGATGATGCGGTCCATCAGGAGCCGCGAGAAGATGTCGTACGTGCGCTCGCCGCGGCTCGACCGCTCGATCACGTACGGGGGGTAGATCGTCGGCATTGGTTCGTCGTCGTCGTCGGTTCTGGACATGGGCGGAATCCCTGTTCTGTCGCGTGGGAATCCGAACGGTCTATGACTACCTGCTGTTCACTGCGGCTCCACCGTGTTCCTATGCATCAGCCATTCGAAAACCTTGTCCTCCGTGATGCTGCGCTCGATCTCGCGCAGCCGCCCGGCCTTCTGCAACGATGCATAGACCTGGCCGGGATCGGCGCCGCGCTTCTGGGCCACTTCGGCGACGCGGTCGTCTATGTCGCTCTCGCTCGCCGCCAGGCCTTCCCGCTCGGCTATCGTGTCGATCACCAGGTCGCGGCGCACCTGCCGCTCGGCGGTCGGGCGGAACTCGGCGCCGAACCGCTCCCGCTCCTCTTCCGGGATCTGGTATGCCTCCATGTACGCATTCACCAACTGGCTGACCCAGCTCGGCGGTACCTCGAAGGGATTGGCGCCGAGTATCTCGTCGATCAGGCGCTGGCGGACAGCGGCATCGGCTTCGCGCTCGGCGTGACGCTCGAGATCGCCGCGCACGGTGCCGGTGAACGCCTCCAGGGAATCGAAGTCGCCGACCTCGCGCGCGAACGCGTCGTCGAGCTCGGGTAATGCCTTGCGCTTGACCTCGACCATCTCGACCCGGACGGTCTTCGTCTTGCCGCGCTCGGCTTCGTCGGGGAAGTCATCGGGCCACCGCACGGGACGCTCGACGGTCTCGCCCGGCGCGGCCTCCATGATCACTTCCTCGATCCCCGGGATCGCCTGCCCCTCGCCGAGCACCAATCGGTATTCCTTGAGCTCGGCGAGCGCGTCGCCCTCGCCGGTCGCCAGACGGACCGTCACCAGGTCTCCGGGCAGCGGTTTGTCGCTCGCCGGCGACCAGGTTGCGCGCTGTTCGCGAAGGTGCTCGAGCTGCTCGCGGACCTGATCCGCGGTCACCTGCGGCGCGGGCCGCTGTACGCGGAAGCCCTGAAGCCTGGGGAGCGCCACTTCGGGCCGCACCTCGACGTGCAGCTCGAAGGTCAGCGGCTGGCCGTCGTCGAACCGGAGCCCGTGGACGTGCGGCTGCGCCGCCGGCGTGATCTTCTCGCGCTCCAGTACTTCCTTGTAGGCCTCCTGAACCAGTGCCTCGAGCGCCTCCTGCCGGATCGCCTCGGCGAACTTCTTCCGCACCATGGCCGGTGGTGCCTTGCCCTTCCTGAAGCCCGGCAGGCGCACCTGAGTCGCATAGCGCCGCGCCGCCTGATCCTCGGCGCTGCGCACCGATTCGGCCGGCACGGAGACCTCGAGCTGCCGCTCGACCCCGTCGCTCTTCTTCGTCGTGATCTGGATTTCCATACCAGTAGAACACTAAGCGGTGGATGACGAAATCGCGCCCCCGCGGTGACGGCAGCGCAGATCGGTCGTCGCTTCCATGCAAGCCGTTTGAAGCTAAACGCTTCTGGTATTACACGCAGCCCCGACGAGATGCGGCTGACCCCGATCCTGACCCTTCTGCTGGTCCTTCAGTCCGCCGGCTGCTATTACGCGGTCATCGATACCGGTCGCCCGCAGTCGATCCGGACAGTCGAAGAGGCCTGGGCACCGGCGTACGTGGGCGGCATGGTTGCGCCCAGGTTGCGCGCGATCGTCGAGCGGTGCCCGCACGGCGCGGCCCGGGTCGAGGCGCATCGTAGCGCTGGCAATCTGCTCGTCACGGCGCTGACCCTCGGAGTCTACGCGCCGACCACCGTCAGGGTCACGTGCGCCCTCGAGCAGTCGAGGAGCGGCGGACCGCCCGCCCGGATCGCCGACTGACCGGACGGGCGGGCGGGGCAGTGCGAAAGCCGGGACTCGAACCCGGACGGGTTTCCCCACAGGATCCTAAGTCCTGCGCGTCTACCAGTTCCGCCACTTTCGCGTCGTCCAAATAATAGACGGGGGCGGACGCCTCGCGACATCCGCCCCCGTCCCACCCCTCCCGGAACCCGACCGCCTAGTCGACCTGGAGATTGACCACCGCCGACTCCCCGTAGCCCACGGCCGCACGGAGTATCATCAGTGTGACGTAGTCGCCGGACTTGAGCGACGACATCACTCGTTCGAGATCGGCAACGGTGCGGATCGGCCTGCGCGGGCCGGGATTCACGACCTCGACGATGATGTCGCGAGCCTGGAGCCGTCCGTACGCCGGACCAGTGGCCGACACATTGGTCACGAGCACGCCGCCCTGTTCGGCGGTGCGCTGCACCTGCTGAAGGAGCTGAGTCGGGAGCGCCTCGGCTGTCAGCCCGAGCTTCTCGTACCGCACCGGCTCGGGCGCGACGCCGGCGGGTGTCCGACCCCGCGTCGTGGCGACTGCCGGTTCCGGCTCGAGCTCTCCGAGACGGACCTGGAACGTCATCTTCTTCCCGAACCGCATCACCTCGATCGGCACCGTCTCTCCGGGCTTGTGCCCGCGGACGATCCGCTGGAGCGTGCTCACCCGGTCCACGGATCGGCCCGCCGCGCTGATGATGATGTCGCCGGCGACGATCCCGGCCCGCTCGGCGGGCGAGCCCGCCGTTCCGTAGCCGTGGACCTTCACCCCGCGCACCTCCTCGAGACCGGCCGCGCGCGCGTCGACGGCATCGACCTCGTCGATCGAGACGCCGAGGATCGGCGGCCGCACCCGGCCGTACTCGATCAGCTCGTCCATCACCTGCTTGGCCAGCGTCACCGGGATCGCGAAGCCGTAGCCTGCGTTGAACCCGGTCTGCGAAGCGATCGCGCTGTTGATCCCGATGACCTCGCCCCGGATGTTGACCAGCGGGCCGCCCGAGTTGCCCGGATTGATCGCCGCGTCCGTCTGGATGTAGTCGGTGATGGCGTAGCGTGGGGGCAGCAGGCCGCGGATGCTGCGTCCCTTGGCGCTCACGATCCCGGCGGTGACCGTGAAGTCGAGACCCAGCGGGTTACCGATCGCCAGCACCCAGTCGCCGATCCGCATCTGCGTGTCGTCGCCCAGCCGGACGAGGGGAAGATCGCGGCCCTCGATCTTCAGGACGGCGATGTCGGTCGTCGGATCGCTGCCCACGACGTTGGCCTGGAAGATCCGGTCATCGACGAACCGCACCGTGACGCGGTCGGCGTCGGCGACGACGTGGTGGTTAGTGAGGATGTAGCCGTCGTTGGAGACCACGAATCCGGAGCCCGACCCCTCGCGGGGCGTGTTCTGATCCTCCTCGAACTGCCGGAAGAGGTCCTCGAGCCCGGGCGGTTGCGCGCGCGGCTGCGTGCCGCGGCGCGCCGTGCGCTGCTCTCGTACCGACTGGATCGACACAACCGCCGGCGTGACATCCTGGGCGATCGCGACGAACGCATTGCTGACCTCGAGAAGCGGCCTCACCTCCTGCTGGACAGGTCGCTGATCCTGTCGCGGCGGCTGGCCCTGCTGGGCGTGGCCGAACGGCGTGAGGTCGAGGGCCGAAGCAAAAATGAGCCCGCAGAGGAAGGCGGTGACGACCGCCATGCCATATCGGGCGCGTGCGAACGAACGGGCCATGGCACCGATCCACGTGTGAGAGTTCACCACAAATCTACACGCGAGGGGGGCTGCAAGTTTCGCGAGCCCCCCTCGACGAGGCACCTGTTTGAGGACTGTCGCGGCAGAACGTAGTCACGGGAAAGCCAATTAGACGAATTGGACCAATTAGACCAATTAGACCAATTAGACCAATTAGACGAATGGGACGAATGGGACGAATGGGACGAATGGGACGAACAGGGCGAATTTAGTGCTTTTTCGTCCCCTTCGCCCCTTCGTCCCGTTGGTCCAATTCGTCCAATTGGTCTAATTGGTCCAATTCGTTCATTCCCCCCTACTTCTTGTCGTCGTCCACGATCTCGTAGTCCGCCTCGACGACATCGTCCGCCTTGCCGGCCGCGGCTCCGGCGGTGGCTCCCTCGGTTGCGCCTGCCTCCGCGGGCTCCGTAGCCGCCTGCTGCGAGTAGAACGCCTGTCCGGCTTCCTGGAAGACCCGATTCAGCTCCTCGTTCGCGGAGCGCATCTCGCCCGGATCGTCCGCGCGCAACGCCTTACGGGCCCGCTCGACACCTCCCTCGAGCCGCTGCTTCAGCTCCGCCGGAAGCTTGTCCGCCCACTCCTTCGAGTCCTTCTCGACCTTGTAGATGAGCCCGTCGAGCTGATTCCGCGTGTCGATCTCCTCGCGACGCTGCTTGTCCTCGGAGGCGTGCTGCTCGGCGTCCTTCACCATCCGGTCGATCTCGGCCTCCGACAAGCCGCTCGACGCCTCGATGCGGATCTTCTGCTCCTTGCCCGTCGCCTTGTCGCGGGCCGTCACGTGCAGGATGCCGTTGGCGTCGATGTCGAAGGTGACCTCGACCTGCGGGACGCCGCGCGGCGCCGGCGGGATGCCGGTGAGCTGGAACTTGCCGATGGTCTTGTTGTGGGTCGCCAGGTCGCGCTCGCCCTGGAGCACGTGGATCTCGACCGTCGTCTGGTTGTCGTCGGCCGTCGAGAAGACCTCGGTCTTTTTCGTCGGGATCGTCGTGTTGCGCGGGATAAGCACGGTGGTGACGCCGCCCAGCGTCTCGATCCCCAGCGACAGCGGCGTCACGTCGAGCAGGAGCACGTCCTTCTGCTCACCGGTGAGCACGGCGCCCTGGATCGCCGCTCCGATCGCAACCACCTCGTCCGGGTTCACGCCGCGGTTCGGCTCCTTGTTGAAGAACTTGCGGACCGTCTCCTGGATCTTCGGGATGCGCGTCGACCCGCCGACCAGGATAACCTCGTCGATCGCCTTCTGGTCGAGTCCCGCGTCCTTCAGTGCCTTCTCCATCGGCGGGATGGTGCGTTGGATCAGATCGTCCACAAGCTGCTCGAACTTCGCCCGCGACAGCGAATAGTTGAGGTGCTTCGGCCCAGCCTGGTCGGCGGTGATGAACGGGAGGTTGATGTCCGTGGACATAGTGGTGGACAGCTCCATCTTCGCCTTTTCGGCGGCCTCCTTGAGCCGCTGGAGCGCCATCGGGTCCTTGGAGAGGTCGATTGCCTGGTCACGCTTGAACTCGCCCACCAGCCAGTCGATCACCCGCTGGTCGAAGTCGTCGCCGCCGAGGTGCGTGTCGCCGTTGGTGGACTTCACCTCGAACTGGCGCGACCCATCGACGTCGTAGAGCTCGAGTATCGAGATGTCGTACGTCCCGCCGCCGAGGTCGAACACGGCGATCTTCTCGTCCTTCTTCTTGTCGAGGCCGTAGGCGAGAGCGGCGGCCGTCGGCTCGTTGATGATGCGCAGCACGTCGAGCCCGGCGATCTTGCCGGCGTCCTTGGTCGCCTGCCGCTGCGAGTCGTTGAAGTACGCCGGCACGGTGACCACGGCCTTCTCGACCTTGTGGCCGAGGTAGTCCTCGGCCGTCTGGCGCATCTTCTGAAGAATCATGGCCGAGATCTCCGGAGGCGAATACCGCTTGCCGGTGACCTCCACCATGACCTGTTCGTTCGGCCCGGGGACGACCTTGTAGGGGATCCGTTTGATCTCCTCCGACACCTCGCTGATCTTCCGCCCCATGAAACGCTTGATGGAGAAGATAGTGTTCTGCGGGTTGGTGACGGCCTGCCGCTTTGCGATCTGGCCGACGAGCCGCTCCCCATCCTTGGTGAATGCCACGACGGACGGGGTCACCCGCCCACCCTCGGCGTTCGGGATAACGACCGGATCGCCGCCCTCCATGACCGCGACGACCGAGTTGGTGGTCCCGAGATCGATGCCGATTACCTTGTCCGCCATTGCCACCTCTCGTTGAGTGTTCGCGCGAGCCGTCACCCGCGTCCGTCGCTGCCGACAGCCCGCAAGGGTGGGACCGGGGATTCCGGCCACTCTGGCAGGGACTCAACTGCGTGGCGTGCTGGACTGACAGGTGCGAGAGCCGGCGAGCAGGGCGGTCTCTGCAACCTCTCGCGGATCCGCAGCGGGTCGAGGCGTACTGAACGCCAGGACGGGAGCACCGGATGATACCGATACGCGACGAGAACCCGCATCTTCGCACGCCCTACATGACCTACATCCTGCTGGCGGCGATCGTCGGCACGTGGGTCTTCGTCCAGGGTGCCGGGCTCGACGAGCGCAGCCTCATCACGAGCATCTGCTCTCTCGGAATGATCCCCGGCGAGCTTACCGCGCAGGTTCCGGTCGGCTACCGACTCCCGATCGCCGAGGGGGTCGGCTGCGTGATCGACGACGAGCCGATCAACTGGCTGACGCCGATCACGTCGATGTTCCTGCACGGCGGCTGGGCGCACCTGCTCGGGAATGTCCTCTTCTTCTGGGTGTTCGCGAACAACATCGAAGACAGCATGGGGCGCTTCCGCTTCCTGGTGTTCTACCTGATCTGCGGGCTGGCCGCCGCGGTCGCGCACGTCATCCTGAGCCCCGCTTCTCCGATTCCGACCGTGGGCGCCTCGGGTGCGATCTCCGGCGTCATGGGCGCCTATCTGGTGCTCTACCCGCGGGTGCGCGTCCACATGCTGTTCATCTTCATCTTCCTGATCCGCATCATCCCGCTTCCCGCGTGGGTCGTCCTCCTCTGGTGGTTCGCCCTCCAGGTTCTTACCGGGCTTCCCGAGCTCGCCCAGGTCGATCGCCAGCTCTCCGGCGGTGTCGCAGTCTGGGCACACGTGGGCGGGTTCCTCGCCGGCGTCATACTGGTCAAGCCGTTCGAGAACGAGGCACTGGTGCGGGAGCGAAACTCGGTCAGGCGGGCGCTTCATCCGGGTCATCCGTAGCTGTGAGCCTCGACCTTTGACCCGCTAGCCGTCGGCGCGCAGCTCACGCTCGACCGCCTCCCTCTGCCGGGCGCGCCGATCACGCGGTAGCTTGAGTTCATGCATCTCGCCCGGGTCGTAGGCCGCGTCGTCGCGACCGTGAAGCAGGACACTCTGCACGCCGTCACGCTCCAGTGGATCCAGCCACTGCGCAGCTCGGGGGCGGCCGCGGGACCGGCGATCGTGGCGGTGGACCCGGTCGGGGTTGGACCCGGCGAGGTGGTCTACTACGTCACGTCGCGCGAGGCCTCGATGATTCTCGAGGAGCCGTTCGCGGCGGTGGACGCCGGCATTGTCGGTCGCGTGGACTGGGTGGATGCGGGCGGCGAGCAGCGACTCGCCGGCACGAGCTGAGCGACGCCGCGCCGTGTTCATCGCGCGCGTAGTCGGCGACGTAGTCTCCACGCACCGGCACGAAACACTCGGCCACCGCAAGCTCCTTCTCGTGCGCAGGCTCGGGCTGGAAGGAGCGGAGGAGGGAAGCGAAGTGATCGCCCTCGACGTCATCGGCGTCGGTGTCGGCGAGCGGGTGCTCGTCGTCCAGGAGGGAGGCGCGGCGCGCGCCCTGTTCGATGATCCGAAGATCCCCGTCCAGGCGGTGGTCGTCGGCGTGGTGGACCGATTCGACCTCGAGGACCCTGCACCGTGATCGATCTCGATGCTCTCGCCCGCCGCGTGGCGAGCGAGCTTGCCCGGGCTGACCGGCCGCTGACGGTGGGCGCGTCCGAGCGGGGGAACGGGCGCGCATCGGCGGTGAAAACGGGATCCGCCGTCACCGCTTCCTCGGCGCCGGCGACGCGCTGGCCGTCGGGGTCGGCTGCCTCGTCGCCGCCCGGCGTCGCGTTCGTTCGCGAGGATGCCCGGATGGCGGACTTCATCGACCACACGCTGCTGAGGGCGGAGGCGACGCCTCGTGACGTCGAACAGCTTTGCGACGAAGCTCTGGAGCACCGCTTCGCCGCGGTATGCATCAACCCGGTCTGGGTGCCCCTGTGCGCGCGCCGGCTCGCTGGAAGCAAGGTGCGGGTCGCGACCGTGATCGGCTTCCCGCTGGGAGCCAACAATACGTCCAGCAAGGCGGCCGAGGCGGAGCGCGCGGCGGGAGACGGCGCGGCGGAGCTCGACATGGTGGCGGCGATCGGGCACATCAAGGGTGGTGACTGGGTTCACGTGGCCGACGACATCGCCGCCGTCGTGCGCGCGGCTGGGGACCGGCTGGTCAAGGTCATAATCGAATCGGCGGCGCTCACCCCGGTGGAGGTCATCAAGGCCTGCGCGCTGGCCCGCGAGGTCGGGGCGCACTACGTCAAGACGAGCACCGGCTTTCACCCGGCCGGTGGCGCCACCGCCGAGGCCGTGGCGCTCATGCGTCTGGTCGTCGGCGACGCGCTCGGCGTGAAGGCCTCGGGTGGCGTTCGCGACTGCGCGGCAGCGCTGAAGATGATCGCCGCCGGCGCGACGCGCATCGGGACGTCGAGCGGCGTGGCGATGACGAAGTGCCTCGGACCCGGTCCGTTGCCGCTGGCCGAGCTCCTCGCCGCGCCGCACGCGCACGCGCACCAGTGCGTGAGCTGTTCGGCTCCATCGAGCGAACCGCCGGCGACGGCGGGCCCGTACTGACGCTGCACGCCTGCGCAACCCGCCGTGACGCAACCCGCCGTGACGCAACCCGCCCCATCACTGTTGATCAACCGCGAGCTCTCGTGGCTCGACTTCAACGCGCGCGTCCTGCGCGAAGCGCTCGATGAACGCACGCCACTGCTCGAGCGACTGAAGTTCATCGGAATCGTATCGACCAATCTCGACGAGTTCTTCATGGTCCGGGTGGCCGGCCTGCGCCGGCAGCTCGCCGCCGGTGTCGTCTCCACGCCGCCCGACGGCATGACGGTGCTGGAGCAGCTCGAAGCGATCGAGCGCCGCGTCAAGGAGCTGACGCGGATGCAGCGCGACTGCCTCCACGGTCAGCTTCTGCCCGAGCTCGCCGGCCGCGGCGTGCACCTCTGCCGGATGCAGGACCTGACCTCGCCCGAGTGGTCGGCGGTGGACGAGTTCTTCGAGTCGCAGGTGTTTCCGGTGCTGACGCCGCTCGCCGTCGATCCCGGGCACCCGTTCCCCTACATCTCGAACCTCTCGCTGTCGCTGGCCGTCGAGGTGCACGACAAGGCCGAGGGGACGGTGCATTTCGCGCGTGTGAAAGTGCCGAAGAGTCTTCCACGATGGGTGCCGCTCGCCCGGCCCAACCACTTCGTGCCGCTCGAGCAGGTGATCGGGGCCAACCTCGGCGACCTCTTCCCGGGAATGGAGATCGCCGGCTGGTACGCCTTCCGGGTCACGCGCTACACCGATCTGGACCTTGGAAGCCTGGAGGACCCGGATGACCTTCTGGCGACGATCGAGGAGCAGGTGTTCAAGCGCCGGTTCGCCGAGGTCGTGCGGCTGGAGGTTCAGGACGACATGCCGGAGCACCTGCGCGGGCTGCTCCTCAACGAGTTGCGCGACGAGGCGGCGGCGGCCGACGACACAGAGATCCAGGGTCACCCGCTGGGCGAGCGCGACGTCCACGAGATGGGACGGCTGCTCGAGCTGGGCGACCTGATCCAGCTCGCCACGCTGGACATCCCGGACCTGCGCGATCCGCCGTTCTCTCCCGGCGTCCCCGAGGAAGTGCGGGACACGGAGCGCTCGCTGCTGTCGGTGATCCGCGAACGCGACATCCTCGTCCACCATCCGTACGACTCGTTCGGGGCGACGGTCGAGAGGTTCGTCGCCGAGGCTGCGGAGGACGACAACGTCCTGGCCATCAAGCTCACGCTGTACCGGACGTCCGGCGACACGCCGATCGTGCGGGCGCTGACGCGGGCCGCCGAGCGCGGGAAGCAGGTGGCGGTGCTGGTCGAGCTCAAGGCGCGGTTCGACGAGACGAACAACATCACCTGGGCACGGACGCTGGAGAACTACGGCGTCCACGTAGCGTACGGGATGCCGGTGCTGAAGACGCACGCCAAGACGGCGATGGTCGTGCGTCGGGAGCCGGACGGCATCCGGCGGTACGTGCACGTTGGTACGGGCAACTACAACTCCAAGACGGCGCGCGTGTACACGGACATCGGGCTGTTCACGGCGAGCCCGTCCATCGGCGCCGACGTGAGCGATCTGTTCAACATGCTCACCGGGTTTTCGCGGCAGCGGCTCTACCGCAAGCTGCTGGTGGCGCCGGCGAACATGCGGGTGCGGTTCCTGGAGCTGATCACTCGCGAGGGCGATCATGCGCGCGCGGGCCGTCCGTCGCGGATCGTGGCCAAGATGAACTCGCTCGTGGACGCCGAGACGATCGGTGCTTTGTACGAGGCGTCGCGCGCCGGTGTGGAGATCGACCTGATCGTGCGCGGCATCTGCTGCCTGCGGCCCGGCGTTCCCGATGTGAGCGAGCGGATCCGGGTCCGGAGCATCATCGGGCGGTTCCTGGAGCACTCCCGGCTCTGGTACTTTGGGAACGGCGGGCAGGAGGAGTACTACATCGGGTCGGCGGACTGGATGCCGCGCAACTTCGACCGGCGTGTCGAGGCGGTGGTGCCGGTCGAGGACGTCGCCCTCCACGGGCGGCTTCGCCGGCTGCTCGGCACGGGGCTCGCCGACGACCGTCAGGCGTGGGAGCTGGATGCCGAAGGCGGCTGGCGGCAGCTCTCGCCGGCGGGTGAGGGCACGGTGGCGAGCCACCGTGCGTTCATGCGAGATGCGTGGGGGTTGCCGGAGGACGCCATTCCGGCGGAGGCGCTACCGAGGCCGCTGCGGAGCGAGCAGGCGGTGGGCGCGCCCGCCGGCGAAGACTAGGCGTCGCCGACAGGCCCGGCTTTCACGGCTGGCCGAGCCGCTCTCCGGGTCAGGCCGACGCGCATGTTGATCAGGTTGTAGGCAGCGTGATGCGGGTCGTGCTCATGGCTGGCACATTGGTGTCAGGTAGCGCCCATCGCTCCTTTCGGTACCGGGATTGCCCGGCCGGGGCCGCAGCCACGGGACTACCGGCCGGGCCGGTACTCGCGCAACGTGTGGCCACTGAGCTGCGAGCGGTAGAAGTACACCGGACGGAGATCTCCCGCGGCGTACCCTTCAGCCTGATCGTTGAAGTGCGGCGAGGCCGGATCGTTGTTCAACCCGCCGGCCGTGACCGCCCGGGCGCGCACGCTGTCGCCGAACTCCACCACCGCTACGAAGCTGTTCCCGCTGGTGCCGTACCAGCGCCTGGTGCCTTCATATGCGCGAGCGCCGAACGAGGCGAGTGAGCCCCAGCGGCCGGACGGGAAGCCGACCGCGGTGCTCGGTCCCGAATCGCTGAACGGCTGCACGATGTCGCCCGTCAGTCGCTGGAAGCGGTTGATGTCGCCCCACGGCGTCCGCCAGCTCCCGAAGTCGGCGGCGAGCTTGTCGGATGCCGCGGCCAGGGCCTCGAGACGTTCGGCTGCGGTCGCCCGCCTCACGGCGTAGTCGTGCGACGACATCCGCACTCGCGTGGCCGCGGCCGCGATCCTCCGCTGGAGCGTGTCGGCCCAGAAGATGGCTAGCGCCGTCGGCACGGAGCTCGCCGACCATCGGTAATCCCACCCGCGCAGAAGCTCGATCTGTTCCGCGACGCGGGTCTTCAGGGGGTTCGCCTCGGCGCGCTGGTCGTACGACGCCAGCAGCGGCGGGACGAGCTCCGCGAACGCCGGCAGGTAGCTGTCGTACGCGGCGGCGACCAGCGAGTCGAGCGTGAAACCCGTGCGCCCTTCCAGCACCCGGATGGCGTGTATTCCCCGGGCGTTCTCGCCCGCCCGGTCCATGTACGGCGGATAGTCCGCGGCCTTCGGGCTGTTCGCGCCGGCCGCCGAGTACGGCCAGTTGTTGGTGTTCTGCACCCATCCGTTCGGCGGATTGAAGACGTTCGGGCTCTCGTCGATCGAGTGCACACCCTGCCAGTCGGTGGCCGGATCGCTGCCGTCCACGGGACGGGACCAGTCGAACTTCGAATCGCGCCGCGGCACGAAGTTCGAGTGCCAGTACGCGATGTTCCCCTCGGCGTCGGCGAAGACCGTATTGTTGGAGGAATTGGTGTGCAGCTCCATGGTCTCGCGGAACCGTGCGAGGTTCGTCGCCTTCGTCCTCGAGTACGATTGCATGAGCGCCTTCACCGGCTCCTGCATCAGGCTCACGCTGATCCACTTGTCGTCCATCGCGCGAACGATGGGCCCGCGGTGAGTGCGGTAGACGGTGAAATCCCGCCGTGCCATTCCCGTGTCCGTCCGGAAGGGTACCGAGATCGTGGAGACGATGAACGGCCGCACCTCGCTGCCGTAGCGGTACGCGTGACCGTCGTCCGTCTCCACCACCGTCTCGGCGTACTCGTCGATGTTGTCGGCGCCGGTGGATGTGTGCATCCACCCGGCCTTGTCGTTGAACCCCTGGTAGATGAAGAACTGCCCCCACGTGAGAGCGCCGTAGGCGTTCAGACCCTCCTCACTGACCATCTGCGCCTCGTGGCGGAAGAAGAACGAGGTGTGCGGATTGATGAGCAGAAGTGCGTGACCGTTGGCGGTGTTCGCGGGCGCGATTGCAATACCGTTCGAGCCGCCGGGCTCGGCGAACTCGTCGCTCATGCCGGCCACCACCGGAGGGGTTGCGGCCTCGTTGCCGTAGAACTCCTCCAGCCCGCGCAGGTTGATGCGCTCAATGTCGCCGCCGATGCTCCCCTCGCTGAAGGTGAGCGCCATCCAGGGCTCGAAGCGCGTGATCACCCGGGGCGTCACCTCGGGATACGTGTGGAGGTAGTAGTTCAGACCGTCGGCCCACGCGTTCATCAGCGCCTGGAGCCACTCGGGGCTTGAGTCGTACCGCGCCCGCATGGAGTCCGGATTGATGAAGATCTTCATGCGCAGGTCGCGCCAGATCGCGCTCTCGCCTTCGGCTTCGGCCAGGCGTCCCATGGCGTTCAGGAAGTTCGTCTCGACGCGGTTGAAGTCGTCTTCGGCCTGCGCGTAGATGACCCCGAAGACGGCGTCGGCGTCGGTCCGTCCGTAGACGTGCGGAATGCCCCAGTCGTCGCGGATGATGGTGACGTTGGCGGCCTGCTGCTCCCAGCGTCCGACGTCGGCGTCGGTTGAATGGCGGGGCGCGCAGGCGAGGCAAGCCACTGCGAGTACGAGGACGAGCTTCTTCATTTACCGGCTCACCGTGAGAAGGAGGTCGGACGTCTCGACGGTGGCTATTCTACGCCGGGGCGGCGGGTGAGGCCAGCACCGCGGCCATACAGTCGCTCAGCGCGGCTGGCGCTCCGAGTGGCCTGCGTCCGGTCGCGCGCTCCAGGTGCGCGCGGAGCTCCTCGAGCATGGGGTGGTCGGCCTGAAGAAGGCGCCCTAGCCCGTCCACCCCGAACCGCGAAGCATGAAAAGAAAACCGATGGTGAGGCCGATGACGGCTCCGGCAACAAACGCGACGTAGCCGGCCACTGCCTCGAGGAGGGTGTCCGGAGTCGTCGACCTCCCTGCCAGCCGATCGATGGCAAAGGCAGTGGCAATCGTACCCAGGGCCATTGCTCCGAAGAAGGGCGCGCCCGGGAAGTGTTCCTGATTCCATCCAGCCAGGGCGACCAGTGCGCCCTGCAGGACAATGCCGCCGGCAGAAGCGGCAATCAACTCTTCGGTGTCAAATCGACGTCTGATCCACACGGCCAGCGCAGGGAACGCCAACCCACCGAGGACTGCCAGGAAGCTCCACATGATCAATGGAGTGAGGTTTGGTCCGAACCGTCGCTGGATGGACGATGGCGGCCCGGTCCTGCAACTCATCGAGTACCTCGACCCCGCACGCCTCCGCCGCGGATATCCCTCCGCGTCCACGAACCGGGTGCTCGGTCGTTCGGGGCGTGCTATTGATCCCGCGTCTGTTCGATTTCGCGGACTTCCGCCAGCACGGCGTGGCAGTTGCCGAACAGGCTCGCGAACGGATCCTCGTGCGCCGCCAGGGCTTCCTCGTCACAGTCGGCGCTGTACACGCCGGAGTGAGTCAGCAGGTAGAAATGAACGCGACCATTGGGAGGCAGCGTCGGCCGAACGCCTGGTGAGCAGGCGCCGATGAAGTCGGCCGCGTATTCATTCGTGATGCTGAGCAGCTCCGTCGACGCGGCCCGGACGGAATCGTGCTGGCCCGCGCCGATGACGCCTCCGCCGGTCGACAAGTACAGACTCACCGTTCCATCAGCCAGGCACGCGAAGGTGGCCACGGCTCCGTCCATTCCGGTCTCCGTGACGATGCCGAAGATCGAGTCAGGCTGGCTCGGCGGCAATCCCATGTCACCTGGACGAATCGCCAGCACGCGTCGTCGAAGGTTGCCGTAGACGTCGTCCGCACCGCGGTCCGGCTGCCCGAACAGCTTCCCGAGTATGCTCATGAGATTTGGTGGGTGGTTGTGACCGGGGCTCAAGGGCAGGGAGCCTGCAATTGCACCTAATCCCGCGGCACACCGCATCTACGCGCGAGGGGCCTGTGGTCGTGTCGGCCTACGTGGAAGCCAGATCGATCCATTTCTCGACGACCGGAGACTCGTAGCTGGAGAGCAGGTCGATGAGCTCGTCGGGGGAATCCGTTACCGAGATCATCGAGCGGTACTCCGGCCGGACGAAACCCTCGGCTATCGAGTGCCCGACGAAGGACAGCAACCCGTCGAAGTAGCCGCGCGCGTTCAGCAGCCCGCAAGGCTTCTGATGCAGTCCAAGCTGGCCCCAGGTGAGAATTTCGAAGAACTCATCCAACGTTCCCCAACCGCCGGGGAGCGCGATGAAGGCGTCGGCGATGTCGGCCATGACTGCCTTCCGTTCGTGCATCGATCGAACGATTCGAAGCTCTGACAGACCGGTGTGCGCTACCTCCTTGAGAACGAGCGCCTCCGGAATGACACCGGTGACCTGCCCACGCGAGGCAAGAACCGCATCCGCCACGGCACCCATGAGACCGACGCGCGCGCCGCCGTAAACGAGGCCGATCCGACGTGCCGCCAGCACACGTCCGAGCGCTTCGGCCGAGCCTCGATATTCCGGCTGAACACCGATACTCGATCCGGCGAACACGCAAACACGATTCATGGGTCAGTGCCGGCTCTCGTGCGGTTCACACGGCGGAGTGCAGTTGCGCCGGATCGGCGCGACGAGTGAAGCCATCACTCATCGGCCCTCACCACCGACCCGTCGGGCGCTACCAGCTCGACCGCCACGCCCGCCAGCTCGGCCAGCAGATGCGACTTCCTGCTCGCCCCCCAGAGCTCGAGCCGCAGAGTCGTCTGCCGCGACACCGGCACCGGCGTCAACCGCAATGCCCGCTCCGACCATCGCACCCGCACACGCTCCACCGCACCGGAGTGCCCCCGATCCAGCCCGTCCGCCACGCGCAGGAGCGCGGCCAGCCGACGAATCCTCATCCGCAGCGACTTCTCCAGCCTCGCGTAGTTCGCGTGCTTCTTCCGCGGCGACGCTCCGCGGTGATACCGCGCAACGTTCGCCACCGCCACCTGTTCCGACGGCGACATTCCGAGCAGCTCGGCGTGCAGGATCAGGTGATACGAGTGCTTGTGGTGCTTGTCGTAGCTGATGTGATATCCGATGTCGTGAAGCAGCGCTGCATCGGCGAGGATCTGGCGGTCCTCCATCTGGCAGCCGAGTCGTGCGCCGAGCGAGTCGAAGAGCTGGAGCGCCAGCTTCTGCACGTGCTCGGCGTGCGGTACCTCGAAGTGCGACCGCTCGGCCAGCTCGCGCACCGACCGCGCGCGCGCCTCGCCCGGGTCGGCAATCGTCGGCGCAACGCGAGCCGTCTCGAGCAGCAGCCCCTCGCGGATCCCGTACGCCGAGACCACCAGCTCCCGTGCCTCGAACCGCGCCATCGTCTCCGCCGCAACCGCGATACCGGCGACGATGATGTCGGCACGCGCCGGATTGAGCCCAGGCACCTGCGCGCGCTCGGCGGCGGTCATCTCCGCCAGCGCATCGAGGATGTGCTCGACCTCGACTCGGGGAATGCGCGTCCCCTGTACGCTTCGCGCCGTGGTCACGCCGTGTCGTGCCAGGAAGATCCCGGCGAGGTTCGTGAACGTGCCGCCCGAGCCGATGCACTGCGCACCGCGCCAGGCCCGGTATGGAAGCTTTCCCCGCAGCGTCTCGCGGGCGGCACGCCTCAGAGTGCCCACCTCGGCGTGCCGGGTGCCGCGGGCAAGAAAGCGCTCGCTCATCCGCAGCGCTCCGAGCGGAAACGACTCCAGCCGCTCCACCAGTCCGTCGGCGCTCAGCGCCAGCTCGAGCGAGCCGCCGCCGATGTCCATCGTCACCGCACGCCCTTCGCCGAGCTCGAAGTGCGCCAGCGCGCTTCGGAAGCAGAGCCGGGCCTCCTCCTGGCCCGTCAGCGCGCGCACGGTGAGCTGCGAGGCCGCTCGCACGCGGGCAATGAACTCGCCACCGTTCGGCGCCTCGCGCACCGCGCTGGTGGCCACCGCCTCGATCCGGTCCGCGCTGAGCTGACGGGCGAGCGTCGCCATGCGCGTCACCGTCTCGACGGCCCGCTCCATCGCCTCGGGGGCCAGCGTCCCGCTCTCGCCGAGTCCTGCGCCGAGTCGCGGGGCGTCCTTCATCTCGTCGACGACGCGTATCGACCCATCGCTCGACACGTCGGCGATGATCTGCCGGATCGAGTTCGAGCCGATGTCGATCGCCGCCACACGGCGCGCCGGCGAGGCGCCCCGCGCCGCCGCCGGTCCGGCGCGGCCGGACTTGTGGAGGCGGAGCGGCGCGCCGTCGGTCATGTCGGCGTCCTGCCGGGCGCGCCGCGCGCCGCGCGCTCCTTCGCCCGCTCCTTCGCCCGCTCCTCGACGTGATGCTTGATCTGCTTCCCCTCGGCCAGGTACACGGCGTCCTCGCCTATGTTCGTCGCCAGATCCGCCACCCGCTCGATGTTCCGGCTCACCAGGAGCAGCTCGAGCGATGGCTGGATCATGCGGGCGTCGGCCATCATGTGCGTGAGCAGGATGCGGAACATCGAGTCGTGGATCGCGTCCACCTGGTCGTCGGCCTTGCAGACTTCGCGGCCCAGCGCGCCGTCGGCGCGGATGAACGCATCGATCGCATCGCCGAGCATCTGACGCGTCCGCCGCGCCATGTCCTGGAGCTCGGGGTGCGGAGTGATCGTGCTCGTATATGACATCATCCGCTGAGCGGCCTGGGAGATGTTGACCGCGTGGTCGCCCACCCGCTCGAGATCGCTCGTGATCTTGATCGCCCCGATGATGAAGCGGAGGTCGCGCGCCATCGGTTGCTGGAGCGCCAACAGCTCCACGGCGAGCTGCTCGACCTCGATCTCCAGGTCGTCCACCTCGTGGTCGCCCTGGATCACCGTCTCGGCCTTCTCGCCGTCGCGCGTCAGCAGCGCCTCGACGGCCAGCTCGAGCAGCGCCTCGGCCTTCTCAGACATCGTCAGCAGGCGCTCCTTGAGCATGGCGAGCTGGTCGTGAAAGTGCCGAAAGCCGACGGTCTCGGCTGGGCTCATCCGAATCTCCCGGTGATGTAGGCGTCCGTGCGTTCCTCTCGCGGTCGCGTGAACATGCGCTCGGTTGCGTCCGCTTCGATCAGCCGGCCGAGATAGAAGAAAGCAGTCCGATCCGACACTCGGGCCGCCTGCTGAAGATTGTGGGTCACGATCACGATGGTCAATTCCCGCTTCAGCTCGTAGAGAAGCTCCTCGATCTTCTGCGTCGCGATCGGGTCGAGCGCGCTCGCCGGCTCGTCGAGCAGGAGCACCTCGGGCTGGTTGGCCAGCGCGCGGGCGATGCACAACCGCTGCTGCTGTCCGCCGGAAAGCCCGAGCGCCGACTGCCGGAGCCGGTCCTTCACCTCTTCCCACAGAGCCGCGCGACGGAGCGAGGTCTCCACGACCTCGTCGAGCTCGGCCCGGCTCGGCCTTCCGTTGATCCGCGGTCCATAGGCGACGTTGTCGTAGATCGACTTGGGGAACGGGTTCCACCTCTGGAAGACCATTCCGACGCGCTGGCGCAACGCCCCGACATCGATGTGCGGGCGGTAAAGGTCGTCTCCGTCGATCCGGATCGCCCCCTCCCGCCGCGCCCCGGGGATCAACTCGTTGAGCCGGTTGATCGACCGCAGAAAAGTGGACTTTCCGCACCCCGACGGGCCGATGAACGCCATCACCGAGCGCGCCGGGATGGTCAGCGAGATCTCGTGCAGTGCCTGCTTCTCGCCGTACCAGAACGAGAAACGATCCGCCTCGATCGTCCCGGGGTGGACGACCGCCGGGCGCGGGGCCGCCGGAGTATCCCCTGTCTCAGCCAGGTCGCGGGTGCGCGGCGTCGTCATCCGAACCGTCCGGTGATGTAGGCTTCCGTCCGCTTGTCCCTCGGCGTGGTGAACAGGCGCGACGTCGGTGCGACTTCGATCAGCTCCCCGGAGAGCATGAACGCCGTCACATCCGACACACGGGCCGCCTGCTGCATGTTGTGCGTCACGATGACGACGGTGATGTCGCTGCGCAGCTCGTACACCAGCTCCTCGACGCGCTGTGTGCTCAACGGATCGAGCGATGACGTGGGCTCGTCGAGAAGCAACACGTCGGGGTCCGTGGCAAGGGCCCGCGCGATGCACAGCCGCTGCTGCTGGCCGCCGGAAAGGCTCATCGCGCTCTGCTTCAACCTGTCCCTGACCTCGTCCCACAGTGCCGCGCGGTGGAGCGCGCGCTCGACGATCTCGTCGACTCCGCCACGCCGCGTCGCAGTACCACCCCGCAGCACGCGCAGTCCCGCGGCCACGTTGTCGCGGATCGACATCGTCGGGAACGGCGTCGGGCGCTGAAATACCATGCCGATGTGCCGCCGCAGGGCCACCGGATTGATGCCCTTGGAGTAGATGTCCAGTCCCTCGAACAGCACGCGCCCGGTGGCGCGGGCGCCCGGCACGGTCTCGTGCATCCGGTTGAGGCAGCGGAGCAGCGTCGACTTCCCGCACCCGGAGGGCCCGATCACCGCGGTGACCTGCCGCTCGCGGAAATCGGCGGTTACGTCGCGCACGACGTGCGAGGTGCCGAAGTAGGCGCTCAGCCCGTCCAGCGAAAGCGTGGCGCCCCGGACGGCCTCGGCCGCGGCGGCCAGTCGCTCGGCCGGCGTGCCCGCGCGCACGGTCACTTTCGGCCGGTGCTCACCAGCCGCGGGCGCCGCCTCGTCGCGCCCTGGCGCCGCCTCCTCGCCGCGCGCCGCCGGGTCGGGGCCCGGCGCGTCGTCGGGCGGCCGTCGTGCGCTCGTCATCGGGATGCGCTCCGCCACCGCCTCAGTCGCCTCCCCCGACGAAACGGCCGCGGGTGACCCAGCGGGCGATGAGGCTGATGATGAGGATGATCGTTATCAGCACGAGCGCGCCGGCGAACGCGTGCCGGCGCCACTCGTCGTACGGACCCGTGGCGTAAATGTAGATCTGGTGGGGAAGCGACGCGATCGGCTCGCGCACCGAGACCGGCCAGTAGCTGCTCCCCAGCGCCGTGAACAACAGCGGCGCCGTCTCGCCGGCGATGCGCGCGATCGCCACGAGTACGCCGGTGACGATGCCGGCCATGGCCGTGCGGAGGACGATCGTCAACGACGTCCGCCAGCGGGCGTATCCGAGCGCGAGCGCCGCCTCGCGCAGCGATACCGGAACGACGCGCACCATCTCCTCGGTCGTCCGCGTCACCAGCGGGATCATCATCGCCCCCAGCGCGAACCCCCCGGCGAGCGCGGAGAAGCCCATCGGCCGGACGAGCACCTGCCAGGCGAAGATCCCCATCACGATCGACGGAAGGCCGTTGAGGACGTCGGACAGGAACCGCACCGACGTCGCCAGCGTCGTGGCCCGCTTCTCGGCGAGATACAGTCCGGCTCCGATGCCGATCGGCAGCCCGATCGCCGACGCGATCCCGATCAGCACCAGCGTCCCGACGATCGCGTGTCCCATCCCTCCGCCTTCGTCGCCGGCTGGTACCGGCAGCTGCGTGAAGAAGTCGAGCGACAGCGCGCTGGCTCCCTCGCGGATCAGGTAGCCGAGGATGAAGAGCAGGGGCAGCGTGGCCATGAACGCGGCGACGAACGTCAGCCCGATCATCACCGTGTTCACGATCCGGCGGCGGCTGAGGGTACGCACGGTGCGCTCGGCGTAGGCGCGCTGCACCTCGCTCGGCCGCTCCGGGCGCGGAGTGGCGCTGGTCATGCGCGGACCTCGCGGCCGACGCGCCAGACGAGCCAGCGGGCGATCGCATTGACGACCAGCGTGATCGCGAACAGCACGAACGCCGCGGCCATGAGCGCCGACACCTGGAGCTCGCCCGTCGCCTCGAGGAACTGGTTGGCGATCTGCGATGCCAGCGTGTACCCCGGCTGGAGGAGCGACGTGGGGATCTCGGGGCGGTTGCCGATGACCATCGTCACCGCCATCGTCTCGCCGAGCGCGCGCCCGAGCCCGAGAATGATGCCGCCGAGGATGCCCGACTTCGCGAATGGGAGCACCGCGCCCCAGATCATCTCCCAGCGCGTCGCCCCGAGCGCCAGCGCCGCCTCACGCTGCGACCGCGGCACCGCGAGCAGGATTTCGCGTGCAACCGCCGAGATGTACGGCAGCACCATGATCGCCAGGATCAGCCCCGCCGCGAGGATGTTGCCGGGATAGAAGTCGCCAGCGAAGATCGGCAGGTTCGAGAGGCCGAGCGTCTCACCGAGGAACGGGACGATGTGATTTCGAAGCAGGGGGAGGAGCACGACGATCCCCCACAGCCCGTAGACCACGCTCGGGATCGCCGCCAGCAGGTCGACCAGGAACGCCACCGGCTGACGGAGCCACGGCGGCGCGAACTCCGAGAGAAAGATCGCAACACCGAGCGCGAGGGGCGTCGCGACTAGGAGCGCGATCGCCGACGTCGCCAGCGTGCCGTAAATCGCCGGCGCTACGCCGTAGACTTCGTTGACCGGGTCCCAGATGCGCGTCGTCAGGAAATCGGTGCCGAAGTGGCGCAGGGCCGGCCACGCGGCGATGACGATCTCGTAGGCGATGAACAGGAGGAGGATCGGCACGCACAGCGCGAAGAACGTGATCGTCCCCTGATAGATCCGGTCCCCGACCGCGCCACCCTCGATGCTCACCTCCGGCGCGCCGTCGTTCAGCGCGCCGGAGCTTCGGGCCGGCGTACCGCGGGCCATTACGGCGTGGCTCCCCCGATCTGCACCGTCTCCAGTCGCGCCACGAGCCGGTCCCGCATCTGCTGCGGCAGCGGCCCGTAGTCCATCGCCGCCGAGCGCTGCTGTCCATCGGTCACCGCCCAACGCAGGAACTCCACCAGCTTCCGGCCCTTCACCGTGTCGGGCTGCACTCGGTAGAGCAGGACCCAGGTGAAGGACGATATCGAATAGGCCTCGTCTCCCGGCGCATTGATGATCGAAACGCGGTAGTCCGTCTCCGCGGAGAGCGTGTCGGCCACGCCCGCCGCTGCCGCGGTGATCGATTCGCTGTTCGGCAGGACCCAGTTGCCGGCGGCATTCTGAATTGCCGCCTTCGCCAACCGGTTCTGATTGGCATACACGACCTCGATGTAGCCCACCGTACCCGGTGATGACTTGACCTGCGACGCGACTCCCTCGTTCCCCTTCGCGCCGATCCCCGTCGGCCAGGCGACCTCCTTGCCGGTGCCCGGCCCGCTTCGCCACGCTGGGCTCACCGCACTCAGGTACTCGGTGAACACGTAGGTCGTGCCGCTGCCGTCGGAGCGATGCACGGGAAGGATCGCCGCCGCCGGAAGCGTGACGCCGGGGTTGAGCGCGGCGATCCGGGCGTCGTTCCACCGCGTCACGCGTCCCAGATACATGTCGGCCACCAGCTCGCCGGTGAGGCGAAGCGGCTCGGTCAGCCCTTCGAGATTGTAAGAGACCGTTACGGCGCCGATCGTGGTCGGGATGTGCACCACGGCACCGCCGCGGGCGCGGGAGATCTCCTCATCGGTCATCGGTGCGTCCGAGGCGCCGAAATCCACCGTACCGGCGGCAAGCTGCTGGATGCCGGCTCCGGAACCCAGCGACTGATAATTGATCCGGACGCCGCGCTCGGCGAGGTAGTCGGTGGTCCAGCGGTTGTACAACGGATACGGGAACGTGGCGCCGGCGCCGGTCAGGTCGACGCCGCGACTACGCGGCGTGTCGCCGGAGCCTTCGGCGCCTCCACAGGCCACCAGCGCGGCGAGCGCGAGCGGAACCAGAAAGCGAGCGTTCACAGTGTACTCCAGATGAAGAGGACGAATCGCGTCTCACAAAGATGAACGCGACCGCGCGCGCCCACGCGCGCGGACGGTAACGGTGTGGTCACGCATGCCGGGCTCAGAAGCGAGCCATTGCATGCAGGAAGTACGTTCTCGTATCGGGCCCCTGAAACGCGTCCCGCCGCGCCTCCTCCTGGTAGTCGAGCGCGATCGAGACGCGGCTCGACAGATCCCATGTCGCGCCGGCGATCACGAACGTGCCGCGTCCCGAGGGAGCGGTCGTGCTCGTCATTCGCTCGGCACGCAGAACGAGCCCGAGTGGCGCCGTCCAACTCGTGTCGATGAGCGCCAGCGGCCGCGCGGCCACGAATCCCGCCACGACCCGCGACGTCGCACGACCTGGCTGGGGCCGCACGTCGACGAGCGTGTCGGCCGTTTCCAGGCCGTCGATCCGAACCGCGTATTCCGCGCCCGCGGAGAGCCGGGCGGCACGATACCCGGCGAACACGCCCCACCGGTCGCGCTGCACGCCGGATGTCACCGGCTCGACCGTACCCGGACCAGTCGCGAACGCGCTGCGACGGGATCCCAGGGAGCCCCACGGCACGATCGCCAGCCGGCGGAGCAGGCCCGGCGTGCCGGCGAACGGGCGCAGCGTGACCCGCGCCGCGTAGTCCTTGAACCGGTCGATCTCGCCCCGCTGGTATCCCTCGCCGTTGGTTACCGTCGCGTAGAACTCGGCGCCGCCGCCGACAGTGGTGGCGTACACCGCGGCGCCGAGGTCCGCGGAGGACATGAATCCGGCGCGGTCGATCGTCGTCCGAGAGATGAAGCGCGGCCAGAACTCCTCGATCTGCTCGATGACGACGGTGTTCAACATGCCCAGTCGTACGCCGGTGCGAAGCCCCAGCGGCGGCGTCTCGCCTCGCCAGGCGTCGTACTGCACGTACGCGTACTTGGCGCGGATCGCCCAGCCGCGATAGTAGCCAGCGCGCGTCGTGTCGATTTGCTGAAATACGTCGGCGGTGACCCGCGCGCTGAGTCCGTCGCCGAGCGCGGATCGCACGTTGACGTATACGCGCTCGATGTCGAACCGGTTGTCCGACCGGTCGGCCGGGCCGCCGCCGTAGCGGTAGTGGGTGTAGATGATGCCGGAGATCTGGGGGCCGCTCGGAGCGGCGGGGGAGGGCTGCTGGGCCACCGCGGGCGACGCGGTGGAAACGACGGCGAGTGCGACAGCGGCCCAGGGCAGGCCGCGTCGCGGCGGTTGTCGATCGGGCGTGGTCGTCACGTGGTCCGGGTTGGGGTCCGCCGTTACAAAGCCACCTGATTTTGTCAGGAACGTGTAACGGCCGACGCATCCAACTGTAACGGACAGGTAACGCCACCGAATTGGACGAATTGGACGAATTCGACGAACTGGACAACCCCGTTAAATAACGCGGAGCTGCCCCCTGGCGAGCGCCTCGTACGCTCCGCTCAGAGCTTGTTCGCGTAGGAGACGAACTTGAATCGGCCAGCGCGCTCGATGATCGTGCCGAACAGTCGCCCGCTCTCCTCGCTGCCGGCTGCCGACATCCACCGCACCTCGCAGCCGGCCCAGAGCCGATTCTCGCCGTGCACCTGGGGAGGGTCGTCGCAGGTGTGGCCGAGATACGTGCCGCCGCCCCCGACAATCCGGAGCGCCCTGCCAATGCCCTTGTTGCTCTCGGCCGTCATCTGGTACCAGAGGAACTCCGGCGGCAGCTCGTAGGGAGCCGCGGCGAACGCGGAGGTCGGAAAGTAGAGCCATGCGAACTCGGCGCGATCGAGGTGCAGGCGCTGTAGCGCCGCCGAGTCTCGGGCTGCGAGCGCCGCGACGAGCGCGCCGACCAGTGCTTCACGCGACGCGGCTCCGCCCTCGAGCGTCGCGGGAGCGGCACCGAGCTCGGCGCGGAACCGCCGAAGGTGCTCCTCCATGGGGAAAACCGAGTCGATCACGTAGCCCGGACGGCGCTGAAGCTCGTCGAGCGGCGCCGCATCCGCCTGACAGCCGAGCCCGACGATCGCAGACAGGATCAGGAAACGGGAAAGCATCATCGTCCAACAGGTTCGGGATGAGCAGAGCAGGGCGCAGCGCGCCGGTCATCGAATGCGCTGCGCCCTTTCTCCGCGGTTCAGTTACGGTCGTAGATCGTCCACCCGCTCCACCACTTGGCGCCGTTCGGGTCCGCGGCCCCGCGGTACGAGGTGGCGGTAATGAACGTCCCCGAGCGCGCCGCGATCACGCCGGTAAACGCGTCCAGCCCTCCGGACGCCAGGATCGACCCGGTGGCCGGCGTCCAGTCGAGCGTGGCGGTGCTGGGCAGAGTACCGGCCGGCGGAAGCTGCGCGAACAGCTGGTGCGCGGGCGTCGTCACGAACTCGAAGTTCGCTCCGGTGAAATTCGCCGGCTGCGTGAAGTTCGTCGTCGAGGGGTCCAGGTCGACCGTGTTGTTGGCGAACAGGATGTGGCTCAGCGTCAGACTGTCCGCCTGGCGGCGGGCATCCGTGTTCGCGTCGCGGACGCTGAGGCCCATCGGGTACCGGCCGACGACGCCGTTGACGTACGTCCCGCCCGTTCCTCGGCGAAGCACCATTCCCACGCCACCACCCGGGGGAAGCACGTTGGGACCGGGGCCGATCATCGTGAAGTTGGCGTATACCGGCATGTTGAACGGCACCGAGTTCTGGCCGTCGGCGCAGCCCGTGCCGGCGCAGCCGTCGACCTCGAACCCCTGCGGATCGGACGAAGCCTGGCCGGTCCCCGGCCGCGGCGTGGGGACGAAGGTCTGAAGCCCGATGAGGAACTGGTTCCGCCCGCGGTAGCCCTCGGAGGCGTCGAAGTGGTCGTCGCCGCTCTCGTAGGAGACGAGGTACTTCGCGTCCACCGTGCCGCCGAACCATTCGAAGTGGTCGTCGAGCCCCAGCAGCGCCTGGAGGTACTCGAGCTTCGTCCGGCTGCCGACGGCAGCCAGGGTGAACGAATTGAGCTCCGCATCCTGTGCCACACCGAAGCCGGCGTACTCGACCCGAACGTAGCGCAGCACGCCGCTGCTGTCATCGTCCACGGTGCCGCCCGTGTAGTCGATTCCCGGTGGGCCGCCGTTGGCAACGTTGGCGTTCGATCCCTCGACGATCGCGCCGGTGCGGTTGGTCGACGCGTTGCCGACGATGATCAGCCCGCCCCAGTCGCCTGGCGCCCGGTTGCCGTCGGCGCGCGCGGAGGTGAAGACGATCGGCTCCTGTACGGTGCCGTTGGCGACGATCCGGCCGCCGCGGAGCACGAACAGAGCGCTTCCCGGCGTCAGCGTGTCGCCGACGATCTTCGTGCCCGGGTCGATCGTCAGCGTTGCGCCGTCGGCGACCTTCACGAAGCCCTTGAGGATGTAGAGCGTGTCACTGAACAAGCGCCGGCTGGCCGTGAGATTGCCCTCCACCACAGCCTGGCGCGCGCCGACGGTGACGTCGGTCGAGAATGGACCGGTCTGCGCGCCGAGTCGCGCGGCGACGCGGTAGCGGTAGGCCTGATCGACGACCACCGAGTTGTCGATCAGCGTCGTGCCGCTCACGGCGTCGCCGATCTGAACGAACGTCCCGCCCGTGGTGCCGGTCGCCCGCTGCACGAGATACGCGTCGGCGCCGGCCACGGCGCTCCATGTAACGGTGACGGCGCCGCCGGCGGCGGTGGCCTGAACGTTGGTGGGAGCGACGAGCGACGGCTCGCTCGGATTGTCGCTGCCACATGCGGTGAACGCCAGAGTGAGGAGCGCCGCGATACCACTGCGGCGTGTGGCGGAGAACACTGTCATCGTTGTCCTCGGGATTGTGACATGAAGGGAATCTCGGTCGGGCCGACGTCATGGCGGGCGCAATGGGCCAGTGAGTGAACGACAGTCGCGCCTGCAGACTCGACCCTTCCAGAAAGCGGACGCCCGGAGAAAGACGCACCCGTATGAAAGCACGGGTGCGTCGTGATTCGGTCGTCGTCCGGTCACATCCCGGTCACGAGCCCAGGGGCCGCCAAGCGAAGCCGAGGGTGAACGTGCGGCCGGAGCGGTACGAGTCGCGCAGCACCGCGCCCTGACGACGCTGGTAGGGCGCGTCGAGCAGGTTCTTCGCGTCGAGCCTGAGGTCGACGGCGTTCCACAGCGGTGCGCGGAAGGCCAGATCGAGCGAGTGGCGCGGGAGATCGAAGACGTCCACCTGGTTCCCCTCGCGCTCGCCCGCCGAATACATCCTCTTGCCGACCACGTTGTACAGCGCCGTCCCACTGAGCCGACCACCGGCCGACGCATACGTCAGGCCGGCGTTGGCAACGTACGGCGCCTGGCCGACCATCGCCCGGTCGGCGTTCGTCGTCTGCGCGAGCGGGTCGTCGCCGAGCTCGATCCGGCTCCGCATCACCGTGGCGTTGGCGAACACCGTGAGGGCCTCCAGCGGTTCGGCGATCCAGCCGAGCCGCTTCCGCGCCTCGAGCTCGATGCCGTAGTTCTCCGCGCCGCCCGCGTTGACGAAGCTCTGGATCCTGGTCCCGGAAGTCGGCGTCTCCACCCGCTCGATCGGGTCCACGAACCGCTTGGCGAACAGCGCGAAGCTCATCACCTCGCCCGCGTTCGGGTACCACTCCCACCGAATGTCGGCGTTGCGGATGAGCGTGCGGCGAAGCTCCGGGTTGCCCTGCACGGCGACCTCGAACAGCACGTCGCGGTGCAGGATCGGCGAGAGCTCGCGATACTCCGGCCGGGCCAGCGTCTGGGAGAACGAGAGCCGCACGTTGTGCCGGTCGCTGGCCGCAATGTTGAGCGCCAGCGACGGCAGCACATCGGTGAACGTCCGTTGCGAGGGCGAACGCTGGTCGAAGAAGTTGATCGTCGTCACCGTGACGTCCGAGTCCTCGAACCGCACCCCGCCGACGAGCCGGACCCGCTCCAGCAGACCCCAGTCGGCCATCAGGTAGGCGGCGGCGAGCCGGTCGCGGGCGCCGTACGATCCGGCCTGCCCCAGCGGAACGAGCTGGAACACGTTCGCGTCGCCCTGCGTGTGCCGTCCGTCGAAGATCGCCTCCGCATCCAGCGATGCCTCGCCGACGGGTAATGCGCCGGTGATCGCGTACTGGAGCACCTCGGCGTCGCGGTCGGTGGCGCGCGCCAGCACGCCGACCTTCACCATGTTTCGCCGAGCCACATCACCGACGAACAGTCGATAGTCCAGCGACCCTTCGTAGGCCTCTTCGGTCAGATCGGCGAACGTGCGGCGGGCACCGGCGTCGCCGGCGTTGTAGAGCTGGAAGGGGCCCTGCTGACCGGTCTGGAGGTCGGGAAAGCTGGCGTACGCGAGGTCCGAGCGGTCGGGCTCGGCCCGGGACACCGCCGAGTTGCTGAGTGCCCAGTCGATCTGGTGTCGCGATCCCACCGCGTGCCCCACGGCCACCTGATGCGAGCGTACGCTGCGCTCGACGTAGCGCAGAGTCGAGCGCTCGAAAATCACGTCGCGTCCGATGTTCTCGTCCCATCCGCGATCGTGGCTCGCCTCGGCATCGGCCGAACGATTGAAGGTGTTGTTGAAGGTCACCAGCGTGCCCCCGCCCACGAACGTGCTCACGTTGAACAGGCCGCCCCACAGGACGCTCGTGCGCGCCGTCGTACCGCGGAACTCGTTCCCCGGGCGATCGGCGGCCTCGGTTCCTTCGTCGATCTGCGCCCGGTAGCGGTCCAGCTGGATCTCCTGGCCGAGCGAGTAGGTGAGCGCGCCGATGTACCCGATCTGCCGCCCGAGCACCGGGTCATTCCCGCCGACGGTGATCCCGAACGAGCTGTTGGGTATCCCGCTCCGCTCGACCGGCGTCCACGAGTTGCGGAACGAGTTGATCATCGTGTTGATCTCGCTCCGCGAGTACGACCGGTCGAGGAATCCGCCGGCCGAGCGCACGTTGGCCGGAAGCTGACGGCTGGCGTTGGCGAAGCCGAACCACTCCCCGGCCGATACCGGCGCGGCGAGAACGGGCCGTCCGGTGGCGCCGGCGTTGATCCCCGTGGACATGGAGTAGCTCACCATGCGCTGCGCGGGAAACTCCCGCGTCCGGATGTCCACCTGTGCGCCGCTGAAGTCGCCCGGCTGGTCCGGGGTGAAGGTCTTGGATGTAGTGACGGTGCGGAGCAGCGAAGCGGGAAAGAGGTCGAGCGGGACCACCTTCTTCTCCGGTTCCGGGCTCGGCATGCGGGCGCCGTTCAGCGAGGTCGTCGTATAGCGCTCGCCCAGTCCACGCACGTGCACGAACTTGTTGTCCTGAAGCGTCACGCCGCTGACTCGCTGCACGGCGGCCGCGGCGTCGCTGTCGGGGCTGCGCGAGATCTGCTCCGCCGTGATCGCGCTGACGATCCCGAGTGCCTCGCGCTGCTGGTTCAACGCCTCGTGCACCGTCCCGCGCTCGGCCGCCGAGGTGACCTCGATTCCGGTCAGCAGCACGGCGGCGGCGTCGAGCGTCACGTTCTGCTCGAACCGCTGGCCGGCGGCGAGCGAAATTCCGGTGACGGTCTTGGGCTGGAAGCCGATCCGGCGAACGTGGAGGGTGACGGTACCGGCGGGGATGCCGGCGATCGTGTAGCGGCCGTCCTCACCCGTCATGGTGCCGAGCGAAGTACCGACGACCTGCACGCCGACGTCGCCAAGCGGGACTCCGGAGCTCTGGTCGATCACCCGGCCGCTGATCCGGCCTGCCGGAAGTTCGTCCTGGGCCCCGAGAGGCCGGGAAGGGAGCGAAAGGATGGCGGCGAACAGCGCCAGTGCGCCGGCAAGGTGCAGAGCGGTACCGCGGAATCCCATGATCATTGCAAGTCGTGGTCGAAGGGTGAGCGCCAGTGGCGCAGCCTGCAGACTCACCCTCGAAGCTCACGGGGCCCCGTCTCGATTCGAGCACCGGAGTGCAACGAACCGGTCACGGGGGCGGAATCATCCGGGATTCCTCACGTGACCCGCAGCACTCTCTCCTCTTGCCATTGATCCTCCCCCGGGAAAAGGCACCAGATCGTAGTGCCGCGTCCCGGCGCGCTCTCTGCCCGTACGCGGCCGCCGTGGGCCTCGACCAGATGGCGCACGATCGACAGTCCGAGCCCAGTTCCGCCCGCGTCACGCGATCGCCCCGGATCGACCCTGTAGAAGCGCTCGAAGATCCTCGGGAGATGCTCGGCCGGGATCCCGACGCCGGTGTCGCGCACGGCGAGCCACACGCCGTCGGGCGAGGCCTGAGCGAGGATCGTCACCTCGCCACCCTCACCCGTGTAGCGCACCGCGTTCTCGACCAGGTTGTCGAGGACCTGGCGTAACGCCGTCTGATCGGCCCACACAGGGGCGGCCGCATCGTCGATCGCCGTCGCCACACGGATTCCCCTGGAGTCGGCGATCTGACGCAGGCTGGCGCCCGCGTCTTCGGCCATTGCCCGCAGGTCGAGCCACGCCGGCGCGGGGATCCATCCTCCGGACTCGATGCGCGACAGGTCGAGCAGGTCGTCCACGATCCGTTGCATGCGGCGCGCATTGGCCCGGATGGTCTCGACGAACTGCCGCCGATGTGGCTCGGGCGGATCCTCCTCGGCCAGGGTCTCGGCGAAGCCGCTGATCACGGTGATCGGCGTCTTGAGCTCGTGCGAGACGTTGGCCACGAAGTCGCGGCGCACGGTTTCGAGTCGGCGAACAGGCGTCAAATCGTAGAGCGCGAGCACGGCACCGCCGTCGGCCAGCGGGCGGGCGGTCAGCAGGAGCACCCGGTCGTCGAGCCGTACCTCGACGGTCGTCGGCGAGCCCTCGAGCGCCGCCTCCAGCGCGTCGCGCAGCAGGCGATCCCGAGGCAGATGGTCCACCGTCAGCTGATCGCCGCCCCGGATGCCGAGAAGGCGGCGGCCGCTCTCGTTGAGCTGCACCAGCTGCCGCCGGGCATCCACGGCGATTATTCCCTCGTTCAGCGACTCGATCAGGGCGTGGAGCAGGGCCTCCTCGCGTTCCAGCGCTTCGAGCCGCGAGCCGAGTTGTCCGGCCATCCGGTACAATGCCGTTGCGAGGTCGCCGATCTCGCCGGGCGCCGCCAGCGTGGGGCGGCGGGAGACGTCGCCCGCGGCGAACGCCTGCGCAACGTCGCGCAGTTCCACGATCGGGCGCGAGATCGCCCGCGCGAACAGCGCCGACAGGAGCATCGCGATCACCAGCGCGACGAGGCCGCCGATCAGGATGTCGGTGCGCGCCCCGCGCGTGATCTCCTGGAGATCGTCAGTCGGCTGGCCGATGCGCACTATGCCCCCCGGCGCGCGGACCGCCACGAACAGGATCTCGTCGGCTGCGTCGGGCAGCGTGCGGACGTCCGAAGCCGGAGCGCCGCGCATCGCGGCAATGACTTCGGGACGATCGGTGAACCGGTCCAGCCGGGCGAGGGCCGCCTCTTCGTACTCCGAGTCGCCGAGTACGCGGCCGTCGATGCCGATCAGCGTCACGCGACGGCCAAGTGCGGCCCCCCACCAGTCGGCCAGCGAGTCGGCGACCGCGCCCGGGACCCACGCCCCGGCCACGATGCGCGCATCCCGCTCCAGCTGGCGGACGGCCGGCTCCAGCAGACGGTCCTCCAGCCGTCCGGTGGCGATCGCGATGATGAAAATGACCAGGACGCTGCCGACCACCAGCGATCCGAGCAGCAGCCGCTGTGTTAGTCTCACACCCTCTGCGATTGGCTCGCGCGCAGTCTATACCCGAAGCCGCGCACGGTCTCGATCAGCTCGCCGGCCGGCCCGAGCTTCGCCCGCAGCCGCTGGATGTGCATGTCCACCGTACGCGTCTGGATGTCGGGTGCAGCTTCCCATACGGTCTCCAGCAGATTCGCCCGCCCCTGCACGCGGCCGCGCCGCTCGGCCAGCGTGAGCAGCAGCTTGAACTCCGTCGGCGTGAGCTCGATCGGCCGGCCGTCCACGGAGACTCGGTGAGCCGCGCGGTCGAGCGCGATCGGCCCGATCGCGATCACGTCTCCGGCCGCCGTCGCGGCGGAGCCGACGCGGCGCAGGATCGCGCCGATTCGCAGAACGAGCTCCTGCGGGCTGAATGGCTTCGTCAGGTAGTCGTCGGCGCCGAGCGAGAGGCCCCGGATGCGGTCCTGCTCATCCTTGCGCGCCGTCAGCATGAGCACGGCGAGGTCGCGCGTGGCCTCCGAGTCGCGCAGCTGCTCCAGCACTTCGTAGCCCGACATCCCGGGAAGCATCAGATCGAGCACGATCAGCGCTGGCCGCTCCTGGCGAGCGAGGTGCAGTGCGTCCGATCCGCTGGCCGCGGTCGAGACGCGGTAGCCAGCCTTGGCGAGATGGTAGGCGACCAGGGCGACGATGTCCGGCTCATCGTCGACGACGAGGATGCGCTCGGCGCTGGCGGCCTGTGTCATCGGACCTGCGCGGTAGCCAGTTGCCGGTGGATCCTGGCCACGATCATCTCGATGGCGACGGGATTGTGTCCGCCCTGTGGAAGAATGATGTCCGCCCAGCGCTTGCTCGGCTCCACGAACTGGAAGTGCATCGGCTGGACGGTCGAGAGGTACTGATCGAGAATCTCGCCGAGCGGCCTCCCCCGGGCCGACATGTCCCGGCGGATGCGCCGGATCAGCCGGATGTCCGCTTCCGTGTCCACGAAGACCTTGACGTCGCACAGCTCCCGCACCCCCGGGTCCACGAAGAGGAGAATCCCGTCGATCACGATCACATCGGCCGGCATGACCGGCTCCGTCACCGGCTTGCGGGTGTGGGTGACGTAGTCGTACACCGGCTTGTCGACGCTGTCGCCGTTGCGCAGCTCCTCGAGCTGCTGCGCCAGGAGCGCAAAGTCGAACGCCTCGGGATGGTCCCAGTTCACGCGCCGCCGCTCCTCCAGCGGCAGGTGCGCGAAGTCACGGTAGTAGGCATCCATGTCGATGAAGGTCACCGACGATGCCGGAAGCGCCTGCGCCACGTGCCGCGCCACGGTGGACTTGCCCGAGCCCGAGCCGCCGGCTATGCCGACGATGAACGGCCTCACTGTCCGTGTAGCGTTCTGTAACGCGCCGGATGATGCACGGGCGCCGAACTGCGGAGCAACGCGAGGCGTGTCACGTATTCGTATCAGGCAACGGGGGGGGCCGTGGCGGCGCGGAGCCGGAATCGATGGAAACGTTGCGCGTCCTTCGCCGCCCGTCAACGGCCGGCGCGCCCTCCCTCAGCGGAGCACCCCGGACTACCTTCCCTGTCCATGAGATCGATCCATCCCTTCCTGCTGGCGCTGGCGCTCGGATCCTGTGCCAGCCAGCCGCGCGCCCCCCGGGTCGGGGGCACCGCCGAGCGCGAGCTCGTGATCGCCGCGACCACCGACGTCCACGGCCGGCTGCGCGGCTGGGACTACTACGGCGACGTGCCAGACTCCCTCCACAGCCTGGCCCGCGCCGCGACGATCGTCGATTCGCTGCGGACCGCCCATGGCGGACTGGTCGTTCTCGTCGACGCCGGAGACCTGCTTCAGGGCAACCCGCTGGCCTTCGTTGCCGCGCGCGTTACACGCGATACACTGAGTCCGGTCATCGCGGCGATGAACGCCATGCACTACGACGCGGCGGCGGTGGGCAACCACGAGTTCAACTACGGAGTGCCGCATCTCGAGAGGGCCGTCGCCCAGGCGTCGTTCCCGTTCCTCGCCGCGAACGCATACCGGGTCAGCGGCGAACGCGCTTTTCCCGGTTGGCTGATTGTGCAGCGCGGCGGAATATCGGTCGGGATCGTCGGGGCCACGACGCCCGGCTCGCTGATCTGGGACCGCGACAACCTCGCCGGCCGGATCGTGATCCACGACGCCGTGCCTCTCGTTCGGGCCGCCGTGGACTCGGCCCGCGCCGCCGGCGCCGACGTGGTCATCGTCGTCGCCCACTCGGGCATCGACGGCGGCTCGAGCTACGACGAGGCGGGCACGGGAATTCCGAGCGAGAACTTCATCGGCGAGGTCGCGCGCACGGTGCCGGGGATCGACCTCATCGTCTTCGGCCATTCGCATCGCGAGGTAGCGGACTCGGTGATCGGCGGCGCGATGTTGATGCAGCCCGGCAACTGGGCGCGCAGCGTCGCGGTGGCCCACCTCACCGTGCGCCGCGACGGCGACCGGTGGAGCGTCGTGAGCCGCCGGAGCGCCACGCTTCCTACGGCGGGTCGCGTCGAGCAGGCGGGCGTTCTCGCCGCCAGCCGGGCGGCGCACGAGGAAACGGTGCGCTACGTGACCTCGCCCATCGGTAGCACGCCGGTGGCCTGGCGCGGCGACTCGGCGCGGGTGCGGGACACGCCGCTGATCGATCTGATCCTCGAGGTTCAGCGGCGCGCCTCCGGTGCCGAGCTGGCGTCGACAGCGGCGTTCTCTCTCGGGGCACGGCTGGGTCCGGGACCGATCACCATGGCGGACGTCGCCCGGCTGTACCCGTACGACAACACGTTGCGTGCGATCCGGATCACCGGCCGGCAGCTGCGCGACTACCTCGAGCACAGCGCCCGCTATTTCCGCGGCCCCGACGCTCCACTCGGCGCGGTGGACGCGACCGTTCCCGGCTACAATTTCGACATCGTTTCGGGCATCGACTACACGATCGACCTGTCGCGGCCGATCGGTTCGAGAATCACGCGGCTCGTGCGCGGTGCGCGGGTGATCGGCGACGACGACTCCTTCACACTCGCGCTGAACAACTACCGGCAGAGCGGTGGCGGCGGCTTCGCCATGCTCGCCGGCGCACCGGTGGTCTACGACCGGCAGGAGGACGTCCGCCAGCTGCTGATCGACGAGGTGCGTCGCCGCGGCACGATCCGGCCTGAGGACTACTTCACTCCCAACTGGCGGATCGAGCCGGCGGGTGCCGTCGGTGCCGCCTACGAGGCGATGCACGGTCGAGGCTCGGCCGCGGCGCCGGCCACCGGCGCGCCGGTGGCGGCTCGTGAACCGATTGGCCTGCCGCGCCTCCGGATCATCTCCACCAACGACTTTCACGGGGCCCTCGAGCCCCGGCCGGACGCGGAGGGGGTCCGCCGGGGCGGCGCCGGTGCTCTCGCCTCGGCGATCGCCCGGGCGCGCGCCGAGTGCCGAGCGCCAGCCTGCGAGACCATCCTCCTCGATGGCGGCGACATGCTCCAGGGCACTCCCGCCTCGAACCTCGCCCATGGCGTGCCCGTGGTCGAGCTGTATCACGCGCTCGACTACGCCGCCGCGGCCGTGGGGAATCACGAGTTCGACTGGGGCGTCGACACGCTGCGAGCGAGGATGCGCCAGGCGAGGCACCGGTTTCTCGCCGCCAACGTCCGCTACGCCGATGGCTCGGACGTGGAGTGGATTCCCAACGACACCATCGTCCAGCGCGGAGCGCTGCGCATCGGCGTGATCGGACTCGCCACCCAGTCGACGCCGCAGACGACCCGCGCCCGAAACGTGGCCGGACTGCGATTCGATCCCCCGACGCCGATCGTCGACTCGATCGCCCGCGCCCTCCGCGCCCGGGGCGCCAACGCGATCGTCGTCGTAGCCCACGCCGGCGGGTTCTGCAACGCCGGCCAGGCGTGCGACGGCGAGATCTTCCAGCTGGCGAGGACCGCCGGCGAACCGATCGATGCCATCGTCAGCGGTCATTCCCACTCGCGCGTAGCGACGGTCGTCGCCGGCATTCCGATCGTGCAGGCGATCCAGAGCGGCCGGGCGATCGGGATCATCGACGTGCCGCTCGACGCTCCCGGCGAGGCGCCTCGCGTCGCCGTGCGCGACGTCCTCACCGATTCGCTGCCCCCGTCGCCGCGCATCGACTCGCTCGTCCGCCACGCGATCGCCGCCGTCGCCCCGCTGGTCGAGCAACCGGTGGCGCGACTCGCCGAGCCGCTGCTGAAGAGCGGCGAGCAGTACCCGCTCGGCCATATCGTCGCCGACGCGCAGCGCTGGGCCGGCGAGGCCGACGTCGCGGTGATGAACAACGGCGGCATTCGCACCGGCGTACCGGGAGGCGCGGTCACCTACGGGCACCTGTTCGAGGTGCAGCCCTTCGGCAACACCCTGTACCGTCTCGAGCTCCGCGGCAGCGAGTTGCGCGCCTACCTCGAGCGCTCCGTGCGGCGCAACCCGCCGCGCGTGCACGTGAGCGGCCTGACGGTGACGTTCGACATTACACGGGCGCCGGGCGCGCGCATTCTGTCCGTGATGATGTCGGACGGAAGGCCGCTCGATGATGGCCGCACCTACTCCCTGGTTATCAACGACTTCATGGTGACCGGCGGTGATGGGCTCGGGCTGGAGGAGCAGGGAATCACCGCCGTCCCGCTGGATCTCGTGGATCTCGACGTGTTGATCGATTACCTGCGATCCCGCCCGCAACCCGTGCAACCACCGCGGGAACGGCGGCTGATCGCCGTTCCGCAATGAGCACGGTTCGCGTCTACATCGACGGCCGGGGCGTGGATGCGCCGGCGGGCGGGACCGTGCTCGACGCGGTGCGAGTATCCGACCCGGCCGCGGCCGAGGAGGTGTCCGCCGGACGCAGAGCGCTGACCGACAGTCGCGGAATACCCGCGCCCGCCGACGCGCAGGTGTACGACGGAGCGATCTTCCGGCTCGTCGCCGTGCGCGAGCGCGCCGGGGACCGGGCTTCCGGGCGCTGAGGCCGATGGCCGACACCGAGCTGCGAGAGCGACTCCGCCGGCTGCCGAAGGCGGAGCTGCACTGTCATCTCGATGGATCGCTCCGACCCGGGACGATGCTCGAGCTGGGGCGCGAGCTCGGCGTGGCGATGCCGCGCCAGGATGCGGAGTCGCTGGGGGCCTACATGCTGGTCAGCAACGCCCGCGACCTCGAGGACTACCTGAGCCGATTCGCGGTCACGTTGTCGCTGATGCAGACCGAGGAGACTCTCGAGCGGATCGCCTACGAGGTGGCCTCCGACGCCGCGGCCGACGGCGTCCGTTACATCGAAGTGCGCTACTCGCCGATCCTCAACACCGCCGGCGGGCTCGCGCTCGGTGCGGCGATCGAGGCGCCGCTGCGCGGCCTCGCCCGGGCCGAACGCGACCACGGCATCGTCGGCCGGGTCATCGTGTGCGCGATCCGCAACATGGCCCGCGACATCTCCCTGGAGCTGGCACGGCTCGCCGTCGCCTATCGGGGAAGGGGAGTAGTGGCGTTCGACCTCGCTGGCGGCGAGCGCGGCAACCCCGCCGCCGAGCACGCCCGGGCCTTCGAGCACGCCCGGCTCAACGATCTGCCGTGCACCTGCCATGCGGGAGAGGGCGACGGCGCCGAGTCGGTGCGCCAGGCCGTGCACATCTGCGGCGCGCATCGCATCGGACACGCCACGCGGATGATCGAGGACGAGTCATTGACCGACTTCGTGAACGACCGCCGCATCCCGGTCGAGATCTGCCTGACGAGCAACGTTCAGACGCGGGTCGCCAAGTCGTATGAGGCTCACCCGCTGCGCGAGTACCACGACCGGGGGCTCCAGGTCGTAGTATGCACCGACAACCGGCTGATGTCCGGTGTATCACTCACGGATGAGTACGTGCTCGCCGCCGAGCATCTCGGCTTCCGGTTCGAGGAGCTGGCCGGCATCGCGCTCAACGGTTTTCGCTCCGCGTTCCTGCCGTACGGTGAGCGCGAGCGCCTGCTCCGGCGGGCGGAGGAGGACATCCGCGCCATGTGCACGTCGTGACGCCGGGCGGAGCGGCACTCGGACCGGCGAGTCCTTTCGGCGCCGAAGCGGCACTTCGCGCCGCCGGCGCCGTTCGCGAGCGCGCCGGCGTGGACGCGGCGGTGGAGATCGCGATAGTGCTCGGCTCCGGTCTCGGTGCGCTCGCCGACGCGATCGAGGAGGCCGAGCACATCCCGTTCTCCGGGATTCCCGGATTTCCCGATGCCGGCGTCGTCGGACACGCCGGCGCGATGATCATCGGACGGCTGGAGGGAATGCGAGTCGCTGCCCTCGCCGGCCGGTTTCACATCTACGAGGGCCACGATCCGAAGCTCACCGCGCTGCCCGTCAGGGTGATGCACGCTCTCGGAGCGCGCACGCTGATCGTCTCCAACGCCGCCGGCGCGGTGCGCCGCGGACTCGCACCCGGCGACTTGATGCTGATCGATGACCACATCAACCTGATGTGGCGCACGCCGCTCGCCGGTCCGCCGGAGCCGGGTGAGGAGCGCTTCCCGGACATGTCCGGGCCGTACGACGGCGAGCTGCGCGCCATCGCCCGGGACGTTGCCCGCGACGCCGGCATCCCGCTCGCCGAGGGCACCTACTGCGCGGTGCTCGGCCCTTCGTACGAGACCGCGGCCGAAATCCGGATGCTCGGCCGCCTCGGCGCCGATGCCGTGGGCATGTCCACGGTGCCCGAGACGCTCGTCGCCCGCGCGCTCGGCATGCGCGTCCTCGGGATCAGCTGCATCACCAACCTCGCCTGCGGGTTGACGCCATCGCCGATCTCTCATGCCGAGGTTCTGGAGGTGACGGGCAGGGTCGGCGAGCGGCTTCAGCGACTCGTCCGCGGGACGCTCGGACGAATCGATTGAACCGGTGGATCGGGCGGCTCACCTCCTGCTTTCCGCGCCGGCGCTCAGACGAAGTGGTTCAGAGGTCCATGTCCCTTGCCGAGTCGTGGCGCCTGGCGGATCGCCTCGTGTACCCAGTCGAGCGATCGGCTCACCGACTCGAGCAGCGGGCGTCCCATCGCCAGGTGCGCCGCGATGGCGGCCGACAGCGTGCAACCCGTGCCGTGTGTGCTGGTGGTGTCGATTCGCGGATGGCGGAAGACGTGGATCTCGCCATCGTACAGGACGTCGATCGCGCTGCTCCCGGCGAGGTGGCCGCCCTTGACCAGCGCCGCGCGCGCACCGTGCTGCTCGACCAGCGAACGGGCCGCCGCTTCCATTGCCCCCTGGTCGCCAGCCGGTTCTCCGGTGAGGAGAGCCGTTTCGTCGAGGTTCGGCGTGACGAGATCGGCCAGCGGAAGCAGTTCGGACCGGACTGCGGCGATCGCCCCCGGCTCGAGCAGCGGGTCGCCGGACGTGGCGACCATCACCGGATCGAGCACGTATGGCCGCAAGGCGTGATCAGCGAGGCCCCGTGCGATCGTACGAACGACGTCGGCATCGGCGAGCATCCCGCTCTTGACGGCCGCCGGACGGAGGTCAACGGCGACCGCATCGAGCTGGGCGCGGATCAGCTCGGTGGCTACGGCCGACCACGCCGTCACGCCTCGCGTGTTCTGCGCTGTGATCGCGGTGATCACCGACGTGCCAAACAGCCCGAATCGGTGAAATGTCTTCAGGTCGGCCTGGATGCCGGCGCCGCCGCCGGAGTCGGAGCCGGCAATGGTGAGGGCGATGTGCATCCCGAAAGATGCGACACCGCCCCCGTTCCGTCATCTGCGGCGAGCGACAGCCGGTGCGGCTAGCGTGCCGCCGCCGCCGGCAACGACCGCAGCCGCGCCTTGAACTGCCGAAAGGCCGGGGTATCCACGGTCAGCCCCTCGAGCAGGATCGGCTGGATCTCGGCGATCTGCGCCTGGGTCGACGTGATGCGATCCTCTTCCAGCGGGTGGGTGGAGAACCAGGCCTCGACACCGGCCGGCGAGCGGCTCCGCTCCTCGAGGAGCTTCGCGAACATCTGCGGAATCCCCTGCGGGTGGATCCCTGCCCGCATCACGTTCCTGATCGCCTCGCGGTCGGCCTCGCGCTCGTCGTTGCGGCTGAACGAAGCGAACACAGCCGCGCCGCCGACCTGGATCGCCGCCGCCGCCGCGTCGCTCTGGCAGATGCTCGTCAGGATGCAGGCGAGAGTCACGCCGACGTTCGCGCGCTGCATCTGCTCCATCTGCTGAGCCGAATGGCGCTCGGTGACGTGGGCGATCTCATGACCCAGAACTCCGGCGAGCTGGGCAAGGTTGTCGGTGCGCTCGATCAGCCCGCGGTTCACATAGATGAACCCGCCTGGAACGGCAAACGCATTGACCTCGGGGGCGTTCACGACGTAAAACTGCCACTCGAGGTTGCGGTCGTCGGCCAGCCGGGCGATCGAGTCACCGAGGACGTTCACGTACCGGTTGATCTCGGGGTCCTGGACGATCGGGAGTTGCGCGTTGATCTGCTGCGCGTACGTGCGTCCCATCTCGACTTCCTGCTGGGTCGAGATCGCACACGCCGCGAGCGTCGCCGCGGCCGCCAGCGCCATCGTTCTCGTTGCCAGTGCTCGTCTCATTCGTGCTCCTGCAGTAGTAGTCCGAAGCTGCTTCGGGCAAGACCCATTCCATGCACCGCGCCAGAACCGCGTGAGTCTGCTCACTTTAGCGAGAGATCTGCAGCGGCGTAAAGCCCGCGAACGCCACCGGCTGTTCGTCGCCGAGGGCATTCGTACGGTCGAGGAGCTCATCCGCTCTCCACTCCGCGTCCGCGGCGCGCTCGCGTCGCCGCAGCTCGAGGCCACCCCTCGAGGGTCCGCGCTTCGCACGGCGCTCGCCGGCCGCACGCCGGACCTGCTCGACGTAACCGAACGCGAGTTCGACAGCGCCGCCTCGACCGAGACCCCTCAGGGGGTCCTCGCCATAGCCGAGATTCCGCGGCACGACCTCGATCGACTGACCCCGCCCACGCCGGCGCGCGTGCTCCTCCTCGACGGCGTGCAGGATCCCGGAAACGTAGGCACGATCCTGCGCACCGCCGCCGCCTTCGGCGCCTCGGCCACGCTGGCCCTGCCCGGAACGGTTGACCTATGGAACGCCAAAGTCGTCCGTAGCGCGATGGGTGCGCACTTTCACCATATCGCCCTTCATTGTACCTGGGAGGCCGCCGACGCGTTCCGTGCTCGCCACGGCATCGCCCTCTGGGCCGCCGACGCCGCTGGTGCGGCGCTCGATCCGGCGGCCGCGCCCAAGAGACTGGCGCTCGTCCTGGGTAACGAGGGGGCGGGGATGTCGGAGGACGCGCGCGCCCGTAACCCCGTCGCGGTTTCGCTTCCGATCGGACGCGCCGTCGAGTCGCTCAATGTCGCCGTGGCGGCGGGGATCTTCCTCTACGAGCTAAGGACATGACCAACCCACTCGCTTTCGTCGCCGTGTTCGTCGTCGGCGCGTGCATCGGATCGTTCCTCAACGTCTGCATCGCGCGTTGGCCGGCCAAGCAGTCGGTGGTCGCGCCGCGGTCGCGGTGCCCGCGATGCCAGCATGCGATCGGCTGGGCGGAGAACATCCCGCTCGTGAGCTGGGTGCTGCTCCGCGCCCGCTGCCGGGGGTGCGGCGAGCGCATCTCGGCACAGTACCCGGCCGTGGAGCTGGTGACGGCACTCGGGTGGCTCGGCGCGTTCTGGGCGTTCGAGGATCCCTTCGCCGCGTTGCGCGTCGCCGTCTTCGGAACCGTACTGCTGGGGATCGCGGTGACCGACGCGAAGCACTATCTGATCCCCGATGAGTTCACGGTCTTCGGGCTCGTGTGGGCGGTGGGCACAGCGGCGGCGGCGGTGCTGATCGGCGTTGGGCTTCCGTTCGCCGGTTTCGTTGACGCCGTGTACGGTGCGTGCGTCGGGGCGGGGGCGATCGCGATCGTGGCCTGGCTGGGCGAGGTGGCGCTCAAGAAGGAGGCGATGGGCTTCGGCGACGTGACGCTGATGGCCGTCGTCGGTGCCGCGCTCGGCCCCGCGCTGGCGCTTCTGGCGATCTTCGTGGGCGCGCTTCTCGGCGCGGTGGTGTTCCTGTTCGTCGTCTATCCTCTGGGTTGGCTGCGCAGCCGCCGCGCGGGCGGTGAGTACGAGCTCCCACTGGTGCCGTTCGGTGTGTTCCTTGCGCCGGCGGCGCTGCTGACGTTGCTTTGGGGTAGAACCGTCATCGACTGGTACACGACGACCATCCTGATGCTCTGAGCCCCGCGATGCGCTTTTCCGCCGACGGCGCGCTCGCGCGCTTCACCCGCGACCTGACGGCGGACGCTCGCGCGAAGCGCCTCGATCCCGTCCGTTGCCGCGCCAGCGAGATCGCGCGGGTGATCGACATTCTGCTTCGGCAGGGGAAGAACAACCCCGTGCTGGTCGGCCCGGCCGGAGTCGGCAAGACGGCGATCGCCGAAGGGCTGGCCCAGCGGATCGCCGCCGGCGACGCGCCCGTGGCCCTCCGCGAGGTCCGCATTCTGGCCCTGGACCACGTGGGCCTGCTCGCCGGCACGACCTATCGCGGCCAGTACGAGGAGCGAATCCGGTCACTGGTGGACGAGGTCACCGCCGCGCGAGACGCGATCCTGTTCATCGACGAGCTGCACAACCTGATCGGGCAGGGGATCGCCATGGGCGCCGCGATGGATGCGGCGAACATGCTCAAGCCGGCGCTCGTCCGCGGCGATTTCCGCGTGATCGGCGCGACCACCGACGAGGAGTACGCGCGATGGATCCGCGGCGATCCGGCGCTGGAGCGCCGGTTCCAGCGGATCGAGGTCCGGGAGCTCGGCGTAGATGAGACGCTGGAGATCCTCCGTGCCCGCCGCGAGCGGCTCGAGCGGCACCATCACGTTCTGATCGAGGACGACGCGCTGGTCGCCGCTGTTCGGCTCACCGACCTGTTCGTGACCGACCGGAAGCGTCCCGACCGGGCGATCGACGCGCTCGACGAGGCGTGCGCGCACGCGCATGCGATCGCCGGCTACTCGGCCGAAACCGAAGCGCTGATCAGGGCGCGAGTGCGCGGCGGCCCGCAGCCCGATGTCACAGTCCCGCGCGACGCGGGCGAGAACGGCACCAACGGCGCCGACGACCTGGAGGGCGATCCGTTCGGGCAGCTGGCCCGCGACGGCTTCGCGGCGCTGGAGCGCCTCGGGACGGAGCTGGAAGCGGTGTTCACCGGCGAACCGGAGGCCGGCACGCACAGCCGGCCGGCGCCGGAAGCACCGCCCGAAGCCGCCAGGCCGGCAGCCGCCAGCAGCGGACGACCGGACGATTCGGAGCTGGCACGCCGGCTTCGCGAAGAGGGGATCATCGTTCGCGGGCAGGATGTCGCCCGCGTCATCAGCGTGGCCACTGGACGGAGTGTTCGATGGGAGGAATGAAGCGTACGGCGCTACTCGCCGTCTTTGCCGGCGCCGTAGCGGCGTCCGTCGCCTGCGATCGCGCGCGCAGCGAGACATACGAGGGTCCGTACGGCGCCAGGGTGGCCGACGCGATCCCGCGGATCGAACGGGCGGTCGGACTGCCGTTCAGAACGCCGCCGCGCCTCGAGGCGCGGTCTCGCGAGCAGGTGCGCCAGTTTCTCGAGAACCGCTTCAACGAGGACCTGCCGACGCGGGAGCTCGCCGGTGCCGAGCGCGCGTACAAGCGCTTCGGTCTGCTTCCGGACACGATGCAACTGCGGGCATTTCTGCTCGACCTGCTGACCGAGCAGGTCGTCGGCTACTACGATCCACGGACCAAGGTACTGTACGTGGTCGAGGACGCGCCCGATGACCTCGTGGGCCTGACCATCACGCACGAGCTCGTGCACGCGCTGCAGGACCAGTACATCAATCTCGATTCGATCCAGAATCTCGAGGGCGACAACGACCGGCAGAGCGCGCTCCAGGCGGTGATCGAGGGGCAGGCGACGTACGAGCAGCTCGCTGTAATGCTCGGCAACCGCAATTTCGCCGAGGCGATCCCCGGCGGCTGGGACCGGATCCGCGACCTGATCCGCGAGAACTCGAGTGCCATGCCGTTGTTCTCGGCCGCGCCAATGCTGATCCAGGAGACGCTCATCTTTCCGTACGTGAACGGCGCCGAATTCGTGCGCCGCTTCCGGCAGCGTCATTCGGAGAGCGTGCTGTTCGACGATCTTCCGATCTCGACCGAGCAGATCCTCCACGCCGAGAAGTTCGACCCGGCGACGCGCGATCACCCGATCCGGCTGACACTTCCGCCGAGCGCGGAGGGTACGCTGGTCTACGAGAACAACCTGGGCGAGTTCGAGACGCGTCTCTTTCTCTTCCAGCATCTGCGCGATGTCGGCGTCGCCGGCCGCGGAGCCATGGGGTGGGGCGGCGACCGCTACCGGATCGTCGAAGGCCGGCAGGGTGAGTCCATCGTCTGGGTCTCGGTGTGGGACACGCCGCTCGACGCCGCCGGGTTCCACGACCTGATGATCCGGGTCATCCAGCGCCGGTTCGGCGCCGGCGAGGGGACACCCGGTGCCGATGGCACCCGGGTGTTCCGCGGCCGCGGCCGGACTCTGGTTCTCAGGGCCGTCGAGATCGGTGAGCGGCCGGCGGTGGTCTACGTGGACGTGCCTGACGGTGTCAACCCGGACCTGATCGACGTCGCGGAGATCACGGCGGAGGAGATGCGGCCGGAAACGCCGGCGGGGCAGTAATCGGCCTGCGTACCGGCACTCCCGCGCATGGCGCGTGGTGGGTCTACCACGCGTGAAATGCGGGCACCTCACGCCGTCGGCGCGTGCGCTTGCACGCTGCGAGCCCGTGGGCCTGCGGGGTCAGGTACTCTCGTGGAGCCGAGTCCCACGGTCTCTTGCTACGCGCAAGCGCCTCCTCCGTGAGGCGCCCGCATTTCACCCGGCGTCTTCGCACGATCAAAGTAGACGGCCTGGCCACCGGCGGTGCCAGCCGCACATTTCGCGCGGCCGATCCGCGTTCGCGCGCGCAGAGCGCGATCCGCGTTCATCCGAGTGGCCGCTTTCTCCGTGGCCATCCTCGTCCAGCATGGGCGATTGGCCGAGTGCGAATCGGACTCTCACGGGGCCCCGCCGGCGAGCCCGAAGATCCGCGGCAGCAGAAAGCCGAGCAGGCCGATCGTGCCGCCCAGCGGCACGCCGAGTCTGACGATGAGCCTGAGCTCGCGCTCGGTCACGCCGCGGATGATCTCTTCGACCCGTTGAGTGCTGAAGCCGAGCACCTTGCGCTCGACCATGTCCTGCACGTTGAGCCGCTCGATCAGTGACGGCAGCTGTCCCTGGCCCCAGTCCCAGAGCGCCGGCGTGATGACGGCGGAGAGCCGTGCCGCCGTGTCGCCCGGCAGCCAGCGTCCGGGCCGGCCGATCGGCCGGTCGAGTGCGCCGAGGAGTGCTTTGCGTATGCCTTCGGCGGCGAGCTCGCGAATCCGTGTCGAGCGCGCGCCCTCGAGAATCCAGCCGGCGATCGCCTCATCGCTCACTGGAGAGAGCATTTCGCCCCACGTCCGGTGCTCGGCGCGCTCGAGCACGGCGTCGAGCTTGGCGACCATGAAGCCCCGGGTGCGCTCATCGCGGAGGATGCGCAGCAGGTAGTCGCCGGTCGTGCGGACCAGCGCCTGAGCGCGCTCCGACTCGGGCCCGCCGATGACCTCGCCGATCGGCCGGTGGAGGTAGCTGAGGATCGCCTCGTGGATCGTCTTCGAAATCTCATCGCGGACCACCGGATCGTCGAGGAGGGCCGCGAGCTGCTCGACGCCGTCGCGCTCGATGGCGTCGAGGGCGGTCTCGAAGGTCCGCTCGGTGACCATCAGGCGCGCGATCACCCGTTCGTGGAAGCGCAGGTCGTCGACGAAGCGCTGGAAGATGTCGTGCAGCGCTTCGCGTATCTTCTCCCGCGCGCCCGGGTTGTGCAGAAACTCTCCGACCTTGGCCACGGCCAGCGGGAGGTAGGAGTCGATCGCCCCCTCCAGCGCGCGCACTACCGCCACCGGAACCCGCTCGATCAGCGGCGCCGGAGAGGTGAGCAGGTCACCGGCGTGGCGCTCGATGTATTCGCGGACGCCGCGCTCCAACTCGGGCGAAGTCGCCACCTCCTCGGCCCAAGCGGCCGCCCGCGCGGCGAGCTCGGCGCGGCGCACGGGCGTGAGGACGCTGCCGATGGGCTGCTCGTCCAGCTCCGAGCGCGTACGGGCGACGAAGGCGCGCACGCCGCGCTCGAACTCCGGTGAGGCCGCGGAGTCGGCGACCCGCGCCGCGATCAGCGGCGCCGCCTCGCCGAGCGCGCGCTCGACCTCACCGAGCACGCCCGGCGGCAGCAGGTCGCGCACCGACCCGCGCTCGGTCTCCAGAATGTCGGCGAGAATGCGCGCCAGCTGTTCCTGGAGCATCGCCAGCACGTTCGCCCGGCGCAGCTCGTCCATCACGTCGGCGGGCGTCAGCAGCCGCTCCCCCACGGTGCGACCGATGCTCTTCGCCAGACGCGGCTTGTTCTTCGGGATCGCTCCCTGAAGGCCGAACCGCCGCTCGTACGGATGAAAGAGCATCCAGACGGCGATCCAGTTCGTCACCCCGCCGGCGATCATGCCGGCGAGGACGTTCATGCCGAGGTGGAGCAGCGTCTCGCTGGAAGGCATCGCGTCGAACGAAGTGATTTGCGGCTCAGTGGTCGGTCAATCCGTGTGTGAAAATAGAAGGATTGCCTGCTCGAGGCGCCCTCACCACCGACCACTGCCGACTTCGCCGTCAACCCCGATGTCTCACCGCCGTGCCTCCACCGTACGTGGCGCTTCCACCGTTTGTGACGTATCACCGGTCCCGATCAGCTTCCCATCCGGTCCGGGGGCTTCGGGAAGGACCCGGTCGGCGAGGCCGGGCTGCGCACCGGGGAGCAGGGCGTGGCGCAGGACTTCGTCCATCGTCGACACGAAGGTGAACGTCATTTTCTGGCGAACCTCATCGGGGACGTCGCGCAGGTCCTTCTCGTTCGATGCGGGGAGGATGATCTCACGGAGCCCGGCGCGGTAAGCGGAGAGCACCTTCTCCTTGACCCCGCCTATTTCCAGCACCTTTCCGCGCAGCGTCACCTCACCCGTCATCGCGATGTCCCTTCGCACCGGGCGGCCGCTGATGACGCTGGCGATCGCCAGCGTGAGCGTGATCCCCGCGCTCGGCCCGTCCTTCGGGATGGCACCGGCCGGGAGATGGATGTGCAGGTCCGTCTCGCGGAACTCCTTGTCGTCGATCCCGAGCTGTCGCGCGCGCGAGCGCACGTAGGACAGGGCCGCGTCGACCGACTCGCGCATGACGTCGCCGAGCTGGCCCGTCACCGTGAGTCGGGCGGTACCCGGCATCTTGAGGGCCTCGATCACCATGATGTCGCCCCCCGTGGCCGTCCAGGCGAGCCCCGTCACGACGCCGATCTCCGGCTCCATCTCGGCTTCCTCCACGGCGTAACGCGGCACACCGAGCACGTCCTCGACCTTCTCCATGTCGATCACCCAGGCACCTTCCTCGCCGTCGGCCTTGCGCCGCGCTCGCTTGCGCATGATCGCCGCCATGTTCCGGGAGAAGCCGCGCAGACCCGCTTCGCGCGAGTACCGATTGGAGATGAAGCTCAGCGCCTCGTCGGTGAACTGGATGTCCGTGTCCGTGATGCCGTGTTCCTCGAGCAGCTTGGGGAGGAGGTATCGCCACGCGATCTCGACCTTCTCCTCGACCGTGTAGCCGGCGATTCGGATGACCTCCATGCGGTCGCGCAGCGGCGCCGGAATGTCGAAGAGGTTGTTCGCGGTGCAGATGAACAGAACGGACGACAGGTCGTAGGGCAGGTTGAGATAGTGGTCGACGAACTTGTCGTTCTGCGAGGGGTCGAGCACTTCCAGCATCGCCGCCGTCGGATCCCCCGACGGCCCGCCGCTCGACATCTTGTCGATCTCGTCGATCATGAGCACCGGATCCTTCACTTCGACGCGTCTGAGCGCCTGGAGGAGGAGCCCCGGCATTGCGCCGACGTAGGTGCGCCGGTGGCCGCGGATCTCCGCCTCGTCGCGTACGCCGCCCACCGAGATGCGGTAGAACTCGCGGCCGATCGCATCGGCGATCGCTTCGCCGAGCGACGTCTTCCCTGTTCCCGGAGGTCCGACGAAGCAGAGAATCGGCCCATGGTGGTCGCCCTTCCGGAGCTTCCGCACGGCGAGGTACTCGATGATCCGCTCCTTCGCCTCGCCGAGCCCGTAGTGGCGGCCGTCGAGCGCCTCCTGAACCTTTGTCAACTCGATCTCCTCGTCGCCCGACCGCTTGTTCCACGGCAGCGCGAGAATCCAGTCGAGGTAGTTGCGGATCACCTGGTACTCGCTCGACGCGGGCGAGAGCATCCGCAGCCGCTCGGTCTCGCGGCGCGCCTCGTGGCCCACCTTCTCGGGTAGCTTGGCGTCCTCGATCTTCTTCAGCAGCTCGACGGCTTCCTTCTCGCCGGGATCCGCTTCGCCCAGCTCGGCCTGGATCGCCCGCAGCTGCTGGCGCAGATAGAATTCGCGCTGGTGCTGCTCGATCTTGATCTCGGTCTGCCGCTTGACATCCTCCATCACGCGTGCCCGCGCGACCTCGCGCTCGAGCCGGCTGAGGATGAAGTGCAGCCGCTGTCCCACGTCCAGACGCTGGAGGACCTCGTCCTTGTCCTGGATCCGGAAGTTCATGTTCGTCGCCGCCAGGTCGGCGAAGCGTCCCGGATCGGAGATGTTCATCTTGAGGATCGCCGGCACCTCGTCGGGGATGCGGTCGATCAGGTCCGCCAGCGTTTCCGATGCCGAGATGACGCGCGTGACGAGGTCGTCCAGCTCGTGCTCCTCGGGCGGCGTTTCGCGCGCCGGACGAATGCCGGCGATCGGGAATGGATCCGTCTGGTGGATCTCCTCGATCACGATCCGCCGCAGCCCCTGGAGCGTGATCTGCACCGTGTCGCCGGGCAGGTTGATTCGCTCGTGCACGCGCGCGGCGACGCCAACGCGGCCGACGAACCGGCCGGTGTCGATCGGCTCATCGAGCTCGCCGCCGGCCACGACGAGTGCGACCGTCAGGCCGGGGTCGTCGTTGTAGGCGCGCAGGAGCGCCATGTTCTCGGGGGCGCCCATCTGCACCGCGATGGTGCCGAGTGGGTAGACGATCGTCGAGCGCAGCGCCATCAGCGGAAGGCGGGGCGGCAGCTCGGATTTGAGGAAGTCTTCCTTGCGGTGTGCTTTCGGCATCAGGCTGTCGTCGGGCGTTTCGGCGCCGGCCGTGTGAAGCCGTCGGGCGAATCGAGTGGAGTAAACTTGAGCCGGCGGTCGGCGGGTGAACCGCGCTGGTGGGAAGGGCGTGTCCGGCGGCTTGTGGCGAAACCTAACCTCATGTAATTTCAACGGCTATGTTCGATGAGCTGAGCGAAAAACTCGAGGCGGCTTTCGCCCGCCTTCGCGGTCGCGGGGTCCTTACCGATGCCGATCTCAAGGAAGGACTCCGGGAGGTCCGCCGCGTCCTGCTCGAGGCCGACGTCAACTTTCAGCTGACGCGCGAGTTTCTGGAGCGGGTCGAGAAGCGCGCGATCGGCGCCCAGACCCTCAAGTCGGTCTCGCCCGGCCAACAAGTCGTAAAGATCGTTCATGATGAACTGACGACCATGCTCGGTGAGCGTCGCGAGACGCTGCGGCTGAGCACGGTTCCGCCGACGATCATTATGATGGTCGGGCTTCAGGGCTCCGGCAAAACCACCACCGCCGCCAAGCTCGCCCGCCGGCTCAAGTCCGAAGGGCGCAACTCGAGGCTCGTGGCCGCCGATGTCTACCGCCCGGCGGCGATCGACCAGCTGGAGGCGCTGGGAACGCAGCTCGGCATTCCGGTCCACGCCGAGCGCGGCAGCACCGACGTCGTTCGGATCGCCCGTGGCGGGATCGAGCAGGCACGTCGCGCCCGCGACAAGGTCGTGATCATCGACACGGCCGGCCGCCTCCAGATCGACGACGAGATGATGAAGGAGCTGGAGCGGCTCAAGGACGCGGTTCGGCCTGATGAGATCCTGCTGGTGGCCGACGGCATGGTCGGCCAGGACGCCGTGCGGATCGCCCAGGGCTTCGACGCGGCGCTCGGGATCACCGGTGTCGTGCTGACCAAGATGGACGGCGATGCACGCGGCGGCGCGGCGCTGTCCATCTACGGCGTTACGAAGAAGCCGATCAAGTTCATCGGCGTCGGCGAGAAGGTCGATGCTCTGGAGGAGTTCCACCCCGACCGCATGGCCGGCCGGATTCTCCAGATGGGCGACGTCGTGACGCTGGTCGAGAAGGCCCAGGAGGCATTCGACGAGGACGAGGCGAAGCGTCTCGAGAAGAAGGTACGCAAGGAAGGGATGGACCTCGACGACTTCCTCGGGGCGATGCGTCAGATGCAGAAGCTCGGCCCGATCGAGGGCCTGCTGAAGATGCTGCCCGGCGTCAACACGAAGATGCTCAAGCAGGCCAACGTCGACCCGAAGCGGATGAGACACATCGAGGCGATAGTGCTCTCGATGACGCCGGAGGAGCGCCGCAGGCCCGCCATCATCAACGGCTCGCGCCGCCTGCGAATCGCCAGGGGGGCCGGCCGGCCGGTCTCCGAGGTCAACCGGCTGCTGATGCAGTTCCGCGACATGCAGAAGATGATGAAGAAGATGGGGCAGGGTGGCGGCCTGGCGGCTCGAATGTGAATTAGACGACTTAGACGAATTAGACGAATTAGACGAATTAGACGAATACGAAAGCTTCATTTCGTCCAATTGGTCCAATGCGTCAAATTCGTTCTGGGTGCGCTCCGGACCTTCCGGCCGCGCGAGGAGCCCAGTCGCAATACCAGAACCCTCTTGCTTGGGGAGTGATCATGGTTCGCATTCGTCTCCGCCGCGTCGGGCGGAAGAAGGCCCCCGTCTATCGCATCGTGGTAGCCGACTCGAAGAGTCCGCGCGACGGGAAGTTCATCGAGGTCATCGGGCAGTACGCGCCCCGACAGGCGGAGGGTGGGCTCGCGGTCGACGGCGAACGGGCCAGCTACTGGCTGGGCGTGGGCGCGCAGCCGTCGGACACCGTGCGATCGCTGCTGCGAAAGGCGGGAGTGCTCAAGCAGCGTCACGAGGCGCGGCTGGGAGCGAAGCTCAAGTCCAGCGCGGTGCCGCTGGCCGAGCGTCCCGAGGCGGCCGAGGGCGGCCCGGCCTGACGTGTCGGACGCCGCCTACGTGATCGTCGGGCGGATCCGCAAGGCGCACGGCATTCGCGGCGAGCTGGTCGTGGAGCCGATCACCGACGTGCCGGACGCGATCTTCGCGTCCGGCCGTCGCGTTCTTGCCGGTGACACCGAGGGGGATCCCGTCGGCGATGCCGCGCCGCTCGAAGTCACGGGCGTCCGGCCGTTCAAGGGCGGACTGCTGGTGAGCTTCGCAGGGATACGCGACCGCACCGAGGCCGAACGGTGGCGCGACCGCTACCTGCTCGTCCCCGGCGAGTCACTGCCGCCGCTCGACGCCGACCACATCTACGTGCACGACCTGGTCGGGATGAGTGTGCGAGGGCGGGGCGGGGATGTGATCGGGGCCGTGGTCAACGTCTACGAGCTGCCGCAGGGATTGATGCTCGAGGTCGGGCGCCCTGGATTCGAGCCCGTGCTCGTTCCGTTCCACGAGTCGATGGTGGACACCGTCGACGTCGAGTCGAAGGAGATCGTGGTCGATCCGCCACCGGGGCTGCTCGACGAATGAGCGGGCCTGCCGTGCCCGGCGATTCCGGGGCCGGCTCGTCCGCGCGGCCAAGGGCGGACGACACCGAGGTGAGCGCGACGTCGCCGCTCCGCATCAACGTGGTCACCATCTTTCCCGGGTTCTTCACTTCGCCGCTGGAGCTGAGCATTCCCGCGCGAGCCGCGGCGGCCGGCGCCGTGGCGTACAACGTGGTCGATCTTCGCGACCACACCCACGACCGTCACCGCACGGTGGACGACTATCCGTACGGCGGTGGCCCGGGGATGGTCATGAAGCCGGGACCGTTCTTCGAGGCGGTGGAGGCGCTGGAGGCATCGGCGCCGATCGTCCTGCTCTCGGCCCGCGGCCGCCAGTTCACGCACGCCGACGCCGCGCGCTTCGCCACCGGACGCGAGCTGACGCTCCTCTGTGGTCATTACAAGGATGTGGACCAGCGGGTCGCCGACCATCTGGCGACCGAGGAGCTGACGCTGGGCCCGTTCGTGCTCAGTGGCGGCGAGCCGGCGGCGCTGGCCATCATCGACGCGGTGGTGAGGCTGCTGGCGGGCGCGATGTCGGACATCGAGAGCGCGCGCACTGACTCGCACTGGGAACGTGAGCTGAGCGCGCCGAGCTACACCAGGCCGCCGGTGTACCGCGGGCACGCCGTCCCCGAGGTTCTCCTGTCCGGCGATCACGGGAAGATCGAGGCGTGGCGGCGCGCGGAAGGCGAGCGGCTGAGCCGTGCGCGCCGGCTCGCCACGCCGGAGTGATCGCGGGTACGCCCGCTCAGTGCCAACTCAGACCGACCCCGAACTGTATCAGATTGGCGTTGGCATTCCCGACGCTCTCGCCGTTGTACTCGACGTCGCCGCCGACCTGCTGCATGTAGTTGGCGAATGGACTGAGCGAGACGTTCGCCGACAGCCGCCAGTCGAATCCGATGCCGGCGGTGAGACCCAACCCCGATGTGGTCAGCTTCTCGCCGGGCGCCTCGGCTTCGTAGCTCGCGAATCCCAGCCCGCCCTTGATCCACACTCCGTTGTCGACGACCGGATAGTAGTACGCGACCGCGGAGAGAAAACCGACGGTCTGGTCCACGCCGTCGCTGCTCTTCGTCCAGCCGTTGGTCTCTCCGCCGATCAGCAGCTGCGGTGACACCGTGCCGCCCATGCGCAGATAACCGGACAATCCCGATTCGCGCCCGCTCGTGCAACCGTTGCAGCTGATCCCCGCGCTTCCGATCCCGAGACCGAAGCCGATCCAGAATCCCTGACGGGTCTGTGGATGGGTCTGGGCCAGCACTGGCGCCGCCGTTCCGACCAGGAGCGTGAGTCCTGCGATCAGCATCCATCGTGTCATGATCGTCTTCCGTTGGGAGTGGTAGCGCGGTCACGAGCGCGGCGCACGTGACGATGGCGAAGAGGATCCGGCTGGTCGGGCCGTCGCGGGCTCGTCGGGCGGAATCGCGTTGAAATCGGCGCCCGCCCGGTGGGGCGGTGAACACATACCGTTTTCGCGAGCCTGCGCAAGCGCGTCGCGCCTGGCCGCGCCCCCGGTGCGGGAGCCGCGCTGGCGGTGCGGGACCCGCGCTGGCGGCGCCGCGGCGGCGGGGCCGCGGTCGATGGATGTGAGAACGCCCCCTCCGCCGTGAAGCGGAGGGGGCGCCTTCCCACGTGATTCGCGACCTGTCCTAGCGGCGCGGGTTCCAGGTGAAGCCGAGGCCGATCACGTTCTCACCGTTCTCGATGAAGACCTTCTGCATGCCGATGTTCAGGCCGATGCCGCGCGTGCCGTCGACGAAACCGAGGCCGGCGCCGAGCAGGAAGCGGGTGCCGCTCTCCGACGCGCCGTCCGCCGAAGCGCGGCCGTAGCCGAAGCCAGGCTGCACGAACGGCACGACGCGCCAGTTGCCCTGGCCGACTACCGTCGACACCGGAAGGCCGATCGATCCGGAAAGGAGCGTGAGAGCTTCCGGGTTGCCCCAGCCGAGACCGACGTCGAGACCGACGTTGAGCGACGAACCGGCACCGATCGCCGTGTTCATCAGGCCACGGTTGAAGTTCGCGCCCAGCATCATCCACCCGTCCACGCCAGTCTCGGACGGCGAGAGGTAGCCGGCGGTGAAGCCGATCGTGCCGAGCGTCTGAACCGGAAGGCTGATCCCGGCGCCGAAGTTGTTCGGTGCATTGTCGCCGGTGACCCGTCCGTAACGGAACGAGTAACCGAGCCCGGTCTGCTGGGCGCCCATCATCGTGGGCGTGACAACCGGCGCCAGGCCACCCGTCGGCGAACCGACGAGCGCCGCATAGGCGACGATGTCGCCCACGTCCTGAGCCTGCGCCGTGGGTGTGAAGACGAGCGCAGTCAGAGCGAACGTCGCGAGAATCTTTCTCATGCCTCTCCTCCGAGAAGGTGCCGGCCTTTCGTGGTTGGTAGGATCTGGTTGAATTCCCCCCTCCAGCGGCCGGCGGGGACGGGGGTGGGACGAGTCCCGGTGTGGAGACGCGCCCCGGGGTAGGGGTCGGGCGGAGCGCCGCCCCGAAGGCGACGCCCCACCCGTTTAGCTGCACCCCTAGGACGACCGATTCCCGGAAACGGCACAGCGGGGGGTAACGGCCGGGTGGCATTACGGGGGAGGGGGGCATTAGGTTTCCCGGCTTCGGACCATCCCGATCCAGCAGTCGACACGGGCGACCCTTCAGCCCCGAGCGTGCATATGCATCCCTTCATCGAAACCCAGAAAGAGTGGCTTCGGACCGACATCCCCCCCTTCCGGCCGGGTGACACGCTCCGCGTGAACGTCAGGGTCAAGGAGGGCGAGAAGGAGCGCCTTCAGGCGTTCGAGGGAGTCTGCATCGCCCGCCGCGGCAGCGGCGTCAGCGAGACCTTCACCGTCCGCAAGATCTCCAACGGAGTCGGCGTCGAGCGCATTTTCCCGGTGCACAGTCCGATGATCGGCAGCATCGCGGTCGTACGGCGCGGTCAGGTTCGACGGGCGAAGCTATACTACCTCCGGAAGCTTTCCGGCAAGGCCACGCGCATTCGCGAGAAGAAGGTCCGCACCACGGTCCCCGGCGCCGAAGGCTGAGTTCCCGTGGCCGCCCACGGCCGCCAACCCGTGCGGCGCCGCTGGCGCCCACTCGAGCGCGAGCTGCGCGAGTCGATCGGGCCGCACATCGCCGGCGTCGATGAAGTCGGACGGGGCCCCCTGGCGGGCCCCGTCGTCGCTTGCGCCGTCATCATGCCGCCCGACGTCCGCGCCATCCGCGGCGTCGATGACTCCAAGCGTCTGGTTGCCGCCCAGAGATCGATGCTAGCCGCGCGCATTCGCGAGCGGGCAGTCAGCTGGGCGCTGGGCGCCGCGTCGGTCCGCGAGATCGAACGGCTGAACATCTACCACGCAACGACGCTGGCGATGTCCCGCGCGCTCGGGCGACTCGCCGTGCGCCCGGACCACGTGATCATCGATGGGCGGCCCATTCGCGCCCTCGACGTTCCGCACACGGCGGTGGTCGGCGGCGACGGATGCTGCTACAGCGTTGCCTGCGCGTCGATCCTCGCCAAGGTCGCGCGCGATCGGGCAATGGCCGCGCTCGCCAGGCGCTATCCGGCCTACCGATGGGAGCGCAACGTCGGCTACGCCACACCGGCGCACCTCGGCGGACTGATGGAGCACGGGCTGACGCCGCACCACCGCCGGACGTTCATGCGCGTACGCCAGGTCGCCGAAGGAGCTGATGCCTCCGGCAAGCCCGGCACGGCGCCGGGCGGGTTGGTGTTCGAGGTCGATCTCCTGCGCGCCGCGATCGCCGACGCCGATCAGATCGCCGACTCCGCCGGAACCGGCGACGCACGCACTACCGATGCCGACGAGTTCGCCGCCGCCGAAGCGAGCGATTTGTACGACGTGCTCGTCGATCTCCGCCAAGGTCGCCTGTGATCGTTCGCTTCCGAAGGTCGTGACAGGGCTCGTGTGATGCTCATCACGGCGCATAGGCGTAAATCATGCTTGCATCTACACCGCTGGTACGGAACTCGCGCGATGTAGTACGCCGAAGGAGTCCACGCGTAACCCCCGAGGGAGCCTGGATATGAGACACTGGATGGTCATGATACCGGTCGTGATGCTCGCGAGCAGCGCGTGCGCGACACGGAACGATGTGCGGCGCGCAGTCGCCGATGCACGCGCGCAAACCACGGCGGAGATCGAGGCCGAGCGCCAGGCGCGGATGGCCGGCGTCACCGAACTGCGGAACGAGATGCAGGCGGAGCTCGCGGCTGTGCGCCGCGACCTCGAGTCCCTGCGCACCGACTTCTCGACGCGCATCACCGGGATGGAGGAAGGCATCCGGTTCATCGTGCCGGTTCACTTCGCATTCGACGACGCCGGCGTGCGCCCGGAGGATGAGCAGGTCCTGGCGCGGTTCGCCGAGGTCGTGCGGCGCCATTACCCGACGTCCGCGATCACGGTCGAGGGGTTCGCCGACCCGGCAGGCTCCCGGGCGTACAACCTTCGCCTCTCGCACCGCCGGGCCGAAGCGGTTCGCTCGCACCTGACCCAGCTCGGAATCGACGGTTCGATGCTTCGCGCGGTGGGCTACGGCAAGGACCGCCTCGTGGTTCCCGACGCATGGGGCGAGCAGGCCGGTGCCGAGATGAACCGTCGTGTGGTGTTCGTGATCGAGAGTGCCGAGCTCCCGCCGGGATTCATCGCCGTGGCGCCGGAGCATCGCGACACGCCCTGAACGGAACGGCAATGTGAGATGGCGCGATGGCCCCGGCGTTGCTCGCCGGGGCCGTCGTCGTTGAGAACCGCGTCGCGACCTGCCAGCTTTGCATCATGACGTCCGCGACGTGTGTGCCCAACATCGAACAACGCGGGATCCGCCGGCGCCTCATCAGCGGCTGGGTCTCGTTCGGCACTGCCGTGGTGCTCGCTGCGGTGCTCGTTGCCGCCGGCTCGCCGAGCTGGGCTCGGCTTCTGCTTTTCCTGCCGCTGTGGAGCGCGGGGATCGGGCTCTTTCAGGCGAGAGAGAAGACCTGAGTCCGACTCGCCTCGCGCGGTCGGCGCGAGACGACGCGTGGTACGGAGGCGATCACCGATAGCTCGCAGCTCGCCGCGGTGCGTGCCCAGGCGCGGCGCGTACACTGGCGCGCGCTCGCTCTGGCGACAATCGGTACCCTCGCCGGGTTGCTCCTTCCGAGTCCGTCCTGATTGCCTGGCCGCGCGAGTAGAAGGCCCCATGAGCGTGCGGAAACGGTCCAGGTCGCCAGTCGTCATGCCCAGGTAGCGCACCGAGCCGCCGACTGGCCGGAGCGCGGGCCGCCGGCCGCCTGCCGGCCGACACGATCTGGTGCCGTATGCCGCGATTCTCCACTCTCAGCGCCGGCGCGTTACTTCTGGCCGCCGCGTGCTCGTCCAGACCTCCCGCAGTCCTCGGCTCACCCGTCCAATCGACGCCTCAGACGCGAGAGGCGTGGGCGCGGTGTTCGACGCTTCCGGACGGCGAACGGGCCATTGTAGCCTGCCGCGCGGTCGTGCGCGCCGAGCCGACCAACGCCGCGGCTCAGCGCACACTGGCCGAACGCCTCGAAGCGGAAGGCCGCGGTGGCGAGGCGCTCCGAGCGCGCCAGGCTGTCGCCCGTCTGCGGCCCGACGATGCCATGGCCGCGCTGGAGCTGGCGCGGGCGCAGGAGCACGCAGGACGCTATCGCGATGCTCTGCGGTCGTACGAGCGGTTCACCGAGCTTGCTCCCGACGAGCCGCGCGGACATGAGCTCGTCGGATGGATGCGTCTGGAGATGGGCCGCCATCGCGATGCGCTTGCCGCGTTCCGCCAGGCAACGCGCCCCGGACGCGCGACGGCGCAGGCGCATTACGGCGCAGCGTTGACGCTCGCGGCGATGGACCGTCGCGACGAGGCCATGCAATCGCTTCACGCGGCCCTGGCATTCGACTCCACGCGCGCCGACTACTGGGGTCAGCTGGCGGTGAACGCGCACGCGCTCGCTCGTCCGGCCGAAGCCGTCCGGTACTGGGATCGCGCGTTGCGCGCCGATCCTGCCTACTTCGACGTGCGTGCCACCGAGCGAAAACAGTGGGAGACCACACGCGCTCGCCTCGCTGCCGCGCCGGCCGGTACAGCCGTCGACGCCGGCGCGGCTCCCATGAACGATCGGCCACCGGCGGTCGCACCGGCGGCGGCACCAGCGGCGGCCTACGCTCCGCGCACGACGGCGGGTCTGGGCACGGCCCCGGCTCCTCGGGCGGGGCCAGCGCGCGACCGGCGCGGCGGCGCCCTCGTCGGGCCCGACGCTTCCGGCTCGGGCTTCATGATCGCGCAGAGCGGATACGTGATAACCAACAAGCACGTCATTCGCGCCTGCCGCGAGGTCAAGGTTCGTGTCGGGGAGAGCACGCTGCACTCGGCGAGTGTGGTAGCCGCCGCGACACACGACGACCTCGCGTTGCTGCGCGTGGACGTGCGGTTGCCCGGCGCCGTCGTCTTTCGCGACGCGCCGGCGCTCCGTGCGGGTGAGGACGTCGTCGCCACCGGCTACCCCCTGACCGGCCTCCTCGCCGACGAAGTCAACGTCACGGTCGGCACTGTCAGCGCGCTCGCCGGGATGCGGAACGACAGCCACATCCTACAGATGACCGCGCCCGTGCAGCCGGGGAGCAGCGGTGGGCCGCTGTTCGACGCGAGCGGGCATCTGATCGGAGTGGTGGTGACGAAGCTGAACGCGCGCATCGTCGCCGAGGAAACGGGCGACATCCCACAGAACGTGAACTTTGCGGTCAAGGCCACGGTGCTGCGGGACTTCCTCGATGACGCCGGAATCGAGTATCGTGTGGGAACCTCGAGTGTCGCCCGCCCGCGCGCCGACATCGGCGACCTGGGACGCGCCGTCACGGTGATGGTCCAGTGCTTCCGGTGAGCGCCCACCTGCACTGAGAGCGGGCAGTCGCCGAGGTGGGCTTCACCGGAGCGACCCATGTTTCGAATGGACCCGCGGTCCGCGCCGCGTCTTGCGGCGACTATCTCATTGCTGGGGCTCGTCGCAGTGGCCGCCGGCTGCGGGGGCGACACCGACCGGCCAACCGACACGGTGCCGGTCTCGATCCCGCCAGGCGCCCGACAGACCGCCGCCGATCCTGGCGAGGAGTGCCCCGAGATCGGCATGTGGCGGACGTGCTCGGTCGAGAAGCGGCTGGAGCGCGCTGGACTCGTGGCGCGGCGGCAGGAAGGGGAGATACGCCACCAGTTTCTCGCCGTTCCCGGGCTCGCGTATCGACTCGGCCCGGACGAGCTCCACGTCTTCATTTACGAGAGCGCCGCGGCGCGTGAGCGCGATCTTGCCGGCGTCGATCCGGTGCGCGTCGAGCGTGCCGGAGACTCGGCCGACTGGCCGGCCAGGCCGACGCTCATTCAGTCGAACAATCTTGCCGCGATACTGATCGGTGGCACGGCACGGCAGGTCGAGCGCGTCCAGGACGCGCTGATGGCCGGGCTGCCGCAACCCTAGCCCGGCGGCCGCTCGCGATAATAATGCTCGATGCAGATGCTGATCAGGCGCTCGAGCACCTTATTGGGCGTGCTCTGCCTGTCCCTGGTCTCCGGGATCGTGACCCAGGTGCGCTTGAGCAGGAGCACCAGCTCTTCGGCACGCATTCCGCGGCGATGCGCTTCTTTGCAGGCGAGGCCGGCGAGTCGGCGCAGGTCCTCGTCGTCCACCGGGCCGCCTCGCAGCCGCGCCTGAAGCGCGGAGCGGAGCGCGCTCCCGTGCGGAAGAGCAGACTCGACCGGGAGGGATCCGAGCTCGTCGGGTGAGGGACCGTGTTCGATCGAAGACACCGAAGGAGTGGAATTCTCGGGTACGCGAGTTGGGCGGTGCGGTGCCGACGGCCTCGCCGACGCCAGAAACCGCTGTTCCACGGTACGGCGTCCTGCGGAATCCTGCAAGCGGCTGGCGTGACAACGGGTTACACGGACGGATCCAGTACGTTATCGTACCGACGATTTTTCGTTGCTCGTTCCGACGAGCTCCTCGTACACCTTGCGGACGGTACCGTAGCATTCGCAGGCGGCCGACTCGAGACCGGCGCGATCGACGATCTCCACGCGGCCCCGGCCGTACCTGATGTAGCCGGCCTGCTGAAGCTCGCCCGCCGCCTCCGTCACGCCCGCGCGCCGAACCCCGAGCATGTAGGCCAGCAGCTCGTGCGTCAGAGCGAACTGCTGCGCGCCGACGCGATCGTGAGTCATGAGCAGCCAGCGTGCGCATCGCGGCACGATCTGGTGGTGGCCGTTGCAGGCCGCGGTCTGCAACACCTGGCTGAGGAATGCCTGGGCGTACCGGCCCATGGTCGCTCGGGCGCGCGGGCTGTGCTGGACGAGCGCCGTGAACTCGGCCGCCTCGACACGAAGGGCATTGCCGGGCAGCTGAACCATCACCAGCACGGGTGCCGATGTGGCGTCGAGAAACAGCGGGAGGCCGGCCATTCCCTCGCATCCGATGGTGCCGACCTCGACCGCGCCGCCATCGTTGAACATCGTGATCAGCGAGATCACGCATTCGCCCGGGAAATAGACGTGCGTCTGCGGCGCGTTCGGCTCGTAGATGGTCTGCTTCTGTGTCAGTAACACGATCTCGCCGACGCCAAGGAGTCGCTCGCGGTCCTCCGCGACGAGAGCCGAGAGGAGGCGATTGCCTTCGATGGCCGGGTCGTGTCCGGGCGCGTTCATGTCGAGTGTTCCCCGTGCGGCGCGTGTGCCAGATGTCGATCATCGGGTTAGCAAAAAGCAGTCCCGGGATGCCCGGCGCGCTGTGCACCGTGCCGTTCGGCGATCATGCACTGGATGTCCGCGCCGTCGGCGAGCAGGGGCGAGGGCTCTCCCGCCATTTCCTCCAGTACGATCAGCGTGACCGCGATGTCGGCGAGCAGCGAGCAGAGTGGGCACACGGCAATGGCTGGTGGAGGTGAGCGCCGGCGGGGCCCGCGAGATCGCCGGCGGACCCCCTGGCATGGCCCGGTGAACCCTTCACCCGCGTCGGTTGTCCAACTGGCGGTCCGGGCGGCGCGGGGCGGGAATTCTGGCACACGGGGGGTGCGATGACATTTTTCGCGCTGCGCCGCTCGTTACCGGCGCTGCTGACGATTGCCACTGCTTCCTGGGCGCCTCCACTCCAGGCGCAGCGGGAGACACCGCGCGTCGGCATCTCGGTGGAGCAGATCGGCCAATGGGGGTGCCTCGACTGCGCAACCGGCCATCAGTTCGGCGGGATCGCGGACCTGGTCGTGACGGCCGACGGCGGCTTCCACGTGCTCGACCACACGGCGCCGCAGCTCCGGTCGTTCGACCGAACCGGGCGGATGCTGCGCGCGCTCGGTCGGACGGGAAGCGGGCCGGGTGAGTACCGCACGCCGATCGCACTCGGCGTCGAAGCCTCCGGCCGTACTGCCGTCGTTGATATCGTGGCCGCACGCGTCACGCGTCTGGCACCTGACGGCACCGTCGTCGGGACGGTCCGGCTGGGTGCCGTCGCCTCCCACGCCGTGGCACGGGTCGGCTCGGGCGACCTCTACATTGCGCTGTCCGATTTCGCGGCTGGCGTTGGTCGGATCGTGAGTCTCGGTGAGAGTGTGGATTCACTGACGCCCATCGTCTCTTCCCTCGACTTTCCGCCCACCGAGGTCGTCCGCGGGACAGTCTACTCCATGGCGGTCTCGCGGGAGGGAACCATCGCGATCGGCGATGGCCATCAGGAGTACCGGATCCGGCGGTACTCCGCCCAGACGGGGGCGACGTCGCAGCCCGACCTCGTCCGGGACGTCTCGCGGACTCCGCGAACGCCCGCCGAGATCGCCGAGTTGGAGCGGCGCCTGGGCGGAAGAATGGCCCAGATGCGCACGATGGTGGAAAGGCAGGGCGGCGGTGGTGGTCGCGCAGGTGCCAGCGGGCCGGCACCGGCGGTCGATCCGCTTCGGCGCCATTTCGGCGTTGGAGCGTTGCGGTACGATGACCAGAGCCGTCTCTGGGTGCGAACGGAGCGCGGCGACTCGGCGCGCACGGTGTTCGATCTGTTCGACAGCGCTGGACGATTCGCGGGCGAGCTGATCCTGCCTGCTCGTGTGAACGTCTTTCATGTTGCCGGCGAGCATCTGCTCACGGCAGGGGTCGGGCCCGACGAGGTGCCGGTGATCACGCTCTGGCGCGTGCGCGCGCGTTAGCTTGCCGGGATCGGAATCGGCCCGATCCGGAGGGTCTCGGCGGCTTTGCGCCGGTGGGGGCGAGTGAACCATTCTGACCTTGCCGGTGTCCAACGGGCGCGTCCTCGTGGGGGCAGGTTCCTGCGCACCCGTTCGCCCTGGTCGACCGAGGGTTACCATGCGCCAGCTTCACGTTCGCTGGGTGTTCGCGTTGCTCCTCCTTCTCGCCATCGGCGGGCCGATCGCCTGGTTCGCGTCGCGGGCACCGATCGCCACGGGCGACGATGGGATTCTGGCGGTCCAGGTCAAGGAAGGCGACTTCCGGGTCATGGTCACGACGACCGGCGAACTGCGCGCGCGAAAGTTCGTGCAGATCCAGGGTCCGTCCAACGCGCAGGCCGCCGAGATCTGGCAGATGAAGATCTCGAGCATCGTCCCTGAGGGGACGGCGGTGAAGGAGGGCGACGTCGTGGCGGAGCTCGACCGCTCGACCGTGGCGACGAAGGCATCCGAGGTCTCACTCGCTCTCCAGAAAGCCGACGCCCAGCATACGCAGGCGCAGCTCGACTCGGCGCTCAACCTGGCGCAGGCACGTGAGGACATCCGCAATCTCGAGTTCGTGCTCGAGGAGCGCCGCATCGCCAAGGAGCAGGCGATGTACGAGGCGCCGACCATCCGCCGCCAGGCGGAAATCGACTACGAGCGCGCACAGCGCCAGTTCGAGCAGGCGAAGGTCACCTACGTCACGAAGACCGAGCAGGCCAAGGCGAAGATGAGCGAGGTCGGCGCCGACCTGGAGCGCCAGCGCAACCGGCTCAACGCGGTGCAGTCGGTGATGCAGGCGTTCACCATCCGTGCGCCCGCCGAAGGCATGGTGATCTACGTCCGGGAGTGGAACGGGCGGAAGAAGGGGGTGGGTTCGCAGGTCTCACCCTGGGATCCGACCGTCGCGACGCTCCCCGATCTCGGGGAGATGGAGTCGGTCACCTACGTCAACGAGATCGACGTGCGCCGGTTGACCGTCGGGCAGGCGGTGGAAATCTCGCTCGACGCCGATCCGTCGAAGCGGCTCGCCGGGAAGGTCACCAGCGTGGCCAACGTGGGCGAGCAGCGCCCGAACGCCGATGCCAAGGTGTTCGAGGTGAAGATCCTGATAGCCGGCAGAGACACGACGCTGCTCCCGGGCATGACGACCTCCAACGCGATCGAAACGGCGGTGGTCCCCGGCGCGCTGTCGATTCCGTTGGAGGCGGTCGTCACCGAGGGGACGCAGACGTTCGCCTACAAGCGCGAGCGCGGCCGGATCGTGCTGCAGGAGATCGAGACCGGGATGATGAACGACAACGAGATCGTGGTCGTTCGCGGTCTGGCCGCCGCCGATGTGGTGTTGCTCGGACCGCCGCGCGGGCGGGAGAATCTGGCGACGATCCTGTTGCCGGGCGAGCCGGGAGACGATGGCCCGGCGCGCGAGCCGGTTCCGGTGGGCCCGGGTAGTCCCGCGCAGGCGCCGGACAGCACGGCGCCGCGGCCGACAGCCGGGCGCTGAGGCGCCGTTCGATGTCGGAGTCGGGGGGTGGGGCGGCGGCGACTGCGCGTCACATACTGTTCAGCACGCGCGCCGCCGCCGAGGCCGTCGGCAACAACAAGCTGCGGGCCGGGCTCACCTCGCTCGGCATCCTGTTCGGCGTCGCGTCGGTGATCGCCATGCTGGCTATCGGCAAGGGCGCCGAGCAGGAGATCCTCGAGCAGATGCGGCTCCTCGGCACGAACAACGTGATCATCACGCCGGCGGAGGAGGAGCAGCGCGAGGGCGCCGTCGAGCGCGATGAGGGGCGGCCCGAGCCGAAGCGGTTCTCACCCGGCCTCACGATGCTCGACGCCCGCAGCATCGCCGCGATCGTGCCGAACGTCGTCTCGACCAGCGGCGAGATCGTGCTCAACACAGCTCTGACGCGCGAAGGCCACCGGCGGTCGGGCAAGCTCGTCGGAGTGGACACGTCCTACTTCGGGCTCCAGAACCTGCGCGTCATCGACGGTGCGCTGTTCTCCGGGCAGCACGTCTCCACGGGTGCGCCGGTGGCGATCATCGGCCATGGGGTTCGCACGCGCTTCTTCACGCGCGATGCGCCGGTGGGCGGCCGGATCAAGGTGGGCGACGTCTGGCTGACCGTGGTCGGCGTGCTCGAGGACCGCATGGTGGCGAGCGAGACGGCGCAAAGGCTGGGCATCCGCGACGCGAACATGGATGTCTACGTCCCGCTCTCCACGGCCCTCCTGCGCTACCGCAACCGCGCCCGGGTCACCACCAGCGACATCGAGCGGGCGTCGCGCCCGCAGCAGGTCATCCAGATGGAGGACGCCGCCTCCCAGGACGAGGAGGCCCGGGCGGAGCGCCGCAACTACCACCAGCTCGACAAGATCATCGTCCACGTCGAGCAGGCGAGCGTCGTCCCGGCGGTAGCCGAGGTGCTCCAGCGAATGCTGACGCGACGGCACAACAACGTGATCGACTTCGAGATCACCGTGCCCGAGCTGCTGCTCAGGCAGGAGCAGCGGACGAAGACGATCTTCAACGTCGTGCTCGGAGCGATCGCCTCGATCTCCCTGGTCGTCGGCGGGATCGGGATCATGAACATCATGCTGGCCTCGGTGCTCGAGCGGATCCGGGAGATCGGCGTACGTCGCGCCGTCGGCGCCACTCAGCGCGACGTGCTTCTACAGTTCCTCGGCGAGGCGGTGATGATCAGCCTGGCCGGAGGGATCATGGGCATCGTGACCGGCGCCACGCTTAGCGCGGGGATCCAGAGGCTGGCGGGCATTACCACGATCGTTTCGCCGATGTCGGTCGTGGTTGCGTTCGGAGTCTCGGTGGCGGTCGGGCTGCTGTTCGGCATAGTGCCGGCGTGGCGGGCGGCGCGGCAGGATCCGGTCGTCTGTCTGCGGTACGAGTGAGCGGCGGACGTTTCGGCGAACCAGGCGAACCGCAGAGAACGCCGAGGGCTCAGGCGGTTTCGACCCCGGACTCGGGCGGGAATCGGTCCGACCAGTTCAAAGCCCGGAAATCTCGACGTAGCCTGGAAAAGGTTCTCTCACTCCCCACCCAGCAGCTCCCATGTCCGTACCGCATTCGAGAACTCCGCTCGCGCTCGGCCTCTGCGCCGCGGCGCTGACGACGCTGGCCGGCTCGACGCCTGCCGTCGCACAGTCACCCGACCTGACCCGGTCCAGTGCCGAGCGCGTGATGACGCTCGGTGAGGCGATCGCGCTCGCCCAGGAGCGCGGGATCGGCGCGCAGACGGCGCGCAGCGCGCTGGAGGCAGCGCGCTGGCGCGAACGCGCCTTCGCCGCGCGCCTCATGCCACGGCTGGCGCTGAACAGCGACGCGGCGAACATCGACCGCGGGCTGAACTCGGTGATCCAGCCGAACGGAGAGGCGCGGTTCGTCCGCCAGAGTCAGAACATCTCGTGGGTCGGCGTCGACATCGTGCAGCCGCTGCCATGGACCGGCGGCGAGCTCACCGTCGGCTCGCGGCTCACGCGACTCGATCAGCAGGTCGATCAACTGACGAGCCAGACCTGGCAGTCGCAGCCCTTCGTCGTCGGGTTCCGCCAGGGCCTCTTCCGGCCGCGTACGCTGGCGTGGGACCGGCGCGAGCAGGACCTCGCGCTCACGGTAGCCGAGCGGCAGTACCACGAGGCACGGGAGGACCTGGCAATCTCCACCGCGGCCGCGTTCTTCGACCTGTACGCGGCGCAGGTGGCCCTCGGAAACGCGGTCGGCAATGCGGCGGTGAACGACACGCTGTACACGCTCAACGCCGGGCGCTACGATGTGGGCCGGATCGGCGAGAACGACCTGCTTCAGAGCGAGCTGGCGCTGCTGCGATCGCGGGCGGCGCTCGATGGGGCGCGTCTCGAGCGCGATCGCACGGCGGCTGCGCTCCGCCGTCTCCTGCGGCTGGCGCCCACCGAACCGATCATGGTCGTAGCGCCCGGCGATGTACCGCTGGTGCAGGCGGACACCGCGCTCGCCGTCGCGCAGGCACTCCTCAACGCGAGCGCCGGCGTCGAGTCGGCACTTCAAGTGCTGCGCACCGAGCGCCAAGTGCGCGAGGCACGCTCGGCCAGCGGGTTCCGGGCCGACGTCGAGGCGTCGCTCGGCTTCAATCAGACCTCCACCGCGCTCTCATCGGCGTACGAGTCGCCCCTCGCCAAGCAGCGCTTCCGAATGTACGTCGAGATGCCGCTTCTCCAGTGGGGTGGTGGCCGAGCGGCGGTGCAGGCGGCGCAGGCGGACCAGGATCGCGCCGAGGGCGTGGCGCGGTCGCGGCGCGAGACGGTCGAGGAGGATGCGCGGTTCGCCGCGCTCCAGCTCTCGCAGTCGCAGCGGATGCTGCTGCTCGCCGCCAAGGCTGATACGGTGGCCCAGAAGCGCTTCGAGGTGGCGTACAACCGCTACGTCATCGGACGGATCGGCATCGGCGAGCTGTACATCGCGCAGAACGAGAAGGATGCCGCGGTACTGAGCTACGTTCAGGCGTTGCGCGGGTACTGGGCGGCACACTACCGGCTGCGGAGGCTGACGCTGTACGACTTCGTCGAGGGGAGGCCGCTCGTCGCTGGCGGATGATCAGAGCGGGACGCCTCCGGATCTCGACCGAAATGCGGGGCCTCACTTCTGGCGTGCCAACGGCGACTGCACCGGAATGCACGAACAAACTATTATTCACGACCGACCCGGTAGCTCAGCTGGTAGAGCAGCGGACTTTTAATTCGCAGGTCGTGGGTTCGAGACCCACCCGGGTCACTACCAGCGCGGATCGCGGATCAGGATCCGCTCCATCTCCTTCGGTGGCACCGGCGGCGAAAACAGAAACCCCTGCGCCGACTCGCACCCCAGCTTGCGCAGCGCCGAGAGCTGGGCCCGGTTCTCCACCCCTTCGGCGACCGCGCTCACACCGATGTTCCGGGCCAGGGCCCGCACGGTGTGCACGAGCTGGAGATGGGTCGGCCCTTCGTGCATCCGGGTCACGAAACTGCGGTCGATCTTGAGCGCGTCGAGCGGCAGCTCGTGCAGGTAACGTAGCGACGACCAGCCGGTACCGAAGTCGTCCAGGTAAACGCGCACGCCGAGCCGCCGCAGCGCCTCGAGCACCCGCCGCGCGCGCTCGGGATCCTCGATCAGCGAGCTCTCGGTGATCTCCAGCTTCAGCGAGTGTGGCTCGAGCCCGCTCACCTCCAGCACCGCGCCGACGTGGGTGACGAAGTCGCTCCGCTCCAGTTGCCGCGCCGAGAGGTTGACGCTCACTGACAGGGTCGTATCACGCGTCAGCTGGAGCTGCCATCGCCTCGTCTGGCGGCACGCTTCGGCCAGGACCCAGCTGCCGATCGGCACGATGAGGCCGGTCTCCTCGGCCAGCGGAATGAAGTCGAGCGGCGGGATCAGACCGCGCTCGGGATGCCGCCACCGGATCAGCGCTTCGACCTCGGTGATCTTGCCGGTGTCCAGTGTCACCAGCGGCTGGTAGAACACCTCGAACTGCTCGCGGTCGATCGCATGACGGAGGTCCGTCTCGGCACGAAGCCGGGTGACGGCGCGCTGGTGCATCGCGCGGTCGAACACCTCGTACCGGCCCCCGCCAGCCGCCTGCGCGCGTGTCATCGCGATAAGCGCGTTCTGGAGCACCACCTGTGCGTCGGGCACGGTTGGCGTGCTGACGAGCACACCAATGCTGGCGGAGGTGTATACCTCGTCGTCCGGCTCGGGACCGGAGGGGAACGGCGCGGCGAGCGACTGGCGGATGCGCTCGGCGACGCGGCTGCCGTCGGAGTCGTCGGTGACGTGCTCGAGCAGGATGGCGAACGAGCGCTCGCCGATGCGGGCGACGGTGTCCTCGAGTCGCAGGCATTCCGGAAGTCGGCGCGCGACGGCGGCGAGGAGGAGGTCGGCGGCGGCGTCGCCGAGGCTGTCGCGCACGAGGCCGAGCCGGTCGAGGTCGAGCGTGAGCACGGCGAAGCGGTAGCGGCGGTGACGCCGGGCACGCTCCACCGCGTGCGTGAGCCGGTCCACGAACAGGGTTCGGTTCGGGAGTCCGGTGAGGGGATCGTGCAGCGCCCCGCGCCGGAGCTCGAGCTCGGTGGCCAGCTGTCCGGCGATCGCCTCGGCCATCTCCCGCTCGGCGACGCTCCAGTCGCGTGGCTCGCGCGACAACAGGACGAACGTAGCCGCCCCCAGGCCCGCGCCGCCTAACGGGAGCGCCATCACAGCGCGGGTATCGCTCGTGAGCGCCGAGAGGAGGCCGGCTGGTGTTTGCTCGCGCTCCGTGTCACGAATGGCCGGGCCACCATTGCACGCGGCCGGGATCAGACGGATGGCGATGCCGCACGATGCGGGGATCACGACCCTGGCGTGCGGCGCGGACTCGGCGCCCCTGGGCGCAACGACAGCGGGCGGCTCGAGCACGCCCACGGGCATGCGCAACGCCGCGGCGATGGCGAGGGACGCCCGCTCGAGTGAACTGCGAGGCAGGAGGTGGAGTGGGGCGGGGAGCGCCTGCAGTGGCCGGATCCTGAGGAGGGGAGGAGACGGCGCTTGTCGGGCTGAACGCCAGATCGCAGCCGTGCTGGAGACGTGCACCTGCCGAGAATGACGGCCGGCAAGCACTTACGTCACCTGTTTGCGCCTCTGGCTCAACCCGGCCGGCGGTCGCGAGCCCGGGCGCGCTCGAGCAGGTCGTGAACCTCCTCGTCACTCGTCTGAGCGAAGTCGTGATACCACAAGCCGACGGCGTGGAACGGCTCGGGCGTGGTCGCGCACACGACCTCGTCCACATCGACGCTCTCACGAAGCTCGTCGCAGGTGTCGCGGGCGGCGGTCGGCACCGCTACGACGATCCGCGCCGGCCCCTCGGCGCGGAGGGCCGCGACGGCGGCGCGCATCGTGGAACCGGTGGCGAGGCCGTCGTCCACCAGGATCACCGTTCTACCTTCCACGGCTTGTGGAGGGTGCGGACCACGGTATCGTCGCTCGCGCCGCTCCAGCTCGTCCCGAGCCCGGCCGGTGATGGTCTCCAGTTCCGCGTCGCCGATCGCGAATTCGCGGAGAATCTCGTCGCTGACCACGCGCACGCCGCCGGTCGCGATCGCGCCGAAGGCGAACTCCTCGTGCCCAGGAAGGCCGAGTTTCCGGACGACGAACACATCCAGCGGCGCGCCGAGCCGCCGGGCGACCTCGAAGGCGACGGGAACGCCGCCGCGTGGAAGCGCGAGCACCACGACGTCATCGCGACCGGCGTAGTGGGCGAGGCGGTCGGCGAGAACACGTCCGGCCTCGGTTCGGTCCTGAAAGCGTGCGACCATGGTTGGCCTCCCACCGCCCGGTTCTGCACGCCGCCTGCCAGCGCGTCGGGCTCCTTCGCGGACGAGCCAGCGGCGGGGAATGGACACCGGCATGTCCGTGGTGCAGAATCGGTGTCATGGCAGGAGCAGCGGCGCGAGGCTTGCTGCCCTGTCGGACGCCGCGGTGCGCACGCGGTGCACGCGGCGGGTGATGGATACGACGACATATCGCGATGATTCGTGCAGGTTCCGGTCATCGCTCCGGCGCCCGAGTCGATGCGACAATCCGGAATGCGCCGGCGGTCGCGCAGCGACGGGCTCACTTGCGAGCCTGGCCGGTAGAGATTCTGCGCCACTAACTCCCTCGTTCCGCGGCGGAGCAGGTGCGCACACGTGCCACGGCGCCGGCGAAGAGCCGGCGTTCGATTCGGAGGAAGCGACGCATGGGGAAGCACATCCTGATCACCGGCGGCGCCGGGTTCGTCGGTTCGCATTTGGCCGACGAGCTCCTCGCGGCAGGTCACCGGGTGAGGGCGCTCGACAGCCTGGAGGTCCAGGTACACGGCGAGGGGCGATCGCGCCCCGTCTATCTCGACCGGGATGTCGAGCTCGTGATCGGCGATGTTCGCGATGGGGACGTGGTGCGCCGGGCCCTCGATGGCATCGACGCCGTGTACCACTGCGCCTCGGCCGTCGGCGTCGGGCAGAGCATGTACGAGGTCGCGCGATACACCGACGTGAACGCGATGGGGACGGCCGTGCTCCTCGAGGAGCTCGTACGGCGGCCGATCGAACGACTGGTGGTTGCGTCGAGCATGAGCATCTATGGCGAGGGGCTGTACCGCCGGCCAGATGGTACGCTGGAGCTGGCGGCCGAGCGAAGCGTGGAACAGATCCGTGCCGGCAAGTGGGAGCCGGTTGGACCGGATGGCGAGCCGCTGGAGCCGCTGCCGACGCCCGAGACCAAGCCGCCGTGTCTTTCCTCCGTGTACGCGCTGGGCAAGTACGGTCAGGAGCGCCTATGCCTGATGATCGGCCGCGCCTACGACATCCCGACCGTGGCGCTCCGGTTCTTCAATGTGTACGGCCCGCGCCAGGCGCTCTCGAATCCCTACACCGGCGTGCTGGCGATCTTCGCCTCGCGTCTTCTCAACGGCAGGGCGCCGGCGATCTTCGAGGATGGAGGGCAGCAGCGCGACTTCGTGAGTGTATACGATGTCGCCCGCGCCTGCCGGCTGGCTATCGAGACGCCCGGTGCCGCCGGTGCCGTGCTCAACATCGGAAGTGGCGACCGGCAGACGGTACGCGAGATCGCTGAGCGCATGGCCGCGGTGCTGGGAAAGGAGTACATCGAGCCGGACGTGACGGGGCAGTATCGCGTTGGCGACATCCGGCACTGCTACGCCGACATCGGCCGTGCCCGCGAGATGCTCGGTTTCGAGCCGGCGGTGGCGTTCGATGATGGACTCGCCGAGCTGGCCGGATGGCTGGAGGGGCAGATCGCGCTCGACCGCGTGGACGACGCGCGGGCCCAGCTCGCGGCGCGGGGCCTCGCCGTATGACTGCCGCCGACCGCAACGACCGGGAGATCCGGCCTCGCGTCCGGCGGGAGCCGGCAGACAGCGGCGATGGTCGGCCGGTGTTGATCACCGGCGGCGCCGGCTTCATCGGTTCCAACGTCGCCGACCGGCTGCTCGGCGACCGTCGAGATGTGATCGTATTCGACAATCTCTCGCGCGAGGGCGTGGAGAGGAATCTGACCTCGCTCCGCGCGCGGCATGGCGACCGGCTGATCGTGCAGATCGGCGACGTGCGTGACCGCCGCGCGCTGACACGCGCCGTGGCGCTGGCCGGCGAGATCTACCACTTCGCGGCCCAGGTAGCGGTGACCACCGCGCTGCTCGATCCTGCCGAGGACTTCGAGATCAATGCGCTGGGCACGCTCAATCTGCTCGAGGCGATGCGCGGAATCGAGCACTCGCCGACACTACTGTTCACTTCCACGAACAAGGTGTACGGCCCGCTCGGCGACATTCCCGTGAAGCGCAGCGGGGATCGCTACGTGCCCCGGGACCGCGCGATCCGCTCGGCCGGCATCGGCGAGGACCGTCCGCTCGAATTCCACAGTCCTTACGGATGCTCGAAGGGCACGGCCGACCAGTACGTGCTCGACTACGCGCGCTCGTACGGTCTGCCGGCCGCGGTGTTCCGCATGAGCTGCGTCTATGGCCCTCGACAGTGCGGCACCGAAGACCAGGGCTGGGTCGCCCATTTTCTGATGCGGGCGCTCGACGGCCGGCCGATAACGCTGTTCGGCGACGGCAGGCAGGTGCGCGACATTCTCTACGTGGACGACCTCGTCGAGGCGTGCCTCATCGCGCAGCGAAAGATGGGCGCGCTGAGCGGCACTGCGTTCAACATCGGCGGCGGCCCAGGCAACACGACGAGCCTGCTCGAGCTGGTGGACCGCATAGCGCGGCTTTGCCGCCGCCGCCCGGAGGTCTCGTTCGAGCCGTGGCGAATCGGTGATCAGAGGTACTATGTCTCCGACATCACGCGGTTCGCCTCGTCGACCGGCTGGGCGCCGAAGGTGAGCGTCGAGGTCGGATTGGGGCGGCTGCACGCCTGGCTGGTGGGGGCGCGGGGCGAGCCGCGGACGTGGCCGGCGATCGGGACCGGCGGACCGCTGGTGGAGGAGGCCGGAGTCGCGGCGGCGGAGGAGCTCGCGTGATCGGATCTGCGGCGGTCGCGCCGCCGGTCGCGACGAGGACGATGCGTGCGGCGCGAATCGCCGCCGCCGGCCGGGCGCGGGTCGAGGCGGTGCCGATCCCCGCGCCTGGTCCGGGGACGGTACGCGTTCGGCTCGAAGGTTCGGGCGTCTGCGCGTCGAACCTGCCGGTGTGGGAGGGGCGCGATTGGTTCAGCTATCCCCAGGAGCCCGGAGCACCGGGGCACGAAGGATGGGGCATCATCGACGCCGTGGGCGCTGACGTCCGCGATCTCGAGGTCGGCCAGCGCGTGGCCGCACTCTCCTATCACGCCTACGCCGAACACGACATCGCCGCCGGCGATGCGGTCGTGCCGCTTCCCGCGGCGCTGGCCGGAATCCCGTTCCCGGGGGAGCCGCTCGGGTGCGCGATCAACGTCATCCGGCGGAGCGAGATCACGGCGGGTCAGACGGTCGTGATCGTCGGCATCGGGTTTCTCGGCGCACTGCTCACGCGACTCGCATCCGGCGCCGGCGCGCGCGTGATCGCGGTCTCGCGCCGGCCGTTCGCGCTCGACGTGGCGCGGCAGTCGGGCGCGGACGTGACGATCCCGATGGATGACCACTGGCGCACCATCGAGCGGGTGCGGGCACTCACCGGCGGCGTTGGTGCGGAGCGGGTGATCGAGGCCGTCGGTCTCCAGTGGCCACTCGACCTGGCCGGCGAGCTGACTTGCGAGCGGGGCCGGCTCATCATCGCCGGCTTCCATCAGGATGGGCCGCGGCAGGTGAACGTCCAGCTCTGGAACTGGCGCGGCCTCGACGTGATCAACGCACACGAGCGGGATCCGCGGACGTACGTGGAGGGAATGGCGGCCGCCGTCGACGCCGTGGCGAGCGGAGTGCTGGACCCAGGACCGCTGATCACGCATCGTTTTCCGCTGGAGCAGCTCGGCACCGCGATGCGACTGACGGCCGAGCGACCGGACGGCTTCCTCAAGGCACTGGTCGAGGTATGACCGGGACACGTCTATCCGATGCGCCGCCCCTGGCCGGGACGGCGAGCCCCCGGCTCGGCTTCGTCGGCACAGGCTGGATCGGCCGCAGCCGCCTGGAGGCGATCGCGCGCAGCGGGTTGGCCGAGATCGCCGTGCTCGCCGATGCGGCGCCGGAAGCCATTGCCGCCGCCCGCGCGCTTGTCCCCGACGCCCAGGTGGCCGATTCGTTCGACGCGCTGCTCGAGTCGGGGCTCGACGGCCTGGTCATCGCGACACCGAGCGCGATGCACGCCACCCAGGCGGTGGCGGCGCTCGAGCGGGGAATGGCCGTGTTCAGTCAGAAGCCGGTCGCCCGATCCGCCGCGGAAGCACGCGTCGTGGTCGACGCGGCGCGGGCGGCGGACCGCCTGCTCGGCGTGGATCTCTCGTACCGGTACACGGCGGCGATGCGCGCGATTCGCGAGTTGATCGGCAGCGGCGGGCTGGGGCACGTGTATGCCGTCGATCTCGTCTTTCACAACGCGTACGGCCCCGACAAGGCATGGTTCTACGATCCGGCCCTGTCGGGCGGCGGCTGCGTGATCGATCTCGGCATCCATCTGGTGGACCTCGCGCTGTGGACGCTCGGCTTTCCGGCGGCGGAGGCGGTCTCGTCGAGGCTGTTCGCCGGGGGCGCACCGCTTGGAACACGGCCGGACGTCGTCGAGGACTACGCGGTCGCGCAACTCGACCTCACGGGCGGCGCGGTCGCACGGATCGCCTGCTCGTGGAAGCTCGCGGCCGGCCGCGACGCGGTGATCGAGGCGTCGTTTCACGGCACGGCCGGCGGCGCCGCGATGCGCAATGTGAACGGGTCGTACTTCGACTTCGTCGCCGAGCGGTTCCGCGGCACGGCGAGCGAGCTCCTGGCATCGCCGCCCGACGACTGGGGCGGCCGGGCCGTGGTCGAGTGGGCGCAACGCCTCGCCGCCGGCGGCCGGTTCGATCCGGAGGCGGAGCGACTGGTGGACGTCGCGGCTGTGCTCGACCGGGTGTACTGCCGATGAAAGTGCTGATGACGACCGACACGGTCGGCGGTGTGTGGAGCTACTCGCTCGAGCTGTCCCGCGCGCTCGGCGGGCGTGGCTTCGCCGTGGTTCTGGCTTCGATGGGAGATCGGCCGAGTCGGTCGCAACGCGAGGCGGCCATGAAGGCGGGAGTCACGCTCGTCGAGAGCGGGTACCGGGTGGAATGGATGTCCGAACCGTGGGATGACGTTGCCGCCGCCGGCTCGTGGCTGCTCGATCTCGCGGCGCGGAACGAGCCGGATGTGGTTCACCTCAACGGCTATGCGCACGGCACGCGCGAGTTCGCCGCGCCGGTTCTCATGGTCGCGCACTCCGACGTTCTGTCGTGGTGGTCGGCGGTTAAGGGCGTGGAGGCGCCGCCGCAGTGGGACCGCTACCGGGCTGCCGTTGGCGCGGGCCTCGCCGGTGCGGATCTCGTGGTGGCGCCGACGCGGGCGATGCTCGCGGCGCTGGAGCGTCACCACGATTTCGAGGGAGCGACTCGCGTGATCTACAACGGGCGCGATTCCGCGGAATTCCGCCCGGCGGAGAAGCTGCCGTACGCACTTTCCGTCGGTCGGCTGTGGGACGAGGCCAAGAACATCGCGGCGCTCTCACGGCTGGCACCCGGGCTCCGGTGGCCGGTACGAGTGGCGGGAGACGCCCGGTCGCCGGACGGCGCCGAACTGTCGCTGGCGCCGCTGGTCGCGCTCGGGCATCTCGCCGGCGAGGAGCTGGCGGCGCAGCTCGCGCACGCCTCGATCTATTGTCTGCCGGCGCGCTACGAGCCGTTCGGCCTGTCGGTGCTGGAGGCGGCCCACGCCGGTTGCGCGCTCGTGCTCGGCGACATCGAGACGCTGCGCGAGTTGTGGGATGGCGCGGCCGAGTTCGTGCCGCCGGGCGACGACGCGGCTCTGGCGGCGGCGCTCGACGCGCTGATAGCCGACCCCGCGCGCCGTGCGCGGCTCGCCGACGAAGCGCGCGGCCGGGCCCGACGGTTCGGCGTGGACCGAATGGCCGATGCCTACGCGGGCGCCTACCGCGAGCTGTGCGTGCGCGGTCGCCGAGCCGGCCGGCGCCCGGCGGCGCGCGATGCCGTCGAGGAGGCTGCATGCGCATCGTGATGTTTTACCACTCGCTGGTGTCGGACTGGAATCACGGGAACGCGCACTTCCTGCGCGGCGTCGTCGCCGAGCTTCTCGCGCGCGGTCACGACGTGCGGGTCTACGAGCCGGCGGACGGGTGGAGCCGCACCAACCTCGTGCGCGAGCAGGGCACCGCCGTACTGGCGGCTTTCGCGAGCGCGTTTCCGGGGCTGGAGAGCACCGGGTATCGTCTGGACACGCTCGACCTGGACGAGGCGCTGGACGGCGCCGACCTGGTTCTGGTGCACGAATGGAACGAGCACGAGCTGGTCCGCCGGATCGGCGCGCACCGGGCGGCTACCCGCGCGTACCCGTTGCTATTTCACGACACGCATCACCGGTCGGTGACCGACCGCGACGGCGTGGCGGGGTACGATCTCCGGCATTTCGACGGCGTGCTGGCCTTCGGCGAAGTCGTTCGTTCGGTCTACCTGGAGATGGGGTGGACCGAGCGGGCCTGGACGTGGCACGAGGCGGCGGACGTCCGAGTCTTCCGCCCGCGGCCGGAAACGACGCGCGAGGGAGACGTGGTCTGGATCGGCAACTGGGGCGACGACGAGCGATCGGCCGAGCTGCACCGGTTTCTGATCGAGCCGGTGCGGTCACTCGGCGCGCGGGCCCGGGCGTTCGGCGTGCGCTATCCCGACAGCGCTCTGCGGGCGCTGGACGAAGCGGGGATCGACTACGACGGGTGGCTCCCCAACCATCTCGTGCCGGTGGAGTTGGCCCGGCATGCTCTCACCGTTCACGTGCCCCGCCGTCCGTACGTGCGTGCGCTGCCGGGCATTCCGACGATCCGCGTTTTCGAGGCGCTCGCCTGCGGTATCCCGCTCGTCTGTGCACCGTGGCACGACACGGAGGGTCTTTTTGCTCCGGACCGGGACTTCCTCGTCGCGCCGGATGGGCGTACCATGCGCAGTCACATGCGAATGCTCCTCCACGACCGCGATGCCGCTGCCGGCCTCGCCGCCCACGGATTGCAGACGGTCCGCTCCCGCCACACCTGCGCCCACCGCGTCGACGAGCTGCTGGCGATCGCAGCCGGGTGCGAACCGGGTTTCACCGGAAGGACGATCGCCGCATGACAGCCGGTCTCGAGATCGCCTTCTTCGGCTCGAGCCTCGTTTCCGCGTACTGGAACGGCGCGGCGACGTACTACCGCGGCATGATCCGCGCGCTCCACCAGCGCGGCCACCGGATCACGTTCTACGAGCCTGATGCCTACGGGCGGCAGCAGCATCGCGACATCGCCGATCCCGATTGGGCCCGGGTAGTGGTGTATCCGGCCGACGAGGCAGCGGCGATGCGGCAGGTGGAGGCGGCCGGCGACGCCGATCTGGTCGTGAAGGCAAGCGGTGTCGGAGTGTTCGACGCGATGCTCGAGGCGGCCGTGCTGGACCTCCGCCGGCCCGAGACGATGGTCGTGTTCTGGGATGTCGATGCCCCGGCCACGCTCGACCGCGTGCAGCACGACCCTGGCGACCCGTTCCGAGCGCTAGTTCCGAGGTACGATCTCGTCCTCACGTACGGCGGCGGCGACCCGGTGACGCGGGCCTACGAGGCGCTCGGCGCGCGCGCATGCGTACCGATCTACAACGGGCTCGATCCGGCGACGCACCACCCGGTGCCGCCGGACCCGCGCTTCCAGAGCGATCTCGCATTCCTCGGCAACAGGTTGCCGGATCGCGAGGCGCGGGTCGAGGAGTATCTCCTCGGCGCGGCGGCACTGCTTCCCCGGCGGCGGTTCCTGCTCGGCGGCAACGGGTGGGCGGACAAGTCCGTTCCGCCGAACGTATCGGTGCTCGGCCACGTCTACACGGCAGTTCACAACGCCTTCAACTGTACGCCGCGGGCGGTGCTGAACATCAGCCGCGAGAGCATGGCGCGGTATGGATTCTCGCCAGCCACGCGGGTGTTCGAGGCGGCGGGAGCGGGGGCGTGTCTGATCACCGACGACTGGATCGGGATCGATCTGTTTCTGGAGCCGCAGCGCGAGATACTGGTCGCCGGCGATGGCGCGGCGGTGGCTGAGCATCTGCGTTCGCTCACGCCGGCGCGCGCCCGGTCGATCGGCAGCGCGGCGTTCACCCGGGTGATGGCCGAGCACACCTATGCGCAGCGGGCGGCTCAAGTGGAGGCGCTGCTCGACGCGCGGCGCGCCGCCCCCGCCGGAGTCGGGCGATGATCGCGTCGCGGACGTCACCGCTCGACATCGTGTTTCTGGGCTTGTCGATCACGTCGTCCTGGGGCAACGGACACGCTACCACCTACCGTGGACTCGTCCGCGAGCTGTGCGCCCGCGGACACCGTGTGCTGTTTCTCGAGCGGGACGTACCGTGGTACGCGGAGAACCGGGACACGCCGCGCCCGCCGTGGGGCCGCACCGAGCTGTACCGGTCGATCGACGACCTGCGCGAGCGCTTCGAGCCTGACGTGCGCGCCGCCGATGTCGTGATCGTCGGTTCGTACGTCCCGCAGGGGATCGCCGTCGGCGAGTGGGTGACGCGAACCGCCGGCGGCGCGACAGCCTTCTACGACATCGATACCCCGGTGACGCTCGCCGGACTCGCCCGTGACGACAACGAATACCTGTCGCGCGAGCTGATTCCTCGATACCACCTGTACCTGTCGTTCACCGGCGGGCCCACACTGAAGTTCCTCGAGGATCGATTGGGTTCGCCGATGGCCCGGCCGCTCTACTGTTCGGTCGATCCGTTGCTCCATCACCCGGAGCCGGCGGCGATCCGCTGGGACCTCGGCTACATGGGCACGTACAGCGATGACAGGCAGGCGGCGCTCGAGCGGCTGCTGCGGGAGCCGGCGCGGCGCTGGGTGGATGGCCGGTTCGGCGTAGCGGGATCGCAGTATCCGGAGCACCTGCGCTGGCCGCCGAACGTCGAGCGGGTCGCTCATGTTGCTCCCGCGGGACACCGTGCATTCTACGCCGCGCAGCGGTTCACGCTGAACGTCACCCGCGCCCACATGATTGCCGCGGGCTGGTCGCCGAGCGTGCGACTGTTCGAGGCGGCCGCATGCGCGACCCCGATCATCAGTGACCAGTGGCCGGGTCTGGACACGGTGTTCGCGCCGAACGAGGAGATCTTCATCGCCAACACCGGAAGCGAGGTACTCGCGCTTCTGCGCGAGCTTCCCGAGCCCGAGCGCCTCGCCGTGGGAGAGAGCGCGCGGGCGCGGGTGCTGCGCGAGCACACGGCGGCGCACAGGGCGCTGGAGCTGGAAGGCCACGTGGCGGAGTTGCTGGCGGGAACGACGTGACCACCAACGGCAGGGGGGACGACCGGTGACCAGTCTGCTCCAACACTTCGTGACCGCGCCGACCAGGGAGCGCGAAGCGGAGATCGCGGCACTAGGGCCATGGTTTCACAACCTTCACCTCCCCGATGGCGCACAGACAGCGCCGGGCAGCTCGCTCGGCGACTTCCCGCGATGCAAGTGGAGGCAGATCGCCCCACACCTCCCGGAGGACCTGTCCGCATGGAGCGCCCTCGACATCGGGTGCAACGCCGGCTTCTACACCTTCGAGCTGGCACGACGCGGCGCGAGAGTCACGGCGATCGACGTCGAGCCGCACTTCCTCCGGCAGGCCCGCTGGGCGGCCGCGGAGCTCGCGCTCGAGGATCGCATCGAGTTGCGCCGAATGCAGGTATACGACCTCGCGGCCGAGAACGAGACTTACGACCTGGTGCTGTTCATGGGACTGTTCTACCACCTCCGCTATCCGCTGCTGGCGCTGGATCTGGTCGCCGAGCGTGTGCGGCGGATGATGGTCTTCCAGACGCTTACGATGCCGGGCGAAGCCGTACACCACGACGACGTGCGCAACCGCGACCTGATGGACCGCACGGTGTTCACCGAACCGGGGTGGCCTACGCTCGCCTTCATCGAGCAGGAGTTCGCCGGCGATCCGACCAACTGGTGGGCACCGAACCACGCCGCGGTCGAGGCGATGCTCCGCTCCAGCGGCCTTCGTCCGACCGCACGACCCGGGCACGAGATCTACGTCTGCGAACCGGACGCCGAGTTGCAGGCGGCGGTGCGCACCCGCGGCCGCGCCGAGCTTCTCTCCGCCACCGGCCGCGAATGGCAGGAGCACCGCTGACATGCGCCGTCGAGCATTGTTCGCCGAGCAGCCCAAGGGTTGATCACGGATCACTTCGCCGTTCACCGTCATGATCGAAGCCATCAAGCTCTGGAACGAACCGAACAACCTCTCGCACTGGGACTTCCACATGGATCCCGAGTGGCGCGAATTCAGCCGGATGACGGCGCTGGCGGCGGAGGGAATCCGTGATGTCGCCCCGGGCGTGCGGATAGTGCTCGGAGGCATCTCGCCGATCGACCCGCACTTCATTCGCCTCCTGGGCAGACACGGGCTGCTCGACCTGCTCGACGTGGTGGCCGTGCACGGATTTCCGCTCGACTGGAACCACTGGCAGCTGAATGACTGGCCGCGGAAGATCGCCGAGATCGAAGCAGTGACACAGCTGCCGGTGTGGGTGACTGAGGTCGGCGTCTCCAGTTTCGGCGCCGATGAGGTGCAGGTGTTCGGGCTCCGCCGCACAGCAGAACTGTTGCGCGATCGGGTGGAGCGTGTGTTCTGGTACAGCCTGCTCGACCTGCCGCCGGCGTGGGAGGCCACGACGCGACACAAGGAGAGCGAGGGGAGCTCGTATTACCGGCATTTCTACATGGGGCTGATCCGCGACGACGGCACGCCGAAACCAGCGGTCGACGTGTTCGACCCGAGGCTCGGCATCTGCCAGTGGTTTCACTTCGAGGACCCGCGGCTCGAATTCGCGGTGGAGTGGATGCGCAGGCTCGGAGTTCGGCAGGTGCGCACGGGGCTGAGCTGGGCCGACTGGCACCGTCCGAACGCGCTGGCGTGGTTCGATCGGCAGATGGCGGCGCTACGCGGGTTCGATGTGACGCTGACGCTCTGCTTCACTCCGCCATCGCGCGGCCGCCGGGAGTGCTACACGGCGCCGCCCCGGGAGCCGGCAGAGTTCGCCTGGTTCGCGCGGCAGGTAGCCGAACGGTACGTGTGCGGCGGCGAGGTCGGGCATGCCGCCGCGCCGGCGCTCGTCGGCGCGGCGTCGGGTGGCACCGGCCGGATGCTCGGCGGCGACGCAGCCAAACGGCAATAAGAGGCGGGGTGGAGAGGCCATCCGGTCGAGTGCTCGCCACGGCGCCATACGGACGGCGACCACCATCGCATGCAGTTCGCGTGGCAGGCGGGACTGCACGGCGTTCGAAGAGGACCGAAAACGGCTCGATCCGGCCACGGACCGCAACGATATACCGAAATGACGACGTCTCGAAGCCTCGTTCGCGTCGCGCGTGCTCGCATATTGCAGGACAGTGAGGCCGTGCATTCCTCCATCCACGGACTTGCCGGCGCTGCCGTGCGCGCTGAGGCGCAACGCAGCAGCCCGGCGGCGCTGGCGAGCGCGGTGAGCGTTGCCGGCCGCCGCGAGGAGGAGTTCGCAGCGTTCCTTCCGGACGCCTACCTGTTCACCGATGAGTACGGCGTCATCCGAAGTGCGAACAACGCGGCGCTCGACCTCCTCGGCCGTGCGGAGTGGACCGTGGTCGGCAAGCCGCTGCCGACGTTCGTGAAGCTCGACGACCGGAAGGAGTTCCGATCAGCCCTCAGCGGAGTCCTCCATGCCGCGTCCGCCCTCACGTGGCACGCATGCTTCGCTACGCCGGGCGGGGCCGTGGATGCCATTCTGACGGTCGGGGCGTCGCACAACGAGAATGGGGTCGTTCGGGGTGTTCGCTGGCTGATCCGGCCGGACACGGCGCGCGATCGGGTGGCGCGGACCGAGACGCAAGCGCGGGCGCTCATTCGTCCGCCGCACGCTCTGCGTGGCAGCGGTCGCGGCGCGGTGTTGGACCGGCTCCTGGCACAGGCGAGCGCCCTGCTCGCCACCTCCTTCGACTACGAGCTCACGCTGCGGAGTGTGGCGCAGCTGGCGGTGCCGACTCTCGCCGATTGGTGCCTGATCGATCTACTGGGCGGCGACGGGACCGTTCGCCGGCTGGCAGCCGCGCGGGCGAGCACGGAGGACGCGCGTCTCGGCCGCGCGGTCCTGGCGATGCCGCCGGATCTCGGGAACGACTGTGATCCGATCGCCCGCGTCCTCGGCGGCGGACCCACCGAGGTGATGGGACTGGCCAAGGGGGAGCAGCTGGATGGGTTCTCGATGCCGGGCGCCGGCGGCAGCGTGCTCGACCGACTCAAAGCCCATGCGCTGGCGACGTATCCGCTCCGGGCGCGGGGGCACACGATCGGTGCGATTACGCTCGTCATGGCGCGATCGCGTCGTCCATTCGCGCAGCCGCAGCTCAGCGTCGCCCGCGAGATAGCCGAGCGAGCCGCGCTGGCCGCTGACAACGCCCGGCTGTACCAGGCGGTGCGCCAGGCCAGCGAGACCAAGTCCGCATTCCTGGCGATGATGTCGCACGAGCTCCGAACGCCGCTCACGGCCATCATCGGATACGCGGAGCTGCTGAGGGATGAGATCTTCGGCGGGCTCAGGAGCGAGCAGCGGCAGCCGGTGGACAGAATACGGCAGAGCAGCGAGCACCTGCTGGTGCTGGTTGACGAGATTCTCAGCTTCGCGCGGCTCGAGGCGCGCCAGGACCGGATCATGCCCGAACGGACCGACATCGGCTCGCTCGTCGACCAGGCGGTGGCGCTCGTCACGCCACAGGCTCAGCGTCGGGGGATCGAGCTCAGCGCGGAGCGGAGTGCCGGTCCGATGCTGGCAGTCACCGATCCTGGCAAGGTGCGCCAGATTCTGGTGAATCTGCTCACGAACGCCGTGAAGTTCACCGAGCATGGCTCGGTGAGGCTTCACGCGTGGTCCGAGGGCTCGGAAATCGGCTTCGATGTGTCCGACACGGGCATCGGAATCCCTCCGGAGATGCTTCCACACATCTTCGATCCGTTCTGGCAGGTGGATCCGAAGCTCACGCGACTCCACGGCGGTGCCGGCCTCGGGCTGAGCGTCGTTCGGGAGTTGGCGCGGCTGCTCGGCGGCGACGTGGAGGTGCAAAGCACGCCCGGCGAGGGAAGCTGCTTCAATGTTCGCATCCAGCGCGACGTGGGAGCGACCTGAGGACGCCGCTGGCTCAGTTGCGCTGTGCCCCCTGGTTGATCCAGGTCCGGATGTTGTCGATCTGGTTGGGCGTGAGCGGCGTCGAAGCGAGCGGCATGCGGCTCAGCCCCCCCCGTCCCGCCGGATCGGACGAGATCATTCTCACGATCCACGATGCGTCGGCGTTCGAAGGCTCCACCAGCAGCGCGCCGGGCAGGAGCCGCGACTCCACGTCGACGATCGCATCGTACGACTCACCGATGGCGAGCACCAGCTCGACCTGCCGCGTCCGTGGCGAGTGGCAGCCTCCCGTCGCGCAGCGGCGGTCGAGCATCGGCTCGATGTCGAGCGCGAACGACGGCGTTGGCAGCAGCTGATCGGGGAGTCCGCCCGTTGGATCCTCCGGGGACTGGAAGTCGGCGCAGGCGGTCATCGCCAGCACGAGGGCCAGCACCGTCATGATCGCGAAGCCCACGCGACGCGGCGCCGTGATTGAATCACCGCTTCCCGAGCATGGGCGGATCGGGCTGGGATGGAGGTGCGGCATCACGGTGTGGGAAAGAGAAAGCTGGCGAGTACCCGGGCGGTCACCAGACTGCCTGGAGCCACCACCACCTCTACCCCCGTGCCCAACCGCGGCCCCGGGCGCCACTGGAGCCCCGCGGTGGCGAAGGGGCGCGTTGCTTCCATTGTGAGGATCGGGTGATCCGGATCCCGCGTGCCGTCGTGCCGAATGACCCCAATGTCGAAGCGCAGCCACTCGCGCCTCACTCCGGCGGTGGCGAACGGCACCAGGCGGCCGTGCATCATCGGCCGGCTTCCCAACAGCTCCAGCGAAAGATGGCGAGGCTCGAAGTGATCCCGGCTCTCGCGGCCGAAGCACACCGCCGTGTAGTAGACCTGCTCGTCGGATGTCCCGCGGGTGAGATCCTCGTTGCAGGTGATTGCGCCCTCGATGCGGCCCGCCGTTGCCGCGATGCGCGGAACCAGCTGGACGCCGGCGAAATCGCCGATGGGCCGGGAGAGCGCCAGGCTGATGAGGTTCGCTTCGACGTCGAAGACGCGCAGCGGCGGCAGCCAGCTGGCTTCGGCGCGCACCTGCCACGGGAGCGAGAAGGCGAGTCGCGGGCGGGGCAGGGCCGGCGCGAGGTTCGATGACTGCGGCTTGTCCGATCCCGCGGTCCGCTGCTCGCGGTTCAGATGAGGAACGTACGCCGCCTCCAGCCCGACCTCCATTCGCCACCGGCCCTTCCCGAGCGACGGTGCGCCCGCGGTGAACGCCAGCGCGGCCGAGTAGAAGCCGAGCAGCTTTCCTTCGGACGACGAGAAGAGATGTTTCTGGACCTCGCGTTCCTGTGCGCCCGCGGTTGCGGCGAGCGCGGCGACGAGGGCGATGGCGACAGATGCGTGGCGGCAGGAGGGAGCGCGCGGTTCACTCATTGCCGACAATGATGTGTGCAGGACCGGCCGTCGGGAATGGCCACGCGGCCGGCGGTCTTCCGCACGCGGCGGAGCGCAGGTAGGATGGGACGGGATCGGACCTCTCCGGCTCCCGGGTCCCCCCCGTTTCATCCCCAGCTTCCGCCTCGCGTCATGCGCGTGCTCCTCCTCCTGCTCGCCCTCGGCACCCTCGCCGGCTGTTCGCGCGGCGTTCCGTCGCCGCGCGCGGCGGACGAGCAATACGACGTTCTCATTTCCGGTGGCCGGGTGATCGACGGCACCGGCTCGGCAGCCTTCGATGCCGACGTGGCGTTGCGCGGCGACCGGATCGCCGTCGTCTCCACGTCGCGCCTCCCGCCCCGGTCGGCGGCCCGGGTGATCGACGCCCGCGGACTAATCGTCGCCCCGGGTTTCATCGATCTCCACGCGCACCTCGATCCGCTGCTGCGGCTGCCGGGGGCGCAGAGCGCGCTCCGGCAGGGCGTGACGACGGGGCTCGGCGGGCCAGACGGCGGGTCGCCGCTCCCGCTCGGACCCTATCTCGATTCGGCGCGGGCACTGGGCGTCGGCATCAACGTCGCGTTCCTCGTGGGTCACAACAGCGTCCGGCGCCAGGTGATGGGCATGACCGATCGTGCCCCCACGCCGGCAGAGCTGGACGCGATGCGCCTCCAGGTCGCGCGCGCGATGGGCGAGGGTGCGTTCGGGATCTCGACGGGGCTCAAGTACCTTCCCGGAGCCTATGCCGGCACCGACGAGGTCGTGGCCCTCTCGCGTGCCGCGGCAGACTCCGGCGGGATCTACACCTCGCACCTTCGCGAAGAGGGCGTCGGCCTCGATGCCGGCGTGGGCCTCATCGAATCGGTCGCCGAGGCGATCGAAATCGGCGCACGGGCACGGATTCCCGTCGTGCTCACCCACCACAAGGTGGTCGGACAGCCGATGTGGGGCGCCAGCACGCGCACTCTGCGCATGGTCGACTCGGCCCGCGCCGCCGGGATCGATGTGATGATCGACCAGTATCCGTATCCGGCGACCTACACCGGCATCGGCATCCTGATTCCGGCCTGGGCGATGGCCGACGGCGGCGGCGCGTTCCAGCGCCGGCTCGAGGATCCCGCGCTGCGCGACAGCGTGGTCCGCGGGATCGTCTGGAACATCATGAATGATCGCGGCGGCGGTGACCTTCGTCGCGTCCAGTTCGCCCGCGTGCCGTGGATGCCGGAGCTCGAGGGAAAGACACTGCACGATTGGGCGGTCATGCGCGGGCTGCCGCCGACGCCCGAAACGGGCGCCGAGCTCGTGCTGGAGGCCGAGCGGCGAGGCTCGACGTCGGCGATCTACCACGTGCTCGACGAGTTGGACATCGTCCGGATCATGCGGCACCCTCAGACGATGATCGCGTCCGACGGCCGGCTCGTCGAGCCGGGAGAAGGCCACCCGCACCCGCGCTGGTACGGCACCTTCCCGCGCGTACTCGGGGAGTACGTGCGCGAGAAGCGGGTGCTCTCACTGGAGGAGGCGGTGCGGAAGATGACGGGGATGCCCGCCGGGAGGCTGGGGCTTCGCGATCGCGGAAGGGTCGCCGCCGGGCTGCACGCCGATCTGACGATCTTCGATCCGGCTACGGTCGCCGATCGGGCCACCTTCACCCAACCGCACCAGTATCCGGCCGGAATCGAGTACGTGCTCGTCAACGGCGTCGTCGCCGTCGACTCGGGCCGGTTCACCGGAGCTCGGGGCGGGCGCGTGCTGCGCCGGGGCGAGAATCGCGGGGGGAGCCCGTGACCGGCCGTGAAGGGCGTGGGACAGGCGATTCGAGAGGCGGATCCGAGGTCTCTACCGGGTGCCCGCTGTGCGGGTGATCACACCTCGCGGAGGCAAATGAGAGGCAATCTGCGACACTCTCTCACGGTGCGCCGCGGTCGTTGCCCGTGGGGTCTCTCGGTCGTTCTACACACACGGGGCGACGACGCTGCCCTGCGACCCTCGCGCGTCACACCAACACTCGCTCATGCTTCCAGCCATCCGACCCAACAACTCGACGGTGCCGCTCGTCACCGCCGCGCAGCTCAAGCGTGAGCGGCTCCGTTTCACCGATTTCCGTTTCGTCCGAACGCCTTCCGGCCAGTGCACGGCAGAGGCGGAGCTCGAGTGGGTGGATGGTGTTCGCGTCGTCGGCAAGTCCGGTGGCCAGTCGAGCGAGCTGGGGGACCTCCGCATTGGCGCCGAAGCGGCCCTGCGGGCGTTGGAGAGCTTCTCCGGCGGCGCGCTCCAGTTCGAGCTCATTGGGGTCCGGCTCGTCCGCGCGTTCGACGCGAACGTCGTCATCGTGTCCGTGGGGGTACTTCGGGGCGAGGGCCCGCGGAAGCTCCTCGGCTGCTACCTGGCGGAGCACGATTCGGTGCGTGGCGCGGTCGTTGCCGTTCTCAATGCGACGAATCGCGTACTCGGCAACTTCATCGCGACGCGGTGAGGCATTGAGTGGTGAGAGCGCCGTCCGTTCCACGGACGGCATTTGCGTCCAATCACAACATGCCGCTGGCGCGCGCCACGCGGCACCGATTCGAGAGAGATGATGGTGAGGCTCCAGCCGCTTTTCGTTCTGTCGCTCGCCGCGGCGGCAGCCGCCTGCGCCGCTCGAACCAACCCGTCGCCGGAGCCTGTTCCGTCACACGAGCCGGCCGTCACGGTCGCGCCGCCACGAGACAGCCTTCCGTCCTACGACGAGATCACCCGGCAGACCGTGGATGTCTTCGGCGATTCCGTCGTCCCCGAAGCACTGCTCGTCGACGCCGGGGAGCTCGAGGAAGCGGAGGAGATCAGCTGGGACATCGACGTCCGATCGTACGAGACCCACGCACGCGTCGAGCATTATGTCGGGATCTTCTCGGGTGACGCGAGGGTCCGGATCGGCGAGCGGCTCAGCCGCGGGACGGCCTACGAGCAGATGATCCGGTCGAAGCTGCGGTCGGCGGGTCTTCCCGAGGACATCTACTACCTCGCGCTGATCGAGAGCGGGTACGATCCGCACGCCCGGTCGAGGGCGATGGCCATCGGGATGTGGCAGTTCATGACGACGACCGCCAAGGGCCTCGGCATGCGTGTGGACTGGTGGGTCGATGAGCGGCGCGACCCCTTCCGCAGCACTGACGGTGCGATCGCCTTTCTGCGGTCGCTGCAGCGGCAGTTCGGCGGCTCGCTGTACCTGGCTGCCGCGGCATACAACGGAGGTCCCGGTCGCATTTCCCGAGGCCTGACACGATTCGCCGAGGATCTCGACGGAACGACAGGCGACGACCTGGCGTTCGCCCTGTCGGAACGGAACTACCTTCCGAGCGAGACGCGGAATTACGTTCCCCAGCTGATCGCGGCCGCCCTCGTAGGGAAGGAACCAGCGCGGTACGGCATCGAGGTGCTCGCCCTGCCCCCGGTGGAGTACGACTCCGTTCATGTCGGCGAAACCACACCACTGGCGGCCGTGGCGCGGGCGAGCGGCGCCACGCTCGACGAAGTGTCCGAGCTCAACCCGCACATTCTCCGTGGAGTGACACCACCACGCCAGGCCTTCTGGGTGAGGATTCCCGTGGGCCGCGCGGAGGGGTTCGCCGAGGCCTTTTCGGCCATGGACGCGCAGGAACTCGTCGCGTTCACTCGCGTCAGCACCGGGCGCGGCGACACGTTCGCCACGGTAGCCCGCGACCACCGCATGACGGTCGAGCAGCTCGGCTGGTACAACCAGCGGGACCGGACCCGTCGTGGCGCGCTGCCAGTCCGGACCGTGATCCTGGTGCCGACGCGGGATGTGCTGAGCGCGGCTCGGTCGATTCCCGACCCCGCGCTCGAGCGATACAGCTCGTCGGCTCGCACCCACACCGTGCGGAGCGGCGAGACGCTGAGCCACATCTCCCGGCGCTACCGAGTTTCGGTCGCGCAGCTAATGCGGCAGAACGGCATGCGGAGCACGGTCATCCGGCCGGGGCAGCGAATCATCGTTTCCAGGTAGAGGCCCGCCGGCCTCTCCTGGTCTAGTCCATTCGTCCCGCTCCGGTGTACCCGCTCAGCACCAGCCGCTCGTATCCGTTCGCCGGATCGAGTCCGGCGGCGAGCGAAGATCGGACCGCGGTCGGCCCCCGGTTGTAGACCAGAAGGGCCGTCCGCATGTCGCCGCGGTGCTCGTCGAGCAAGGCGCGGAGATAGCGAAAGCCGATCCGGAGGTTCGTGTCCCGCGCGTACAACTCCTCCCGCGTGATTTCGGGGCTGAAGTATCGCGCGGTTCCGAGCATCACCTGGGCGAGTCCGATCGCCCCGACCGGGCTCGTCGCCCGCTCGTTGAAGCCGCTCTCCACACGCACAACGCGGAAAGCCAGCGCGGGGTCGATTCCTTCGGCAACGGCGATGTCGAAGATCGACTCGGCGAGGTCGGCCGCGATCCCGTATTCGGCCGAGAACTTCAGCACGGCCGTGGCCCGCTCGAGTTGGGCGGTCACGAGGTAGAGCTCGCCCCGCGTGTGCGCCAGCTCGTCGAACAGCTTTTTGGCTTCGCCCCGCAGGTAGAACGGCGCGCCCGACGCTGGAGCGGCCGTCGCAACCTCGGGCTCCCGCGTGCCATAGAACGCGGTGCACGCCAGGAGGAACCCGGCCAACAGAAGAGCCTGCCGGATTCGTCGACCGCGCCGCAGCTCGTCGCCCCGCAGCACATACGAACCATGTAGATTCTTCATATCACCTTGGGTTGCAAGTGTTTACTGCCTCCGGGGACGGCCGCTTCAACGGCGCCGCCCCTGAAGTGGCAACGGGCATGCCAACTACGCGCGTGTCCAGCGCCCGGATTTCCCTCCCAGCTTCTCCAGCAGCATGATCTCGCCGATCGTCATCGCCTTGTCCAATGCCTTGGCCATGTCGTAAAGGGTGAGCAGCGCCACCGCTACCGCCGTGAGTGCTTCCATCTCCACGCCGGTCCCGGCGACTGTCCGAGCGGTGGCCTCGACTCTGTACCCCGGAAGCTCGTCATCGGCAGCGAACGTCACATCTACGTTGGAAAGAGGCACCTGGTGACAGAGCGGGACCAGCTCAGCCGTACGCTTGGCCGCCTGAATCCCGGCCACACGCGCCACACCCAGTACATCTCCTTTTGCCACTTGATTTTGGCGCACTGCGTCGAAGGCCGCGCGGCTCATCCGAATCGTCCCTGCGGCCCGAGCCATCCGGGCGCCGGCGCGCTTCTCCGACACGTCCACCATTCGCGCCTCGCCAGCCGAGCCCACGTGGGAAAGGTCGCTCACGCGAGCAGATCCCGCAGTTGTCGCACGAGCGAGGCACTGAGAAGCGCCGGGTTCACGTTCCCCAGCGCGCGCTCCTTTGCCTCCTCCACCACCGCCACTGCCCGGCCGGCGCCGAGTGCGGCCTGGGGGTCCGAGTCGGCGCTTTCCCTGACTCGAGCGTGCAACAGAACCGTGAGCGCGTCGAGCGTGTCCGAATAACTCCCGCGCGCCTTTGCCCTCCCGTGAGCGAACACCGCTCGATACGAATCCTGCCGCCGCCGGCTGGTCGCCGCGTCGAGGAGCCGCCGCGCGCCGGCGACGGCCTCGGACCGTGCGCCACCGGAAAGCAGGCGCCCGGGCGCGCCCTGGGCCAGACGTACCAGGATCTCCACGTCGCGCTCACCACTTTCCTCGGCCAGCCGCTCGGCGGCCAGGGGGTCGGACGCGAACGAGCGCACCTCCGCATCCGTAAGCGTCCCCACGCGCACGGACACCACACGAGAGCGAATTGTCGCGAGAAGTGCGCCCGGCTCGCTGGAGGTGAGGATCAGCGTGGTGTCGCGCGGCGGCTCCTCGAGCAGCTTGAGGAAGGCGTTTGCCGCCTCCTCCTTCCCGGTCTGCGGGACCATGCGCTCGGCGTCGCCGACCACGAACACCTTTCGCCGGGCCAGCGCAGGTGAGATGGCTGCCGCGTGCACCAGAGCGCGCACGCTCGCCACGAAGATCGACTCATCGCCTCCGGGCGCCGGGTACAGTCCGTTCAGGGCGAGCCGCTCCGCTGCCGCGTCGCCGAGGTCCTCGCGGACGTCCGCGTGCGACACGTCGCCGTCGGAGAGGCGCGGACGGGGAAAAAACCAATGCAGGTCGGGATGCGCGAATTGCCCGGAATAGCGACAATGCTGACAGGCGCCGCAGGGCCGCATCCCCACCGACTCGCAGAGGAGGAGCTGCCCGAGCCAGAGGGCGAGCCGCTGCTTGCCGACACCGCGGGGGCCCTGGAGCAGGAGGCTCGAGGGGAGGGACCCGCGCTCCACGGTCTCGCGCAGGCGGCGCCTCAGGGCGCCGTGTCCATACAAAGGCACGATGGGCACGCTGGAATATGCCGCCGGGGTCGGCGCGGGGAAGGGGGGCGCTTGTCACGGCGCTGGTGAACGGCGCCTGCGGCCCTGCACGAGGGGGAGTCCGGGAGAGGCGACCGAGGTTCAGGCGGCGAGTTCGGAGTAGGCCAACCGGCGTCCAGGCAACGACTTTCGAGCTTGTCAGCTCGACCACCATGCCTGCTCGACCAGCTTGCCAAACGCGGGGCACGCAGGCAACTGTCATCTGCCGCGCCGTGCGGTCCGCCGAATTGCCCATGTGTCCAGCCTGAACCTTCCTTTGCGACCTCCGGAGGAAACGCCAGTGCCAGCCTCTACCCTCTGCCGCCTCGCGTCGTCGCTGCCGCTCCTGATCGCCGCCGCTGCGCTGCACGCCCAGGAGCCGCGCGTGCGAGCCCGTGCACTCGGCGTGGCCCCCGGCATCTTCGCGCCGGGCCCGCACAACGCGATCACCGATGTGCGCGGGGTGGCCGTGGGTCAATCGACGGTGAGCGATGGCGACTCGATACGTACCGGCATCACCGCGATCCTTCCGCATGGCGGCAACACGTACCGCGACCGGGTTCCGGCGGCGATGTTCGTGGGGAACGGCTTCGGCAAGCTGATCGGGATCACGCAGGTCCGCGAGCTCGGCGAGCTGGAGTCGCCGATCCTGCTCACCTGCACCCTCTGCGTGTGGCGGGCAGCCGACGCGCTTGCCGAGTGGATGCTCGAGCAGCCCGGAATGGAAAGCGTACGCTCACTCAACGTCGTGGTCGGCGAGACCAACGATGGCGGACTGAACGCGATTCGCTCTCGGCCCATCCGGGCCGAGCACGTGCGCGCGGCGCTGGCGGCGGCGCGTGGCGGGCCGGTTGCGGAAGGCAGCGTGGGCGCCGGGACGGGCACGTCTGCCTTCGGCTGGAAGGGCGGGATCGGCACTTCGTCGCGCTTGCTCCCGGCTTCGCTCGGCGGCTGGACAGTCGGCGTCCTGGTGCAGTCGAACTTCGGCGGAATACTCCAGGTGCTCGGCGCGCCGGTCGGCCGCGAGCTCGGGCGCTACTCGTTCCGCGGGGATGTCGAGGGCGATCGGGGCGACGGCTCGATCATGATCGTGGTGGCCACCGACGCGCCCCTCTCCGACCGGAATCTCGAGCGCCTTGCCGCGCGGGCGATCATGGGACTCTCGCGCACCGGCTCGTCCGCCTCCAACGGCTCGGGTGACTACGTGATCGCGTTCTCCACCGGCGACTCCGTGCGCCGGCAGGCAGGCGCTCCCCGGCTCGGCACCTCGGAGCTGGGCAACGACGCCACGTCGGCGCTGTTTCAGGCGGTGGTCGAGGCGACGGAGGAATCGATCTACAACTCGCTGTTCATGGCGACGACGATGACGGGCGGAGGGCGGACGGTCGAGGCCATTCCTCTGGCGCGGGTTCGCGAAGTGTTGAGCCGGTACGGGATCGGGGGTGAGAGGCGCGAATAGCGGCAGTGGGGCACGTTTCCTGATGCCGGTGCGGTGGCTGACCCGCGAGCAGGACCACATGTCGAGGTCCGGGATGCCGAAGAGAAGGGACGCGCAGCGCCAAGAGCCCGGGCGTACCCGATTCCTTGCCGAACGAGGTTGAGCGATGACGAGAGGATTGGAGGGTATACGGGTCGCGGTTCTGGCGACGGATGGCGTCGAGCAGGTCGAGCTGACCGAGCCGGTAAAGGCGTTGCGGGAGGCCGGGGCGGTGGTCCATCTGATCGAGCCCGACGGCAATCCCGTCCAGGGGTTCAATCACCTCGACAAGGGCGATGTCTTTCCCGCGGATGCGTCGCTGAGGGACGCGACTGACGAAGACTACGCTGCGCTCCTGCTGCCGGGCGGCGTGGCGAACCCCGACGCGCTCCGGCTGCGTCCCGATGCCGTGCGATTCGTACGCGCGTTCTTCGAGGCGGACAAGCCGGTGGCGGCGATCTGCCATGCCCCGTGGCTCCTCATCGAGGCAGACGTGGTGAAGGGCCGGACGCTGACCTCCTGGCCCAGTCTGCGGAAGGACCTCGAGAACGCCGGCGCGACCTGGGTGGACGAGCCGGTGCAGGTGGACCAGCGGCTGATCACCAGCCGAAAGCCCGAGGACCTGCCGGCGTTCTCACGGCGGATCGTGCTGGACTTCGCCAGCCAGGCGGACGAGTCCAAGGTCGACAGCATGGTGGAGCAGACATTTCCGGCCAGCGATCCGCTGCCCGGTCCGTAACTGGGCGGGGCCGGCGGCAGGCCGGGCGCGCCGGGCGCGGGTCGGGCGCGGGCTTTGCATTGAAAAGTACTTGACATTGCCCGTTCCACCCGCCAGACTCCAAGCTCATGACACAAGTTCGCCCTCTCCGCCCGCGGCCGGCGCCCCCTCCGGCGCTCCAGGACCGCGCGATCGACAACCTGCGCTTCATCCGCGAAACGATGGAGCGCGCCGGGGCGTTCACCGCCGTCCCGGGTTGGGGACAGGTCGCCATTGGAGGCACGGCGATTGTCGCTGCCACGATCGCCTCCCGGTTCGCGCTCGAGGATCCCCGCTGGCTCGCCGTCTGGCTCGTCGAAGCGGCGCTCTCCCTCGTCATCGCCGGCTGGGCGATCGCCCACAAGGCCCACGCGGCCGACGTGCCGCTCCTGTCGGGTCCCGGCCGCAAGGTCCTGCTCAGCTTCGCTCCTCCGATGGCCGTCGGCGCGCTCCTCACGATCGTGCTGGCCCGCGCCGATCTCATGGTGCTCCTCCCCGGAGTCTGGCTCCTCCTCTACGGCACCGCCGTGGTCGCGGCGGGCACGTACTCGGTGCGCATAGTGCCGGTGATGGGGCTCTGCTTCATGCTGCTTGGCGCCGTCGCCCTCCTGGTGACGTTCGGCTGGGGGAACTGGCTGATGGCCGCCGGATTCGGCGGTCTGCACATCGTGTTCGGAATCTTCATCGCGCGGAGGCACGGTGGCTAAGCATGGTGCGGCGTCCGACGATCGGAGGGGCGACTCGCGGCCGGCCAAGGGCGCGCTGCGCCCGGTGCCCGGGCGGGCGCCCGATGTGGTCCCGCTCGCGCTCGATCGTCTGATTCACGAGCGCATGCGGCTCGGTATCGTCAGCGCGCTCGCGGTCAACGACCGGCTCACGTTCAACGACCTCAAGCGGCTGATGCAGACGACCGACGGCAACCTGAGCGTGCACGCGCGGAAGCTCGAGGAGGCCAGATACATCGCCTGCTCCAAGACGTTCGAGGGGCGCGTTCCGCGGACGGAGTACACGCTGACCGCGCTCGGCCGGCGGGCGCTCGAGCGCTACCTCGAGCACATGGAAGCGCTCATCCATGCCACGCGTGAGCGCTGACGACCACCTCTCCGACATCCACAGGATGAGATCCGACACTACAGCGGCTTCGAGCGCGTCGGCGCTCCATGCGGCCATCATCATGGACGGAAACGGCCGCTGGGCGGCTGCTCGCGGGCTGCCGCGCACGGCCGGCCACAAGATCGGCGCGCGCGCGGTGCGGCGCGTCGTCGAGACGGCACCTCGCGTGGGGATCCGGACCCTCACGCTCTACGCGTTTTCAGCCGACAACTGGCAACGGCCCCGCCAGGAGGTCGCCCAGCTCATGCGCCTGTTCAGGATCTACCTGTTGAAGGAGACCGACCGGTGCGTGAGCAACGGCGTGCGCCTCACGGTGGTCGGCCGACGGGACCGCCTTGCGCCGGCGCTGCGGATGGCGATCGAGGAGGCCGAACGCGCCACCGCCGGCGGGACGACGCTGCACCTTCGCGTGGCGGTGGACTACTCGGCCCGCGATTCGATCCTCCGTGCCGCACGGCGCCTCCAGAGCGACGCTGCCGCGCGCGAGTGCTTCGCGACCGCGCTCGGCGCGGTGGACAATGATCCGGGTCCGGTCCGCGACGTCGACCTGCTCATTCGCACCGGCGGAGAGCAGCGCCTGAGCGATTTCCTGCTCTGGGAGTGCGCCTACGCGGAATTGTTCTTCACGCCGACGATGTGGCCGGACTTCGGAGCCAAGGAGCTGGAGGAAGCCGTCAGCGAGTTCCACTCCCGGCACCGGCGGTTCGGCCGCGTCCCGGAGGCCGTGGCCGGATAGTCGATTCGCTCTTGTCAGCGGCGCCCGTGGTCCCGAGATTGGCACAACCGCCACCGGTCACCACCGTGCTGACCCAATCGACGCCGCTCGCGAGCTTTCCCCTGGTCGGCCGCTCCGAGGAGTTGGCCTCTCTGGCCGCGCGACTCGATGCCGCGGAATCAGGCCGCGGTGGCACGCTGTTCCTCGTGGGAGAGGGCGGAGTAGGCAAGACGCGGCTGGTCAAGACCCTGTCCGACCGCGCCGAGCATCGCGGCTGGTGCGTCGCCATCGGACGCGCCTATCCGGTGGAGACCGGAGTCCCCTACGCACCGTTCTCCGATGCTCTGCTGCCGATCCTGCGGGGACTCGACGCCGCCGCCATCTCTCTGCTGACACGTGGCGGGAGTGCCGAGCTTCAGGCGCTCTTTCCGGCCCTCGGCGAGCGGGCCCTCGGCGCGATGCCGCGTGGCGATCCGGCCGAAGTGAAGGCGCGGCTGCTGTGGACGTTCACCCAGTTCCTGTCGCGACTCGCGGCCAGGAAGCCGCTGCTCCTCGTGCTCGAGAACCTTCAGTGGGCCGATGCGTCGTCGCTCGAGCTGCTGCACTTCGCGGCGCGGCAGGTGAAGAGCGACCGGATCCTCCTGCTGTGCACCTACAACGAAGCGGAGCGGGATCACAATCCGGCGTTGCGAACCACCGAGCAATCGCTGGTGGCACTCGCGTGTGCCACGGTTCAGCGGCTGGCGCCGCTCTCGCGCGAGGCGATTGACGAGCTGGTGCGGCGGGTGTTCGGCGTGGAGGGCACGATAACGCGCGAGTTCACGGCGCTCCTCTATGGCTGGACGCGCGGCAACCCGTTCTTCGTCGAGGAGACGCTGAAGGCGCTCGTCGAGTCGGGCCGACTGCACGAGCGCGAAGGAACCTGGCTGGGGTGGGAGCTGGAGGGGTTCGACCTGCCGCGATCGGTGCGTGACGTGGTCGTGGCGAGGATCGACCGACTCTCGCCCCCGGCGCGGACGATCGCCAACCTGGCCGCCGTGATCGGCACGCGGGCGAGCTTCGACGCCCTCCACTCGGTGAGCGCGCTGCCGCGGGTGGATCTGATCGCTGCGCTCGACGAGCTCCGGCAGCAGCGCGTCCTGGTCGAAAGCGCGGACAGTGAGGGAGTGGTCTACGATTTCGCTCACCCGCTGCTTCAGCAGACGGTGTACGGGGAGCTGGGACTCGCCCGGGCGCGACTCCTTCATGCGACGGTGGCCGAGGCGCTCGAGGGGTTCTACGGCACCAGCGGGTTGGCGCACGCCGACGAGCTCGCATTCCATTTCGCGCGGGCCGATGCGAGCAGTCTGGCGCCCAAGGCGGCACGCTACCTGACTGCCGCCGGCCGGACCGCGCTGTCGAAGAACGCCGCCCGCGAGGCGGTGAACTATCTCGCCGCGGCGCTCGAACAGATCGACCGTCTCGGACTGGCGGCGACCACCGACGTGGATGTGGACGAGCTGGTGGACGAGCTGGCCCGCGCCCGGCAGCGACTCGGCGAGTACGACGCCGCGATCGCGCTGTGGATGCGCGCACGCGCGTCCGCCGAGCGCGCCGGCCGCCGCGATCGCGTGGCGCTGGTCGAGCGCCGGCTCGGCATCGCCCACTTCTGGAGCGGTCGGTACGCCGAGGCGCTGGCGCACTACGATGCGGGCATCGACGCCGCCCGGGAGGACGGCGACGATGCGATCTTCGCGCGCCTGCGGCTGGCCAAGGGCTTGTTTCTCCAGGAGCTCGGCCGACTTGCCGATGCCACGGCCGAGTTGGAGAGCGTGCTGCGTATCGCCGAACGACTCGGAGACGCTTCGCTGCTGGCGCGGGCGCACCGCGGGCTGATGACGCTCTACATCTTCACCGGACCCGTGGACGTCGCGCGCGGGCACGGAGAGCGGGCGCTGGAGCTGGCCGAGGCGACGGGCAACACGCAGGTCCTCTGGTCGGTGCATCTCGGTATGGCGCACCTCCGCGGCCTGACCGGCAACGCGCCGGAGCTCGAGCGGCACCTCGCCGAGGCCGAGCGCCTTGCCGACGAGCTGCGGTCGCCGCTCCTCCGCGTCTGGACCGGCGAGCTCGCGATCCAGGTCGCCGAGGGGAAGGGCGACTGGGATGCGGCCGTCGCCCTCGGCGAGCGTACGATAGCTCTCGCCCGCACGTTCGGGCAGACGACGATGCTGCCGCGGATGCTCGTGTGGTCCTCGATGCTCTACCTCGGCCGCGGCGAGTACGAGCGCGCGAAACAGTACATCGATGAGGCGTGGACGATGTCCGGCGCCGGCGATGCTCCGACCGACCGGCCCCTCGATGTGCACTCGATCATACCCGCACACACGGCGCTCGCCGCCTACTACCGGTTCATGGGCGAACACGAGAAGGCGATCGACGTCGCCGAGGCGGGGCTCGCCATCGCCGACCGGACGGGATACGTGGTATGGGCGGTCCATCGCCTGCTTCCGGTGATGGGCGAGTCGGCGCTCCTGATGAACGATCTGGCGCTCGCCCAGCGGGTGGGGGCGCGGCTTCGCCGCGATGCGACGCGGCTGGAGCATCGTCTCGGGCTGGCGTGGGCCGACGCCTGCGACGCACTGGTGGCGATGATAGGCGGGGAGCACGAGCGCGCCGTCGGGATGCTCCGTGCTGCCGTGGACGAGCTCGAGTCGGTGCCGTACGTGGGTGACGCCGCGCGCCTCCGCCGGCAGCTGGCGCGGGTGCTCATGCAGATGGGCGAGCGCGATGAGGCAATGCGCGAGCTGCGCAAGGCGCACGATGTCTTCGCGCGACTCGGCGCCGTAAGGCAGCTCGACGCGACGCGCGAGCACATGCGGGAGCTCGGTGCCCGGCTGCCGGCGCGCGCCGCAGCCGCCACCGCCGGCGCCGAGGGCCTCACCGGTCGCGAGGTCGAGATCATCCGGCTCGTCGCCGCCCGGAAATCCAACAAGGAGATCGCCAAGGCGCTCGGCATCTCGCCCCGCACAGTCAGCACCCACCTGTCGAACATCTTCGCCAAGGTCGACGTATCATCACGGGGCGAGTTGGCCGACTTCGCGCGGCGGACGGACCTCCCCAGCGTCTGAGGTTGACCCTTTGCCGGCTCGCCGGGTATTGTCCGTGACCGGTCGCGGCGATCGCCGTGTCCGTGAACACCTGAGAGCGGAACTGGTGCCGATCCGAATGCGCGCTGTCTGTCGCCGGCTGTCCGGCGCCTGTCTGATCCTGTTCGCCCTCGTCGTGGGCGGCCTGCCCGTGGCCGACGCCATCATTGGCGCGCCGGCGTGGGGACTCTCGTCCAACGTCGAGGACGGAAAGGAGGGGCACCGGGGCACTCACGATCACGTGGACTGCCTGCTCTGCCGCGCCATCGATCGCAATGTGGCTACCGGGGGCGGCGACGCGTTCGCGCTAGCCACGCCGGCCGCTGCCTCGCGCGCGCCTCACGCGGCACCCGACGGCGCGCCGCGACAGCCCGCGCGCTCCGTACACGGCGCTCGCGCCCCGCCTCGGGCGTAGCTCTCCTCCCGGCAGGTAGCGCCGACCGCGCCCTGCCGCGCGCCCCCGGGGCCCCGTGTGTGTCGCCGCGGTCGCCCGCCCGTGTTTCCCGAACGTCCCGAGGTGAGCCCATGCGCCGAGCCCTGCTCCGCGCTTCACATTCCGCCGTCAGCGCTGGGCTGGCGTTGCTGGCGGCGACTTCCGTCACCGTCGCGCAGTCGCCGGATGCTCGAGCGGTCTTCGGACCGTCGGAGCACGTTCAGGACACCGGCGTCGTGCGCGGCGTCATCACCGATGCCGTGACGGGTCAGCCCCTAGCTGCGGCGCACGTCAGAATTCCCGAACTGCATCGCGAGGAGCTGTCCCACGAGGACGGCGACTTCGCGCTGTTTCGCGTTCCAGCCGGCCGGTACACACTGTCGGTGCAGCGCATCGGCTACGCAATGGAGTCGCGGTCGATCCAGGTGATCGGAGGCGAGGAAGTGACCGTTCGTATCGCGATGCGGCCGACGGCGGTCCAGCTGACGAGGGTCGTGGTCACCGGCACCGTCAGCGCCCGCTCGATCGAGGAGACGATTCAGCCGACCAACGTAGTCTCCCAGGAGGAGCTCGACCGGAAGCTCGGCACCACAGTCGGGGCCACGCTCCGGGACGAGCCCGGGATCGCGATAGTGTCGATGGGACCGGCGACGGCGCGCCCGGTGATCAGGGGACTCGGCGGCGACCGGATCATCCTGCTCGAAGACGGCGCGCGGTCCGGCGATCTGTCGGCGGCATCGGCCGACCATTCGGTGGCGATCGATCCGCTCACCGCGACGCAAGTCGAAGTCGTTCGCGGCCCGGCCACGCTCCTCTATGGCAGCAACGCGCTCGGCGGCGTGGTCAACGTGATCCGTCGGGAGATCCCGACCTCGCTCGTGGACCAGCCGCACGGCACCGTGAGCGTGCAGGGCCAGTCGGTGAACTCGGGATTCAGCGCGGGCGGCCTGGTGAACGCCCGCTCCGACGATGTCGCCCTGCGCTTCGAGGGAAGCGTTCGCAACGCGGGTGACATGCGGACCCCGATCGGCCGAATGACGAACAGCGACCTGCGCACGTACAGCGCCGGCGGCGGGTTTGGCTACGTCGAGGAGTGGGGTCACTTCGGCGCCGCCGGGCGGTACTACCGGTCGCGATATGGTATTCCGCCCGATGCGGCGGGTGGCCACCCCGAGGGCGTGGACATCCAGGTGGAGCGGTGGGTGGGCCGGGGCGAGGTGGAACGTCACTGGGCTGAAGGGAGGCTCTCCTCGGCGCAGCTCGATGCCACGTATACCCGCTACCACCATGTGGAGCTCGAGTCGGACGGTGTGCTCGGGACGGAGTTCGGGTTGCTCACGTCGCAAGGCGATGCGCTGGTGCGGCACCGCGCTGTCGGTCCGTTCGACGAAGGCGCGTTCGGATTCCGGGCGCAGTGGCGGGACTACGCTGCCGCCGGCTCGCAGGGCAATCCGCCGACGCGCGACTACGTGCTCGCCGGCTTTGCGCTCGAGGAGCTTGGCGCCGGGGCGGCGCGTATCCAGATCGGTGCGCGGTACGACTGGCACTACATCGCACCGCGCGAGCCCGGGCTGACGCCGATCGGCGAGGTCCGCTCGCGCACCTTCGGATCGCTTTCCGGCTCGATCGGCGGGCTGTACGACTTCGGCGGCGGCGTGCGCATGGGGGTGAGCCTCGGACGAGCATTCCGTGCGCCCGACATCACCGAACTGTTCTCGGAAGGGCCGCACCTGGCGATCTACCGCGACGAACGTGGCAACCCCGAGCTCGAGTCCGAGGTCGGCCTCGGCTCGGACATCTTTTTGCGCGTTTCCAGGGACCGGCTGCAGGCCGAAGTTGCCGTGTTCCGCAACCAGATCGACCGCTTCATCTACGCGCGCAACACGGGCGAGCCGAGCCCGCGCGACCCCTCGATCGACGTGTACGAGTACACGGGCGGCGATGCGCTGCTGACCGGTGCCGAAGGGCAGATCGTCTGGAACGTGCGCGGGCCACTGGTGGTCGAGGCGACGGTGTCGCAGGTGCGGGGAACGCTGCGCACGACCGGCGAGCCGCTGCCGCAGATGCCGCCGATCAACGGCCGGCTCGAGCTGCGCGCCGAGCGACCGGGCTGGTTCGGCGGCGTCGGGATGCGCGCGGCGGCACGGCAGGACCGCGTCGGCGAGTTCGAGGATCCGACGGACGGCTATCAGGTCTTCGATGGCACGGCCGGGGTGCGCTGGGTCGCGCGCAATCACTTCCACACGCTGACGCTCCGGGTGGACAACGTGCTCGACAGGGAGTACCGCGAGCACCTGTCGGCGCTGCGGGCGATCATGCCCGAGGCGGGCCGCGGCGTGAGCCTGCTCTATCGACTGTCGTTCTGATCGCCGCCGGGTTACTGCCGGCACGCGGGTGTGCCGGCGGTGCGTGGCGGCTCGGGAGGAGAAATGGAGATGCAGGGATCCAGATTTGCGGCGGGACTTCGCCGGGCGGCGGCCGTGACCGCGCTCGCCGCCGCCACTCTCGGCGGAGCTGCCGCGTGCACGAATCCGGTGAGCGGCGGCCACGACGCCCGCCGTACCGGCGGCGTCGCGATCTACCTCGGCGGCACCGAGGTGGCGCGCTCTCAGGGCACCACGGTCACTGGCGCGCTACCGACGGTGGCCGTCGGTGAACAAAGCGAGCTGCTGACGATCGTCTTCGTCGACGGCGGTGGCGACCCGCTCGACTTCAGTGGTTCCAGCGATCTGTACGTACGCGCGCGCTCGGCCGATCCGGGGATCGCCGGGTTCGAGGTCACCGGCTACGACGGCCGCGTGGTGGGGGAGGGCGAAGGGGCGACGACGATCCAGTTCGATCTCATGCACGGGACGCCGCCGAGCGGAGGTCACGCGGACTTCACCAGCCGTCCGATCCCGGTCGAAGTTCAAGGCGCTGTTCAAGGGGTTCAAGGGGGTCAGAGTCGTTGAACGGAGGTTCAACGACTCTGACCCCTTGAACCCTGGCCGAGCGACGACCGACGCTCCACCCAGCTGCCCCCAGACCCGCGACGACCCTGGCCTTGTCGGGCCACCAGTTCCACTCGCCCGCCAATCGCAGCAGTGCCGGCCCCACGGCGACCCTGACGATCGTGGCATCGAGCAACACCGCCGTGGCCAGCGCGAAACCGAGCATCTTGATCAGCAGGAACTCGGCAAGCGTGAACGCCGCGAAGACGACGACCATCACCGCGGCGGCGCTGGTGATCACGCCGCCGGTTCGCTCGAGTCCCTCGGCGAGCGCCTCGGGCTCGCTGGCGCCGCGGCGCCGGGCCTCTCGCACACGCGAGATCAGGAAGACCTCGTAGTCCATGCTCAGCCCGAAGACGATGCAGAACACGAGGATCGGAACGGCGGGGAAGACGCCGCCCGTGGCGCCGGCCGCTCCGAAAAGCCCCGCGCCATGCCCATCCTGGAACACGAGAACCATCGCGCCGATTGCTCCGCCAACCGAGAGCAGGTTGAGTACGACCGCCTTGAGCGAGATGAGGAGCGAGCGACAGGCGGCGAGTAGCGCGATGAACGTCGCGCCGAGCACCAGCGCCACGACTGCCGGGAGCCATCCGGCGATCGCGCTATCGTAGTCGGCGTTGAACGCCGGCAGTCCGCCGACGAGCAGCCGCGCGCCGCGGAGCCCGGTCCACTGCTCGCCGTCCGCTCGTCGCAGCTCGCCGACCAGCGCCGCCATGGCGGCCGGCTCCACGTCCTCCTCCGGCACCACCTCGATGAGCGCCAGCGATCCATCGCGGCTCGCGTAGGTTCGAAGCACCGCCGGCGGGATGAACGACACGAGCAGTGGGTGAGGCACGGCGATCGACGTCACCGAGGGCAGCGAGCGAGCCCGGGCGACGCGCGGATCCGCCGCCAGACGGTCGCCGAGGCGGCGCACGGCCTCCCATCCTGCCGGCGACGCGGCCGCGGTGCCCGCGGGGAGCTCGACGACCACGCGCACGACCTGAATGAGGCCGCCGCGCCGCATCACCTGCAGCGCGCGCAGTCCACCGGCGGACTCCATCGCCGGCGGAAGCCAGTCTCCTCGCGGGAGCGAGGTGCCGAGCCGTCCGGCCTGGGCGACGAGCGGCAGGAGCAGCGCGCAGCCGGCGGCGAGCACGAGAACCGGATGCGCGTTGACCACGCCGGCCCAGGCACGCCAGTGTCTGCCGGGACGCCCGGCGCTGCGGCCCTGGAGCACGGTGCCGGCGTTCACATGCGCGCCGAGCGCGGCGAGGGTGGCGGGGAGCAGAGTCGTCGCCAGGAGAATGGCGGTGATCGTGACGAGCAGTCCGCCGATGCCGATGGACCGCAACTCGCCGACCGGGACGATCAGCAGCGCCGCGAAGCCGATGGCGACCGTGCTGCCGGACCATACGATCGTGTGCCCGGCCCGGCGGCAGGCTTCGGCGGCCGCGGCCTCCGGATCCAGCCCCGACGCCCGTGCTTCGCGAAAGCGGCTGACCATCAGCAGCGCGTAATCGATCCCGAGGCCGAGTCCGAGCATCGTGATGACGTTCTGGAGGAGAATCGACAGCGGGATCAGCTCGTGCACGGCGACCGCTGAGCCGAGGGCGATCGATATCGCCAGCGCGCCCGACATCACGGGTAGCAGCGCGGCGACGACGGCGCCGAATGCGAGCACGAGCAGCACCAGCGTCAGCGGGAGCACGAGGCGCTCGGCGCGCCCGGCATCGGACGCGCTGGAGCGCCGGAGGTCGAAGTTGAGCGCCAGCTCGCCCGTCCACATCAGTGTGGCCGCCGGATGATCGAGCCGCAGTTCCGCCTCCAGCCGTCGGGTTGCCTCACGCAGCACGGGGATCATGTCGTCGGCGCGCCCGGAGGCCGGCGCCAGGCCCACGACCAGGACCGCGCCATTACCGCCGCTTCCGACGAGCATCGAGTCCGCGGCGTCGAGATGCGACAAGGTGCCGGTGACGCCGTCGATCGCGCCCATCTCGCGCGACACGCGCTCGAGCAGTGCGCGTCCGTCGTCGCCGGTGGGCGAGGGCAGCCCGGTCGCGATCAGGATCGCATGGACGGCGAACGGCGAGTCGAAGCGCTCGGCGAGGATCTCCTGCACCAGCGCCGACCCGCTTCCTTCGACGCGTGCAGCGACATCGAGTCGCTGTTCGGCCGTCCTCGCCAGCGGCAGGAGCGCGGCGCCCGCGACGAGCCACGCCGCCCAGACCAGCCGCCGGCGGTGTATCAACCAGGTGGCGAGTCCTGCGCCGCCGTCAGAAGTAGCCATCGCGCCAGAGCGAGCAGTCGCGGCACGCCGGCAGCGACGTGTAATCCCGCTTCTGCACCCGCTGGCGGATCTCCCGCATCCGCGGGCCGTTCCACAGTTCGGCGATCGACGCGTCGCGCACGTTGCCGAGGATCTCCTTGCGTCCCCAGTCGTGTACGCAGAGCAGCATCGTGCCGTCGTGGAGGATGTAGGCGGCGGCGAACGGTATCGGGCAGTGCCTCATCAAGGCGCGGAAGATCCGCCGCCCGGCGCGCTCACCGATCGTGACCGACTCTTCCGGCACCCGCACATCGGCGTCATAGTCACCGAGCGCGCCGGCGCGGTCGTTCGCCGTGTAGATGAAGACCGGCACGCCGCGCTTTCGCCAGTGCCGCGCGAATGCCTTGGCCTCGGCGATGTTGTGTCGCTGCCGCACCAGCCGCACGAAGACTCTGGTGTCCGGAAGGTCGGCGTTCACGACGCGCTCCACGCCGGCCAGGACCTCATCGTAGTCGAGTCCGATGCGGATCGTCTCGTATGTCTCGCGACTCAGCGCATCGAGACTGATGTCGAGCACGTCCAGCCGGGCGGCGCGGATGCGCGCGATGTTGTCGTCGGTCAGGAAGGCGCCGTTCGTCACCAGCTCGACGCCGATCCGGTTGCCCGTCGCCTCCTTGAAGCGGCCGATCATGTCGAACAGCCGCTTGTCGAGGAACGGCTCGTTCTGAAGCATCGGGATGAACGCCTGCACCTCCGGATGCCCGGCGATTTCGGACGTCACCTTGTCGAACAGCGCATCGTCCATCCGTCCGCGCGGAAACGCATCCTGGAACAGCGGATAGGGGCACATGCGGCAGGCCGCCTGGCAGGCGTTGATCGTCTGCAGCTGGATCGCCTGCGGAAACGGACTGGCGGCCATGTCGTGCTTCGGCGACCAGAGGCGGTTCGCCGAGCGCAAGCCGCCGTACAGCCGCCACTGATAGCGCAGCGCGTCCAATCGTGCGCGTGTCCGGCGCATGGTCAACCTCCAGAGGCCGTTGGGGACGCGTGACCGCGCTTCCGCACAGGTCCCGTTCGCCGCTCACACCAGAGCGATCTCGAAGTGCAAGGGACGGGAATCGAGCGGCGGTCCGTCGTAGGCGCCGCGCGCGCTCGACACGTAGGCGCCGACGTCCGTCGGTTGGGCGAGCAGGCCGCCCAGCGCCGCCGACAGCGGGTCCCACGCGTCGAGTCCGACGGTCAGGAACGCGTAATGCTCCTCGCGGTGTGCCTCGTACGCGGCGAGCACGAGGGCCCGCAGCACGTCCGCGCGGCCCTCGGGGACGCACGCGTGCAAGGCGGTGGCGTAGCGCAGCGGCTTGCCGGGCCCCGGTAGCGGCACTCCGCCTCCGACGCGGGCGATTGCGTTCACCAGGTGTCGCGCGGCGCCGAGACGCGCCGAGTAGCGAAGCACACGCAGCTGCTTGAAGCTCTGCTGGTCCCAGAAGGCGATGAATCCGGCCAACCGGCCGCTGCCGTCGCGGGCGAGCAGGTAGTGCGAGAGGTCGAGGCCCGGCGCGGCAGCGATCCACGCCGCGAAGGATTCGGCGTCGAACACCGGCGCGAGCTGGCGGCGCGGAGCAACCCGCGACCACAGCGCGATCATCTCCTCGACCGCCGCCGCCGACCCGCGTTCCACGCGCATCGAGGGCTGGTCTGGAGGGCGACGGCGCCAGAGCAGGGGGATCGAGTGCGACCGGAGCGTAGCGAACCGGCGCAGCGAAGGCACACCCCGCGGCCCGCGGGCGCGGCGCTCCATCGCGCAGTTGCCGTCGAGAATCGTGAGAAAGACCGGCGCATCGTCGCCCAGCCATTCGCGCATCGCGTCGCGCGCGTGGAACGCCAGCGCATCGGCGGCCCGGCCGCCCCGGTGTCCCGGTACGACCTTGAAGTCGCTGAGGTAGCCCACCTCGGCAACTCTGCCATCCAGCCAGGCGCGCCGCGAGGTAGCGGCGATGCACCCGACGGGGCTGCCATGAGCGTGCTCGACCACGGCGACCCGCCACCGCTCACCCTCGAGCCGGTTGAGCGCGAAGAAGTCGGGGGCCCGGTCGATGCACAGGGACACGTCGCCCTCCATCGGGCAGGCGGCGGTGATCTCGAGAAGTGCGGCGTTGTCCTCGGAGGTCGCGTCCCGCACCGAGAGCGCCGTCAGCGGCGCCAGCGGAGTGCCGGGAGTGACGTCGGCGACGGCAAGTGGAGTCACGGAGGGCATCATGGGGGCGCCTCGCGCCACGGAGGAATGCGGAGCCGGGGGGTGGGTCATGGCCGGGCCTCCTTCACGCGCGCGACGAGGATGCGCCGCTGAACCGCGCTGCGGTCGAGCCGCGACAACCGGTCGCCGAGCATCGCGTCGGGAACGACCACGCCTCGCCAGCGCTCGGGGATCTCCGTCCATCCGACGAAGTTGCGCACACAGACCGTCGCCCGGGGAGCCGCCGTTCGCACGATTTCCGAGAACAGTTCCTCGATCCCGGAATGCGTCATCCATTCGCAGATGTTGGAGAGCGCGAAGCCGTCGATGGAACGGTCGGGCGCGCTGCGGAGCCAGTCGGTGAAGGTGCCGTCCACGAGCGTGAGGCGGTGGCTGGCGGCTCTGGCGCGGGGGGCGAGCGCCGCATCGAGGTAGGGCGGCACACCACCGGGGACGTCCACCGGATAGCGGCCGGTGAGCATCTGGTGCACGAAGTAGTTGTCGGCGATCGGCAGTTCGGTCAGCGCCCGCTCGATCGTACCCAGGAAGTGTCGCGGGAAGCTCGGATTGTCGACGTGCTCGAAGAACGCCGGATCGTAGGTCCGCCGGAAGACGAAGCGGTTGAGGAGCACGGTGAACAGGGTGCGCCAGCGGCGCGAACACCAGACCTCGCGATGATAGGCGCGCTGCTCCTCGATGGTCCGGCATCGCAGCAGGGTGCGGATGCGCTGGTCGCCGTGGACGAAGAGCCGGATCGCCGCGACCACTGTTGCTATGAACCGCTCGGTGACGCCGGCCGTGATTGCGCCTCGCCGGATTGCCTCGGGGCGCTCGTCCCAGTACCGCCGCGCGCCATCGGAGAGCCGCGGACGGAGCAGGGTATAGGTCGACGACCGCACCTGCTCCCCGATCGGCGACCCGCCGAGGAACGCCGTGGCCGCGCCGGCCGCGAGCGCCGCCACGGCGGCGAGCTTCAGCTCGATGAGATGGTTCTGCGCGAGGTTCAGGTCGATCGCTACCACGCGTCCGGTGCCGACCGCGAGAAGCGAGAGCGCCGTGCAGCCGCCGGAGCCGACGATCGCGATCGTGCCCCCCAGATGGGGCGCGAGCGCGGCCAGCTCGAGCCGCGGGTCCTCGCGTACCTGGGCGAAGTAGAGGCGATCGAGCCGCGCCCCGGGAAGCTCCATGCGAGAGACGGCGTCGCCAGCAAGGCGCGGCGGCCGGCGCTCCTCGGCGACCGCAGTGTGGGCCGCGGCCGCGAACGGGTGCCCGCTCACGCCGCTGCCCGCCGCCAGCGATAGTCTCGCAGCAGCGCCTCGTAGACGAGCGTGTCGACAGCCGCGTAGCGACGCAGGAGGAGATCGACGTGAGCGCCGCGTTCCGCCTGCGCGTCGAGCCACCGCTTGACCCACGCCAGATGACCCTTCTCCTCCTCGAGCATCCGCTCGAGGGTCGCCCGAACGGCCGGATGTGTCTCGCGGGAGCGGAGATGCTCGGTGAAGTGGCGATAGACGCGCCGCTCGAACACCTGCGTGAGCGCGAGCACATCGAGCATCGTCGCCGGCGCCCCGAGAGCAGCGGCGTAGCGGGCCTGGTAGGTGTCGCGCGTCGGCGACGGCCGCCCTCCGACGTCGAGGATCGCCTCCGTCCACATCGCGGCGTGGGCGACCTCCTCGGCGGCATGCGTGGTGAGCGAGCGCATCAGGCCGGGCTCGCGCGCGCGACGCGCCATCTCGCCGAGCACGAGCCCGCCGTGAAGCTCCGAGGCACGGTAGAAGTTGAGGATCGCGAGCTCGTCAGCGCTGATCTGCATCGGTCCCTCCGGTGGACGACTCATTGTCAGGCTAGTCCGCGGGCGGCGACGGCTCGATACGTGTCCTGACGTATCTGCGTCGCGAACACGACGTAGCGGCGCACGGTCAGAGGCTCGCCTTGAGGTGGTCCACCAGCCGCGTGCCGCACAGGCGCTCGATGCGCCGCGCGAACGTCCTGAGCGCGAGGGGATCACCGGGCATGGCCACCGGAACCGCTCCGATCGCCTGTTCGCCGAAGTGATGGAAGTGGGCCGCGGCGTCGAGGACTCGTGGCACGAGGCGGCGATCGCCGGCGATCCGCTTGGCTATGAGGTCGGACGCGCTCTGTGCATGACGGATCTCGTCGGCTGCGATGCGTCCCAGCAGCTCGGCGAGGACCGGTTCGCGCGCCTGCTCTCCGAGACGGCGGAAGAAGTAGTGCGCCAGGTGCTCGGAGAGCATGAACTCCACCAGCCGGTCGATCAGCTCCGACGGAGCCAGGTCGGTCGCGGCAGCGGTCCGGCGCGCGGCGACGAGGTCGTCGTCGCTGATCGCCGGCTCGTGGTTCACGATGTCGAGATACGTGCGCAGCGCGTGGAAGTGCTTGAAACCCTCGTACATCTCCAGCGACAGCGCGACGCAGGCATCGACGTCGTCCCAGGTCAGGCGCAGCAGACGGCCGAGGTTCACCGGGTGGAACGACTCGATGATCGCGGCGTCCCGGAGGGCGGCGAGGATCTCCGGCTGCGCGCGGGCGAGGCCGCGATCCACGTCGCCCCACCTGATGTCGCGCTCCACCGACCATCCGCCCCGGTCGGCGGCGGCGGCGTGGCGCTCGTAGAGTCGAGGCGCGGTTCGTTGCGCGGCCGTCATGCCCGCTCTCCCACGACCGGCCAGCCCGCTGCGTCGGGACCGTGTGCGGCGACTATCGCCAGCACCCACCGCTCGATTCCGTAGGCGACGCACCCGCTGGCGGCGATGCCGCCATCGGCGAGCCGGATGTCGAAGCGGTCGCCAAAGAAGTCCTCGTGATGGTTGAACGATGCGACGGCGAGCGCGCGCCCGTCGCCGAGCTGCACCACCAGCTCGTGCTTCAGCGCCTTGACGCGCTGGAGCAGCGCCTTCCCGCGCGCCGTCGGCGCGAAGAACGGATCGCTCGCCGCCGCGACCGTCGCTTCCAGCCCGAAGGATCCGGCGAGCGCGACCGCGCGCCGCACGCCGCGCTGCCGGAACGCCTCGACCACATCGGACGTTCCGAACGCGACGATCTCCCGCATCGTGAACGCCCAGCCGCGCGCCAGCGGCTGGAGCCGCGCTCCCTCGTGCCGCCAGCAGCTGCCCTGGAGCGTCAACGTGCGTTGCCGGGTGAGAAACGTCCCGGCGAGCGCCACGTAGGCGTGCCAGCACACCGCGGGCTGGAGTGCCGCGCCTGCGGGGGCTGCCGCGTCCCGCGCCGCCGCCGCCGGATGCGGGTTGCGAGCGACGTCCTCCAGCACCGACGCGTCGTCGCGCAGGTGCGCCGCGAGGGTCAACCACTGCGGAAAGGAATCGAAGTACTCGCCGCGCTCCAGCGACTCGAGCGGAATCGCCGGCGGCGCCAGCCATTCCTCGGCGCCCTCGAGCGCCGCCTGTCCGGCCATCGTCCGCTCGACAGCGCGGTACAGCGACAGGAGATCGCCGCGCAGACCGATCAGGCCCGGCGCGACCTCCCACAGCTCCCCGCGTGCGCGGAGGTCGGCGAGAATCCGGTCAGGGCATCGCACGGGTCCCTGCCGCGTGAAAGACGTCGGCGATAGTTCCCGGCGTGCCGAAATAGTCCATGCGGATCCACTCGTCCGGGATCTCGCGTCCGATCGCGCTCTCGGTCCAGGCGATCAGCTCCAGGATGCGGATCGAGTCGATCAGGCCGCCGGAGAACAGCGGCGTGCCGGCGGCCACGGTCACGCCCGGGGGGGCCAGCCGGCGATTGATCCACGCCACCAGGTCGCTGACGAACCGGTCCCGATCGGCGGCCCGCGCGCTCCCTCCATCGGGGGCTCGCGCGCTCTCGCAACGGCTTTCGTTCGAGTTCTGGCTCATCGTGTCCTCCGTATCAGCGGCATGCTCAGGCGGCGGCGCGGGCAGGCGCCGCGAAGCCGTGAGCGAGCAGGCGTTCGACCATTGCATCCCAGTACGACGCCGGCTTGGGCGCGCCTGCACCGAGGAGCGCCTCCACCCCCGTCGTGTCGAATACCTTGGGCAGCGCCAATTGGGCGATGAAGTGCGACAGCGACCGAACGACCCGCTGAAGGCGCGGGTCCGCGGACTCTTCCACACTCCTCTCGAACAGCCGGTAGGTCTCGAGGTCGGTCAGCGCGGGCCGGGATACGGCGCGGCGATGCCATGCCGGGTCGCGTGACCAGACGTCGTACGTGCGATCGAGAAGCTCGCCGAGGGGAAGCGCGTGTCGTCCGGCGCAGAGGTGCAGCGTACGACCCTCCGCCGCGGGCTCGTCGGTCAGCCGCGAGATCGAATCCGCCACCCAGTCCGCCGTCACCACGTCGATGCCGTTCCGCTCATCGCCGGGAAGCATCGAGGCGAGGCCGGCGTGGAGCAGGCGCAGAGAGCGGTGCACGGCGTTGATCGCGGTGATCCGGCCGTACGCATCGTCGCAGACGATCATGCTCGGCCGCAGGATCGTCCACGGCGTGGCCTGCGTCCGGACCAGCACTTCGGCCTCGTACTTCGAGCGCTCGTAGCCGTTCACCCAGCCGGCGTCATCGAACGAGTCGTCGGCGATCGGGCCGGTCCGGCATCCGGCGACGAAGGCGGTGCTCACGTGGGCGACGCGGCGGGCTTCTATGTCCCGGGCGAACGCGAGCGCGTTGCGTGTGCCTTCGGTGTTGACGAGGCGTGCCAGCGGCAGCGAACGCGAGAAGCACGTATCGGCAGCCAGGTGGATTACGCGGCAGCCGCGCGCGCGCAGCGCGCGTCTGGTGCGCTCGTCCGCTCCCAGCCGCTCGCTGGTCAGGTCGCCGGGTACCGGCGTGATGCGGACGGCGGCCGCCCCGGCGCGCTCGGCGACGAGCCGCCAGCGCGCGTGATCCCTTACCAGCACGAACACGCTCGCTTGCGGGTCGCGAAGAAGACGCGCGAGGACTGCCCCTCCGACATGGCCGGTCGCTCCGGTGAGGAAGTATGTCGGCGACGTCATGTTCAGGCCTCGATCGCGAGAGCGGTCCACTGCGCGCCGTAGCCGTACGAGAACAGGATCAGCCGGTCACCCTCCCGGACGTCGCCGCATGCCTGGGCGTCGTGGAGGTTGATGAAGTTGTCACCGGCGAGGGCATGCCCCCGCAGAGCGATGTTGGCGTCCCACAGCCGCGCCCGCGGAAGTCGAAGCAGGCCGAGGAGGATCTGCCAGCTTCGCGCACTCACGTTGTGTGGGATCACCCAGTCCACATCGGCCGGCTGCCATCCCGCGTCGACGATGGCGCGAGCCACGACGTGCGCCGCGGTCGGGAAGTACGAGGCGACGACCTCGTCGCGCATCGCGTCGCAGTCCCAGTAGTAGCCCTTCGTCACCTGCACCGACGCGACGATGCGGTTGCGCGCGGCTCCACGCTGCAGCAGGAGCGCGCAGGCGGCGTCGGAAGTGCAGTTGAAGATCGCCTCGCGGCCAGCGTCGGGAGGAAAGAACTCGGCGGCGATGCACAATGCCCGGTCGATCCGCTCGGCCTCGCAAATCGCGCCCGCCACGCGCACGGCGCCGAACAGCGTCGTGCAGGCGAGCTGGTCGATCCCGAGCACCGATGCCCGGGTCAGCCCCAGCTCGTACTGGAGCCGCGGGGCCGGATACCGGAATCGCGCGGTCGTGCGCCAGGCGTTTTCCGGCAGCCTGTTGCCACCGGCAACGTAGGCCGACGCGGCGGACGCCCCGCCGTAGACGACGAGACCGATCGACTCAGGGTCGGCGCCGCTGCGCTCGAGCGCCGAACGCGCAGCGCGCAGCGCGAGGTCGTAGGGCGCTTCCGCCTGCGCCACGTGAACCAGGTCGAAGCCGAACCGCTCGAGCAGCGTGGCCTCGCTCTGCAACGCTCCGGCGGCTGCAAGCTCGCGAACCGACCGGGTAGCCGCCGGAAAGGCATAGCCGATGCCGCTGATGCCGCGCGCGGTCACGTTTGCCTCTCCGGCAGAAGGCAAACGGCCAGCACGTACCCTGGCCACGGACGGCCGAGCACGACATCCACCGCCTCCTCGCGTCCACCGATCGCGACAGCGCGCACACGTTGCGCGTCATCGAATCGGAGCTCCATCTCGGTGAACGGAGACGCATCGTGGCAGGCGAGCGCCTTCCAGACCGCTTCCTTGACCGCCCACAACTCCTCGAGTGTACGGCTCGTGCGGGCGCGCTCGTCCGGCGTGAGGAAGTATCGGGCGCGCTCCGGCGCTATGCCATTGTCGCGCTCGAGGTCCACGCCGACGTGCAGCTTCAGGGTGCTCGCTGCGGCGACGCCCCGCCCGTCGCGATGGGCAACCGAGAGACGGATCGGGACCGCGACCTCGCGTCCGCGGCCGACCCGCAACCGCGCTCGGGGAGCGCCGCCGGCATCCCGTATGATCCGCAGCCGGTGCCCGGCCGATGCTCCGAGAAGCTGGATGGCCGCCTGCTTGGCGGCGTATCGTCCGGCGCACCAGTCGCGTCGCCGAGCTTCGCCGGCGAATCTTGCGACCGTCCGCCACTCTTCGTTGGTCAACGACTCCCACGCCGGCGACAGGTCGGAGACCAGCGCCAGCCTCCACTGCCCGTGCGCCACGGTGCCGTGGGGAACGACTACGTTGCCGCCGGCGAAGGTGACCGGCTGCTGTGCTTCCCGCGGTACTTCCGGCTCGCGCATGGCCCCTGTCTGATGGAGTCATCGCGAAGCTACCCGCGCCGCCGGGCACCGATCATCCGTCCTGCGACGTAGTCGCGATCCTGGAATTACGTAGTGCTTCCGGCCAGGCTCCCGTGAATCAAGGGGGTTGAATCAAGGGGGTCAGAGTCGTTGAACTCCGTTCAACGACTCTGACCCCCTTGATTCCCTTGAATTCCCTTTGATCATCGGGATCCGCCGGAAGCGGCCAGGTCTCAGTGCGACACGATGCGGATGTTACCGGACCCCGATTCGATCCTGATGCGTCCCGATCCGTCGCCAACGGTCGCCGACAGCCGGCCACGGGACGCTCGGCTCACCTGCATCGGGAATCCCACCTCGATCCCGCCGCTGCCCGTCCGCGCCTCGATCGACGCCCCAAGGCTCGCTGGCACACGCACCGTGACGCTCCCCGAACCCGAGTCCACAGTCAGATGGCGGGGCGCCGAGAGGAGCTCGACCTCGACACCGCCGCTCCCCGTATCGAGAAACACCTCCTCTCCCCGCACGCGGTCGAGCCTGATCCCGCCCGAACCGGTGTCGAGGCGCAGCGATCGCGCCGAGATGTCGCTGCCCCTGACCGAACCCGACCCGGTGTCCACTACCAGAACGTCGCTGTCGACCCCCTCCACCTCGATCGAGCCGGAGCCGGTGTCCAGGGTCACCTCGCCGCGTGCGTTCGCGACCCGGATCGAACCCGATCCGGTGCCGAGCCGGAGAATTCCGGTGGTGTTCTCGGTGGTGATGCT
>DATKCV010000119.1:0-131744 GCA_035513015.1 Gemmatimonadaceae bacterium
CCGATCACGTACTTGCCATACTCCTTGAGCTTGAGCACCAGCGACGAGAAGTCGGAGTCGCCGGAGAGAAGGATGTAGGTGCCGATCTCTGGGCGTGTGAAGACGAGTTCGATCGCATCGACCGCGAGACGGATGTCGGTGGCGTTCTTCTTCGACGAGCCGTAGGCGGGCGCGAAGATCAGGTCGATCGACGATTCCGAGAGCGGGACGATGTACTGCGGATAGCGCCGCCAATCGGCGTAGGCGCGCTGGACGGCGACCTTACCCTTGATGATCTCCGACGAGAGCAGGCTGCGCAGCTCCTTCCCGAGGTCGGAGCGGATCCCCATGGTGACGTTGTCGAAGTCGATGAGGAGCGCGGCGTTGGGCGCGTGATGAAACGGCGGGGCATGGGTGCCGGCCGCTGTGGTCATTGACTGGGGACCACGGTGGATCGGGGCGATCGGCGCGCGCCGTGGAGGCGCGTTCGCCGGAGTGCGTGCGTTCATGTACTTCCCATTGTGGCGGTGTGGTCGAGCGCTACCATGCGCTCGAGCTCTCGCCGCTTCACCTTGCCGCTCCCGGTCATCGGGAAGGCATCGAAGAAGCGGACGAGATCCGGAATCTTGTAGTCGGTCATCGTATCGCGGGCGAAGCTCTTGATCTCGCGCCCGGTGATGACCGCGCCTTCGACGGGAACGATGCACGCGCACACCAGCTCCCCCAGTATGTCGTGGGGAACACCGATCACGCAGACATCGTCCACCGCGGGGTGGGCCCGGAGCTGGTCCTCGACCTCGCGCGGGTAGATCTGGTACCCGCCACGAACGATCGTCTCCCTGCTCGGGCCGACCACGCGGACATAACCTTCCTCGTCGATGATCCCGAGATCACCAGTGAGGAAGAACCCTTCCGGCGAGAACGACCGAGCCGTCTCGCCGGGCATGCGGGCATAGCCCAGCATGACGTTCGGGCCGCGGATGGCGAGCTCGCCGACCGCTTCCGGCCCGTGCAGCGCGCCGGTGACGAAGTCCACCGCCTTCACCTCGATACCGGGAAGTGGCCGGCCCACCGTGGTGAGCCGCTTGTCCTCGGGATCGGTGAATCGTGTGATCGACACCGTCGGCCCCGTCTCGGTGAGGCCGTACGCCACCTGAACATCGCACCAGCGCCGCACGCGACGGATCAGCTCATCCGAGACGGCGCCGCCGGCGATGATTCCCGTGCGTAGCGCCGTGAAGCGCCGGGGATCGAACCCGGGCTCGCGCATCAGCAGGTGATACATCGTCGGAACACCATGGATGACCGTCACGCGCTCGCGTTCGACGAGCCGGATCGCGCCGGCCGCGTCGAACGACTCCTGGAGGACGACCGCCGCGCCGGCGGCGAGCGTCCCGATCAGAACACTGAAGCCGAATATCGCGAACAGAGGCACCGCCAGCAGTACGCGATCTTCCGGCTCCACCTCGATCGCCTCTCCGGTGCGCACCGCCGTTTCGACGACGCCGCGATGCGACAGGCGGACGCCCTTCGGCTTTCCCGCCGTCCCCGACGTGTAGAGAACGGCGAGATCCGATGCATCGTCCACCGCACTGCCCGGCGGCAGCGGCCGCCCTTCTCCGCTGGAGACGAGATCCTCGAACTGGAAGATCCGGTCGTCGTACCAGAGCTCCTCCTGCCCCACCGTCACGACGTACTGCAGGTCGGGAAGCTCGACTATGAGGTCCTCGAACAGCTGGAGGTAGTCCTCACCGGCGTAACGTTCCGCCGTCACCGCGACCGTGGCCTCGGCGTGGCGAAGCTGATACTTCATTTCGTGACGGTTCAAGCGCGGGTTGATCGGAACCACGGTGGCCCCGAGCCTCGCGCAGGCTACCAGAGTAATGATCCACTCTGGCCAGTTCGGCAGGTTGATCGCGACGTGGTCGCCGCGCCCTATTCCCAGTTCGGCGAACGCCGCCGCGAGCGCGGTGGCGCGCGTGTCGATCTGCCCGTATGTGAACGACCGACCGCCGTCGACGACGAACGCGCGCTCCGGGTGCTCCGCCGCACGCGTCGCGAATACGCGCCCCAACGTCCACGAGTTGGTCATCCCCGTCCGGTCGGCCTCAGCATCTAGCCGTGAAATGTAAGGCGCCGAGTCGAATTGCGTCAGGGGCCTCAGGCACCCATCGCCTTGAGGAGCACGCGCTTGGGACGCTGGCCATCCCATTCGCCGTAGAAGACCCGCTGCCACGGACCGAAATCGAGCTTCCCGGCCGTGACCGGGACCAGCACCTCGTGGCCGACGGTCAGCGACCGGAGATGCGCCGCCGCGTTGTCCTCCCCCGTTCCCGAATTGTGGCGGTACTCGTCGGGAGACCAGGGTGCGATGCGATCCTCGAGCCAGTCGAGGATGTCCTTCCAGAGGCCCGGCTCGTGATCGTTGACGAACACCGAGGCGGAGATGTGCATCGCCGAGACGAGGACGAACCCTTCCTGGATCCCGGCGGCGTCGCGGCAGCGCTCGACCTCATCGGTGATGTCGATGATCTCCTGCCGGGCTTTAGTGGTGAAAGTCAGGTACTCGGTGTGGGTCTTCAGCATCAGGGTGGTCGTGGAAGGGACGTGCTCTTAACTTCAGATCACGGTTGCGAAACCGGACCCGGGGAAGGACCGTACGGAGGAGTCGTGAAGCGCATCGGGTTTCGCGCACGGTTGTTTCTGATCCTGTTGCTGTTCGCCGTACTCCCCTCGGTGCTGCTTACGCTCGTCTGGGCGGGGGCGATCAGCAAGGGGCTCCCGCGGCTGAGCGCGAGCGCAGCCTGGGACAGTGTTGCGGCGAGCGGAGCGCGGGCCATCGAGGCCGCCCGCGAGCACTCGCTGACGGCGCCCCAGGCAACGGTGGTGGCCGAGCACGAACAGGAGCTGGCGACTTCGGTGACGCAGGCGCGGCGGCTCCAGTTCATCGGAGCCGAGGCGACGCGGGTGGTGGTGCCGCTGCTGGTGGTGTCGCTGGTAATCGTGCTCGGCATTCTGGCATCGTATCTGGCAGGGCATTTGAGCCGGCAGCTGAGCCGGCCGCTTGCCGAGCTGGTGGCCTGGACGGAGCGCATCGCGCGGGGCGAGCCGCTCCCGGCGGGTCCGCCGCGGCGAGGCGCGCCGGAGTTCGAGATGTTGCGGCGTCGCATGCGAAAGATGGCCGTCGAGATCGAGCAGGGACGCTCCAGGGCGCTCGAGGCCGAACGACTGGCCGCGTTCCGCGAGACTGCGCGCCAGGTGGCGCACGAGCTGAAGAATCCGCTGACGCCGATACGCTTCGCGGTGGAGCGGCTGCGGCGGGAGGCGTCCCCGGAGCTGGCGGAGACCGTGGAGGTGCTGTCGGTGGAGTCGCGGCGACTGGAGGAGATGGCGCGCAGCTTCGCCCTGTTCGGACGTCTGCCCGAAGGTCCGGCGTCCGACATAGACCTGGCCGAGCTGGTGAGCTACACCGCGAAAGCAACCGTCCCCGAGACGATGCCGCTCACCGTGTCGCTCGCCGACGGAGTTCCGATGGTGCACGGCCACTACGACGCGCTCGCCCGGGCGCTGTCGAACGTGCTCCTGAACGCAGTGGACGCGTGCCGCGACGGTGGTCGGGTGTCGGTGCGGGTGGGGCCGGCGCGGGGGAACGGCCGCGGGGCGGTGGAGATCGTGGTGCACGACACGGGGTGCGGAATCGCCCCGGACCAGCTCGAGCGGATCTGGGAACCGTATGTGACGAACCGGCCCGGCGGGACCGGACTGGGGTTGGCGATCGCCCGGCAGACGGTGCTCGCGCACGCGGGTAGCGTCGAAGCGACGAGCGAGCCGGGACACGGTACGGAGATCCGATTCGTGCTGCCGGCGATGACCACACCGGAGACCAGGAGCTGACGGATGGATCCATTGTGGCTCTTACCCACGGGAGCAGGACCCTTCATCGTGCCGGTGGCCGGCATGGCCATGATCGTCGCGCTGGCGATCGGCATACCGCTCGTGCGGGCGCTCGCGCGTCGGTGGGAGCGCGAAGCAGTCGCGCCGCGGATGATTCCGCCAGAGCTGGCGACGCGTCTCGAGCGCATCGAGCATGCCGTCGAATCGATCGCAATAGAGGTGGAGCGGATCTCGGAGGGCCAGCGGTTCACGACGCGGCTGCTCTCCGAACGGAATGCCGACGCTGGGCGGATCGCGGCCCGCCCCGATCTCGGGCGCTGATGCTCGCTCCCGGCCGCCCCACCCATCCGCCCCTGGCCGCGTGCCTTCAGTCCTGATCATCGACGACGAGCCCAACATCCGACGGATGGTCGGCGCGCTGCTGGGCACCGAAGGTTATGAGGTGCGCGAGGCAGCCGATGGGGCAGCCGGTGTGGCGCGCGCGCTGGAGAACGAGCCCGACGTCGTGCTCGCGGATCTCATGATGCCCGGTCAGCTCGATGGTATGGCCGTGTTGGCGCGATTGAGGGAAACCCTTCCCGATCTGCCGGTGGTAATGATGAGTGGGCGCGCCGGACTCAGCGACGCCGTGAAGGCCACCAAGCTCGGGGCCTTCACTTTTCTCGAGAAGCCGCTGACGCCCGAAGGGGTACTGCTGGCACTCGGCTCGGCGCTCGAGCTGCGGCAAGCGCGACGCGAGGCGCGGGCATTGCGCGCCGACCTTGGTCTGACGGGCGAGCTGGTGGGCGAGAGTCCGGGGATGCAGCGGGTGCGCGAGATGATCGCCCGCGTGGGCCCCACCGATGCCCGCGTGCTCATAACCGGCGAGTCCGGAACGGGCAAGGAGCTGGTCGCGGCCGCGATCCACGGCGGCAGTCCTCGCCGCGACCGGCCGTTCGTGCGCGTCAACTGCGCGGCCATCCCGCGGGACCTGGTCGAGAGCGAGATGTTCGGCCACGAGAAGGGCGCGTTCACAGGAGCGACCGACCGGCGCATTGGCCGCTTCGAGCTCGCGCACACGGGGACGCTGCTGCTCGACGAGGTAGGCGACCTCGGCGCCGAGGCTCAGGCGAAGCTCCTGCGGGTGATCGAGGCCCGGGAGATCGAGCGGATCGGCGGCGGAAAGGCGATCCGGGTGGACGTCCGAATACTCGCGGCCACGAACAAGGATCTGCCGCGCGCCGTCCAGGACGGCGCGTTTCGGGACGATCTCTACTTCCGTTTGAACGTTATTCCGCTGGCGCTGCCGCCACTGCGCGAGCGCCCGGACGATGTACCGGCGCTCGTCAGGCACTTTTCCGGACTGTACCGGGTACGAAGCGGGCAGCCGGCGCCTCTTTGGGCGGATGACGCGATCGTGGAGCTGATGCGCCACCGGTGGCCGGGCAACGTACGCGAGCTGGCGAACATCGTCGAACGGCTGGCGATCCTGCACGCCGGCCGCACCGTCACGGCGCAGCAGGTGGGCGAGGTCATTCCGTCGAATGACGGCAAGGGCGGCGGTCCGCGCCCTCAGCTGCCCGATGCGAATACACTCGATCTCTCGCTCACGGAGACTCTCGATGAATACGAGCGAACTCTGATCCTTCGCGCCCTCTCGATGGCGGGCGGGAACGTGGCCGAGGCGGCGCGCCGCCTGAAGACCGACCGTCCCAATCTCTATCGACGGATGAAGCGACTGGGAATCTCGGCGCCCGGCGGATGATACCGACCCGACACGCCGGTGCCCACTCCAAAGGACGGACGGGCCACCGCCAGAACCTCGCACTGCGGTGCAAACAGCACTCCTCCAACCAGTTGCGGCCGTGATGCCTTCAGGAATGCGCAGTGCTCTAGCCCCCCGCCGAACCTCACAGCGAAGGCTCGGCATGAAATGGATCGCGATGACGTGCGCGGCGGCCGTGGCGGTGGCAGCGGCCGGGGTCCACGTACAGGCGCAGGACACGACGCGGGTCTCGATCGCCGGGCTGCCGGCGGATGTCGTTCAGGAAGCGCTGGCGACGTACAACGCGGCGGCTACGCTGCGCGCATCGGGGCGGCTCGACGTGACCGAGGAGCAGCGGGTGCCGGGGGATGTCGCCGTTCTGCTCGGACCGCTGACGATCGCCGGCGAAGTGGCCGGCAACGTCGTCGTCATCAACGGCGATCTCGTGCTCCAGCGGACGGCACGCATCGGCGGGGGTGTGCTGCTCGTCGGCGGCAGCATCCAGGGTCGCGACGAGGCGATCATCGAGGGGGACGTGCGCGTTTATCGGCAGCCGCTTCCCTATCGGGAAGTGGACGGCCGGCTCGAGGCCGAGCCCGATTCGTGGTGGCGCCCGTGGCAGCGCCCGGCCCGCAGCCGCAGCCGAATCCGGATCGTGAGCGCGGGCGCCTACAATCGCGTGGAGGGGCTGCCGATCGAGATCGGCCCCGCGGTGCAGCACCAGACCTCCTGGGGGCACGTGAAGCTGGAAGGGCTGGGGATCATCCGCACGGTCGACAATTTTCGCTGGGACAGTGACAACCTCGGGCACTCGGCCCTGCTCGAGGTGGGGTTCACCGGTCCGCGGAGCATCGCCGCCGGCCTGAGGCACTATGATGTGGTGAGTCCGGTCGAGGGGTGGCAGCTCCAGGACATCGAAGTCGCGCTGGCGTCGTTCCTGTTTCATCGCGATTACCGGGACCATTACAATCGACACGGCGGGGGAGGATATGTGACGATGGCGCCGGGGCGCGATCTGAACCTGACCCTGTCGTACGCCGACGAGCGCTGGGCGTCACGAGACGTACGCGGCCCGTTCACGCTGTTCCGCAACGCGGATTCCTGGCGACCGAACCCGGGGATCGACGACGGCCGGTTCAACCTCGCAAACGCCACACTTCAGATCGACACGCGCAATAATCCCGAGAGCCCGTGGACGGGCTGGTACATCACGGCCGATTACGAGCTCGGCTCGGGTCGGGTGGCGAGCTTCGGCCCGGCATCACCGCTCGCCCGCGCGGCGGTGCCGACCGATTCGGCGCTGCGATACCACCGCGCGCTCGTCGACCTCCGGCGCTACAATCGCATCTCGCCGGAGGGGCAGCTCAACTTCCGGGTGGTCGTCGGCGGTTGGGCGGGCGGCGACGAGCTGCCGCTGCAGCGCAGACTTTCGGTAGGCGGAGCCGGGTCGCTCCCCGGTTTCGACTTCCGCCGCCACTACGAGGCGGACGACGTCGGCATGTGCACGTCGGCTGGCGATGCGCTTCCCGGCCACCCCGCGCAATGCGAGCGGATCGCGCTCCTGCAGGCGGAGTACCGTGGGGACATCTCGGTCAGTGGCTGGCGTTGGCACGACCGGTGGTATGGTGAAGTCCGTCGCGCCGGCCCGGTTTGGGTACTGTTCGCGAACGCCGGGCGCGGATGGCTGGTGGGTGAGCGGTCCGGAGAGATCCGCTATCCGTCCGGATCGCTGCCGCCTCTCGGAACTTTCCGCACCGACGTGGGACTGGGAATCGATGCGGGGCTGTTGGGCCTGTACATCGCGAAGTCCACCTCGCACGCCAGCGAGCCGGCAAACGTGTTCCTGCGGATCCGACACCGATTCTGAGATCGTGCAACCGAGAGCCGCGGCGCTCGCCGCATCGTTCCTGCTCATCTTCGCCGGCGAGGCGAAGGCACAACGCGCCGCCGGCCCGCGCGTGGAGGTACAGCTCCCCGCTCAGGCGGACCTGGCGACGCAGGGTCCGCTGGTGACGGCGCCGGGAATGCTGAGCGAGCGGCGGGTACAGGAAGCGTTGCGCAACGGCTTTCCGGCACGGCTCCGGTTTCGCGTCGAACTGTGGCGAGCCGAAGGCTGGTTCAACTCGCTGGAGAGGCGCACCGAGTGGGAAATCATCGTGCGCCGGGAGCCGTTGGAGGAACGGTACGCCGTTTTCCGCCGAGCCATGAATGGAGACGTCGAACCCAGCAGCCTGCACGGCTCGCTTGGAGCAGCCGAGCAGGCGGTTGCGCTCGGGATTCGGGCGCCGATCGCCGCCATGCCCCGTGGGCGGTTCTACTACAACGTGGTATGCGAGGTCGAGATGGTATCGGCGAGCGACCTCGATGAGCTGGAGAGGTGGCTACGCGGAGAGCTGCGACCAGCGGTGCGCGGGGAGCGGAACCCGGGTACGGCGCTCACCCGTGGCGTGCGTACGCTGATGGTGCGGTTGCTCGGAGGGGAGCGGAGGAGGTACGAGACGAGGTCGGCGACGTTCACGGTGCCGTGAGGACGGCGAGGGGATCGGGGATAGGGGACAAGGACGAAGAGCTGCGATCCCGTACTTCGGTGCTGTCCCCTGTCCCCTGTCCCCTGTCCCGTGCCCCTCACGCGTGCCGAAGCGTCCGCTGCTCCAGCTCCTCGATCTGGTGCAGCACCTCGCCGCCGTAGAACAGCTTGATGTAGCGCGACTGGATCGGGGTGAGCCGGCGGACCGCCCAGCTCAGGTGCACGAAGTGCGGCTCCGTCGGCGCGGTGATCGGGTGCATCCCGATCTCCGACGGAAGATGGTTCGCCTTGCGCGTATTGCAGGCACCGCACGCGGTGACCACGTTCGACCAGTCGTTGGCGCCGCCGCGCGAGAGCGGGATCAGATGGTCGCGGGTCAGCGACTCGCGGGGCTTGAGCTCCGCCGCGGCCCGGCCGCAGTACTGGCAGCGATAGCGGTCGCGCGCGAACAGGAACGTGTTCGTCACCTGCTTGCGGAAGCGGCGAGGGACGTGCACGAACCGCCGGAGGCGGATGACCACCGGATGCGGAAAAGTCAGGCGCTCGGAGCGCACGAGGAGCGCGCTGTCGGCCTCGACGATCTCCGCCTTGCCGTCAATGACGAGGCGGAGCGCGCGCCGCAGCGGCACCATGGTGAGTGGCTCGAACGACGCATTCAGCGCCAGACACCCCACGATCACACGGCCCTCCGATCCGAAAACACGAACTCCCGCCACGATGGGAACGCAGCGGGAGTCAACGCGGGAGTCGTGGCACGGGATCCCGCGCTTGGGCGACATGCCCGCGCCGGTAGTAGCACCAGCCTCAAGCTAAGGATGTGCCAGAGGGCGGACAAGGGAGCCATACAGGAGAGGGACGACCGGGCAGGTGTGGCAGTTACGGCAGGCGCACGCGGCAACTCAGTTCGCGACCCGCCAGCCGGCGAGACGTTCGGCCGCGCGTTGGACGCGATCCCGCAACCCGGCCGGCTCCGCCAGTACTCGGCCCTCGATCATCCGGGGCTCGCCGGCCACCATCGTGAGCACAGCGTCACGGGCGGAGAGCGAGAAGATCAACGCGGTGATCGGGTCGGTCGTCGGGGTCGCCGGAACCGCTTCGAGTGAGAAGGCGGCGAGGTCGGCCGCCTTGCCCGGCTCCAGCGAGCCGATCTCGGACTCGAGTCCGAGCGCCCTGGCGCCGCCGATGGTCGCAAGCTCGAGCGCCTCGGCAGCGGAGATCCGCAGCGGATCGCCAGATCGCGCGCGCTGGAGGAGCGCCGCGAGCCGGGCCTCCTCGAGCAGGTCCATTCGGTTGTTGCCGGCGACCGAATCGGAGCCGAGGCCGACCGTGATTCCCGCTCCGAGCAGCTCCGACAGCGGGGCAATGCCGTGTCCGAGCTTGGCGTTCGCGGCCGGGCAGTGCGCTACCGTACATCCGGCGGCTGCGATCAGAGCTATGTCGCCAGCGTCCACCCGCACGCAGTGAATGAGAAGCGGGCCCGGGGCGAGGGCGCCGGCGGCGTGCAGCATCGCGACCGGAGAGCGGCCGCGAGGCCGCATGTCGAATCCACGGTCGCGCTGCGAGTCGGCAAAGTCGCCGGTCGCGGTTGCCACATAACGCTCCTCATCGGCGCTCTCGGCAATGTGGATCGCCATCGGAAGGCGTTCGTCGAGAGCGAGTCGCGCGCTGGCCGCGAAAAGACGGTCGGAGACGCTGTACGGTGCGTGCGGCGAGATCCCGAGGCGGGCGAGCGGGGTTTCCAGCGCCCGCAGGCGATCCACATGCCCGCGGAGATCACGCACCGCGTCGTCGCACTGGCCAGGGTCGGGCCCGAATACCTCCTGGTAGGTGATTCCACGGACGCCGGCCTCCCGGAAAGCTGCCATGGCGACGCCGGACGCAGACGTTTCGGCAACCGTCGTGATTCCGGCACGCACCGCCTCGACCAGGGAGAGCCGCGCGGAGTCGAGCAGGGCGTCGGGATCGAGCACCGCCCGCCTCGCTCTGGTCAGTGTGCGGATCCACTCCGGGAAGGTGAGATCCTCGAGGAAGCCGCGCATGACCGACAAGTCGAGATGCGCGTGGGTGTTCACCAGGCCGGGGACGAGGACCACGTTGCCGAGGTCGTGGTCCGCACCCGGCGGCGCATCGACCCGACGGCCGACGAAAGTGATCCGCCCGTCGTGCTCGACGACCGTGCCATCGGCGATCGGCGGCGCGGTCACCGGAACGACCCACCGGGCGTGGTAGCGATTCACGCCGTGCGACGTGCCTCGCTCGTGTCGCCGGTTCGCGATCCGTGGACCAGCGGGTCGTACAGGTCTTCGTCGCGAACCCCAGCGGCTCGGACGAGCGCCAGCGGGACGTCGAGCGCACCGAGCTGCGATCGCGAGTGGCCGTCGGAGCCGAGCGACAGTCGCACGCCGCGCGCGGCGACGCGACGGACGAAGCGCTCGTGTGGCCGATAGCGGGAAGACACCTCGAAGGCGATGCCGGCGCGGAAAAGCGCGTCAGCGGCACGCTCCTCGTACTCCTCCGTCCACAGCTCTTCCAGAGGGAGCTTGCGGAGCTCGATCGGTACGAGTGTGGGGTGGGCGAGGATGTCCATCGGCATCTCGCGCGCGAACCGCTCGAGGCTCGCGACGTGGGCGGCCATGTAGGACGCCGGCGTCATCCCCGCGGGCAGCACGCCGGTGAACGCGTGCAGCCATTCATCCTGCGCGATCTCGACCGCGTGCAACGACCCGATGCGGTGAGTGAATCGCCGCACGAGATCGGGCGGGATCTCGCGCCACAACGAGTCGTGCCAGCAGAACTCGCCGGCGCGCGCCACCGGGTACTGATCGAGCTCGTCGAGGTACCGGCGAACCGCGGCGACCGAGCTGAGCGTCGTCCGTGTGGAGCGGCTGATGTGGTCGGCGACCGATGGCAGGACACCCCGCGACTGGACGATCTCGACGAGTTCCGCCACCCCCAGCTCACCATCCGACATCGTGGTGTGGGCGTGGCAGTCCCTCGGCTTCCAGGTCATTCTCGCGGTGGCGAGGCGGCGGTGCCGGTATCCGGTGGGGAAGTCGGCGGCGAGGTCGCGGATCCGGCGTCGGGTGATGCGGGCGGCGGCGCGGGCGGCGGTGACGCCGGGGGCGGCGTTCTCCCTCCGGGCATCGGAATGTAGAAGGGATTCGTCGTGTCCCGGGCGGGCGGCGCCGTCTGCGGTGTCGGCACCGCGCCCGGTTGCACACGAATACCGGGCTGGATCGGCGAGAGCGGCGCGCCGAAGGCACCGCTGTCGGTGGGCGGCAGAATGAACGGCGAATGGGCGTCGCACTCGCGCACCGGCTCGGTGCCCGGGATGAAGAACTCGGTGTAGACCGTCTCGAGCGGGCAGAACGGGTTGCGAAGAAGGCCGTTCGTCCGATCGACCTCGCGCGAGATGATTCCCTCGGGCCGCGGCCAGTCGGGCGGCGCCGGCTTTCGCTGGTAGACCTCCTTCATGAACGCCGTGTAGGCTGGCGCGGCCAGCCGTCCCCCCTGCGCGTTGTTCATGATGCGCTTGGGCATGTCGAAGCCGATCCAGACGCCGGTGACGAGGTCGGCGGTGTAGCCGAGGTACCAGACGTCGCTGTAATCGTTGGTCGTGCCGGTCTTTCCACCCGAAGGGATGCGGAATCCGGCCGCCCAGACGTTGCCGTAGGCGGTGCCGCCGGTGGTCCGCACGATGTCCTTCATCACGTCGTTGAGGATCCACGCTTCCTCGGGCGACATTACCTGCACGCGCACCGGAACCGGCTCCCAGAGTATGTCCCCGCGCGCGTTCTCCACGCGGAGGATCGAATTGGGGCTCGCCCGGGTGCCGAGAGTGGCGAAGGCGGTGTAGGCGGCGACGAGCTCCAGGGGGTAGACCGAAGCGGCGCCGATGTGGATCGAAGGATAAGGCGGGATCTCGGAAGTGATGCCGAGCCGCCGAGCCATGTCGATCACGGCGTGCTCGCCGAGCTCCATGCCCATGCGGATCGCGGGAATGTTGACCGACCGGGTCAGCGCCCGGCGCATGTTCATCCATCCCGAAAAGCCGCCGTCGTAGTTCTGCGGAGTCCAGGTGGTGCCGTCGACCTGATTGACGGCGAGCGGCGAATCCTCGAGCATGTGAGAGGGCGCCCGGCCGTGCTGGATGGCCGCGGCGTAGACGATCGGCTTGAAGGTCGAGCCGGGCTGCCGCAGCGCCTGCGTGGCCCGGTTGAACTTCGAGTCATCGAAGTCGCGTCCGCCGACGAGCGCGCGGACAGAGCCGGTACGCGGATCGAGGGAAACGAGCGCGCCCTGCAGATATGGCGAGTTCGGCCCGCCGTTCTCGCCACCGGCGGCGGAGCGGGCGATGTACGCCTCGTAGGTAGTGTGCGTGTAGCGGCCGAGGTCGGAGGACTCGATCCGCCGGAGCTGCGACTCCATGGCCCGCTCGGCCGCGGACTGCATGTCCAGGTCGAGGGTCGTGAACACGCGCAGTCCCTGCTCGTAGAGCTGCTGGCCGAACTGCGCATCCAGCTGTCGGCGCACCCACTCGACGAAGTAGGGCGCGATGTCACCCGATTCGGTCCGGCGGGCGAGCTGGAGCGGGTAGGCACGAGCGAGGTTCGCGTCGTTGGCGCCGACCGCGCCCTCGCGGCGCATGAGCTCGATGACCGTGTTGCGCCGGAGGATCGCACGGTCGGGGTACCGGCGCGGATTGTAGCGCTCGGGAGCCTTCGGAAGGGCCGCGAGCGTCGCCGCCTCGGCCACGTTGAGGTCGCGCGCCGACTTGCCGAAGTAGCGCTGCGATGCCGTCTCGACACCGTACGCGCCGTGACCGAGGTAGATCTGGTTGAGGTACAGCTCGAGGATCTTGTCCTTGGTGTAGCGAGCCTCGATCGAGCGGGCGACCTTCGCCTCCTTGAGCTTGCGTACGAGCGTCTTCTCGCGCGAGATGCGCTCGGGAAAGACGTTCCGCGCGAGCTGCATGGTGATAGTCGAGAAGCCCTGCGAGTAGGAGCCAGAGCGGATGTTCCGGAGTCCGGCGCCGATCACGCGGTACCAGTCGATGCCGGCGTGGCTGTAGAAGCGCTTGTCCTCGGTGATCAGAAATGCGTCGCGCACCGGCCGAGGGATCTCCCCGAGCTGAACCAGCGTTCGCCGCTCGAGCCCGATCTCGGCGATGAACCGGCCGTCGACCGCATACAGCTTCGACGTCTGACGGGGCGTGTAGTCCTCGAGAACCTCGATCGACGGGCACTGCCCGGCACGGCAGACGAGGGCCCAACCGGCGTAGGCAAAGCCGGCCCCGAACGCCAGGCCGAAGGTGCCGGTGAGCAGCAGCGCCCGAGTGAGTCTCGGGTGCCGCCGCCAGAAATCACGTCTGAAGAATCTCACGCCCATTCGATGATCCAGTCCCACTCGGTGATCGGCCGGCGCAAGGCGCCGCCGCGCGCCGGCATTGCAAGCTAGCCCCGCGGTGGGGCCGCTTCAACGCGCTCGGCGCGAATGACTTTGGTCTCCAGTGAGTCTATTTTTGTGCCATGCCTCCACAACCACTGCTGGACGAGCTTGCCTGGCGCGGCATGCTCCACCAGCACACCGACGGGGTCGGCGAGCTCCTATCCGGCCCTCCCGTCAGTGCATATGCCGGCTTCGATCCGACCGCGCCGAGCCTTCACGTCGGCAACCTCGTGCCCGTCATGGGGCTGGTCCATCTGCAGCGCTTCGGTCACCGCCCGATCGCGCTGGTCGGTGGCGGAACCGGACTCATCGGGGATCCCTCCGGCCGCACAACCGAGCGACGGTTGAACACCGTCGAGACAATCGAGGCCAATTCCAAAGCGATCCGCGCACAGCTGGAGCGATTCCTGGACTTCTCCGGCCCCGGGGCCGCACGGATGCGGAACAATGCCGACTGGCTGCTACCGCTTCGGGCAATCGACTTCATGCGAGACGTGGGCAAGCACTTCACGATCAACTACATGATGGCGAAGGAGTCCGTGAAGGCACGGCTCGACAGCGGTATCTCCTACACCGAGTTCTCGTACATGTTGCTCCAGGCATACGACTTCCTGGAGCTGCACCGACGCGAGGGGGTCCTGCTCCAGGTGGGCGGCAGCGACCAATGGGGCAACATCACGGCGGGTATCGAGCTGGTCCGAAGGGTCACCGGGGGGGAGGCGCAGGCCATCACGTTTCCCCTCTTCACGACCGCTACGGGTGCCAAGTTCGGCAAGACGGAAGCGGGCGCGGTGTGGCTGGACCCGAGCCTGACGTCGCCGTACCGGTTCTACCAGTTCTGGATCAACACTGACGATCGAGACGCCGGAAAGTCCTTGCGGTACTTCACGCTGCTGCCCCGGGCGGACATCGAGGAGTTGGACCGCGCCACGGCCGGGCGCCCGGAGCGGCGCGAGGCGCAGCAGCGGTTGGCCGGCGAGATGACGGCTCGGGTGCACGGCGTGGCGAGCGCTCGGGTGGCGGCGGAGGTCTCCGGCGTGCTGTTCGGGGGAACGGACCCGTCCAAGCTGACCTTCGAGGCACTGGTGGCGCTCAGGGCGGAGATTCCGTTCGTGGAGGTCGCCGCCCCGGTCGAGGGGTCCCAGCCGGGCGTCACGGGTGCTGGTGAGTGGGACGTGCTCGACTTGCTCGTGGTGTCGAAGCTGGTCGCGTCGAAGGGGGCCGGCCGGCGGCTGCTCGAGCAGGGGGGCGTCTACTTGAATGGCCGGCGCCTGACCCCTGACCACCGCCACGTGGGTACCGAGGCACTACTCCCCGGCGGCCACCTCCTTCTCCGGAGGGGCGCCAAGGACTACGCGCTCGTGCAGCTCGGGACCTCCTGAACGCTGCTGGACCGGGATCGTACGTTCTCGTACCGAGGGGGCGCCTGAGGTCGGGACCTCTGCCGAGGAGCTTGCTCGGCGTTTTACCGGTCCCATTCGCCGACAGTCTAAAGATGGCCGGATACCGCCCTGGATTCCCGACCGCAGGGAGCCCGGATTCGGACTGTAGTTGCCGTACCCGTCTTTCCACCTCGGCTTCCGGCATGCGAGCGCTGATCTACCACCTGCGCATTAAACGGATGATCCTGCCCGCTGCGCTCGCCGCGCTCTGCGCGACGTGCGATGCCAGCAGGGCAGTGGCGCCGCCGTACGTCGAGCCTGTGGTGATGAGCTTCTCGGGCGACACGATGGTAGTGGTCGGCAGCACGGTGGCGCCCACCGTGACCGCCGAGCTGGGCGGCGAGCCCGTGACGAATGCCCGCTTTCGATTCATCTCGGCGGACACGTCGATTCTCGCGATGACCCCGCGTCAGGACTCGATCGCCGGGCGGCGGCGCGGCTGCACTATCCTGACGATCCGCCTGGAGAACTCGCTGCTCGGGGCCAATGCTCCGTCGCTCGCGCAGCGCATGTGCGCTGTCGTGGCGGAGCTCACGCCGGATCCATCGAGCCTCATCTTCGAGAGTATCGGCGCGACGGCGACGCTTCGCATCTCGGCGGTCGATGGCGCGGGCCAACCGATGCCGGCAGTCCCGGTGCAGTGGGAATCCGCGGACACGACCATCGCCGGGGTCAGTACGGACGGACGCGTGACGGCGCGAGGTGCGGGCAGCGCGGAGATTCGGGCGACGGTCGACAACGTCACGGTCGCGATCCCGGTCAGTGTCGCGCAGCGACTCGTGCGGTTCACGTTCTCCCCCTCGTCGGTCGTGCTCGATGCGTTCAGTGCGGAAACGACGACGGTCGCGACGGGGCGTGATTCGCTCGGCTACGCCGTACCGACGACGGTCGAGATCTGGGAGAGTCGGGACACGAACTTCGTCGCGGTGAGCGCGACTGGACTGATGGCCGCGCGCGCCAACGGCGTGACCTACGTGCTCGGCCGGCGCGACGCGGTCGTGGACAGCCTGCGGGTCGAGGTGCGGCAGAAGGCGACGAGCGTCGTGATCAGCTCTGTGTCGGGCCTTGCGATCAACTCACTCGGCGACGAGCTCCTGCTTTCCGGCCGCGGGTTCGACCGGTTGAACCACGCGATCCTGGACCTCGCGCCGACCTGGACGTCGCTGGCGCCCGCGGTGGCCGAGGTGCTCCCTGACCGGGGGCTGGTGAGCGGACTCTCGATCGGCTCAGCGGACATCGTCGCGTCGCTGGACGGCGTGCGCGACACGGCGACCGTGACGGTTGACAACGTACCCGTGAGCCTCGAGATCCTGCCGAATGGCGCCACGCTGACGAGTCTCGGCGATCAGGTGACGCTGAGCGTCATCGCCCTGAATGGGCGCGGCGCCTCCATCCCCGATCCGCCGATCGCGTGGTCGGCGACCAATCTCCAGGTGATCTCCCTGAGTGCGGCGGGCGAGGTGACGGCGATCGAGGTCGGGCAGTCGGCTGTGATCGCCGTGACGGGGGACATCGCCGACACGATCCAGATCACGGTCGAGAACAAGCCGGCGTCGCTGAGCATCATTCCCGACGCCCACACGTTCCCGTACCTCGGCGACACGCTGAGCCCGGCCGTGGACATCCGGAATGCCAGGGGCGACCCGCTTCCGCGAACATCCGTGACCTGGACCAGCGAGGATCCGACGATCGCGAGCGTCACGACGAACGGCGGCGTGATCACCGCTCGCGCGGCCGGGGAGACGTACGTACGTGCGTCGTACGAATCGCTGCGCGATTCGCTACTCATCACCGTGCAGAATTATCCGGCCTCGCTCGAGCTCGACGCGACGCTCGACACGCTGACCGCGCTCGGCCAGGAGCTCACGTACACGGCGACGGTCCGCAACGCACGTGGCGACCTGATGACGGACGAGCCCGAATGGCGCTCGACGAACACCGCCGTCGCGACGGTGACAGCGTCGGGGACGATGACGGGGGTCGGCTACGGGACGGCGCAGATAATCGCCAGCGCCGATCCGGTCGCCGACACTGTGGTGGTCGTGGTCGTGAATCCGCGTACGATCCACGTCGACAACTCGGTCGTGGTGTCGCCGCGCTTCGGCACGCGCAAGCGCCCGTTTGGCTCGGTGCAGCACGGCGTCGACATGGCCGATGCATTCGACACGGTTCTCGTACAGCCAGGCGCATCGCCCTACTCCGAGACGGTGGCGCTGATCCGGCGCGTCACGCTGCTCGGGGACTCGTCCGCATTCGTGACCAGCGGCCGTGATCCACTGCGACTGCCGGTGATCTCGCACGACACAGGCACGGCCGCGATCATCGTGGACGTGCGTGCGCCGGTGACGATCCGCTACATGGCGGTCCTCCACTCGGTGGACGGGCCGGCGATCGACGTGTACGAAGCCGATGCGATACTCGAGTACGTCTACGTGAACCCCGGGGTGACGGGACTGCGGATCGGCCGCGGCATATTGCTGCGCAATGTCATCAATTCGGCGTCCATCAGGAACAGCGCGGTGACCGCGGTCTCGGGCTACGGACTCCGGATGGACAACGTCCGGAATGGCCGGGTGACGGGCGTGGAGCTCACGGCCATCGGCGCGTGGGCCGGTGAGAGCGGCGCCGGGATTCACGTGAGCGGTGGCGAGGGCAACCTCGTGGAGCTGAGCCGCATTCGCGGCACGGCCGGACCGCACATTCTAAGCGAGTCCAGCTCGGGCCTTCGGGTCAGCGACAACGACCTCGCCGGCCGGCATCAGGTGATTCGTCTGGTCGGCGCCACGGGCGCGACCGAGATCAGCCGGAACACCCTCGATCTCAGCCGCCAGCCGGAGGACCCCGGCGTCGCCGGCAGCGAGACGGACGGACGATCGGGGCTCGAGATCAGGAGCTCCAGCGGTGTGACCGTGCTCGGCAACACCTTCCGCGAACCGGGCACCAGTCTCATGGATGCGATCCGGCTGATCGACTCGCGTGCACCTGGCGGAGCCGCGGTGCTGCTGCAGGAGAACGTATTCCACCGTGGTCGACATCACGTTCGCTCGGAGCAGTCGAGCTGGTCGATGGTGCGCTCGCGGTCGGACAGCGCGGTGCTGCCGATCTCGGCCACCAACGCGGACACGATAACGCTGGTGGATGACACGTTGCGCGCCGTCGTGGGTGGGCGCTGCCTGGTCGTGACCGGGGCGGCCTCCGCGGCCGTCGTGAGCAGGGGACTGTTCGAGCAGTGCAGCCCGAGCACGGTGTCGGTCGGCGAGCCGGCGATCTCGGTGATTGCCACCAATTCGAGTCTGGACGTCACCGGGACGCGCTTCGTGGGACAGCATCAGACGGCGATCCGGTTCAGCGGCCGGCGATTGTCGGTCCGTTCGAGTGCGGTCCGACGCACCCAGCCGGGGACGGCCACGAGCTTCTCCGCATCGGGCGTGATCGATGCCACGGGTGACACGATATCGGTGGCTGGCACCTCGATCGCCGGTCATGCGATGCTGCCCGGGCTGTCCGTGAACGGCGGGGCCATTCAGCTCGACAGCAACCGCGTGACCCGCAACGCCACGGGCGTTCGCGTCGGCGCATGGGTCTCCATACGTCTGCTCGACAACGATGTGTTCGACAACTCCCTCGCCGGACTGGTCAACGCGACCTCGTCGGGGATGTCGGCACCCGGGAACTGGTGGGGCGATGGACTGGGGCCGCGTCGCTCCGAGGAGCCGACGGCGGTCGGCGACAGCATCATCGGGAACGCCACCGTCGACCCGTTCCGTACGGACCCGCTGACGCCGGGCGCCGGGACGGCGGAGCTGCTCAAGGTGCGCGGCGATGGCCAGTCGGCTGCCCGCGGAGACATCCTCCCGCTGCCGCTCACGGTGCGCGTACTCGATGGCGAGGGCCGGCCCGTGGCCGGAGTCGCCGTGACGTTCGAAGTCACCAACAACAACTCGCTGTTCGTCGCCCCGAGCAGCGGCAGCACGATCGTGGTGACGAGCGACGCGAGCGGGCTCGCTCGGGCGACGCTCCGCCTCGGTAACAGCAACGAGCCGACAGTGGTCGAGGTGCGAGCGGCCGGCGCCACGTCCGTGACCTTCACGGCGACGCCCCTCTGATGATGCGCTGCCTGCAGTGCACCACCGAGATCCCCAACGGCATGCACGTCTGCACGCAGTGCGGCTACCGCGCCGGGGCGTCGGAGGCGACGCTCGTGCTGACGGGCGGGGACGAGACTCTCGGTCCGCAGGAATCCCTGCTCGACGTCGTCCGTTGCGAGTTGTCGCAAGACTACGAAGTCGAGATGGAGCTCGCGCGCGGCGGCATGGCGGTCGTGTTCCGGGCGACCGAGATCGAGCTGGCACGACAGGTCGCGCTCAAGGTGTTGCCGCCGGAGATGGCGCTCAGCCAGTCGATGGCGAACCGCTTCAAGCGCGAGGCGCGCATGGCGGCATCGCTGGAGCACCCGAACATCATCCCCATCTACCGCGTCGGGCAGGCGGGCCGGCTGTTCTTCATCACCATGAAGTACATCGATGGGCGGGCCCTGAGCTCGCTCATCGAGTCGCAGGGGCCGCTGCCGGCACCGGTGGTGTGGCACGTCCTCCGCGGCTGCGCCAGCGCCCTCGCGCACGCGCACGAGCATGGAATCATTCACCGCGACATCAAGGGCGCGAACATTCTGATGGACACCGAGGGACACGTCATCGTATCGGACTTCGGCGTGGCCCGGGCGCTGGAGGACGCGTCGATGACGGCGAGCGGCTCGGTGATCGGCACGCCCCACTTCATGAGCCCCGAGCAGTGCGCGGGCAAGCACGTCGCACCGCAGAGCGACCAGTACTCGCTCGGCGTGCTCGGCTTCCAAATGCTGACCGGGCATATCCCGTTCGACGCCGACACGATCGCCGCGGTGATGCATCATCACTTCTTCACGCCGATCCCGCCGCTCGGCAGCGCGCGCCCGGATGCGCCCCAGGCGATGGTGGACGTCATCAACCGCGCGCTGTCGAAGAGCCCGAAGCAGCGGTTCGGGACGACGGCCGAAATGCTGGCCGCGATCGAGTCGATACCGCTGACCGACGCGGACCGACGCTACGGGGAGGCCATGCTCCGGGAGCTGGCGGCCGGCGCCACCATCCCGCGGGTTGCGACGGGTGAATTGCCGCCGCTCCCGGAGGTGATTCAGCTGTCCGGTCCGGTGCCGGTGCAGTTCCCGGGCTTCACGCCATCGGACGAGCTGATGACACCGGCGGGGAGCTCCGGCACGCCTCGTACGCCGCTGCCAGCGCGCGGGTTCGCCGCGGCGGCGTGGGCAAGGGTGGCCGGCGTGGCCGCGGGGGCGGCAGTGGTGACGGGGTTGGCCAGCGTGTGGTTATTGGCGAGCGCCCCGGCGAACGCGGTTGGCGGGGCGGACTCGCTGGCCGCGCCACTGCTGTCGCTGGCCGCGGCGGAATCGCTCAGGTCGCCGGGGTCGCGCGCGACGGCTCCCACGACCATCGCCGACGCCGCGACGCGCGGAGCGCCGAGCGCCGCCGCGCCGGCTTCAGGCTACGCGTGGTTTCGCGGGCTGCCCGGGGGGGCCTCGGTAACCGTGGCCGGCCGCACACTGGCCGGGGGTCGCGGGGAGCTGCCACCGGGACGGTACGACTACCGCGTGAGCGCTCCCGACCACCTGCCACAGGCGGGCACGATCGATGTGCGACCGGGCGAGACGGCCTCGGTCGACGTCGATCTCCGGCGGCGCGAGGCGGCTCCGGTGGCGACCGGCGCACTCCGGCTCCGCGTGTATCCCACGTCGGCCATGATCGTCGTCGATGACCGCCCGCTCGGTCAGGGCATCGTCATGGATTCAGTGCTGGCGGCCGGCCCGCACCGGTTGGTGGTCACGGCGCCTGGCTTCGTGCCGTTCGACACGACGTTCACGATCGACGCCAACCAGACGACCACCCTGCCTCCGATCAAGCTGCAGGAGATCGAACCCACATCGTGATCACACTTCGCACCGCCCTCCTCCTCCTGCTGCTGGCGGCGCGGCCGCTGGTGGCGCAGGGGAACACCGGCGAGGCCCTCGACCGTGCCGTGCGGCTGTTCGAGGACCTCCAGGTCGAGCGCGCACTCGCGTTGCTGCGCCAGGTGATTTCCCCGGCGTCGCCGTTCGAGGTGACGCGCGAGCAGCGCGCGCGCGCGTTCAAGTATCTTGGCGCGTCGATGGCGATCGTCGGGATGCGCGATTCGGCGATCGTGTACTTCCGTGCCGCACTCGAGCGGGAGCCGTTCACCGATCTCGATCCCGCGCTGTTCACCGAGCCGGAGCGCTCGGCGTTCCACGAGGCCCGACTCCAGCTGTTCGCGATCGGGGTCCGACCGCTGCAGCGAGTGCGGCTCGACCCGGCGGCGGAACGGCTCGCGTTCGCCGTGGTCGTGACCCACCAGGCGACGCTGGAGGCCGAGCTGCGCCACATCCGCACCGGAACGCGGATCCCGCTCCATCAGGGAAGTGCCGACGGCGTGCGCGACCTGACGTGGAACGGCCTCGCCGGCGACGGCCGCCTCGCGCCTCCCGGAAGCTACGAAGTCGTGTTCAGCGCCGCGAGCGCGCACTCGGGGCAATCAGACTCGGCGCGCCTCTACTTCGATCTCGAGCACGACCGGCCCGCACTCGAAGATACGCTGCCGTCGATCCGCGCCGAGGAGCTTCTGCCGGAGCGGCATCCGCAGTCGGCGGCGCCGCTGGAGCTGGTCAAGGGGTTGGGGCTGGCGGCGTCCGCGCTGATGCTGCCGTCGCTGGTCGCCAACGGAGAGCTCGACCGCGGCGAGCGAAAGCTGGTCGCCAGCGTGGCGGCAGCCGCCGCGGTGACGGGCATCGTGGCCACGATCGTGCGTCACAATCGGCGCGAGATCGACGCCAACATCGCGGAGAATCGCCGCCGGGTGACCGAGCACGAGCAGGCGAACGCCCGGATTCGCGCGCGCAACGAGGAGCGGCTGCGGGCGACTCAGCTCGTGATCACCCCGGCTGCCGGGCTCCCGCAGTGACCGCCGTGCGCGGCGCGACGCCGATCTGCTGGCTCGCGTTGGCGACGCTTGCACTGTTCGCGCGTCCGGCGGCGGGACAACGGCTCCACGTCGAGGCCATCGGCGCGCTCGTCGAACACCGAGTGACGACCGGCCAGGCACCGGAGCGCGTAGTCGGCACGGCGGTCGGTGTCGGTATCGTGGCCCCCCTCCTGAGTTGGCTGGAGATGCGGGGACGCCTGATCGGCGGCGGGCTGGCCGCGCAAACGCCCGCCACCGACGATCGCCGGTTCGGTGAGATGGAGGCGACCGCGTCCGTGACTCCGCTTCCGTGGCTGGCGTTCGATGTCGGCACACTGCTCCGGAGCTACACGAATGCCTTGGCACGCCAGCGCTGGTTCGCGATGCGTGTCGGCAGCGAGCTGCGCATCTCGTTCGGCGACGGGCGCGTGCTCGGCACCCTGAACGGCGCGCTGATGCCGCTGGTGAACGTGAGCGGGATCGAGAGCCCGAGCATCTCGTTGTCCTCGGGGGCGGGGCTTGTCTACCGGCACGGGACATTGCATGCAGGGCTCGTCTACCGCCTGGAGCGCCACGATTTCCCACCGACCGGGACCGCGCGTCGGCTGGAGCAGGTGTCGAGCATTGCGGCGGCCGTTGGAATCGCGGTGAGATGAGGGACGAGGGACGAGGGCAACTCACTCCTCCATGACCGCCACCACGCGGTCGATCTCCTCCATGGTGTTGTACGCGTGCGGGGAGAGCCGGATGGCGCCTTCGCGGACGGAGAACGCGACCCCGAGGTGGGTCAGCCGCGCCGCGATCCCAGCCACATCCTCGGGCGCGAACGACACGATCCCCGCCCGCCGCGTTTCGTCGGCGGGGGTGATGAGGCGCACGTCGCTCCGCGACTGGCACCAGTCGACGATCCGCCCGGCGAGCGCGGCCACGCGCGCGCCCACGCGCTCGACCCCGAGCTCGAGCAGGAGCTCGAGGCTCGCCGTCATCGTGGCGAACTCCTGGGCCGGCAGCGTTCCGCACTCGAACCGCCTCGCATCGTCGACCCATGTGAGATCGTAGTCGGTGAGCGTGGAGAAATCCTCGGAGTGCCTCATCGACAGCCAGCCGACGTCGAGAGGCTCGAGCTCACGCACCAGCTCGGAGCGCACGAACACGAACCCGCATCCCCACGGAGACAGGAGCCACTTCTGCGCTCCGCAGGCGAGCACGTCGATCCGTGCCGCGTGTACGTCGAGCGGGTGGGCGCCGACTCCCTGGATGGCGTCCACCACGAGGATGATGCCGCGCGAGCGGCACTCCGCGCCCAGCCGCGCGAGGTCGACTCGGTACCCGGTCGCGAACTGCACCCAGGAGACCGTCACCACTCGCACCGCCGGCGAGTCGAGCGCGGCAAGAAGGGCGGGCTCGTCGGGGAGACCGTCGGTCACAGGGACGCGGATCAGCCGCACCCCGGGCAGCGCCATCCAGGGGTAGATGTTCGCCGGGAACTCGCGGTCGAAGGTGAGCACGGCATCGCCGGGCCGGAGCCGCAGGGCGCGGGCGGCGACATTGATCCCGTAGCTGGTGTTGACCATCAGCGCGATCTCGGCCGCCTCGGCGCCGAGCAGGCGCGCGGCGGTGGCACGTGCGCGAGCGAGCGTGCCGAACTGGTCGTCGGCGGTGATACGGAACGGCTCGTCGCGCAGGGACTCGAAGGCGCGCCGGGCCTCGCGCGCCCGCATCGGGAGCGGACCGATGGAAGCGTGATTGAGATAGATCGACTCGCCGCGGGCGGCCCACGGGAACTCGCGCTCGCGCAGAGCATGGACGTCGTATCCGCTCACTGGTCGTTACTCGTCACGTCGCCGGTCATGGCGTGCCCGGCGCGGGCGCGGCAACTGCACCCGGGAAGCCGACACGGCGGAAGCGCGGATCGAGGGCGTCACGAAGCGCGTCGCCGACGAGGTTGAACCCGAGTACCGCGGCACCGATGGCGAGCCCGGGGAACAGCGACGTCCATGGCGCCGAGCGGAGCTGCGCGAGGTCTCGCGCGTCGGCTATCATGGCCCCCCAGCTCGGCGTCGGCGGCTGGACACCGAGGCCGAGGAACGACAGCGCGGCCTCGGCCATGATCGCCCCGGCAACACCGAGAGTGGAGGCGATCACCACGGGCGCCACCACGTTCGGAAGCACGTGGGCGACGATGATCCGCCCGTCGTTGGCGCCAAGCGCGCGGATCGCCTGCACGAACTCGAGCTGCCTCACGACCAGCACCTGGCCGCGGACGAGCCGCGCCATCCCGGCCCAACCGACGATTCCGATCGTCACGAAGACCACCGGCAGGGAGGGCTGGAGCGCGGCCACCATCGCGATGAGGAGGAGCAGCGTGGGGAACGCCAGGGTCACGTCAGCAAGACGCATGATCAGCTCGTCCACCCACCGGCCGTAATATCCGGCGAGCAGCCCGAGCGTGAGACCGAGCGTCAGCGCGATGCTCTGCGAGATGAGTCCGACGGCGAGGGAGACGCGGGCGCCGTAGATCAGGCGTGCCCAGATGTCGCGCCCCTGGATGTCCGTTCCGAGCCAGTGCTGCGTGGATGGCGGCGCGAGCTGGTTGCGCAGATCGATGGCGATCGGATCGTGACCGGCGATCAGCGGTGCCGCCACCGCCGCGGCGACGAGCAGCACGACCACCGCCACACCGATGATCGCGCGCGGGTCGCGCATCAGCCTGCGGGCGAGCGGGGCCCGGACGCTCATGCCGGCTCCCGCAACGCGAGCGGCGTGTCAGGCGGCTGCCGGCGCCAGCGGCGGTGGTGCCAGAAGTACTGCTCCGGTGCGCGGCGAACCCACCGCTCGAGCGTCTCGGTGTAGCGCGCTACGATCGTGTCGACGTCGCGCTCGCGGTCACCGGTGTCCTCGACCATGATTGTCTCGAAGCTGAGACGATAGCGACCGCCCGGCTGGCGTATCGCCGCGCCGAAGATCGCCGGCACGCCGAGGCGGAGCGCGAACACCGCGGCGCCGCGTGGCGTCTTCGCCGGGCGCCCGAAGAACGGCACGAAAGTGGAGGCGAGGCCGAGGACACCCTGATCGGCGAGGAACGCCACCAGCCGGTTCTCGCGCAGCGAGCGTGGTATCTGGCGTGCGGCTTCCGTGTCGTAGACCACGCTCACTCCGTACCGGGCGCGGGTCTCGTTGAGGTACCGGTCGAACAGCGGATTACCCATCCGGCGAACTATCGCCTCGACCGCAATGCCACGCGCAGCGAGGTAGGCGCCGCCGAGCTCCCAGTTGCCGAGATGTCCGGTCACGAGGATGCACCCTTTGCCGCCGGCCATCGCCCGCTCGACCGTGCTCCAGTTGTCCACGGACTCGACCAGCGCCAGGATCTCCTGGCGGCCGAGGGACGGCATCAGCGCGGTCTCGATGGCGGTCCGGCCCAAATGGCGATAGGCGGCGCGGGCGATGTCGCGGACCTCGGCGTCGGGCAGTCCGGGAAAGGCCGCAGCGACCTGTCGCTCGACGACTCGCCGGCGAATGCCGAGGGGCCGATATCCCAGTGCGCCGATCCGTTCGCCGAGGCTGGCGGCGCGGTAGAAGGGCATCCGTTCGAGCGCGGCGACGGCGCCGCGGAGCGTGTAGTACTCGGCGCGATGTCCGATCGAGGGAGAGCGACTCACGCGTATCTCCATCGCAGGCGATCGCGGGCGGCGAGCGCGGCCTGCTCGAACGCGTCGACCATGGCCGCATCGGTGAACTCGCGGGCGACGCGCGTGCGGCCGGCGTTCCCCATGGCACGGCGTTGCTCCTCGCGGGCCAGGTAGCCGGCGATGAGGGCGGCGGTGGCCGCCGCGTCGCGGTGCGGGAGGAGCGTCCCGGCTATGCCGTCGGCGACGTAATGCTGGGCGAGCGTGTCGCGCTCGGCGAGCACGGGCGTGCGCAGCGCCATCAGGTCGAGGCAGCCGAAGCCGAGATCATCCTGTTCCGCGGCCACCCAGCCGAGATCGGCCTCGCGCATGGCGCGAAGCGGATCGGCCGGTACGCCCAGGTGGCGCACGATCGCGGTGATTCCGAGAGCGGCGGCGTGCATGCGGTGGTCGGCATCGTCGGATCCGTGCCCGAGAAGAAGCATGCGAAGCCCGCGATGTCGCGGAGCGAGGAGTGCCACGGTGCGCAGCGCGACGGCGACACGGAGCCTCGAGCAGCGGTCGGTGATGCAGACGATCGTTCGAGCGTTCCCGGGCGCCGGATCCGGCTGGCGCTCGACGGCATCGGCAGTACCAACCGCCACGCCAAGCTCGGCGACGACGGGATCGAGCGCCTGCCGGGCCGCCGCCCCGCCGGCCTCCAGGTCCTCGCGGGTGGTGAACAGGAAGCCGCCGGTGGCCAGTCGGAGGGCGAGACGACCCCGGAGACCGAGGCTGAGCTTCGCGCCGGCGGAGATGCGACGCACCGCGGCGCCGCGGCCGGCGAAGCGCTGCGCGGCGGCGACGATCAGATGCTCGCGCTCGGTGTGCACGAAGACCGCCTCGACGAACCGGTCGAGCAGCAGGCGCCGCAGGCGGCGGCTCTGGGTGATCCATCCTCCGCTGCGCGGCGGAGCGAAGACCTCGTACGCGCCGTGAGCGACGTGCCGCTGGACGGCTGAGTCGGGAGTGCAGACGAAGGAAACCTCCCACCCGCGGGCGACCAAGCCACGCGCGGCGACGTCGAACGCCCGGGCCGGGCCGGACCAGTCCTCGCCGCGATGATAGAAGAGCGCCCGCACTAGACGTCGGCGGTCTCCGGCCGGTCCCGGAACTGGAGCGTGTGCAGGCGGTGATAGACTCCACGACGGGCCAGCAGCTCGCGGTGCGTTCCTCGCTCCACGATCCGCCCGCGCTCCATGACGAGGATCTGGCTCGCGTGCTCGATCGTCGACAGGCGGTGGGCGATGACGAACACCGTACGCCCCTGGAGGAGGCGGTCGATCGCCTCCTGAACGAGCCGTTCGGACTCGGTATCGAGCGCCGACGTGGCTTCGTCGAGGATCAGGATCGGCGGATCGATGAGCAGCGCGCGGGCGATAGCAATGCGCTGCCGCTGCCCACCGGAGAGGCGCGCCCCGCGCTCGCCGAGCAGGGTGTCGTACCCCTGGGGGAGCTCGGCGATGAACCCGTGCGCGTTGGCGGCGCGCGCCGCGGCCTCGACCCGGGCATGGTCGTGCGCGCCCTCGATGCCGTAGGCAATGTTGCTGCGCACGGTATCATTGAACAGGATCGTGTCCTGGCTCACGATTCCGGTGAGCGCGCGCAACGCGGGGAGCGCGATGTCGCCCGTGTCCACGCCATCGATCAGGATCCGGCCGGCAGTCGGCTCGTAGAAGCGCGGGATGAGGTCCACGAGGGTGCTCTTTCCCGCCCCGCTCGGGCCGACGAGGGCGACGATCTCGCCTTTGCCGGCGGAGAAGGACACGTGCGACAGCACGGGCTCGTGCTCGTAGGCGAAGCTCACGTCCTGGAACGCCAGCGAATCGCCGAACCGCACATCGCGGCGCGTACCGCGGTCGCGCTGCGTCTCCGTGGGCTCGTCGAGCACCTCGAACAGCCGCTCGGCCGCGGCCATCGACTGCTGGGCGGTGGTCGGGATCTGCGACAGCGCCTTGAGCGGCTGGAGAAGGCGCATGACGTAGATCAGGAACGCGATCAGGCTCGCCCCGGTGAGCGTCCCATCGACGAGCACCTGGCGGGCGCCGATCCAGAGTATGAGCACCGCTATCAGCGTACCCACCACCTCGGTGACCGGCTGCGCGAGGAACGCCATTCGTGTGACCTTCACCATCCCGCGCGAGTAGCGGTCGCTCGCATCGACGAACCGACGCTCCTCGTAGGCTTCGGCGCCGAACGACTTGACCAGCCGGACACCGCTGACGGTCTCCTGCACGACGCTCGTCATCTCGCCGTAGTCGTTCGCCAGACGGCGGTAGCCCTTTCGCAGCTTCCGCAGCAGCGGCTGAAACAGGACGATCAGCACCGGCACGACGACGAGCGCAAGCAGCGTGAGCTGCCACGACGTCATGAGCAGGAACGCGACGTACATGATCACCAGCGCCGAGCTCTGCACCGATCGGGTGACGACCTCGGCCATGATCATGCGCGTCTGCGCGGTATCGGAGATCACGCGGGCGATTATCTGGCCGCCCTTCGTGCGGGTGAACCAGCCGAGGGGGAGCCGGTTGAGGTGCCGGTAGACGGCGTTACGCAGGTCGCGGGTGACGTACTCCTGGAGGCGGGCGGCGCTCTGTCCGGCGAGCCAGACGAGGAAGTTCTTGGCGAGGATCGTGACGACGATGATGAGGATCACGTTGCGCAGTGATCCCATCCTGTCATCGGGATCGAGCAGGAATCCGACCGTCGCCCGGAGGAAGTCGTTGAGCAGCCCGGGCTGGAGAGGGATCGGGGGCTGGTCGAACAACGTGTTCAGGAACGGGATGAGGAGTGCGAACGAGAACGCGTCGAGGAACGCCGCGCCAATGCTGGCGGCGATCGTGGCGGCCATCCACCAGGCGTGCGGCCGGAGGAAGCCGAGCAGCCGGCGCATGGGGCTGGCCCGCATGGCCCCGGTCAGCGAGGGCGGGGCGTGAGCAGCGACACCGGCAGGATCACCTCCTCGGGCGTCACGCCGCCGTGGAGGAACGAGCCCCGGTAGCGGCTCTGGTACTCACGGAGCTTGGTGGGGTAGACGAAGAACGTGTCGCCCGCGGCGAGCAGGGTATTGCCACCGAGTCCACGCTTGGGAATCCGGAGCGCGTCCTCATCGCGGAAAAGGAGCGCGTGCTCGGGCCGCTCGGCGCGCAGGTCCTCGCCGAACTTGTAGCGCAGATTGGCGCTCGCGTCGCGCTTGGCGAACACCGTCGCCGGCGTGTTGCAGTGGATCGAGCCGTGGTCGCTGGTCAGCAGGACGGAGATTCCCCGCGCCGCCGCTTCCTTGAGGAGCGAGAACGCGGACGAGCGACGAAACCACTCGCGGGTCAGACTGCGCAGTGCCTGCTCGTCGCGGGCCACCTCGTAGAGAATTCCCGACTCGCTGCGCCCATGCGTGAGGAGGTCGACGAAATTGAAGACGTAGGCACCGATGCCCTCCTGGAGCAGGACGCCGGGGAGGCGGCGGCCGAGATTGTCGAGCTCGGACGCGGTGGAAATCTTCTCGTAGTGCACCGGCAGCTTGCGGCCGAGATCGGCCAGCTGCGCAGTCAGGAGCTTCTCCTCGTGCGCGTTGAGCGACTCATCCTCGTCGCGGTCGCCCCACCAGTCGGGATATCGGGCGGCGATCTCGCCGGGAAACAGCCCGCTGAACAGCGAATTGCGCGAGTAGGGCGTCGCCGTCGGCAGCACGGCATAGTAGTGGGTCGTCTCGACCTCGAAGTGCTCGGCGAGGAGCGGCTCGAGCACTCGCCACTGATCGAGCCGCAGACAGTCGATGACGACGAACAGTGTCGTTTTGCTGCGGTCGGCGACCGGGAGGAGAAACTCGGGGACGATGTCGATCGACAGCGGCGGCCGATCGCCCTCGAGCTTGCGGAGCCAGCCGGGATAGGCCCGATACATGAACTGCGCGAAGTCGCGGTGCATGTCGGGGTAGAGCGTCCGCAGCGAGTCGTAGAGTCCCGTCTCGCCGGCGGTGGCGAGATCCACTTCCCATTGCGTGAGCTCCACGTAATGGTCGATCCACTCGCGCCAGCCGCGGGGGCCATCGTGGCCGAACTGGAGCGCGCGAAATCGCTCGACGAACCGGCGGGCCGTGGCCTCCTGCCGGATTCGGGGACCCTCGAGGATCCGGGTGACGACGGTGAGCACCTGGCGCGGGCTGACCGGCTTTACGAGGTAGTCGCGGACGTTGGCGCCGATGGCTTCGGCCAGCGTCGCGTCCTCCTCGCTCTTGGTCACCATGATGACGGGGAGGGTCGGGTCCATCTCGCGCAGCTCGCGATACACCTCGAGTCCGCGACGACCGGGCATCTGCTCATCGAGGAGCACGAGGGCGAAACTCCCCCGGCGCAGCATCTCGAGCGCGTCATCCGCGTTGCGCGCCCACTGGACGTCGTAGCCCTTCTCGCGAAGGAAGATCCCGTGCGGCTCGAGGAGCTCCGCTTCGTCATCGACCCAGAGTACCGGCTTGGACGTCGCCATGTGTGGGCAATGTAGTCCGGCGCCAGAGGGGCAGCAACCGAAAACCCGGTGGGGGCACTCGCTGACCCGCGAAGCGCGAGCGTAATGCCGGCGGCGCTGGCGGCGTCGCTCCGGCGGCGCGAGATTCCCGGCGTGATCGGCGTCCTCGTTCCCGCCGGCGTGCATCCTTCTCCGCTCGCCGTACACACGCTGCCATTCCGCTCGCTGGCGGCGCTAGCAGGACGAGCGCCCCTTGGCGGCGAGCGTGAAATCGCGCTCGGCTGCTACATGGCGGCGCGGCTCGTGGCCGGCGCTCTCGGGCCCGACGCTCCGCCGAGCGCGGCACGTGAGGCGCGTGCGGCCTCGGCGCGCTCGTGGTTCGCCGGCCTGGCCGTGCCGGCGACGACGCGCCTCCCGTTCGCGCGGCTCGCCGACGCATCGGCCGGCAGCGATCGATGCGCGCTCGCGGAGGCGCTCACGACCGTCATCAGAGTCACCGAGGATCATCTCGACGCCGAATCCCGGGCCGAGCTCGAGGGACTCCTCGAACGGCTCGCGGAGTAGGCTCCCCGGATTCAAGGGGATTCAACTGCACCTGAACTGCCCTGATCTGGTCCGGACCGAGGGCCGGGGACGGCAATGGGAATCCGGGCTGCCGGTGCTGCCGTCCCACGCGACCTGGCCCACCCGTCGATCGTCCTTCCAGGGATGACCACCCCCAGGGACATCCCATTCGGCAGCCTGATGCGCCGGCTGGACGGCGCCGATGAGGGCCCTGCGCCCGTCGACACCGTACCGACCGGGTTTCCGAGCGTGGACAAGATCCTCGGAGGCGGGCTCCGTCGCGGTGACCTGATCATCCTCGGGGGAGACGTCGGCAGCGGCAAGTCGTCGCTGGCGCTGGGAATCGCCCTGCGGATGGCCCAGCAGGGCCGGTCGGTGGCGTTGTTCTCCGGTGAGATGACGCCGGACCGTCTGTTCGAGCGGGCGCTGGCGATCGAGGGACGCGTGCGCGTGGACGACCTCCGCCGTGGAGCGCTCGATCCGGACCATCTGATCACCGTCGGGATGCTTGCCGAGCGGCTCCGGGAGCATGCCCCCTCGTTCATGCGCCTTCCGGCGGGCCGGATCGCCGAGCTGCCAGACGAGCTTCGGCGAACGCTGGACGTCGAGGTGGCGATCATCGACTCGCTCCAGGAGGTCGCGACCGCTGGCGCCGGAAGGGCGGAAGGCGAGGCCGCCGCGGCGCGGACGCTCAAGGCCGTCGCGCTCGATCTTGGAATCGCTCTGCTCGTGACGGCCCACCTCCCCGCCCTGTCCAGGCAACGGTTGGACCTCCGACCGCAGCTGGACGACTACGGAGCGCTCGGCGCCGTGACCCAGCACGCGGACGTCGTTCTCGGCCTGTTCCGCGAGGAGATGTACCAGGATGTGCCGGGCGTCGAGGGCGCAACGGAACTGGTGGTCAACAAGAACCGCAACGGCGGCACCGGCTACGTGGACCTGTACTTCTACAAGCAGTGGCTTCGCTTCGAGGACATGCTGGATCCCGACCGGTAGGAGGCGGGGACCGATGAGAATCGCACGCGCCCTCAGAGGGCTCATTCTGTTGTCGGCGATCACCGCCTGCGCGACCGGCGGCCGCGGAGGATCGGGTGCGGGCGGCGACCCCGCTGCGCTGGAGCGGCTGGAAGCCGAGCACCGCGCGGCGCCGCGATCGGCGGAAGTCGCCCGGGCGCTGGGGATCGCCTACTACCGCGCGGGTCGGCACGCCGAGGCGCGCGCCACGCTCGCCGGCGCGCACCGTGCCGATCCGCGTGATGGTACGATCGCGCTCTATCTCGGAATGAGCGCCGAGCACGAGGGCGATCTCTCTGCAGCGCGACTGGCGTACTCCACCTACCTCCAGCACGGGCGGACCCGCCGCGTTCGCCGCGAGCTGGAGCAGCGGCTGGTGGCTCTGACGCGCGCCGAGCTGCGGGTCAACGCGCGCGAGGCGCTGGAGCGCGAAGGCGAGCTCGCGTCGACGCCCGGCTCGCCGAACGTGATCGCCGTACTGCCGTTCCGCTTCTCGGGAAGCGACAGCACGCTGCGTCCCCTGGAGCGCGGGGTGGCTGACCTGGTCGTCACCGACCTGTCCCGGATCGGGACGCTTCGCGTCGTCGAGCGCTCGCACGTCCAGGCGTTGCTCGACGAGATCGATCTGTCGGCCAGCGGGCGCGTGGACGCGGCGGCAGCTGTACGGAGCGGGCGGCTGCTTCAGGCCGGACGCCTCGTGCAGGGTGCCATCACGCAGCTTCCGGGCGACGCGCTCCGGCTCGACGGCGCGGTGGTGGACGTGGCGACCGCCGAAGCCCGCGGTGCCGCTGGCACGGACGACGATCTGGACGCGCTGTTCGAGCTCCAGAAGCGCTTCACACTGTCGATCCTCGACGCGCTCGGCGTTCAGCCGACGGCCGAGGAGCGGTCAGCGATCGAGCAGCGCCCGACGCGCTCGGTCGCCGCCTTCCTCGCCTACAGCGCGGGCCTCGAGGCCGACGACGAGGGCCGCCTGGACGAGGCGAACCGCCAGTTCGGCGAGGCGCTGCGGCTCGATCCGGGATTCTCGATGGCACGCGACCGGCAACAGGATACGCAGGCGGCGATGGCCGGCACGTCGTCGAGCACGGCGTCGATCGAGCAATCGCTCCAGGGGACGCCGGAGGGGCAGATCACCGAGGCCGCCGCACGGGGATCATCGCGCCCGGACGGCGACCGCCGGCGCGGCACTCTGGCGACGATCGCCAGCGATCTCAATCCGTCGGCCGGCGTGGAGGCGACGCGCAGCTCGACGACGGCCTCTTCGCGCGATCCGGCGTCGGCGACCACGGGCAGCGACCGAATCACGACGGAGAGCGCGACAGTGATCATCATCGTGCGTCAACCCACGCCGTGATGCGCGCAACGAGATCCCGCCCCGTCGAGCAGAGCGAAACCGGTTGCGGCTCGCCTTCGTTCCGCCAGCCGGGCCGACGCTCCAGCTTCACCGCGGTCGTCATAATCGCAGCGTACGTGGCCGGCTCACCGTTGCCGGCACAATCGATCGTCGACGGCTCGGTGCGCACCGCACCACAGATCCTCGTCTACGAACTGGGGTCGCCGGTGGCGCGCAGGGTGACGCAGGTCGCCATACCGATGGCGATCGTGATCCCGATCGGCCGCGGACTCGTCGTCGACCTGGGGACCGCGTGGGCCTCCGCCGAGGTCGAGGGCGAAGGTACGCGCAGCCGCGTAGAAGGCCTGACCGACACGCAGCTGCGTGCCACGTACACGCTCGGCCGGGACGCGGTGGTGCTGACCGCGGGCCTCAATCTGCCGACCGGTCAATCGACCGTGGATTCGGCGGGGATCGAGGCGGCAGGAATCATCGGCAACGACTTTCTCGCGTTCCCGATCTCCAACATGGGCACCGGATTCGGGGGAACGGGCGGGCTCGCGGCAGCGCGAACGTTCGGCGCATGGAGCCTCGGCGCCGGCGCAAGCATGCGCTACAGCGCCCGCTACGAGCCGTTCGAGATCGGCGGCGACCGCGTGCAGTACGAGCCAGGGAACGAATACCGGTTGCGCATCGGCGGCGACCGGATGCTGTTCGGCGGCCGGTTCGCCTTCGGGCTCACCGCTGCGTTCTTCGGAGACGACGCGGCGGGCGGCACCACCTACGCGACCGGCGACCGATACATCGTACAGGCGGGCCTCGCTCGGCGTGTCGGCGGAACCGACCTGACCATCTCCGGCTGGAATCTGACGCGCGGCACCGGTGAGACGATCGCCGGCACGGCGCCGTGGGAGAACATCGCCAATCTCACGTTTGTCGCCGGCATGGAGGCGGGCGGCGCCCGCATCGAGCCGAGCGTGGAGCTCCGGCACCGGTACGAATCCGGCTCCGGCGAGCCGTCTCGCGATGGCGTGCTGGCGACGCTCGGCCTGAGGGCGGGGTGGCGAATCCTGGGGGTGTCCGTGTCGCCCGCGGTCGGATATACGATCGGTGGCGTGGACGCGACGGCCGGTGAGCGGTCGAGGCTGACCGGGTGGCGCGCCAGTGTGGGAATGCGCAGCGGGCGGTGAGTTTGTCGGCGACGCCGGCGTCGGCAGCTTCGATGCCGTGACCTGCGCCATTGGCCCGGCCCCGCCTAAAAGTCTATATTGCTTGCGCATAGCTCCACACACGTTCCGCCCCGGGTGGGTGCATGGCCGGTCACAGCAAGTGGAAACAGATCAAGCACTACAAGGCGGCCGCCGACGCCAAGCGCGGCGCGCTGTTCACCAAGCTGATCCGCGAGATAACGGTGTCGGCCAGGCAGGGGGGAGGTGACCCCGCCGGCAACCCGCGCCTCCGCACGGCGATCGAGGCCGCCAAGGCCAGCTCGATGCCGAAGGAGAACATCGAGCGCGCGATCAAGAAGGGCACGGGCGAGCTCGAGGGAGTCGAGTACGTCGAGGCGACCTACGAGGGATACGGGCCCGGAGGCGTGGCGCTGATCATCCAGGCGCTGACCGACAACTCGACGCGCACGGTGGCCGACGTGCGGCACAAGCTGTCGCGGGCCGGCGGCAACCTCGGAGCCACGAATTCCGTCGCCTGGATGTTCGACCGGAAAGGACAGCTGGCGATCGACGCGAGCCGACACAGCGAGGATGTCGCACTGGAGGCGGCGCTGGAGGCGGGCGCCGAGGACATGCGGCGCGAGGACGACCAGTACATCGTCACCACCGAGCCGGCCGACTTCCACGCCGTGCGCACGGCGCTCGAGGAGCGCGGGATCACGATCGAGGAGGCCGAGGTGGCGATGCTTCCGAAGTCGACGGTGCACATCGAGGGGAAGGACGCCGAATCGCTGCTCAAGCTGCTGGAGGAGCTCGACGACCTCGACGACGTGCAGAAGGTGTGGGCGAACTTCGACATCGACGTCGCGGACATGGCCAAGGCGTGAGATCGCGCCCGTGATCGTCCTCGGGATCGACCCGGGCACGGCGACCACCGGCTTCGGGGTCGTGCGGAGCGACGGGTCGGGTCTCTCCACTCTCGTCGAGTGCGGCGTGATCCGCACGCGCGCCCGCGACCCGCTGCCCGCGCGGCTGCACGAGATTCACGAAGGCGTCTGCGAGCTGATCGAGCGCCACGCGCCCGACGCGCTCTCCGTCGAGGATGTGTTCTACGCGCGCAATGTGCGCACGACCATCGTTCTCGGACATGCGCGCGGCGTGATCCTGCTCGCCGCGCAGCAGCGCAACGTGGTGGTGCACGAGCTGCCGCCGGCGGAGATCAAGAAGGCAGTCGCCGGCACGGGAGCGGCGAGCAAGGAGCAGGTGCAGTTCATGCTCACTCGCCTGCTGCGTCTCAAGTCGGCGCCCGAGCCATCGGACGCGGCCGACGGGGTGGCGGCCGCGCTGGCGTACGTGATGAGCGCCCGCGTGCCCCGCCTCCGCACGCTCGGCGAGCCGCGGCTCGGCATGACACCTCTCCCGCGCGGAGTCCGGCGGTGATCTCGCTGGTATCCGGCCGTCTTCACGCGAAGGACCTCGACAGCGTCGAGATACTGACGTCGGGCGGAGTGGGCTACGAGCTGGCGATCCCGCTTTCCGTCTACGAGAGTCTCCCCCATCCGGGCGACGACGTGACGCTGTACACCCACCTCGTGGTGCGCGAGGACGGCTGGCAGCTGTTCGGCTTCGGGAGCGTGTTCGAGCGCCGCGTATTCCAGCGCGTTCTCGACGCCAAGGGAGTGGGGCCGGCCCTGGCGCTCGGGATGCTGTCGGCTCTCACCGCGTCGCGGCTCGTGCGCGCGATTCGCGAGCGCGACGTTGCGACGCTGCAGAGCGTTCCGCGGGTGGGACGCAAGAAGGCCGAGCAGCTCATCCTCGACCTGGCGGACAAGATGGACGACGTGCAGGCGGATCCGGACGATGCGGGCAAGCCGGCGGCGCATCCGGAAGGTGCGTCGGTGGACGAGGCGATGCGGGCGCTGGTCTCGCTCGGCTACACGAGCACCGACGCGGAGCGGGCGACGCGAAAGGCGCTGGACGACGGCGGGCGGGGGATGACGACGCCGGAGCTGATCCGGCGCGCCCTCGCCGTTCTGGGGGGACGATGAGCAAGCCGCAACTCGGCGCCCTTCGGTGCGCCGGTTTCACCGAGTCGGTGATCCGCGAGATGACCCGGATCGCCCACGAGCACGAGGCGATCAACCTCGCCCAGGGTTTCCCCGACTTTCCCATGCCGGCTCCGATGAAAGAGGCGGCGGCGGCGGCGATCCACGGCGACGTGAACCAGTACGCGATCACCTGGGGTGCGCCGGCACTGCGGCTGGCGATTGCCGAGAAGTACCGCCGGTTCTACGAGCTGGAAGTCGATCCGGAGCGCGAGGTGACCGTCACCTGCGGCGCCACCGAGGCGATGGCGGCGACCTTCCTCGCGCTGCTCGACCCGGGCGACGAGGTGATCATCCTGGAGCCGTTCTATGAGAACTACGGCCCGGACGCGATCCTGGCCAACGCGACGCCGGTCTTCGTTCCGCTGACGTCGCCGGGCTGGGTGCTCGACCCGGAGTTGCTGCGTGAGGCGTTCACGCCACGCACGAAGGCGATCGTGGTCAACACGCCGCACAACCCCACGGGCCGCGTGCTGACGCGGGAGGAGATAGGGCTGATCGCCGAGCTGTGCGTGGAGAACGACGTGTGGGCGATAACCGACGAGATCTACGAGCACATTCGCTATGCCGGCGGGCACCACGTGCTGGCGTCGGAGCCCGGAATGCGCGAGCGCACCGTCACCATCTCCGGGCTCTCCAAGACGTTCAGCTGCACCGGATGGCGGCTCGGCTACGCAATCGCGCCGCCCTCACTCACCGGCGCGATCCGCAAGGTTCACGACTTTCTTACCGTCGGCGCGCCGGCACCGCTCCAGGCGGCGGCGGCGATCGGCATGGCATTCGACGCCGACTACTACAATCACCTGGCGAAGGACTACCGGATACGGCGCGACCTGATCGTCACGTCGCTCGCCGATGCCGGATTCCGGTTCACCGTGCCAGAGGGCGCCTACTACGTTCTCGCCGACTTCTCGGCACTCAGCGGCCTGGACGACGTCGCGTTCGCCAAGTGGCTGACGCGCGAAATCGGCGTGGCCGCGGTGCCGGGCTCCAGCTTCTACAAGAACGGTCACGGCGGCCGCGGGCTCGTGCGATTCGCGTTCTGCAAGCGGCTGGAGACGCTGAAGAAGGCGGCGGACAGGTTGGCGTGGGTGCAGGTGCGGGTGTAGGGCGAGGGGACAGGGGCTAGGGGATAGGAGGCGACGAGGGCATCGAGTCTCGGAGTTTCTACGTCGCTCGCAGTACCTTCGACACTCGTGTCTCGTCTCTCGTCCTCGGTCCTCGGTCCCCTATCCCCTATCCCCTATCTCCTCTACTCTTCAGTCAATGTCGCGCGCCGAGATCACCACGCCCGAAGTGATCGCCGAGGAATCGGTCGTCGAGCTGTCGCTCAGGCCGCAGCGGCTGGCGGAGTTCATCGGTCAGCAGAAGGTGAAGGACAGTCTGCGGATCTACATCGACGCGGCGATGGCGAGGCGGGAGCCGCTGGACCACACGTTGTTCTTCGGCCCGCCAGGGCTGGGAAAGACGACGCTGGGCGAGCTCGTGGCGCGGGAGCTCGGCGTCAACATCCGGACGACTTCGGGCCCGGCGCTGGAGAAGCCGGGCGATCTGGTCGGGACGCTCACCAACCTGCGTGCCGGCGACCTCCTGTTCATCGATGAAATCCACCGGCTGCGGCCGATAATCGAGGAGTTCCTCTATCCGGCGATGGAAGACTTCAGGATCGACATCCGGCTCTCCGAGGGACCGCGCGCGCAGACGATCACCATGCAGGTGGAGCCGTTCACGCTCATCGGGGCGACGACGCGGTTCGGAATGCTGACTCCGCCGATGCGAGCGCGGTTCGGGATCGTCGAGCGGCTGAACTACTACCCGAAGGAGGACCTCGAGCAGATCGTCTTCCGGTCGGCCGATGTGCTGAAGGTGGAGATCGATGAGGGCGGAGCCGACGAGATCGCCCGCCGGTCGCGCGGAACGCCGCGCGTCGCCAACCGGCTCCTGCGCCGGGTGCGCGACTACGCACAGGTCCGCGCCGACGGCCGGATCACGCTCGAGGTGGCGAACCGCGCGCTGCAAATGCTGGACGTGGACGAATTCGGCCTCGACGACATGGACGCGCGGATCCTGAAGACCATCATCGAGAAGTTCGACGGTGGGCCGACCGGGATCGCCACCCTCGCCGCCGCGATCGGCGAGGACTCCAACACGATCGAGGAAGTGTACGAGCCGTTCCTCGTGCAGAACGGATTCCTCCAGCGGACACCGCGGGGACGGATGGCCACCGCGCACGCCTATCGGCATTTCGGGTATGCGCCGCCGGCGTCGGGGCAGCCGACCTTGTTCTGAGGGACGAGGGACGAGGGACGAGGGACGAGGGACGAGAAAGCGATAGGGGAGGGGCGGCGATCGGACGCGAGAACGAGAAAAGTGGCAGGCAAGGCAAGGCAAGCAAGTAGTCACGAGCAGAAGCGTGCCTGGACCAGGAGCCCCGTCCGCCGTCTCCCGTGCCTCGTCCCTCGGCCCTCGTCCCTCGTCCCTCGTCCCTCGTCCTCAATGCCCGGCACCCTAACCTCCGACTACGACTTCAGCCTTCCACCGGAGCTCATCGCCCAGTCGCCGCTCGAGCGGCGCGACGAGAGCCGGCTGATGGTCGTGGATCGCGCGACCGGCGCGATCGCGCACCGGCATTTCGGTGACCTCATTGAGTACGTCGAACCAGGTGACGCGCTCGTGCTCAATACGACACGCGTCATGCGGGCGCGCATGCTCGGCAAGCGCGATTCGGGTGCACCCGCGGAGGTTCTCCTGCTGAAGTCGCTCGGCGGAAGGCGGTGGGAAGCCATGGTGCATCCCGGCGGCAAGCTGAAGCCGGGACGCGTCGTGCACATCGCGCCGCAGCTCGACATCGTGGTCGAGCAGATCACGGATCGTCGCACGCGTGTCGTCACGCTGCGCACGCCGCTTGCCGAGGAGGAGGCCATCGAGCGATTCGGCCACGTGCCCCTGCCGCCGTACATCGCCCGTGCCGATACGGCCGCCGATGCCGAACGGTATCAGACCGTGTACGCGCGCGAGCCCGGCTCGGCCGCGGCACCGACGGCCGGACTGCATTTCACGCCCGGGCTGCTGGCCGCGCTGGCGGCGCGCGATGTGCGACTGGTGGAGGTTCTGCTGCACGTGGGAGCGGGGACGTTCAAGCCGGTGGAGGTCGAGGATCCAGCCGCGCACGTGATGCACGAGGAGTGGTACAGCGTTTCGACGGAGGCGGCCGCCGCGCTCGCTGCGACGCGACGCGACGGTGGGAACATCTGGGCCGTGGGAACGACGAGCGCGCGGACGCTGGAGAGCGCCGTGCGCGAGGACGGTACGTTCGCCCCCGGAGCCGCCGAGACGCGGTTGTTCATCCGGCCCCCATACCGGTTCGGGGGCGTGGACCGGCTGATCACGAACTTCCACCTCCCGCGCTCGACGCTGCTCATGCTCGTGGCGGCGTTCGCGGGGTTCGAGCTGGCCATGCGGTCCTACAAGGAGGCGATCGATGCGGGGTACAGGTTCTTCTCGTACGGCGATGCCATGGCGGTCCTGTAGCGCGATCGCCGCAGCCGGGCTCGTGGCGGCCTGCCTGGGAGGGCGGCAGGAATACGTCGCGCCCTACGGCGCCGCGCGGCTCAACACGTTCACCGTTCGGGACGACGGAGACCGCCTGCTGCGCCCCGAATGTGCCCGGCTGATGACCGAACGGATCCCGGCCACGGGCGTGGCGATGCTGAGGGTACACGTCGCCGAGAGCGGCGCCGTGACCCGCGCCGAGATCACGCGCTCTTCCGGAGATGCCCGGGTCGACGACATCTTCGGGCGACTGGCGGCGCGCCTCGAGTTCCAGCGCGCGCCGGGCAGCACGGGGAATCAGGCCCGTCTCCGCATGGGGTTCTCCTGCGCCCCCGATGCGGCGGTGACGACGATGCAGCTGGTCTCGGGGTAATGACGGAACGGCCGACCTTCACCTTTCGCATCGAGAAGACCGCCGGCGCCGCACGCGCCGGCGTTTTCGCGACCCCACATGGCGAGGTGGCGACACCGGCGTTCATGCCGGTCGGCACCCTGGCGACCGTGAAGGCGCTCGACCCTCGCGAGCTGCGCGCACTGGGTGCGTCGATGCTCCTCGCCAACGCCTACCACCTCCATCTTCGCCCAGGGGACGAGCTGATTCGGGGGCTCGGCGGGTTGCACCCGTTCATGGCCTGGAATGGCCCGATCCTCACCGACTCCGGCGGATTCCAGGTCTTCTCGCTCGAAACTCTGCGGACCGTCGCCGAGGACGGCGTGGAGTTCCGAAGCCACATCGATGGTTCGCCGCGCTTCTTCACGCCGGAGTCGGTGATCGGGATCGAGCGCAATCTCGGCGCCGATGTCATCATGCAGTTCGATCACGTGATTCCCGGCCAATCGGATGAAGGACCGGCACGCGAGGCGAGTGAGCGCAGCCTGCGCTGGCTGGAGCGGTGTCTGACGGAGTTCCGGCGTCTCGAGGAGGCCGACGGCGAGGACCCGGGCGGCCCGGCGTCGTCGCGGCAGGCACTGTTCCCGATCCTCCAGGGCGGGGTTCACCCCGGGCTGCGCCGCACCGCCGCCGCCGCGATCACCGGGATGGCCGACTGGCCCGGCTATGGCATCGGCGGCCTGTCGGTGGGCGAGTCGAAGCAGGACATGTACGCTATGCTGGAGGTGGCCGACGCGGCGCTCCCGCCGGCGCGGCCGCGATACCTCATGGGAGTCGGGTTCCCGGAAGACCTGGTGGAAGGAGTGGCCCGGGGCGTGGACCTGTTCGACTGCGTGGCGCCGACGCGAATGGGCCGGAACGGGACGGCCTTCACCAGCGCCGGCCGCCTCAACGTGAGGCGTGCCGAGCTGCGCGCCGACCCGCGGCCGCTCGACGAGCAGTGCGCGTGCTCGACCTGTTCCCGTTTCTCCCGCGCCTACATCCGGCACCTGTTCATGGCCGACGAGATGCTCGGGGCGAGCCTTCTTTCCCTGCACAATGTACATTTCCTCGTGTCGCTGATGCGCGACGCACGCGTCGCGATCGCCGCCGGAACATTCGACGGGTGGAGCCGGGAATGGCTCGCCCGTCATCACTCCCGACCCGCGCTCGTTCCATGACCAACATCTTCTCGCTCGCGCTGTTCGCCGGTTCCGCCGAGGGCGGGAGCGCGCTGCCGCTGTTCGTGATCCAGATCGCGATCATCTTCGGGATCTTCTATTTCCTGATGATCCGCCCGCAGGCCAGGCAGCGGAAATCGCACGAGGAGCGGCTCCGCAACCTCAAGAAGGGCGACCGGATCGTCACCGCCGGCGGCATCGTCGGCGAGGTCGTACACATCCGCGAGACGGTCAAGGACGGCAAGCGCGAGCCAACCATGGAGGACCGGATCACCGTCCGAACGGGTGAGGCGAAGATCGAAGTCGAGAGGGCGCGGATCGCCCGCGTCACCGACGCGGCCGGCGCCGAAAAGAGCTCGTGAGCCTGCTCGACATCCACGTCCTCGGCTCGCCGGTCTTGCGGCAGGTGACGCGTCCCGTGGATGTCGTGACCGATGAGCTGCGGCGGCTGATCGACGACATGATCGAGACCATGTACGTCGCCAAGGGGATCGGGCTGGCGGCCCCGCAGGTGGGGCGTCTAGAGCGAATAGCCGTGATCGACGTCGGCGACGAGCGCGGACCGTTCGCGATCATCAATCCGGAGCTCCTGCGGGCCGAGGGCCGCGCGAAAGCCGAGGAGGGCTGCCTGTCGATCCCGGATGTGTACGCCGATGTGGAGCGTCCGGCTTCGGTGACGGTGCGTGCGCTCGATCGCGCCGGGGTCGCGTTCGAGATCAGCGGCGAGGATCTGCTCGCCCGCTGCCTCCAGCACGAGATCGACCATCTGCACGGCCGGCTGTTCGTCGACCATTTGAGCCTCCTGAGGCGTCGTGGCGTGCTGGCGAAGTGGGCGAAGATGAGGGAGCAGTATCCGGATCTGCGGCGCAAGCTGCCGCCGGACGAAATCGCGGCACACCACCATCGGGACGAGGAGCTCTAGGTGCGGGTGCTCTTCTGGGGCACCCCGGAGTTCGCCACTCCGCCGTTGCGCGCGCTCCTTGGCGAGGGGTTCGACGTGGTCGGCGTCGTCACACAGCCCGACAAGCCGGTGGGGCGCTCGCGCTCTCGGCTGGTCGCGCCGCCGGTGAAGCGGGTCGCGCTCGAAGAGGGGCTGCCCGTGCTTCAGCCCGAGCGGCCTCGCGGGCCGGCATTCATGGAACAGATGCGCGCGCTCGCCCCCGACCTTTCGGTGGTGGTCGCGTACGGGCATCTCCTGCCGCGCGAGGTGATCGAGCTCCCGTCTCGCGGGACACTCAACATTCACGCGTCGCTGCTCCCGCAGTTGCGCGGTGCCGCTCCGATCCAGACGGCGATCCGCGAGGGGCTCACCGAGACCGGGGTCACGATCATGCGCATGGTGCTGGCCATGGATGCGGGTCCGATCGTGCTCCAGCATGCGACGCCGATCCTCGACGAGGAGACGTTCGGCGAGCTGGCGCTCCGGCTGTCGGAACTCGGAGCTCTGGCACTCATCCAGGCGTTGACGCTTCTCGAGCTCGGAGACACCACCGAGTCGCCGCAGGACGACGCGCAGGCGACCTATGCACCGAAGGTCGCCCGAGCCGATGCGCAGATCGACTGGAGCGCGAGCGCGGTCGATGTCGGGCGGGCGATCCGGGCGTTCGATCCCCGGCCCGGCGCGTGGACGACGCTGCGGGATCTGGAGGTGAAACTGTTCGGAGTTCGCCTGGCGCCCGATGCACGGGGAGCCCCCGGGCAGGTGCTGGAGATAGGGGAGATGGGGGCACTGGTGGGGTGCGGCGAGGGCGGCGTGAGGATCGCCTACGCGCACCCGGCTGGAAAGCGGCGGCTGGCCGTGCTCGACTGGGCCCAGGGGCGCGGGATCAGGGTCGGAGAGCACTTCGGCACCTGAGTTCCCGGCCGCCTCCTCGGCGCCCTCGGCGGTTCGCTTCGAGGCCTCCAGCGTGGCCGGAATCGATCAATGAGCCCGTTCGGAGCCCTCCTCCCTCCCGAAACAACCCTGCCCGATCGAGCCGTAGAGGCTTCTGATGACCCCGGCCCCCCTCCACTTACCCCTCCTGCACGCCGTGACGAGCGACGAGATCGTCGCCCGGCCAGACTTTCTCGATCGCGCCCGACGCTTCGCCCGCGCTGCCGGCGCGCGCGGGGCGATCCATCTGCGCGGCCACCGCCAGACCGGGCGCCGACTGTACGACCTGGCCGAGACGCTCGCCGGTCTCCAGCGGGAGACGGGGTGCTGGCTCCTCGTCAACGATCGCGCGGATGTCGCGCTCGTGAGCGGCGCGATGGGCGTGCAGCTGACCTCGCGGTCCTTGTCGGTGTCCGACGCCCGCCACGTCGCGCCCGGGCTGGCGATCGGCGCGAGTGTGCACGATGTGGAAGAGGGGGTCCTGGCGGCGCATGCCGGGGCCGACTGGATCGTCGCCGGCCACGTCTTCCCCACCGCCAGCCACCCCGATGACCCGGCCCGCGGCCCCAGGCTAGTCTCGGCGCTGGCACGCCGGACGCGCATCCCGATCATCGCGATCGGCGGGATCGTTCCGCGCCGCGTTCCGCGCCTGCGCGCCGCCGGTGCGCACGGCGTCGCCGCGATCCGCGGCATCTGGGATGCCGACGATGCCGGACGCGCGGCGATCGACTATCTTACCCAGCATGACGCCGACGGACCTGGCTGATGAGGCGATCGAGGTGACGGTGAACGGCGAGCGGCGCTCGGTGGCTGCCGGGACTTCGCTCGCCGACCTTCTTTCATCGCTCGGCCTCGATCCGCGAATGATCGTCGTCGAGCGTAACCGCGAGATACTTCGCGAACGCTCGGCGTTCGCCGGGCTGGCGCTGCGCGAGGGGGACGAGCTCGAGCTGGTGCACTTCGTCGGAGGCGGATGAGATGGCGACGACGAGCGTCCCGACCCTGGACACACCGTTCACGATCGCCGACCGTGAGTTCCGCTCGCGGCTGATGGTCGGGACGGGCAAGTACCCGTCCAACGTGGCGATGATGCGGGCGATAGAGGCTTCGGGCGCCGAGGTGGTGACCGTGGCCGTGCGCCGCGTGAGCCTCGACCGGGCGCAGGAGGAGGGCGTCCTCCACCACCTGGATCCCGACCAGTATTTCCTGCTCGCGAACACCGCCGGCTGCTTTACCGCCGATGAGGCGATGCGATATGCCCGCCTGGCCCGGGCCGCCGGATTCAACGAGTGGGTGAAGCTGGAGGTCATCGGCGATGAGCAGACGCTGCTCCCCGATGTCGCCGGGTTGCTCGAGGCGACGAAGGTGCTCGTGGACGAGGGGTTCAAGGTGATGGCGTACACGAACGAGGATCTGATCACGGCGCTGCGGCTCGAAGATGCCGGCGCCGCGGCGGTGATGCCGCTGGCGTCGCCGATCGGGTCCGGACTTGGCCTGCTCAACGCGTACGCGATTCGTACGATCAAGCACCGGTTGTCGGTCCCCGTCATCGTCGATGCCGGTGTGGGGACCGCCTCTGACGCCTGCATCACGATGGAGCAGGGAGTGGACGGCATCCTCATGAACACCGGGATAGCGGCGGCGACGGATCCGGTGCGGATGGCGGTGGCTATGCGTCAGGCGGTCGAAGCCGGACGGCTGGCGTACCTCGCCGGGCGGATGCCGCGGCGCGAGGTCGCGGTGCCGTCGTCACCGACGACCGGGATGCTCGACGGATGACGGACAGACAGGCGGCTACCGGCTTCGCGCTTCGCGGAGGCGTGACGGAGGCGCGAATCGCCGCCGCCGACGTCTGCGCAGATCTCCGTGCCGGCGCTCTGCTCGATCCGAGCTTCGACCGCCGGGTCGGCCCGCTCGACGCGCGCGACCGCCGGTGGACGCAGGAACTGCTGTTCGGGATGCTCCGGCGACGCTCCTGGCTCGACGCGGTGCTCTCGGCCCGCGTCCGCGGCGGACTGGCGCGGCTCGATGCCGACCTGATCGACCTCCTCCGGCTCGGCGCCTACCAGCTGCTCTACATGGGCAGCGTACCGGCGTACGCGGCGATCGCGCAGACGGTCGAGCTGGCGAAGAATCGGCACGGGCTCGGCGCCAGCAAGCTCGCCAACGCCGTGCTTCGGCGCCTGGACCGCGAGCGGAACGAGCTCACCGTGCCGGAGCCGACCGATCCCGTCGACGCCCTGGCATCGAGCCACTCGCACCCACGGTGGCTCGTTGCACGCTGGGTGGGACGCTGGGGCGCCGAGCAGACGGAACTGCTCCTTCGGGCGAACAACACCGAGGGGCCGCTGGTGGCAAGGCCATACGGTATCGTGCGCGAGCAGCTCGAGGCGACGCTGGAGAGCACCGGCGTGCAGGTGGAGGAGGTGCCGCTGGTCGGGGACAGCCTCCACCTGGTGAGCAGCGTCTCATCGCTGACCGAGCTGGGCGCATTCAAGAAGGGGTTGTTCTTCCTCCAGGATCCCGCTTCGACTCTGATCACGATGTACGCGGCGATCGCGGAGGGTGCGGTCGTGGCCGATTTGTGCGCCGCTCCGGGTGGCAAGTCGCTCGAGCTGGCGAGGACGGCATCGCTGGTCATCGCCGGCGACCTCTCGTATCGCCGGCTTCAGCGGGTCGTCTCCAATCTGCGGCGGCTGGAGGTGCGTCACGTGCATCCCGTGGCTGCCGACGCGAGATTTCCGGCGATCGCGCCGGTGGACGCCGTGCTCGTCGATGTGCCGTGCACGGGCACCGGGACGTTCCGCCGGCACCCGGACGCACGCTGGCGGCTCAAGCCATCCGATCTGGCGGTGATGGGAGCGCTGCAGCGCGCGATCATCCGCTCGGCGGCTTCGGTGGTGAAGCCGGGCGGGCTGCTCATCTACAGCACGTGCTCGCTGGAGCCCGAGGAGAACGACGCACAGGTGGAGAGCTTCCTCGCCGAGCGGCCCGAGTGGCGGCTCGAGCCGCCTCCCGAGGGCGCGGTGCCTTCGGAGGTCCTGGATGCCGGCCGGCTGCGCGTGCTTCCGCAGCGTCACGGCACCGATGGCGCGTTCGCGGCCCGTTTGCGGAGGATGAGCGATTGAACTGGCGAGCCGGTGCACGCCGCCTGTTGCCGTACGCGATCGCGGCCACGGGCGGCTTTCTCCTCGCATATCTCATCGTCGCGTTCGTCGTCTTCCCGTCGGAGATCGTGCCGAGCGACGAGACGGTGCCGAACGTGGTGGGAATGGAGCTGGACGCGGCGACTCAGCGGCTCCAGGCGGCGGGGTTCCGCCCGGTGCAGGGCGAGGCGCGGGTGCACATCTCGGCTCCGCAAAACCAGGTGCTCGAGCAGACCCCACCGGCGGGAAGCCGGGAGGTGCGTGGTACGCGCGTGGTGCTCGCCATCAGCGGCGGGCAGCAGCGAGCGGCGGTGCCGACGCTCGCCGGAATGACGCGGCTCGAGGCCGTCGAGGCGCTGCGCGGAGCGGGGTTCACCCTCGGTTTGATCAACCAGCGGGCGAGCAATCTGCCTCGCGGCCAGGTGATAGACAGCGATCCGCCGGGTGGGACGCGGACGCTGATCCCATCGTCGGTCAGCGTCGTGATCAGCGCAGGGCCGGCGGCGGTGCAGGTACCGGACATGGTCGGGCAGCCGTATGGGCAGGTGAGGACGCTGCTCGAGCAGCTCGGATTGCGAGTGGGCGTGGTGGACATCGACCGGTTCAGCTCCGAGGTGGCGAACACCGTGATCGCGCAGTCGCCGCAGGGCGGAGAGACGATCGCCGCGGGAGGACGCATCCAGTTGACGATCTCGGGGCGCACGCCGTGAGCGTCACGATCGCGCCCTCGGTCCTCAGCGCTGATTTCGCGCGGCTGGGCGACGAGATCGCGATGTGCGAGGCCGCGGGCGCCGATTGGATCCACGTGGATGTGATGGACGGCCGGTACGTGCCCAACCTGACGTTCGGCAGGAAAGTGATCGAAACTGTACGCCGCCTGACGCGGCTGCCGATCGACGTCCACCTGATGGTGGTCGAGCCAGAGCGCTACCTCGACGACTTCGCCGCGGCAGGGGCGAACGTTCTGACGATCCATCCCGAAGTGTCGCCCCATCTGCACCGGCACCTGTCGCGGATCCGCGAGCTGGGCTGCCGTGCGGGAGCGGCACTGAATCCTTCCACGCCGCTGACCGCGATCAGCGAGGTCTTCGACGTGCTCGATCTGCTCCTGGTAATGTCGGTGAATCCAGGCTTCGCCGCCCAGAGCTTCATCGAGACGTCGGTCGACAAGATCCGGCGCGCGCGAATGATGCTCGACGCGTCGCGGAGCGGCGCGGTGCTGCAGGTCGATGGCGGGATCAGCCGCGACACGATCGCCCGCGTGTGGCGCGCCGGGGCTACGGCGTTCGTGGCCGGCAACGCCATTTTTTCGGCCGCCGATCCGCGCGCCGAGATAGGCGTCTTGCGGGCTCGCTGCATGGAGACGGCGTGACCGCCGCACGGCAGTGGGCGATCGTGGCCGTGGTGATCGCGGCCCTGGCGCTCGGGCTGGCCGCGATGGCGCGCTCCGTCGACCGGATCGAACAGGTCACGGTCGGTGCCACGGCGCCCGAGTTCCGGGCCTGGACTCTCGACGAGCCCCCGGTGGAGCGGTCGCTCGCCGACTATCGCGGCGAGGTGGTGCTCCTCAACATCTGGGCGACGTGGTGCGTGCCATGTCGCGTCGAGATGCCGAGCATGGAGCAGCTGAGCCGCGAGTTCGGCGGGCGCGGGTTCCGGGTGGTCGCGGTGAGCATCGACCGGCCCGGTCTGGAGCACGCGATCGTGGATTTCGTCCGCGAGTACGAGCTCACCTTCGATATCCTGTACGATCCCTCACAGTCGATAATGACCGCCTATCAGGCGACCGGGGTCCCGTACTCGTTCGTGATCGACCGCCAGGGGGTGATTCGCCGAACCGTTCTCGGTGCCACGGACTGGCACTCCGAGGCGAACCGGGCGCTGATCGAGTCGATGCTGGGGGAGGGTGCCTGAGGTGACCGACGGTCGCGACACGCGCCATTCCGGGCCCCCTCAGCGAGCGAGTGGCCCGTCGCAGCGTTCGGGCCAGACGACGAAGCAGAGGCTGATCGCGGCCGCCACCGAGAGGCTCCCGTTCAAGGCGGCGGCGCTGTTCTTCGCGCTCGTTCTCTGGCTGATCGTCAGTGCGGAGGAGCCGGTGCGGCAGGTCGTGGCGGTCGCGTTCGTGCCGGTGATGGACACCGCGGTGCAGATAGTCGGACCGCCTCCGGCGATCCAGGCCGAGGTGGTCGGTTCGCGCGGCGACCTCCTGAAGCTGCTCACGGCTCAGCCGGAGGTCGAAGTGATCGTTCCCACCGATGTCGGTGATTCGGTCATCATCGGGATCGGGCCGGACGACGTGCGCTTTCCGGGCCGGCTGGGCGACCAGGTGCGGGTGGTGGACGTGCAGCCGCGCGTGCTGCTGCTCCGCTTCGCAGCCGAGATGCGACGAACACTTCCCATACGATCCGAGCTGCGCTTCGTGCCCGAGCCCGGCCTGACCATAACGGGTCCACCCCGATTCGAGCCGGAGAGCGTGCGCGTCGTCGGTCCGCGGAGGCGGGTCCGTGCGCTCGAGGCGGTCCGCACGATCGCGACCGAGCTCGTGGTGCGCGACACGCAGCCCATGATGGTGCCACTGGACACGGCCGAGACGGGTGCACGCGTGACGCCGGTTCAGGTGCAGGTCCGGGTTCCGGTGGCCCCGGACACGGTGGCCGCCGTGGCGGCGCCCGCGACCGCGGTTCGCGGAGGCTCGTGATGGCCCGGGTGCTGGGGATCGAAACGTCGTGCGACGAGACGTCGGCGGCCGTGCTCTCGGGCAGCGGCGACTCGGTCGCTCTGGAATCGCTGGTGATCCTGTCGCAGGATGTGCACCGGATCTTCGGCGGCGTCGTGCCGGAGTTGGCGTCGCGCGCGCACGTCACCAGCATCGTGTCGGTCGTGCAGCGTGCGCTCTCGGACGCGCGGATCACGCTCGGGGAGCTCGATGCGGTGGCCGTGACGCACGGGCCCGGACTGGTCGGTGCGCTTCTCGTGGGCGTCAGCTACGGCAAGGCGCTGGCGTTCTCGTGTGGACTGCCGCTGGTGGGGGTCCACCACATGGAGGGGCACCTGTTCGCCGCGCAGCTCGATCACGCGGATGCCGCGCCGCCGTTCACGGCCCTGCTGGTGTCGGGTGGACACACGATGCTGGTGGATGTCGAGGCATGGGGGCGGTACCGGCTCCTCGGCGCGACGCGCGACGACGCCGCCGGCGAGGCGTTCGACAAGGTGGCGAAGCTGCTCGGCCTCCCCTATCCCGGCGGCCGGCACGTCGAAGAATTGGCGCGCGAAGGCGACCCGACGCGGTTTCGCTTTGCCCGCCCGATGCTCCGCCGCGACCAGTCGGCCGGTGACGCCGACTTCTACGACGTCTCGTTCAGCGGGCTGAAGACCGCGGTGCTCAACGCGGTCAAGAAGAGCGACCCGGAGGCGGAGCGTGCGCACATCGCCCGCGGCTTCCAGGATGCGTTGATCGAGACGCTGGTCGAGAAAGCCGCGCGCGCGGCTACCACGCTCGGCCGCACCCGCGTCGTGCTCGGCGGCGGCGTGGCGTGCAACCGCACACTGGCCGACGCGATGCGCCGGAGGCTCGAGCCAGCGGGCGTGACCGTCTACGCCCCCACGCCGCGGCTGGCTACCGACAACGCGGCGATGATCGCCCGCGCCGGGCTTTTCCACCTCGAGCGCGGTCACACCGCCGCGCTCGACCTCAACGCGTACGCATCCCTCCCTCTTCCGGGGCTCATCGCCGCATGATCCTGCAAGCGCAGCCGATCGTCCACCGTCCGTTCGTCTACGAGCTCGGCAGGCTGGAGATCACCGGGTTCGGCATTGCCGTGGTGCTGGGATTCGTGATCGCGCAGATCGTCGCTCAGCGTGAGCTGGCGCGCCGCGGTCACGACCCCGAACCGATGGGCGATCTGGTCATCGCGGCGATAGTCGGCGGACTGATCGGCGCGAAGCTCTACTACGCGCTGCTGATCGGCGAGCCGCGGGACTTCTTCAGCCGGGCCGGTTTCGTGTTCTGGGGCGGGCTGATCGGCGGCATCGCGGTGGTGGTCGCGGTGGCGCTGTACAAGCGGCTGTCGCTGATGCGCATCGCCGATGTGGCTGGCCCGGCCATCGCCGCAGCCTACGCCATCGGCCGAACGGGCTGCTGGGCGGTCGGCGACGATTACGGGCTTCCCTGGTCCGGACCGCTGGCCGTCAGCTTTCCCGAGGGCGCGCCACCCTCCACCGCGGGGAACCTGCGCGAGTTGTTCGACATCGCCATCCCGCTGGACATGTCTCCTACGACGGTGCTGGCGGTGCACCCGACCCAGCTGTATCACGTGGCGATGGCCCTGTTGATCTTCGGCATCCTCTGGCGGCTGCGCGACCACCGCCACGCCGAGGGCTGGCTGTTCGGAGTCTACGCGGCGCTGGCGGGGGTGGAGCGGTTCCTGATCGAGTTCGTGCGGGCGAAGGACGACCGGTTCTTCGGAACGTTCACGCTGGCGCAGCTGATCGCGCTCGCCTTCGTGGCCGTAGGGATTACCTGGATGGCGATGCGCTGGCGGGCGAACGGACGCGGAATATACGCTGGAGCGGCCCCGGTCGAGGACGTGTAGCGGCGAGTCGGGCGCTGATCAGCGACTGTTCCGCGCCCCGTCCAGCCGCCGGGCCCGAAGCTCGGGACCCCCGGACGACATCATACTCGTTGCTTCGACTTGAGCCAGCGGTCGAGCGGGGACGCGACGCGAAAACTGCGGGTGGCGAGCGATCCTCCACGCAGGATGCGCGGCTCCTCGACCGTCACGAAGGCGTCCGCATCCCAGCGTTCGACGATCTCCGTCACCTCGTCGAGGTGCGCGCGTCGCACTACGCAGTTGACGATCTCGACCTTTCCTTCGCGGCCGTAGCCGGCGAACTCGGTGACGCCGTAGCCTCGGTTGCGGATGGCTTCGGCGATCTCGACTCCGCCGTAGCGAGAGACGATGCGGACCATTGCCACGCCGTAGGCCAGCGTCTGCTCGATCGTCATCCCGATCATCGTACCGCAGGCGAAGCCCGCGGCGTAGGCGAGGATGTGGACCCAGCTGTCGAGGTGCCGGATCGCGGTGCCGACGGCGAAGATCCAGATGAAGGCCTGGAAGAAACCCAGGGTGCCGGCGATGAGCCGCTTGCCCCGGACCGCGAAGAGCACGCGCAGCGTGTCGCAGGAAACATCGACGATTCGAAGCATGAAGATCAGCAGCGCGCCGAAGGCGCCGGCGAACAGCGCGGGATCGAATGTCATTTGGAGGGGCGGGGGGCGAGGGGCGAGCAGGGAGCAGGGAATAGGGGATAGGGATAGGGGGCGGGGGCAAAGACGAGGTACGACTGGGGAATGAATGGGTCGAACGATCTTCGTATCCGTTCCCTGTTACGTGTTCCCCCTGTCCCCTGTCCCCTGTCCCTATCCCCTCGTCCCTCAGTCCCGTTCGGCGATGACGACGGCGCAGGCGATCGCGGCACTGTGGGTCATGGTCAGCAGAAGCCGGGCGACCGCGAGCTCGTCAGCACGCTCACGGGCACGACCATGGAGTACGAGGACGGGCTGGCCGTCCTCGCCGTTGCCGACTTCGATCTCCCGCCAGCCGATGCCGCGGGCGAGGGGGCTGCCGGACAGCGCCTTGTAGGTTGCCTCCTTGGCGGCGAGGCGGGCGGCGAGGTGCATCGCCGGCGAGGCGCGCCTGGAGGCATAGGCGATCTCGACATCGCTGAACAGGCGGCGAAGCGCCCGGTCGCCTTTCGTGTCTATCAGCCGCGCGACTCGATCGATGTCCACGAGGTCCACTCCGACGCCGACTATCATCGCGATCCGCTCCTGATCAGGCGCCGCCACCACGGATCCGGTTCGTAGTACGCGCGCTGGAGCAGCATGGCCGTCGCCATCCAGCACCGATCGGCACAGGCGAAGACATCGCGTAAGTCGCCGGCCCAGCGGCGCCAGGCGGCCAGCCGCATCTCGTCGCTCTCGCCGCGCACGCCCGCCGACACCTCGGCGAGCGACTCGAGCTGCGCGGCGAGCGGCTCGACGCACTCCGCGAGCTCCGCCTCGAGAGCCCGCCGCGCGGCCGGGAACTCCCCATAGCGCTCGGCCGCAACGGCGAGGACGAGCTCATCGAGCCGGGCCCGTAGCACTGCGGCATCGAATGCGTCCACCTGCGCACGCGGGTCGCGCGCCGTGGCGGCGCGGCGGCGGGCGAGCAGCAACGGAGCGAAGAAGCGTTCCTGCTCGGCGAGACCCGGTCCGCGGGCCGAGCCGAGGGAGCGCAACTGCCGCGTCAGCTCGGGGAGCTCACAGGCTCGGGCCACCAGCTCGGCCTCGAGCACCCGCAGCTCCCGCCGCCCACCGCTGAGCTCCACGACATCGCCATCGTCGAGGAACAGCACCAGCAGTCCCGGCTCGGCGCGAACGCCCTCCAGGCGGTCGAGCGGAAGAACGGCGATCGGCGGGCCGTCGGTCTGTCCCGACAGCCGCAGCAGGCGACCCTCGATCAGCACGACGACGTCGCCGGCCAGCTCGCGTCCCCGGAGCAGCCCGCGCGCCCCGACGTGCACCGACCCGCCGCGAGTCATGCGTCCTCCACCGCGTACCACCGGCGGCCGGCGAGCTCGTCGTCGCACAGGGCGGCGCGCTGTCCCGTGGCCGCCTCGAATCGGGCGACGAAATCGGGGAGGCGATCGGTCGTGAACTCGTGACGGGGCAGACCTATGGCCTCGATCGCGCATTCGATCGCCGCCGGCTGGCCTTCGATCTCGACCAGAACGTCCATCCGCGGATACTCCTCGAACCGCACCACGGCACCGCACAGCTCGTACTGCGCTATCGTGCGGTCGATCACCCGCGTGACGATGTAACCGAGTCGCTTCAGGATCGCGCCCAACTCGCTCGGACCGCCCGTCGATGCGGCGATCTCCTCGCGGATCTTGAAGCCGTCGGCATAGGCCGTTGGTCCCTTGAAACCCAGCTCGGCGCGGCCGGCGCCCTCATCGCCGTAGATGCGCACACGGAGCACGTGGTCACGGCGGGCGAGATCGCGGTCGGCGGTGTCGTAGCGGTGATCGTGCAGTCGGCCGGCGTAGACGAGCCGGCCGCCCGCGGATTCCACCTGCCGGCGCCGCGCGGCGAGGTCATCGACCACCGCCTTCAGCTCGATCTCGGTGATCATGGACGAGCGTCGAGGATCGCGCGGAGCACGGCGCCAGTGTCGCGGAGATCGCCGAAGACCGCGTCGGCATCATGTTCGGCCAGCTGCTCGACCGTATAGCGGCCGGTGGCCACGGCCACGGTACGAGTGCCGGCTCGGCGGCCGCAGTCGATGTCGGCGGGCGTATCGCCGATCACCACGGCGGCGCCGGGCGCCACGTCGACGCCGAGCAGCTCGCGCGCCCGCTGGAGGGCGACGGCGGGCAGTTCCGGCCGGCTTTCGCGGTCGGAGCCGTAGGCAGCGACTCGGAAGCGCGATGGCGCGATCCCGACCGCCTCCAGCTTCGCCGTCGCCCCTTCGGCGATGTTGCCGGTCAGCAGTCCGAGCACGACGTTCGGCCGGGCCTCCAGAGCGTCGAGCAGGGGCAGCACGCCGGGTAGCGGCACCGGCGGTTGGGCGGACGCGCGCAGCTCGTGACGCAGGCGCCCGGCGTACGCGGCCAGAAGCGAATCCATCCGGGCGTCGATGTGGGTATCACCGTGCCCGGCATGCCGCATCAGGTCGCGGACGATCTGTCGGTCGGTCTTGCCGTCGAACCAGTAGTCGGCTGGTCCCGAGGCACCGAAGATCTCGACCAGCGCGGCGTGGATCGCGCGCCGGCCCGCACCGTCAGTCCAGAGCAGCGTGCCGTCGATGTCGAACAGAACGAGAGTCGTCACATCCGTGTCATGAGCAGTCCGGTCATGATGCTGCCAGCCCCCAGCCCCTGCCAGATCGTGGGTGTCTCTCCCAGCGTGAGCCAGGCCACGAACAACGCGATGATCGGCTGGAGGTTGCCGTACATTGCGGTACGGGTGGGTCCGAGCAGCCGTACTCCACGATAATAGAACAGATAGGCGATCACGAGCGCGCCGATACCGCTGAACAGGATCGCGCCCCAGGCCAGGGCGGGCACGCGACTCCATGCCGTCGCCGCGATCGCCGGGGCGCCGAGGAGCAGGAGCGGGATCGCGCCGCCGGTGAGCGTGAGCGCGGAGAGCTTAATGCCATCCACCTGATGCGTGTGTGGCAGGAGCAGCACCGTGAAGACGGCCCAGCAGAGCGAACCGGCCAGAACGAGCAGGTTGCCGAGCAGCGTGCCGGCGTCGGCCGGGTGCGCCACACCGCCGTAGACCACGAGTCCGATTCCGCCGACGGAGATGGCGATGCCGAGCATTCCGCGCGACGAGATGCGCTCGACGCCACGCGCACGGCCGATCAGCGCAATGAATGCGGGGGTTGCCGCCAGCACGAGGGCGGCGCTCCCGGCGCGCGTGCGCGCGATCCCCTCGATGAAGAACACCTGATAGAGACCGTTGCCGATCACGCCGAGGCCGAGCAGCGTCCACACCTGTCGCGGCGCCGGCCAGGGACGGCTCCCCAGCGCGCCGATGATGAGCAGCGACACCGCGGCGAGGGCTACGCGGATGCTGTTGTAGGCGAGCGGCTCCAGCATCTGCGTGCCGATCTTGACGACGGAGATGTTGATCCCCCAGATCGCGGCCATCGTGACCAGCATCGCATCGGTCAGCGAGACGCCCGGCCGCGCTCGATGAACGCGACCGGGCGCGTCGGCACCCGACTCCGTGGAGATCATGCTCCTAACATAAGGACTCGGCTGAAGTTTTGGCGCCGCGGACCGCTGATTGGCCCCGCCAGGAATCAGCGCACGGAGGAGTCAGAGTCGTCGAGCTCCGTTCAACGACTCTGAACCCCTCGATCTAATCGATCTGTGCTTCTGGCCACCGCCGGTGAACCCGCATAAGTTGCCCCGATGCAAGTATCCTTCGCTCTGTTCGCCGACGCCGCCAACCTCTCGCAGGAGGGGAAGCTCAACGTGCTCGGCGTCTTCGACGCCGTGCAGGTGGCGACGCTGCCGACGGTCCATCCGCGTGCCCACCTGGTGCTCCGGTTCAAGGGCGCCCGCGTGGATGTAGGGACGCACACGGTGACGCTCCGCTGGCTGAACCCCGAGGGGGTCGAGCTCTGGTCCACCACCGGCGACCTCGACATCGCCGCACCGCCGAACGAAGTGCGCGAGATGGACCTCCCCCTGATCGCCTCGATCGACCTCCCGATCGACCGCGTAGGGCGGTTCACCATGAACATCTCCCTCGACGACATCCCGACCGCCGAGGTCGCGCTGACGGTGCGTTCGACGGCCGGCATGGGGGTGTCGAAGGGAATGCTCGCCTGAGCCCTAGTCGCCCTCCTCGATCCAGCCGCTCAGGCGCATTCCGGTCACGAAGCGTGAGAGCAGCGACTCCACGTAAGGATCACCCTCCTCGAGGACGTCCACACAGTTGCCGCCGCGGCCGAGGGCGCTGTGGGCCATCGCCCGAGCGCCAAGGGCGATGCCCACGTGCGTTATCCGGCGATCCGAGCGATCCGAGCGATCCGAGCGATCCGAGAAGAAGAGGAGATCGCCTTCGTCGAACAGGGCGAGATCGGTGGCGTGTTCCCCGCTCACCAGCGCCTGCTGCCAGGCATCGCGCGGCAGCAGGATGCCGTGAAGATCGCAGATCGACTGGACGAAGCCCGAGCAGTCTGCGCCCCACGTAGTGATCCCGCCCCACTGGTAGGGAGCCCCGGCATACACAGTGCGCGCGCTGCCGGCGAGCCGTGCGCGGGTCCGCGGGAATCGGTCGGGGCGTTCCCGTTCGGAAACGGCGTCGCCGTCGACCACCAGCTCGGCGGGCCACAGGCGCGCACCGAGCGGCAGCGCGCGCCGGCCGCCGCCCTGCTGCTCGACGACGCATCCCAGCGAGTACAGGATCTCCTCCCGGTCCGGCTCGAACCGGGCCAGACCGTCGAGGTAGCCGCGGTGAACCCACCCCTCGTACGAGTCGGAGCCGCGTACGTGCAGCCATGCGTCGCGCAGTTCCAGCACGTCGAGTATCTGCCCCGAAACGCGCTGCGAGCTCTGCGGGCTGGAGACGCGCGGTTCTTCGTGCATTGGCGCGATGGCCGCTCGGACGACCACCTTCTCACCCACCCGGGGCAGTTCGTTCATGTCGCTGCCTCCTCGGCCAGACCGGGTATCCCGTCGCGGCCGCGCGCGAGGCGGACGGCGCGCTCGATCGCCTCCTCGAGAGCGAGGGCGGCGAGCCCCTCCACATGCAGGGGAGAGGCCGTTGCCCCCTCGAGCGGACCGACGGCGAAGATCACATCGCCATCGAAGCTCGTGCCACTGGGAGTGATCCGGCGGTGCAGCGCGGCGCCGGCCGCCGCCGCCAGCCCGCGCAGCTGAACGCGCGTCAGCAGCGCCGATGTGGCGACGACGGCCAGGGTCGTGTTGCGGCTCTGGAGGTCGGCGAAGCGGCGCTGCGGGACCGCGCCGCCCGCGATCCGGCGCGCGATGTCGACGAACCGCCCATCGGGATCGCGTCCGCCGGCGAGGATCGCCCCGTCGGCGCCGCGCACGTCGCCGAGCGCGTTGACGACTGCGATCGCACCCACGGTGACGTTCGACGATGCACGCACGGCGCATCCGACGCCTCCCTTCATGGCATACTGCAGTCCGGCTCCCTTCCCCACCGTCGCACCGGTGCCGGCACCGACGCTCCCCTCGGCGACGTCGCGCGAGGCGGCGCGCTCGCACGCTTCGTATACCATCGCGGGCGTGGGGCGCGCGTCGAAGCGGCCGCACGGGAGAAGATCGAAGATCACCGCGGCGGGGACGATGGGGACGACGCCCGCTCCGACGGGGTGCCCGCGTCCGCGCTCCTCGAACCACCGCATCGCACCCGCGGTGGCATCGAGACCATAGGCGGAGCCCCCGGTGAGGAGGATCGCATCCACCCGATCGACGATGTGACCCGGTGTCAGCGGATGCATTTCCCGCGTACCGGTGGCCCGGCCGATCGTCGCGGCGGAGGCGCGAAACGGGCCGTCGGTGCCGCGGACGATGGTCACACCGGTGCCGCCCGCCTCATCGGTCGCGTGTCCGATCGCCAGGGCGAGCGGAGTGAAGTCGGGCATTGGCGAAACGAGGGACGAGGGACGAGGGACGAGGGACGAGGGACGAGGGACGAGGGACGAGGAAGCCGCCGGGCGGCGCTGCGCCATAACCTACATCATTGCCAGCCCAGCACGCGCGTCATTCGGCCCGCCATCCCAATCGTCCTCGTCTCGCGTCTCGCGTCTCGCGTCTCACGTCTCGCGTCCCTCGTCCCTCGTCCCTCGTCCCTCGTCCCTCTCCCCTAATCCGTTCTCCGCCGCACTCTTCTTCTCCGTGCACGCCTTGCACAGGACGACGCCGCGAAAGTTGCAGATCACGCAGATGAACGTGCCGCAGTCGTTGCACGGGTACCCCTCCGAGGCGCGCTCCTCGTTGCCGCACGACCGGCAGATCATCGCGTCCCGTTCCTTGAGCTCCTTCATCGCATTTCCTCCCGTCATCGGCGAGCGCCGAGACCGAACTCCCTGATTTTCTTGATCAGCGTCGCGCGGGAGATGCCGAGCTCCTTGGCGGCGCGCGTACGATTGGCGTTGTGGGCCCTGAGCGTCCGCTCGATGTGGATCCGCTCGACTTCGCCGAGCGATTTGGGCACGTGGTGCTCGACGGCCGCGCCGCTCGCGTCGCGGACCTCGCCCGGGAGATGCTCGGGGAGCAGCTGACCCGCGCCTCGTCCCATGATCATCGCCCGCTCGAGCACGTTGCGCAGCTCGCGGATGTTCCCCGGCCAGGCGTAACGGAGGAGGCGGTCGAGCGCGGCCTCCGAGACCGCCGCCGGTGCATCGGCGAGATGTGGGTGCAGCTCGTCGAGCAGATGGGCGATCAGCTCCACCAGGTCCTCGCGAGCGCGCGCCCGCAGCGGCGGAAGATTGATCGGCATGACGCTCAGACGATAGTAGAGGTCCTCGCGAAAGTTGCCGGCGGTGACCTCGTTGACCAGGTCCTTGCTCGTGGCGGCGATCAGCCGCGCGTCCACCTTCATCTCCTGCATGCCGCCGGAGCGCCGGAACCCCTTGCCCTCCAGCACCCGGAGCAGCTTGGGCTGGAGGTTCGAGGCGAGGTCGCCGATCTCGTCGAGGAACAGCGAGCCCCGATCGGCCATCTCGAGCAGCCCGATGCGGCCGTCGCCCGAATCGCCGGGGGCCCGATCCACCCCGAACAGTTCGGTGTCTAGCGAATCCGCGGTCAGGGCCGCGCAGTTGACCTCGATGAACGGCTGGTCGGCGCGCGGACTGCGGGCGTGGATGAGCTCGGCCACGCGTCCCTTGCCGGTTCCGCTCTCGCCCAGCAGCAGGACCGTGGTCTTCTCGCTCCGGGCGAGAAGTTCGATCTGCTCGGCGAGGTCCCGCATCGCCGGCGATGAGCCGAGGAGAGCGCTGGTCGCTCCGCCACCGCGTCGTTCGGTGAGAAACCTGTTCATCTGCCGCAACCTGGCCTTCTCCAGCGCACGCTCGGCTGCAACGGCGAGGTGGGGGAGCTCGATCGGCTTGGTGAGAAAGTTCTCCGCACCCTCCTGCATCGCGCGCACTGCCAGCGGAACATCGCCGTGGCCGGTGATCATGATCACCACCGGCTGATGATCGCGGAGTCGGCCGAGGACGTCGAAACCGCTGATGTCGGGGAGCGCGACATCGAGCAGGACGAGATCCGGCCGGGTGCGGCGGAACCAGTCGATTCCCTCCTCTCCGGTGTGGGCGCGCACCACCTGGTGTCCGGCCCGCTCGAAGAAGGTGCCGAGGGCGGCGGTGATGTCCCGCTCATCGTCGATCAGAAGTATGGTTGGCATCAGCTAGCGCTGGCGGCGAAGAGAAGGCTCGCGAGCTCATCGAGCATGAACGGCTTGCTGAGGCACGGACGTCCCGTGGCCCGAACGAACGTGCGTGCAGATTCGCTCTGTACGTCGCCCGTGAGGAAGACGATCCGCGCAGCCTGCTCGGGGTCGCGGGCCTCGAGCTCCGCGTAGATCGCGTCGCCGGACATGTCCGGCATGCGCAGGTCGAGGACTATCGCGTCATAGCGACGCTGGCCGAGACGACGCAGCGCCTCGCCGCCGGAGCCGACGGCGTCGACGTTGTGCCCGGACTGCGCCAGGTAGGTGGCGATCGCGAGGCGGATCGCCGGCTCGTCGTCGACCACCAGGACCGAGCGACCGCGAGCCGATGACGACTGTACGATCGGGGGCGGCTCGGCTGCGCGCTCCGGCGGGTCAACGAGCGGAATCTCGACGACGAACGACGCGCCACCTGCCGGCGGCGACTCGACGCGAATGCGTCCGCCATGCTCGCGCACGATACCGTCGGAAACCGAGAGGCCGAGTCCCTGCCCCTGACCGGCCGGACGGGTGCTGTAGAAGGGATCGAAGATCCGCTCGACGTTGTCGCTCGTCACGCCGGGGCCGGTGTCGGTGATACGCAGCAGAAGCAGGTCTCCGTCACGCGCCGTGCGAACGATGATGCGCTTCTCGCCCGGCCACGATTCGGAGACCGCCTGCTCGGCGTTGCTGATCAGGCTGAGTACCACCTGCTGAAGCTGAGCGCCATCGGCGAACGTTTGAGGCAGCTCCGGATCGAGTGAGATGTCGAGCTCGATCTGGCGCACGCGCATGGCGTAGCGCCGCAGCTCGACGGTGTCGAGCACCACCTGGTTCAGGTCGGTCGCGCGCCGCTCCGGCTGATGCTGTCGGGCAAAAGTGAGGAGGCTGGCGACGATCTTGGCGGCCCGCCGGGCTTCGGAGTGGATCGTCTCCACCGAGCGGTGCTGATCCCCGGCCGATGTCTGGCCGAGGAGGAGCTGGGAGACGGCGATCACGCCGGCCAGAGGATTGTTCAACTCGTGCGCCACACCGCTCACCAGCTGGCCGACGGCGGCGAGCTTCTCCTGCTGCATCATCTGCCGCGCGAACCGCTTCTCCTCGGTGATGTCACGGACGACGCCGAGTCCACCGGTGATCTTGTCGCCCTCCACGATCGGCGTAGTAATGATAGAGCCGTCGCGCTGTGCGCCGGAGTGATGGTTGTAGCGGAACTCGAGGCGCGTGCGCTCGCCGGCGAGCGTGCGCTGGAACACGTTCCAGCATGCCTGGCGATCGCGGGGGTCCACCACATCGGTGAACCGGACTCCGATCAATGACTCGCGCGGCCGCCCGACGGAACGCTCGAGGGCACGGTTGATCGATGTGAAGCACCCATGCTCGTCGACCGTGAAGATCGCATCGGACGCGGTCTCGACGAGCCGGGTGTACCGAGCCTCGGAGCGCTGGAGGGCTTCGGCGCGCCGCCGCTCCTCGGTCACGTCGCGGGCGATGCCGAGCACGCCCACCACCTCGTCGCGGGTGCGGATCGGCGTGTTGGTGACCGAGAGGAGCCGCCACTCGCCGTCGCTGGTGAGAAAGCGACACTGGTAGCGGCGGCTCTCACCGGACAGCGCGGCGGCGAAGTGCGCCCGCACGTCGCCGAGCTCGTCGGGGTCGAGATGGCGCTGCGTGCTCCGTCCGAGTAGCTCCTCGCGCGCATGACGGGAGATGTCGCACGTCGCCTGGTTCACCGACGTGAAGGATCCGCTGGCGTCGAGCGTGTAGATCGCGTCGGTGGCCGTCTCGAACAGGTTGCGATATCGGGCCTCGGAGTGCGCGACCGCGTCGCGGGCGCGGCGCTCGTCGGTCACGTCGCGGAGGGAGGCGACGACGCCCCGGACCTCGCCGAGATGGCGCAGTGGAGCCGTGCTGGCGGCGACCATCCTGCGCTCGCCATCGGGACGCACGATCACCGATTCCCAGTGCTGCGGCTCGCCGGCCAGCGCCCGGATCACGTGGTCGCGGGCGGCCGCCGCCATCTCGTCGAACACGAGATCGGCCAGCGTCAGGCCGGCGAGTGAGGCGGCGCGCCCGAAGAGTGCTTCCGCCGCCGGGTTGGCGAAGACGATGCGTCGCTCCAGGTCGGTCATCACGATCGCGTCGCTCGCCGTCTCCAGCACCAGTCGGTGACGTTCGGCCAGAGCGTGGTGCGCGGTGACGTCGTCGAAGGTGACCACCGCACCGCCATTGGGGTGTGGGGATGCGAGGATGTCGAAGATCCGGCCCCGCCCGGGGGAGCGATGCGTCGACCGCACGATCCGGCCCTCGCGAATGGCCGTCAGATGGACGCAGGCGTCGCAAGGCTCGGCTTCGCCGAGCACCACTTCGTGGAATGTGTGGCCGACCAGCGCGGTCGCCTCGGCGACGTCGGCGAGCTGGAGGCTGCGGGCATTGCAACGTGTGATCCGGCCGCGTGCGTCGAGGAGCACCATGCCGCTGGCGACGGCGTCGAAGGCGACGCTCCATTCCCGCGTCGCCTCGGCCACCTCCTCGAACAAGCGGGCGTTCACGATCGCGACGGCCACCTGGTCGGCGAGGCGCTGGAGAACCCGGGCGTCTTCCTCGGTGAAATCCGTGGAGCGATCCATCACCGAGAGGCAGCCGATGGCACCGCGCGCCGTGACGAGCGGGACGATGACGGTGCGCTGCGTCTCGCCGGCGACGGCGGCTCCACCGGTCGCGCCAGCGCCAGCCGACCGATCCGTCATTCCATGCCGCCTCGCTTCATCGCTCGAGGGCTCCACGACATCGGCCGGCGCTTCGCCACCCGTCGAGTCGTTGACGATGATGTAGCTCCCCTGCAAGATCGCCCGGCCGGCGAGGCTGGCTCGCACGGGGACGCGCATCCCGACCAGCGGCTCGCCGGTGCCGATCCCGGCAACGACCTCGAGGGCCGACTCGCCCTCTCGAAGGGAAACGCTGGCGCCCTGCGCGTGCAGCAGCGCCGTCGCATGCCGGAGGATCAGTCGCAGCACCTCGCCCAGACGCAGCGACTCGCTCACGGCCCGGGCGACCTCGGCCAGCGCCTCGCTCTGCCGGCGCTCGTGCTGACTCTCGGAATAGAGTCGGGCGTTGATGATGGCCGTGCCGGCCTGCGACGCGATCGCCTGGAGTACTTCCTCGTCGTCCGCATCGTAGATTCCGCGCGCTTCGGCGTGCACGGCGAGCACTCCGACGAGCTGGAGTCCGATCCGCATCGGCACGGCGAGCACCGACCGGGCGGGCTCCCCATCGCCGACGACGTCGTCGGCGCCGTTCGCGGGCATGAAATCCTCGATCCGAACGGCCCGCCCACTGCGTACGACTTCGGCGATCGGCCCGGCGGCCAGCGGCTGCGGGCCGCGCGGCCGCTCCACCCCGCGAACGAGCCGAAGTGCGGTGATGACCACGCCGCTGTTGACGTCTGGATGCGCGATGACCACGCCATCGCAGGCGACCAGCCGTGTTACCTGACGCGCCAGCTCGCGAACGATCTCGCGCTCGTCGAGCGACCGGGCGAGGGTCGCGCCGACGGACTGGAGCCGCTGGAGACGCTCGCCGCGACGGCGCGCGACCCGCGACAGCTCGGCCTCCTCGAGAGACGTGGTGATGTGTTGAGCGATCAGCTCGGCCAACCGCATCTCCTCACCCGTGGCCGCCGGCGCGCCAGGCTCGCGGGCGAGCAGGAGTGTGCCGAGCACGAAGCCGCCGCTGCCATTGAGCGGGAGAAGGAATACGGGCGCGCCGTGTCCGACTCCGTCGCCCGGCGGCACCAGCAAGCCGGCGAGCTCGTCACCGAGCTCGCGCACGATCCACGGGTCCGTTGGATCGAGCAGAAAACCTCGGCCGTTACGGAACCGCCCCAACTCATCGAACCGCCGGCGCCACACGACGCCACCACCGACCGCCTCGCGGAGCGCTTCCGCCTCCCTCGTACCGAGACCGCGGACGTGCGTCTCGATCGGCTCCAACGCCGCGTCCCGAACGGTCAGCACGGCACGATCGAAACCAATCTCGACCAGCGATTCGAGAACCAGCGCAATTCGCCCGGCCAGCGTCGGCTCGGCCACCAGGCGTCCGTGCAGCCGGTGGAGGCGGGCCAGCCACTCCAAGCCCGAGGCGCCCGGCGTGCCGAAACTCGTCGTGGTCGGAACTTGCGAGGTGTCGTGCGCTGCCGCGGCGTTTTGATGGTCTGGCATCGCGACTGAAGGAAGGACGCGTCCCATCGAGTGAGACGCGCGCCGAATGTACAGATTCTTTACAGTGAGGTCAATCGCGGGTCGGCACGAGCAGGCGGGCGGCCCGGGGCTCCACGCTTACCCTGAATGGCGTCATTCCGAGAAGCTCTCCATCGGCCTGCGCGCGGCGCGGTGGTGATGTCTCGATGACGAACACCTGCCCAGGTGCGTAAAGAATGCACGGGTCGGCGCGGAAGTCCTTGCGGAACAAGCGCCATGCGATGCGTACCGCATCCCGGAGGGAGCCTGGTGAGAACACACAGAGGTCGAGAAGTCCGTCATCCTGACTGATGCCGGGGCCAAGCGTGATCAGCTCGTCGAAGATCGCGCCGAAGTTCGTCACCATGACCATGGCGGCAACGCGTTCGTGCACCACGCCGTCCACGGTGATCCGTGCCTGGAAGGCATCGCCGGAGAGCACCGCGTTGGCGGCACTGAGGAGGTAGGCGACGATTCCGAGACGCCGCTTGAGGACGGCCGGGGTGCGCTCGACCATCCGCGAGTCGATTCCGACGCCCGCGGCGAATGCGAATCGGCGGCCGCCCTCGAGCCGGCCCAGGTCTATCCACGCCTCGTGGCCGTCGAGCAGAGCTCGGACGGCGCTGGGCACGTCGAGCGGAATGGCGAGGGCGCGGGCAATGAGGTTTCCGGTGCCGCCGGGGAGAACGCCGATGAGCCGGCCGGTCGAGGCCAGCGCGCCGACGACCTCCATCGCCGTTCCGTCGCCGCCGAGCGTGAAAACGACCTCGTAGCGCGACGCGTACTCCCTGGCCAGCGCGGCGGCGTGGCCTTCGCCCTCCGTACGCATCGCATCGCAGCGAACGCCCAGGCTGCGGAACGCCGACAGCGCGGAGTCGAGTAGCGGGGCGCCTCGACGGGAGCCCGGATTGGCGATCAGGAGGACCCGGCCGCGGGGACGGGGAGGCTGCACACGAATGGGGGGATCTTCTCGCGGATGGACGGCCGGGCATGGTGCTGCCGGCGGCCCGGCTATGGGTGTGTCGCTCGTCGCTTGATCCGTTCCGGGTTGCTCAGGGTTGGCTCGTGGCGGCAGGTCGAGTTGCGCCGGGCCAGGTGCAGGGAGAGGGGCTGCCCGTCACAGGAGCATCCATTAGAAAGTCCACGCCCGGAATATGTCGAACCCGAGTCGTGGGGGCGTGTTCACCACACCGCGCATGCCCGGCTGGCAGAGGAGCGCGCTGGAGGCAGGCTCGGATCCGAACTCGACCGAGAATCCATGGTTCAGCCGGTGCTCCAGCTTGAACCCGACCACCTCGCTGAACAGCTCGGATGTGTTGAAGCTGACGTCGTTCGATACGATCTTGCACAACCCCGCCGTGGCGCTCACGAAGGTGCGGTTGTTGAGCTGCTTGCCCACCCCCAGGCTGGTGCCCGAGAGCAGGCTCGCCCGGTTCTGGAAGATCTCGCCGAAGGTGCGACCCTGCTCGACCCCGGCCGTCTGCACCTGCACGTAGTCGATCAATCCGCCGCTGGCGCCGGCGAGCTGCGAGCCGAACCAGCTGCCCACGGTAGGAAGGAGGATCGACGCGGCGGCCGTGGGGCTGCCGACGTCGACGCTCGGCTGGCCCGTGACGAGATAGCTGAGGAGCACGGGTGGAGAGATCGGCAGCCCCTCGGCGCTGGACAGCGTGAGCACCGGCTCGTCGAGCGTACCGCCGATGTGCACGCGAATGCGCACGTCCTGTCGGTTGTACTGGCGCACCGTGTGGAGCGCGCCGATGTCCAGTGCCGGGTTGAGCTCGGCATCGCCGTAGAAGATGACCCGTCCCGTGTCGACCTCGAAGGTGCGTCGGACGAGTCCCAGATTGAGCGTGTACGTTCCGCGGTCCGCGCTCAGCGTTCCCTCGAGCGCGAGGCGCGCGCGGTCGGCCGGCCCGTCGCGCTCGAGCTGCGTCATTCCCAGCTCGCCCTGACGGAGGCGGCGGTCGGTCGTCACGGCCACCTCGCCGCCAAGCTTGATGTTCGCCTCGGACGAGCGAAGCCAGACCTCATCGCCGATGATCAGCCGCACGCCCTGGAGCGTCAGCCCCTGCACGAATCGGCTCGGGCCGCTCGGCAGGAACCGCTGGTCGTCGGGCAGCGTGGTCTGCACCATCCGGTAGAGCTCGGGATCAGAGAGGTCTATCGGGCGCTTCTGAACGAGCTCCGGGATGACGATCTCCCCGCGCTCGAGGAGGAGCGAACCGACCAGGCGGGATGACGTGGCCCGGCCGGTGAGCTGGAGCCCGGCCGCAGGCGTGGACACATCGAGTCTCGCCAGGCCGCGCCGGTTGACGACAGTGAAATTGCGGGCGTAAAAGCGGAGTCCGAGCTGCGGATCGTCGAGGTCGGCAAACCGCACGAAGCCGGTCAGTGACGCGGTGTCGGCCCGCGGATTCCCGTCCCGGCGGGACAGCGCCGAGATCCGCTGAATGTGCATGCTGTCGCCGGCGAGGGCGACGTCGGCATCGACGCGCTCGAGGCGGATACCCAACGCGGGCACGTCGAGTGCGCCGTCGGCGATGTTGATGCGGCCGGTGAGCACCGGGTGCTCCCACGTTCCTCCGAGGTCGACGTCGGTGACGATCCGGCCGGTCGCGTTCCTGACGCCGGTGGTGAACGTCTCGAGAATTCCGAGCTCGACGCTGTCGGTGCGTATCTTCCCGCGCAGGGGTGCGTCACCCCGCCGGCGCTCGACGTCGGTGAGCGAGAGATCGATGGGAAGCGCGAGCTCGGCGGTCATCACCGGTCGCTGGCGCCGGAAGAGGTTCATCGACGCGATGAGCTCGTGGTCGGCGTAGCGGCCACCGACCGTGAGCCGCTCGATGTTCACGTCGCCAGCGCTGGCGTCGCTCAGCGTGCCGTTCACCAGATATCGCGGCTCGCGACGGGTGCCACTCACCCGGATGTCGATCGAGGCCGTGCCATCGAGCGGGGCGCGTGCCTGCGCGAGGACGCCGACGTCGGAGAGCGGGAGCTGGTCAGCGACCAGTCGGGCTTCGATCGGCTCCTGGCGCGGAATACGCGCGGCGGCGGAGACTCGTGCCCCGCCCGGACGTCGAAGTTCGATCGAATCGATCGACCAGCCGTCGCCGTCGATCCTCAGCGCCACCGGCGACGACAGCTCCCACGGTGCCCTCTCATCGGCGACGATGGCCAGCTCGTCGACCCGCGCGCTCGCCCCGCCGTTCTCCAGCCGGACGTCGGCGGAGAGACGCGCCGCGGGCCCGTTGGGGGCGCTCGCGCCCAGCTGGAGCCGTCCGGAGCTTCGATCGTCGATTCGCAGCGATCCGGCGAGGTCGATCGTGCGGACGCCCGGCGTCTGGACGCTGTCCAGGCGCAGCTCGACGTGCCCCACCGGCTCGCGCGTGACGTTACCGAGGGCGATCCGCCCCTCCAGGTCCTCGGCCCGGTGGGCACCCACCATCAGCTCGCTGCCTCGAAGCTCACCGCTGAGCGCCAGACTGTCGAGCGAGCCGCGCAGCGCCCCGGCGAACCAGAGCATGCCGCCGAGCGAGTCTTCGGCGACGATGTGCCGTTCCCCGTTGTTGGCCACCGGCTCGGCGGCGGGGAAGCCGAGCACGCTCCGAAGACCGCCGAGCGAATCGACTCGCACCACGATCCCGAGCGAGTCGGCGCGGCCGGCAACGAGGCCCAGAGCACCACCGGCGTCGATCTGACCGGCCGTGGTCTCCAGCACCAGCGTGTCGACGCGCACCTTGCCATCGGCGAAACGGAGCCTCGCCCGGGAGGGGTGGATGCGCAGCCAATCGTACTCGGACCTCTCCGACACGAGTCCCGCGGTTCCGCTCAGGTCGGCCAGCGAGTCGCCGCGCAGATCGGCATCGGCGGAAAGGGTCAACGACGTGCGAGGCAGGTCGTCGCGCTCGAGGAGCGTGCGCAGATCGACGTTCTCGAGCCGCGCAATGCCGCGCATTCCGAATGCCGGCGGATAGAAGTCGAACTGCCCGTTCACCGCCAGCGTGCCACCGGGTCCGTTGAGCGAGGCGATCAGGCCCATGTCCTCGACCGTTCCCTGAACTCGCATCGGTCCACGGTAGCTGCCACGCAGCGGCAGGTCGGGGAACGAGCGAGCCAGCGTGGTGAACGCCACCCGCTCGGCGTCGAGCACGAGGTCGTAGACGAGAAACTCCTCCTCCAGCGTGACCCGGCCGCGGCCGGTGAGACGTGATGTCTCTCCCGGCCCGTCACGGTGGGTGAGGTCGGCGTCGCGAAAACGCACGTCCGTCCACACCGAGTCGAGCGTCGCGCTTCCAACGACCATCCCGTCCAGCGCCGGAAACGTCGGGAAGACGTGCCGTGGCGTGCGCAGGTCGAGCTGCTGGACCTCGAGATCGAAGCCGCGGAAAGTGGTCAACGCCGGCTCGAGGATGTCGAGCTCGCCGCGACCCGTGAATCGCGAGACCGCGCCCGGCACGTGCGCATCACGGAAAACGACCTGCGCGTCGTCGACGATGAAGCGATCGAGCGGCCCTCCCGATGCCCGCACCGTTCCGTTGAGCGTCCCGGCCCAGTCGACGGGAAATGGCGCACCGTTGAACTGGCGGATCAGCCGGAAATCGACCGGGAGCGCCTCCAGCGCTACGTCGGTGAGGCGGAGAACCGGCCCGCCGACGCCGTACGTCATTGCCCCGCGAAGCCGGGAGTGCGTCGTCCGCACGTCCATGTCGTAGATGGCGTAATTAATGATTCGCGGGTCGCGCTCGTTGTTTATGTCGAGCCGCATCCGTCCGCCGCCGGTAGTCGGCATGGTCGGATAAACCCACGCGACGTCGGCCAGCGAGACCGAGTCGCCGATGATCTTGATCGCGTAACGCACGGGGATGCCGCTCCCCCAGACGATCTTCCCGGATCCGCTGGCCGTCGAACCGGGGAGGTCGAAACGCGGGATGTTGAGCCACAGCGAGTCGCCGAGCCGGCGCGCCGTTCCGCGCCCGTTCGACACCACGAACGGCGGATCGGACTCCACCACGCGGAAGTCGGTGAGCGCGACGAGCTGCCCGGCGCTGTCGGGATCGGCCAGGCGGAGGTAGGAGGCGCTCGCGTGGAGGTCGGTCCACCGCCGGATTCGCGCGTAATTGCCGCCAGCGGGACGGATCTCGGCATCCTCGCGGGCCAGGTTCTCGGCTATCGCGCTGTCGCGCCGTGCGCCCCGCAGAGTCTCCTCCGGATGCCACGGCATGACGAGCGTGAACTCCCCGCCGCGCACGTCCAGCGAGTCGATCACGATGTAGTCTCCCAGCCCGAGCCCGCGCGTCTGCCGCGGCTGCTGGCGCTGCCGGTCACCCTGGAAGATCCGCTGGAAATTCCAGCGCCCGGCCTCGTTCTCCTGCAACCGCACTACCGGTCGCTCGACCGACATGTAGGAGATGAGGATTCGCCGGTCGATCAGATCCCGCGGGTCGTAGTGCACGGTGATCGGGCCGGAAGCGACGAACAGCGAGTCGTCCCGGTCCCGTATCTCGAGGGAGTCGATGGTCACCCCGGTGAGCAGACCACCCCCGATCCGGCCGATGTACATCGTGCCCTGCACGTTGGCGGCGATGCGGGCCATGATGAAAGTGCGCACCTGCTCGCGCCCGTATTCCGTATGGGTCACACCGAGCACGACGACCGACGCTACCAGCCCGAGGGCTAGGAGCGCGAGCGTGCTCGCGAGGACGACCAGACGGCGACGGGACATGGAGCGGGGGACGGGGGACAGGGGATGGGGGATAGGGAACGGGTTGCGGTGTTGCCGAGAGACGAGTGCGACCCGGCGCGCCAGTACCCGCCCCTCCAATAGGCGTGACGCCAGCCGTGGGGAGCGGGTCACCTCGGGCGGGGGCAACCGCTCCGTCGTCCCCCCTATCCCCCCCTATCCTCTATCCCCTCAGTCAAAACGCCTGCCCGATGGAAAAACTGAAGTTCAGCCGCTGCGCGAAACCGCGGCGTGTGGCCGGTTGAAAGGTAGCGTTACAGCTCGGAGCGTCAGCCGGCGGGCGGCCATCGATGATCGGGATGGTGTTGCCCGGACTGACGCAGAAGAGCGGTGCCGAGCCCTCCTCGTCGAGCGGGGCATCGTAGAATGCCGCACCCGCCCGCCGAGCGTAGGGATTGTACCCCACATCGACCCGAACGGGCCCGATGAGGGTCATGACTCGGAGCCCGATCCCCGGCGTCCACCGAAGCTCGCTCCACGAGAGGTGCTCGTCCTCCCGATTCCAGACCGCTCCGACGTCGGCGAACGCCGTCCATTGGAGCAGGTTCGGGAGCACGGGGCTCCGCATCCGGTACTCGACGTTCCCGACGATCAGCGTGTTGCCGCCCTTGGGGATCGCCTCCGGGCGATCCGTATCCGGACTGGCGCGGTAGTAGACCGCGTTCCCGGGGCCCGGAATGGTGTCGTAGCTGTCCACGCGATAGAGGATCGGGCCGAGCTCGTTCTGCCGGAAGCCACGCACAGTGGACGGACCACCGGCGTAGAGTCGCTCCTGCGGGGGAATGAACTGATCGACTTCGGCGTACGATGCCCCGAGCACACCGCCGAGGCGGATGCGCGCGGCGAGCACCTGCCCTTCGCCGATCCGCCAGTAGCGCGAGGCGTCGGTGACGAGCTTGTTGAACTGCACATCCGGGCTCGACCCGATCGCCGTGGAGGCATGGCGGAAGTCGAGCCGCAGGATCGAGCCCGATGCCGGAGCAAACGGGTCGTCGGTTCGATCCCGTACGAGCGATGCGGAGGCCACCGCCAGCCACTTTCGCGCCTTGAGCTGCTCCTGATCGATCACATCGCAGACGCCGAACACGGCGCAGAAGAGCGCCGGCTGCGCATCGGTCTGTCCGAGCTCGACCTGGTACGACAGAACCACCGGCAATCGCGGGCGCGCCTCGACCCGTTGCGAGGCGATCAGACCGATGCTGGTCGCTCGTACGAACGCCCGGTACTCCGATCGGCGCTCGCTGTAGACACCTATCGTCGGCAGCGACCGCGGACCGATGCCGAACAGCGCCGGCTGGCTGAACGAGGCGCTGACGCTGTAGTTGAGCTGCTGACTGAACGGGTCATTACGGACGATTCCGCAAGGGAGCCACTCCTCCTCGACCCCGATCTTGGAGAGTCGGCCCGTGAGCTCCATCCGCCGGGCACCGCCGAGGAAGTTGCGCTCCGTGTACTGCCCCTGCGTGCGGACGCAGTCGAGCGTAGCGTAGCCGACACCGACCAGCGCGGCGTGCATGTCGCCCTCGATCAGCCCGATGTCGATCGTGATCAGGGAGTCCGCCTCGAGCTGCTGGTCGTCCGGGGCGATCCGCACCTCGACGTGGCGGTACGCGTCGAGCTGGTAGAGAACGCGTTGCGCCACGACCAGGTCGCGCTCCCGATAGAGCGCGCCCGGCCGGATCCCGATGATACGGCGCACCGTGGCGGCGGAGATCTCCTGCTGCTTCCCGGCCGCCGGCTCGACCTGCACGCGCACACTGCCAATGTAGGCCCGCGGTCCGGGCTGAACATCGACGTCCAGACGGGCGACGCGATCGACCGTGTCGATGTCGGCGTTGGTCAGCGCATCGGCACGCGGGTAGCCCTCGTTGCGCAATCGCGCGACTATCTGGCGGATGTTGGCCGCGACCAGGTACCGGTCGTAACGATCACCCAGAGGGAATGCCAGCCCGCGCATTACGCGGGCCGAGTCCGCCGGATCCATCCCGCGCACGACCAGCGAGTCGAGAATGATCGGCTCGCCCTCGCTGATCGTGAACACCGCGTCGGCGGTGCGGCTGCCGGTCGACCGGATCTCGGACGAGACCTGGACGCTCCAGAATCCCTTCATTCGGTAGAAGACGACGAGCCGGAGCGCATCGCGCTGGATCTCGTCGGGATCCAGGCACCGGCGGTCGCCGAAGACGCGGGTGACCCGACGATACCAGTCGGATGGGGTGGTAACGAGCGAGTCGGCGAGCTCCTGGTCGGTGAACGTCGTATTGCCCTCGAAGTGCAGGCGTCGCACCTCGACATCGCCGGCGTCGCAACCGAGACCCTGGGCGGAGGCGGCCTCGGGAGCGCCGAGGAGCGCCAGCGCCAAGGCCGCCGCGCCGGCGGCGCGAGCAACGAGCGAGCGACGCCGTATGGGAGAGCGGGATGGGTCCATCACGACCGCGTGACGCGTGCGGGAGGCACCCGGACCACGGAACCGCGATCGCCGACTACGGGGATGTCGCGCTGCCGAACCAGTGGCGTGCGCTGGATCAGCAGCCGCGCGAGGTAGAAGCCGGCGAGTCCGACGACGATCCCGACGCCGACGGCCGGCAGCGACTCGCGCGCGCCGAGCGAGCGGCGATAATGGTATCCGTCGACGGCGACCCCGCCCTCCGCACGATCCACCTGAGAATGCTCCTCATCCACTATGTAGCCACGCGAAATACGGGGCTCGACCCGACCCACCTCGATTACACGGCGCCGGTGAGCAACGTTCCCGCCCCCTGCTGCTTGGCGCGCCTCTTCAGCTCCGCCGCCCGCACCCCCAGGTGCGTCGGCGACACCCAGCGCGCCGGCTCGACCATCAATATGACGACTGCCAGCCGGGCGATCGGAAACTGGCGCGGATTGCCGTCACGGTCGTGTCCCTCGAAGGTCCCGCGGGCGACTACCTGCTCGCCGACGACACCGGCCACCACGGCGCGAAAGCGCTCGGCGGCCGCGCGCGCGGTGGGCTCGGCGTGCGCGGGGTCCAGGATCAAGAGGAAATCGTCGCCGCCAATATGACCCACGAACGCACCCGGGCCGCCGGTGGCGTTGCACGCGGCACGCATGGCGGCCCCGGTCTCACGTATGACGCGGTCCGCCTCGGTGAAGCCGAACGTGTCGGCGAATGCCTTGAAATTGTCCAGGTCGATGTAGGCGACCGCGAACGTCTCGCCGCGCAGAACGCGACGTTCCAGCTCCTGTTCGATCGCCCGTCCGCCGGGAAGACCCGTGGTCGGATTGCGATCGCCCTCGCGCCGTACGATCCGGAGGAGGGCCGAAGCGCGCGCGCGCAGCTCGCGCGGATCGAACGGCTTGGCCAGATAATCGTCGGCACCGGCCTCGAATCCCTCGACCTTGACCTCGATCTCCCCCTGCGCGGTCAGCATGAGCACCGGCACGTGCGCCGTGAACGGGTTCGCCTTGATCTGGCGGCAAACCTCCAGCCCCGACAGCCCAGGCATGTTGAGGTCGAGCACCAGGAGGTCGGGTTCCCGCTCCAGCACTGCGCGCATCGCGGCGCTGCCATCCGCGACGGCCAGCACTTCATAGCCCGACGCCTCGAAGATGTCGCGCACCATCCCGCGGGTGTCGGCGTGATCGTCGGCGAACAGCACGTAAGTCACGATTGACTCATTTGTTATCGCACGGTAAGTTCTTCCGCTTCCCCACCGAAGTCAACCGTGCGACCAAGCCGTACGCTCACGACACTCGCGCTCCTCCTGATGGGAGTGCTCGCCTGCCGCGGCGGCGAAGGGACGCCCGATCGGCGCACGCTGATCGATTCCCGCGACTCGTACGATCCGCGGTCATTGGATCCGGCGTTCTCGACCGATGTGCCGACCGGCCGCGCTGTGGCTTACGTGTTCGACGGCCTCGCCCGTCTCACGCCCGACGCACGGGTGATTCCGGCGCTCGCCGAGCGGTGGGATGTCTCGCCCGATGGCAGGGTGCACACCTTCCATCTGCGCACCGGTGTCAGGTTCCACGATGGCTCGCCGTTCGTCGCTCGACACGTTGTGCGCAGCTTCGAGCGCGTTCTCGACCCGCAAGCCCGCGGCGGACGCGGCTGGCCCCTCTATCCGATCGAGGGTGCGCGCGAGTACGCAGCCGGTCAGGCGCAACGGATCGCGGGACTCTCTGCCCCCGACGACAGCACGGTGGTGATCCGCCTCACTGAACCTCTGGCCGTGTTCACCAAGCTCCTCGCGATGCCGGTCGCGTCGATCGTGCCCGACTCGATTCCGGCGAACTTCGGCGAGCAGCCGGTGGGTACCGGTCCGTGGCGCCTCGTCCGCTGGCAGCGCGACGACTACCTCCTGTTCGCCCGCAACGAGGAATACTTCGGCGGTCCCCCGGCGGCCGAGTCGCTGCTCGCCCGCATCATCCCGGAGCCGAGCACGGCGGTCGCCGAGTTCGAAGCGGGGCGGGTCGACATCCTCTACGTCCCCGAGGCCGAGACGAGGCAGTGGGAGGAAGCCGACGGCCAGCGCGCACGGCTGCACTCCGCCCCCGGATTGCGGATGTGGTACGTGGCGATCAACGTGGACCGCGGACCGCTCCGCGATGTGCGCGTCCGGCGGGCGCTGAATCACGCGCTCGACGTGCAGACGATCCTCGATCAGCTGATCGGCGGCCGGGGCGCGCTCGCCGCCGGCGTCATCCCGCCGTCCCTCGATGGGTCCGATACGTCGCGTGCACCGTACCGCTACGACCCGGACGAGGCCCGCCGGCTGCTCGCCGAGGCGGGCTACCCCAACGGGCTCGACCTCGAACTGTGGAGCTCGACCACGCCGCCGTTCCCCCGCCTGGCGGAGACGATTCAGGCCTACCTCTCGCAGGCCGGCATCCGCGCGCGCCTGGTACAGCGCGAGGCGGCGGCGGTGCGCGAAGCATCGCGCAATGGACAGACCGACCTGTTCGTCAAGGACTGGTTCGCCGATTACCCGGATGCCGAGAACTTCCTCTATCCCCTGCTCCATGGCGCGAACCACGGCGTGGGCGGGAACGTGTCGTTCTATGCAAATCCGGAGTACGATCGACTGGTCGCCAGGGCGCGGCGCGAGCTCGACGAGTCCACGCGACGCGACCTGTACCGCGAGGCCGACGCGCTGGCCTTTGCCGAGGCGCCGATGATCTTCCTGTTCTTCTACCGCGAGCTGTTCGCCACACAGCCGTGGATCAGCGGCTTCGAGGTACCGGTCATCTTCAACGGGCAGGATCTCAGCCGCGTGCAGATCGCGCGATAGGGTGGCGGGACGTCGCGCCCTCTCCCTGTCACCATCCGGGATCCAATGCTGAACTTCGTGGTCCGCCGCGTCCTCCTCGCCGTTCCGACGCTGCTCGGCGTGCTTGTCGTGGTGTTCCTGCTGCTCTACGTGGCGCCGGGTGACCCGGTCGCTGCGATGGTGGGGGAGCGGGCGGACCAGGAGACGATCGACCGACTGCGCGCGGAGTTGCGGCTCGATGATCCTCTCCCGGTGCAGTTCGGACACTATCTCGCCGGTGTGGTGCGCGGCGACCTCGGTCGGTCGTACATCACGAACCGACCGATCCTTCAGGATCTGATCGAGCGGTTTCCGCGCACGTTGCAGCTCGCCCTGGCGGCTATGCTCCTGGCGGCGGTGGCCGGAATCACGATCGGCGTGCTCACCGCCTACTGGCCCGGTGGCTGGCTCGACCGGCTGAGCCTGGGCGCGGCGTACCTGGGAATCTCCTTTCCGGTGTACTGGGTCGGCCTTCTGCTGATCCTGGTGTTCGCCGTGCATCTCCGGTGGCTGCCACCGTCGGGATACGGCGGCGTCGAGTACATCATCCTGCCGGCGCTGGCGCTCGGTATGCGGTCGATCGCGTTCCTCGCGCGCATGACGCGTTCGGCGATGCTGGAGATGCTGGGGAGCGACTTCGTGCGCACCGCCCGCGCCAAGGGCCTCGGGGAACGAAAGGTGGTCGTGCGTCACGCGTTCCGGAACGCGCTGATCCCGGTGATCACGGTGCTCGGGCTCGACTTCGGCTACTACCTGACGGGGAGCATCCTGACCGAGACGATCTTCAGCTGGCCAGGGATCGGCCGATACGTGGTGAACGCGATCGCGCGACGCGACCTGCCGGCGATTCAGGGTTCGGTGCTGTTTCTGAGCGTCGTCTTCGTGACGGTGAATCTGTTGACGGATCTGGCATATGCGAAGTCGGATCCGCGGGTGGTGTATGACTGAGGCGATCCGGGGCGGGCCGAGGACGCGCCCTGAGAGGCTGCTAGCCAGGCGGCGTGTTCACGCCCTCGACGTTCGCAGCTCTTCCTGCGCATTGTCCAGCGTCTCGCGCACGGTTCGCACCATGCCTTCCACGGTGAACGGCTTGGAGATGAACGGCATGCCGGGCTCGAGCAGTCCGCGCCGGATCACCGCATCGTCGGTGTAGCCCGACATGTAGAGCACGCTCATCTTCGGCCGCACGTCGAGCAGCCGCTCGGCCAGCTCTCGGCCGCCCATCTCGGGAAGAACGAGATCGGTGAGCACGAGCTCGATCGTCGTCGGGTGGCTGGTAACGACCTCGAGCGCCTCCGAAGGGCTACGCGCCTCGAGAACGCGGTAACCCTGCCGAAGCAGGATCCGTGACGCGACCATCCGCACAGCGGCGTCGTCCTCGACCAGCAGCACGGTCTCAGTTCCTGCTGGAAGCGAGGGAAGTGGGTGGGCGGCCCGGCGGTCCGGGCCCGCCGCCTTCTCGGCGCGTGGCAGGTAGATCCGGAAGGTGGTACCGCGCCCAGGTTCACTTTCCACGAAGATGTGGCCACCCGACTGTCTCACGATCCCATAGACGGTCGAGAGCCCCAGGCCCGTTCCCTGCCCCGCCGCCTTCGTCGTGAAGAAGGGCTCGAAGATCCTCGCCCGGGTCGCCGGATCCATGCCCACGCCGGTGTCGGAGATTGCCAGGACGACGTAGTTGTCCGGTGGCAGCTCGCGCATGGCTGACGAATGCGCGTCGACCTCGGCGTTCGCCGTTTCGATCGAAAGACGTCCCCCACCGGGCATCGCGTCCCGCGCGTTCACCGCGAGGTTCATGACGATCTGCTCGAGCTGACTCGGGTCGGCGCGAACGAGATCCACGTCCGGGTGAAGTCGCCAGACACATTCGACGTCTCCGCCGAGCAGGCGACCCAGGATCACCGTGAGCGTCTGGAGGACGGCGTTGGGGTCGAGCAGCAAGGGCTGGAGGAGCTGCCGGCGGCTGAACGCCAGCAGCTGCCGCGTGAGCGCCGCCGCGCGGTCGGCGGCCTCGCGGATCTCGCCGACGTCGCGGCGCGACGGGCTGTCCGGCGGCAGGTCATCGAGCACCAGCTCGCTGAAGCTCTTGATCGCGGTCAGCACGTTGTTGAAGTCGTGCGCAATCCCACCGGCCAGGCTCCCTACGGCTTCCATCTTCTGCGCATGGCGGAGCTGGGCCTCCAGCTCCCGACGCTCGGTGGTCTCGACCAGCACGACGCCGACGCCGAGCCGCGCGCCGTCCGCGGATGCGACAGGATAGATGTTGGCGACGAAGTGGCGCGTGCGATCCTTGTCCTCCCTTGCCGGGCGGGCAATCTCGAGGTCAAGCACGGGGACTCCGGTGCGGAGCACCCGGTCGAGCGCCGCGGCTGCCTCGGGGACCAGCTTGGGGATCACTTCGTCGATACGGCGGCCGATGTGCTCGCCCGCCGGGACGCCGTGAATGGCGGCCAATGCAGGATTGACGCGTCGGAAGCGCAGTTCGCGGTCGAGGAAGCCCAATCCGACTGGTGCGCTGGCCAGTACGGCGTCGAGCTGGTGCAGCGCCTCCAGGCGGCCGCGGTCAGCGGCCAGCCGGTCGTCGCGCGCCGTTTGCGCCTCGCCGAGCGCTGCAGTCAGCTCCTCGTTGGCGAGCTCGAGATCCTGGGCCAGCGATTGTGCCTCGTCCGTCTGGTGCTCGAGCTCCACGGCCTGCTCCTGAAGCTGAGCCTGGTGCTCCACGAGCTCGTTGGCGGAGCGTCGAAGCATGCGGCCCAGCAGCGCGAGCACGACCCCGACGAGGAGTGCCTGCATCATCAGCAACCCGAGGCCGGTGCTGTGGACGGCACGATCGCGCGCGATCCGGACGTTCAGCAGTTCGTCCTCGGCTGCGATGAAACGCTCGAATGTGGCGCGGACCTCGGCGAGCAATCCGGGATCGAATCCGAGCGCCGTTCCACTGGTGGGCGCGAGCGCGGGAGCCACTTCGCCACGTTCCCACGCCCTGATTCCGTCGGCGATCGCGACGGCATTGGCGTAGCGCTGCGGGTCGCCGCTGGTGAGCTGCCGCAGGGAGGCGACCATCATCTCCAGCTCGTGCGCCAGCTCCGCTTCGGCGGAGATCCACGCCGTGTCCCCGGACAACGTGAACGCGCGCACGGCCGCGGCACGTTCCATGGCAACAGCCAGCGACGAGCGCGCCAGGTGCAGTACCTCGCGCGAATGCCAGACCCGGCGAACCGTCCGCTCCTGAACGAGGTGTTGCACCACACCGGTCGCAACGATCGCGGCGAGGGCGATCGCGCCGACCCAGGCGGCACGACGGAGCAGCTGGCGGAAGTCGCGGGGCACTGAACGCCACCCGGTGCAGTGTGGTGCGGTGGTTCGCATGGTGGGGACGGAGGAACCGGGGCCCCGACCAGTGACGACGTGATACCGACGAGGTTACGACCGGCCGGACTGCGCAGGCTCATCCTTGGAGGCCATCGCCGGAGGCCCATCGGCGGCCCGAGCCGGGCCGCCGCGTCAATCGTCCTTCTGGCCGAAGATCGCCATGTTCGAGCTGTGCCCCGGGGCGACCTTTTTCTCGGGGTAGATCCAGTGCACCGCCTGGTTCACGGCGGTCGCCGCTTCGGCGAAGCCGGTCGCGATCAGCTTGAGCTTGCCCGGATACGTCGTGATGTCTCCGGCGGCGTAGATTCCGGCGCGGCCGGTGTCCATCGTGCTCGACACCACGATTTCGTCCTTCTCCAGCGTCAGCCCCCACTCGGCCAGCGGACCGAGGTCGCTCACGAAACCCAGCATCGGGAGGAGCGCGTCGCAGTCCACCACCACGGTCTCCTTCGATCTGGTGCCGCGCAGTGTGATGCCGTGCAGGCGGTCACCGTTCCCATCGATCGCAGTCAGCTCGTGGTAGGTGAACAGCCTCGCGCGACCCTGCTCGCAGGCGCTGGCCACCTCGGCCACGGTGGCCGCATGGGCACGGAAGCGATCGCTTCGATGCACGAGCGTGACCGACTCGGCGCGGCCGATCAGCTGGTGCGCCCAGTCGAACGCCGAGTCCCCACCACCGATTATCACGATCCGGCGGCCCCGGAACTCCTCGGGGTCCATCACCCGGTCGAAGATGCCGCGCCCGTACCAGGGCTCGGCGAACGGCTGCGGGAGGCGGCGCGGTGAGAACGCTCCGATCCCGGCGGCGATCACGATCGCCCTGGTCGGAAAGCGGTCGGTCTCCGTGACGAGGACGAAGTGCCCCCCGTCCTCTTCCAGAGCGACGACGCGCTGGTTGAGGTGAACTACATCGGGCGTCCCGGGAGGCGAGAACTGCATCGCCTGTTCGGCGAGCGACCGGACGAGATCCTTGGCCAGCACCTTGGTGAAGCCGGCGACGTCGAAGATGTACTTCTCCGGATAGAGCGCGGTGAGCTGGCCGCCCAGTTGGGGGAGTGCGTCGATGATCCGGGCGCTGGCGCCGCGCATGCCGGAATAGAACAGCCCGAAGAGCCCCGTCGGCCCCCCGCCGATGATCGTGATGTCCTTGAGGTCGTGCGTCATCCGGTAAAGATACCCCCTCCGGTCCATCCCCTGGCAAGCCTCGCCTCGCAACTGCCCGCATGATAACCGACGAACCGATCCTCGAGTACCGCGGCTCGTTCCGCCTGATCCGGAAGATCGCCGATGGCGGCATGGCGACCGTGTACGAAGCGGAGCTTCTCGGGCCGGCGGGGTTCGCCAAGCGCACTGCGCTCAAGGTCATCCATCCCGAATACGCGCGCCAACACGAGTTCCTCCAGCTCTTCATCGACGAGGCCAAGCTCTCGGCCAACCTGCTGCACGGCAACATCGTCCAGATATACATGCTCGGCGAGGTGAGCGGCGACTTCTTCATCGCCATGGAGTTCATCCGCGGGCCCACTCTGCGGATGATGATCGACCGGCACCGCGACCGGGGAGAACCCCTCCCGCGTCCGCTCGCCGCCTATCTGTGCAGCCGCGTCTGCCGGGCTCTCGATTTCGCCCACAACTTCGTGGCACCGGACGGGGAGCGGCTCGACATCGTCCATCGCGACGTATCTCCGGGTAACGTGATGGCCACCTGGGATGGCCACATCAAGCTCACCGACTTCGGCATCGCCAAGGCCCGCACCTCGATCGATCCCGCCGCGACGCGCCCGATGCTGATGGGGAAGAAGCACTACATGAGTCCCGAGCAGCTCCTCGGCCTGTCGGTCGAGGCGCCGAGTGATGTCTTCACACTCGGTGTGATTCTGTACGAGATGCTGGCGCTGGAGCCCCTGTTCACGGAAGACATGACCGAGCTGGCGATCGATGAAGTGGCGGTCGATCCGCTCCCCAACATCCGCACGCGGATACCCGATCTCGACCCCGAGCTCGAGCAGATCCTCGCACTGGCCCTCGAGCGCAACCCCGACCGCCGCCCGACCGCGGCGGCGATGGGGCACGCGCTGGACCACTGGTGCTCGGCGCAGAACACGGTTGGCTCGCCGGATCGGCTGGAGGAGCACCTGGCGCGGCTCTTTCCGTCTACCTTCCAGCCCACGACGCGGACACCAGAGCACACGAGCTTCAGGAATCTGGGCTCGGCGCTCAAAAGACCGCAGCGGAGCCTGTTCGCGCGCCTGCTCGGCAAATAGCACGGCCGTACCGGGCGACCCATGACGCGGTTGACACGTGACGCCGTCACGCAGTCAGACACAAACCGCCTCTTTCAATCACCGTTGCCGCCGTTCGAGTGTCCCGAACCGTCGGAGCTGGTTCGACCGCGGCACGGGTCACTGGGTTGTGGGTGCGACTGCGTGGCGGCGTTCCGGGTCAGCGGCGTCGTGGGTCGAGGGGTTGTCGGGGTGCGAAATGGCCGCCGCGGCGCCGCGAAAGTACATTCCGCCATGGCCCTTAAGATCTATACCCGCACCGGTGATTCCGGCGAGACGGGTCTGTTCGGCGGCGGTCGGGTCGAGAAGGACGACCCTCGCGTCGAGGCGTACGGCGACGTCGACGAGCTGAACGCGGTGCTCGGAATGGCGCGCTCTGCCGAGATGATGCCGCGGATCGACGAGGTGCTGGTGCCCATCCAGCGAGACCTGTTTTCGCTCGGCGCGCTGCTGGCGACGCCCGATCGGGAGAAGATGAAGCAGCAGCTCGCCAAGGCGCGGATCGATGACGGTCGGATCGCCGAGCTGGAGCGGCACATCGACGAGGGCGAGCAGGAACTCGAGCCGCTGAAGGCATTCATCGTTCCCGGGGGGACGCCCAAGGCGGCGGCGCTGCACGTCGCCCGGACCGTCTGCCGGCGCGCCGAGCGCCGTGTCGTCGCGCTCCAGCGCACGGTGGAGTTGCCGCCGTTGGTGGTGATCTACCTCAACCGGCTCTCCGACCTCTTGTTCGTGCTCGCGCGGGTCGCCAACCACCGCGCTGGCACCGGCGAAGTCACCTGGTGAGCGGCGCGGCGACTCCGACCGTGCACGAGATCGAGCTCGCGACGTATCGCGTGACCGTCGCCGCGGGCGCGCTCGACCGCGTGGCCGAGAGGGCGCGTGCGGCCACCGGTGCCTACCGCTTCGCGATCCTCACCGATTCCACCGTCGCCGCGTTGTACGCGCAGCGGGTCATGGCGGGATTCGCGGCTGACGAGGCTCGGTTGCTGGCGTTCCCGCCTGGCGAGCGCGAGAAGTCGCGCGAGCGGTGGAGCGCGTTGACCGATGAAATGCTCGCCCTCGGCTTCGGCCGCGATGCCGCCGTGATAGCGCTCGGCGGCGGCGTGGTCGGCGACCTCGCGGGCTTCGTCGCCGCCACCTACATGCGCGGCCTGCCGTTCGTCCAGGTGCCGACGACGCTGCTGGCCATGATCGATTCCTCGATCGGCGGCAAGACGGGCGTCGATACGCCCGCCGGGAAGAATCTCGTTGGGGCCTTTCACCAGCCGGCGGCCGTGATGGCCGATCCGCTGGCACTCGGCACGCTGCCGCCGCCGCAGTTGCGAGCCGGACTGGCCGAGGCGATCAAGCACGGGGTGATCGCCGATCGACGCTACCTCCAACGGACGGTGGAAGCGCTCCCCACGCTGGTGTCCGCAGGCGGCGCCGGTACCCTGGCGATGGAGGAGCTGATCGCCCGGAGCATCGCCATCAAGGCCGATGTGGCGAGCCGGGATGAGCGCGAGAGCGGTGTCCGCAAGATTCTCAATTTCGGACACACGATTGGACATGCGATCGAGCTGCTGAGCGGTTATTCGCTGCTTCATGGCGAGGCCGTCGCCATCGGCATGGTGCTCGAGGCGCGGCTGGCGGAGCGGCTCGGGATCGCCGAATCCGGGACTGCGGCGGCAGTGGCGGAGGCCGTCTCGCAGGCTGGGCTCCCTGCGAGCCGGCCGGCCGCGATCGCACCCGAGCTGATCCTCGAGGCGACGAGAAGCGACAAGAAAGCGCGCCGTGGAGCTGTCGAGTACGCCCTGCCGCGGAGGATCGGCGAGATGGCCGGCGAGGAACGGGGATGGTGCGTGCCGGTGGACGATGCCGCCGTCCTCGAGACACTCGCATCCTGAAGTCCGGGACAGCGTGTAGGGGATAGGGGATAGGGGATAGTTCGGAGGCCTGCACATTCGGGAACACTGTTTGCGCTCGACCCCGCCAATCACTGACCCGAGACGACAATGTCCTCGTTCTCCACCTACCTCGTCGGTTTCACAGTCCTGATCCTCGGACTGGCGCTGGCAGCATACCTCCTCAATGTCCAGCTCGCTTGGATCGCGGTGGGCGTAATCGTCATGATCGGGCTCGGTATTCTCATGGCAACGAACCGAACCAAGCCGCGAGACCCGCCTGTTCACTGACGTTCGACCGTTCGACCCGAACGACGTCCGAAAGCGCAGCGAACCGGACGGAGCACTACAACCGCTTTTCGGCGAAAGGGTTGCGCTCGTGTGTCGCGAGGTGGTCAGAATGCCGTGTTGATCGACTGTTGACCCTGTCTCACTCTCGCATTATGCTGCCGGTCCTGCTGGACATCGCGTCCGGGACCTCCAAACCCCGGCCAACTTCCTTACTGGGGCGTGTATGCAGCCAGCGACCGAGAGCAGGTCCAAAGGGTTCTTTCGCTCCTCCCCAGCCACCGCTTTCGATCAATACCTCCAGGACATCCAGAAGCTTCCGCTGATAACGGAGCCCGAGGAGGAGCGTCGCCTGGCGCGGCGCGCGCAGAAGGGTGACGAGAAGGCCGCCGAGCGACTGGTGACGGCGAACCTCCGGTTCGTGATCTCGTACGTGAAGAAATACCAGGGCCATGGGCTCGACCTGAGCGAGCTGGTGGCGATCGGCAACGAAGGCCTCCTGAAGGCGGTCAAGAAGTTCGACCCCGACCAGGGGGTCAAATTCATCTCGTATGCCGTGTGGTGGGTGCGCCAGGCCGTTCTCAAGGCGCTGGCCGAACAGACGCGTTCAGTGCGCATTCCACTCAATCAGAACTCGCAGCTGATCCGCCTCGCGCGCGCCGAGACGGTGCTGGCCCAGGTGCTGAAGCGCGATCCGACCGAGGACGAGATCGGCCGGCTTCTGGATGAGTCGCCGCAGACCATCCGCGCCGCGCGGCAGATGTCGGCGACCGAAGTCTCGCTCGACGCTCCCGTGGATCGGTCCGACCGCGAGGCGAGCACCCTTGGCGAGCGGTTCACTGGTGTGGACGGCTCGGAGATCGAGGAGTGCACCGACGAGCAGCTGATGCGCGAGTTCATCGATCGGGTATTCAGAAAGTACCTGACGCCCCGCGAGCGGAAGATCCTGTACCTGTATTACGGGCTCGACGAAGGCTCCGAGGCGATGACTCTGGAGCGTATTGGAGCGCTCATGGGGGTGACCCGCGAACGGATCAGACAGATTCGTGAGCGAGCATTCGAGAAGCTGCGCGAGTCACCGGATGGAGCGGCCCTTCAGGGGTTCTGGACCGCGGCCTGACGACGATTGGATGATGCCGAAGCCCGGGGCGGCCGCCCCGGGCTTAGTGCATCGCGGCTGACCGATCAGCCGGATCGCCCGTCGGCTCACGCGAGACTGGCAACGACGTCGCCCGCGGCTAGCTTCCAGAGGTGTCCCGTCTGCTCCCGCTATTTCCGCTGCCCGTCGTGCTGTTTCCCGGGACTCCTCTTCCGCTGCACATCTTCGAGCCGCGGTATCGGACGCTGCTGGCCGACTGCATGGATGGTGACCGGCGCTTCGGAATCATCTTCAGTCCCGAAGCGGCCGGCGAGGAGTCGCTCGCGGCTGGATCGGTCGGGTGCGTGGCGCGGATCGAGAGCGCGCAGGGGCTGCCCGACGGACGGTCGAACATCGTGGTGGCCGGCCAGGCGCGGTTCGCGCTGGAGCGGTTCGTGGACACACCGCACCCCTATCACGTTGGCGAGGTAGCGGACTACGAGGACGAGGCGGAGTCCTCATCGCTGCTCGACGAGCTGTCCGAGCGCGTGCGGGGGATGTTCACCCGTGTCGCTCGCGCGGCGCGAACTCTCGCCGATGATCCGGATCCGGTCCCCCCGCTCCCGGATGATCCGGCGCAGATCTCGTTCAACATCGCTTCGATGATCGATCTCGACGGACCGCAGCGGCAGCTCCTGCTCGTTTCGCGATCGCCGGCGCACCGACTGCGAGAGCTGGAATCACTGCTCGGTACGGCCGTTTCGGCGCTGGAAGCACGGGCGCAGGTGCATCTGCACGCGAAGTCGAACGGACACGGACCGTCGGCCGCGATCTGACCTTGCGCATCGATCCCGCGCTCGCCGGCCGCCTGGCCGAGATCGTCGGTGACCGCTGGGTGCTGCGCCGCCACGCCCAGCTGCTCGTCTACAGCGCCGACGGACTTCCCGGCTACCGAAAGGTGCCGGCGCTCGGCGTCCTGCCGGGTACGAGAGACGAGACGATCGCCGTCATCCGCCTGCTGGCGGAGTACGGCATTCCATTCGTGCCGCGCGGCGCGGGAACGGGGCTCTCCGGCGGCGCGCTGGCCGAGGACGCGGTGCTGGTCGGCCTGCACCGGCTGAAGCGGATCATTGCCATCGATCCGGACAGCCGGCTGGCGATCGTGGAGCCTGGCGTCGTCAACGTGGCACTGACGCGCGCCGCCGCGACGTACGGGCTGCACTACGCGCCCGATCCGTCGAGCCAGGCGGCATGCACGATCGGCGGCAACGTCGCCGAGAACGCGGGCGGGCCGCACTGCCTCAAGTACGGCGTCACGCTCAACCACGTCGTGGCGGTGACGGCGCTTCTCCCCGACGGCAGTCTGGTCGAGCTCGGGAGCGCCGCGGGCGAACGCGAGGGCTACGACCTGCTCGGTGTGTTCGTCGGCTCGGAGGGATGCTTCGGGATCGCCCTCGACATCACGGTGCGGCTGTCGCGCGATCCGCAGGCGGTGCGGACGCTACTCGCCGACTTCACGTCGCTCGATGCCGCGGCGCGGGCGACATCGGCGATCGTCGCCACGGGGATCGTACCGGCGGCGCTGGAGATGATGGACGGGGCGACGATCCGCGCGGTCGAGGCGTCGATATACGCCGCCGGCTATCCTGCCGACGCCGCCGCGGTCCTGCTGATCGAGCTGGATGGACTCGAGGCGGGGCTCGAGGCGGACGTGCGTACCGTGGAGCGGCTGTGCCGCGATGCGGGAGCGCGCGGCGTGCGCACCGCGCGCGACGAGGCCGAGCGCACACGTCTCTGGCAGGGCCGCAAGAAGGCGTTCGGCGCGATGGGGAGGATCTCGCCGCATCTGGTGGTGCAGGACGCCGTGGTGCCGCGCACGCGGCTGCCGGATGTGCTGGCCCGAATCCACGAGATCGGCGAGCGACACCGCGTACGGATCTGCAACGTATTCCACGCCGGCGATGGAAACCTTCATCCCAACATCGGCTACGACGCCACGGATCCCGGCGAGACGGAGCGCGTGCACCTGGCGATGGGCGAGATCATGAATGCGTGCATCGACGCCGGCGGCACGATCACCGGCGAGCACGGCGTGGGGCTCGACAAGCTCGAGTACATGGACCGGATCTTCTCGGCCGATGCGCTCGCCGCCATGTGTCGCGTGCGCGAGGTGTTCGACCCTGATCGACGATCGAATCCTGGCAAGGTCGTTCCGGTGCACAGCTGCCGTGAGTGGCGGATGACGCCTGCCGCGCGTTCCGCCGGAATGGTGACGGCCGGTGGGGCGTGATCGACCGCGGCTCGCGCGAGGGAGCCCGCCCTTGACGCTCACTCCGCCGACGGGCGCCGGTGCTGGCGCCGGCGTGAGCGCCGCTGCCGCCGAGGTGCGTGACGTCGTGCGGGAAGCGCGAGCGGGCGAGCGGGCGATCCGGATCGTCGGCGGAGGTACCTGGCTCGATGCCGGCCGGCCGGTGCGGGCCGACGCACGCCTCGAGCTGAAGGCGCTCGCGGGCATCGTGGAGTACGTGCCGGGCGACCTGACGCTCACCGCCCTGGCCGGAACGACGCTCGCCGAGCTCGAGCGGGCGACCGCGGCCGAAGGTCAGTGGCTTCCACTCGATCCGTTCGGATCACCCGTCGGTACGCTTGGCGCCACCGTGGCGACGGCGTCGTCGGGACCGTTGAGCCTCGGGCTCGGCGTGGTGCGCGACGTGGTCCTCGGGGTGGAGGTCGTGACGGGACGCGGCGAAGTGGTGCGCGCCGGCGGGCGAGTGGTGAAAAACGTGGCCGGATTCGATCTCGCGAGGCTGATGATCGGCGCCTGGGGCACGCTCGGCGCCATCACCGAGGTGACGGTGCGGCTGCGTGCGAGACCCGATGTGGATCGGACGGTGGCAATCGCGATTCGGGAAGGCGCGGCCGGCGTGGAGGGGCTCCTGCAAGCGGTGCGGACGGCGCCGATCGCACCGGCCGCCCTGCAGCTCGTGAGCCGCGAGATGGCGCGCCACATCGGCGCCGAGGCGAACGGATCGGCGGTGATGCTGATCCGGCTGTGCGGGAACGAGGAGGCGGTCGGCTCGCAGCGAGGAGTGGTGGCTGGACTTGGTGACGCGATCGATGTCGGCCAGGATGTCTGGCGAGCATTGCGGGCTGTGGAGCCGGCGGATGCGGCGGTGGTCCGGGCCTCGGCGGAGGCGGGCCGGCTGGGGGAAATCTGGCACGCCGCCACCGGTGCTGGCGGCGTGCTGGCCCACGCTTGGGTGGGAACGGGTACCGTGAGGCTGATGGAATCGGCGCAGCAAGCGGCACGGCTGGCCGAGCTGATCGGACGGATGCCGCGCGTGAACGTGATCGGTGAGCGGCTGCCCGGCGAGCTGTGGTCGCGGATCGCGCCGAGCATGGTCGACGATCGGTTGTCGCGGGGCGTTCGGGAGGCGTTCGATCCAGACCGCATCCTGAATCCCGGCATTCTTGGCGAGGCGAACCGGTGAAGGCGCGCACGCCGGGTGGGCGGCACAGCAGTTCTCGTGTCGGACCGCGAAATCGATGACGAAGCCAGATTCCATTCCCACCTGTGCTCTTCCGGGGACGCCGCTTGCCGCAGCGGCGGCCGGAATCGACACGTGCGTCCACTGTGGCTTCTGCCTTCAAGCGTGCCCGACCTACCTCGCCCTGGAGGATGAGAACGACTCCCCGCGCGGACGCATTCTGTTGATGCGTGCATTGGTCGAGGGCACACTGACGCCGGACGACGAATCGGTGCGCACGCACATCGACCGGTGTCTGGGGTGCCGGGCCTGCGAAACGGCGTGTCCGTCCGGGGTGCCGTACGGTCGGCTTCTCGAGGCGACGCGGGCGACGCTCATCGAGCGGCGGCCGAACGCGGCGGTCGCCCGGCTGGTGCTGTGGATCTTCGCGCGTCCCGCGCTGCTCGCGCTGGCGATGACGGGTGCGCGTCTGGTCCGTTTCACGCGTCTGAGCGCGCTGCTCTCGAGGCTCCCGGGACGGCCCGGATTCGCGTTCGCAATGCTCGAGTCGACACGCCCGCCGCTGGCGCACCGTAGCTACCAGCCCGGCGCCGCGCCAGCGCGGGAGTCGGTGGCGCTCCTCGATGGGTGCGTGATGCGCGGTTTGTACGGGAGGACGAACGATTCCACGCGGCGAACGCTGGCGATGAACGGCTACCGCATCGTCGAGGCGCGGGGGCAGCGTTGTTGCGGGGCGCTGCACGCTCACGCCGGCGACCTGGAAACGGCCCGCGAGCTGGCACGGGTGAACATAGCGGCGTTCGAGCGCGCGGGCGCGGAACGGATCGCCGTGAACGCGGCCGGCTGCGGCGCGGCGATGAAGGAGTATCCGCACCTGCTCGCCGACGATCCCGCGTGGAGCGGCCGCGCCATGGCGATGGCCGGGCGCGTGCGCGACGCTAGTGAGCTGCTCGCCGCCGCGGGCCCGGCGCCCGCTGGCCCACTTCCGCTGCGCGTGACGTACGACGCGCCCTGCCACTTGCTCCACGCACAACGCGTCGTGCAGCCGCCGCTGCGCGTGCTGGCGGCGATCGAGGGGCTCGAGCTCATTCCGCTCGCCGACGCCGACCAGTGCTGTGGCAGCGCGGGGATCTACAATCTCGTCGAGCCGGAGACCTCGGATGCGGTGCTCGCGCCGAAGCTGGAGCGCATCGGGCATACACAGGCGCCGTGGGTCGCCACGGGCAATCCGGGCTGCCTGATGCAGATCGGGGCGGGGCTGCGACGCGCCGGCATGCGCGTGCGCGGGGTGCACCCGGTCGATCTGCTCGACGCGGCATACGGCCGCGGCAACGGCGGCGCAAGGTAGCGCGCGCGGCGGTCGACACGCTAGATATCGGGCATGCTGGACGTCGTGCTGGTGGAGCTCGAGGGAGTGCTGGCCGAGACGCGCGCGATGCGCGCCGATGCGCTGCGGCGGAGTCTCGCCGGGTTCGGCGTGCAACTCGACCGCCCGGCGCTCGAGGAAGACCACAGCGGATTGTCGCCGCGCCAGCGCGCTGTCGCCGTGCTCGGCGCCGTCGCCACGTGGGATGAAACGGCGCTCGATCTGGTGGTCCTCCAGGCGGAGCGGGAGTTCACCTCGCTCGCCGGGGGCGGCATCTCTCTCGCCGCCGGTTCGCGCGAGTGCTTGCTGCAACTCCAGACGCAGGCGCGGCTAGCTGTCGTGACCCGGGCGAGCCGTCGGATCGCCGACCTGGTGCTCGGATTGGGCGGGCTGGAGAGCGTATTCGACGTGATCGTGACCGCCGATGACGTCGTCGAGGCCAAGCCATCGTCGTCGATGTACGAGATCGCGCTGGCGCGGCTCTCCCGCCGCCGCGCGGTGCGGCGCAAGGCGTGCCTGGCACTCGAGGATGGACGCGCCGGGATCCTCGCGGCACGTCGGGCCGGTGTGCGCTGCATCGCCGTCGGAGCCATCCCGCCGGGCGATGCGATGGAGGCCGAGGCGGATGCCTATCTGCCGACGCTGGAAGGGCAGACGCTGGACACGCTGTCGTTCCTGCTCCGGAGCGGAGAGGAGGAATGCCGATGACGAGTGCTGGAGTCCGGGCGCCCGAGGGGGAGCCGGGCGAGATCGCCGGGCGCAACGTCGTGCTGCGGTACTCGAACTCCTCGGCCGAGTACGCGGCGCTCCGCTCGGCTGCCGTCGTGACGGACCGCAGCCATCGCGCACGCACCCACCTCGAGGGCGCCAAGGCGGCGGAGCTGCTCACCGGGATCGTCACCAACGACGTGCTCTCGCTCGAGCCCGGCCACGGGCAGTACGCCGCGGCGCTGACCGCCAAGGGCAAGATCGTCGCCGACGTGAGGGTCTTCGCCGAGGAAGGCTCGCTGCTGATCGACGTTCCGCCGCGCGCCGCCGCCGGCTGGTGGGAGATCCTGCGCAAGTACGTCAACCCGCGCATGGCCAGGTACCACGACCACACGTCGGCGGTGCGCACGTTCGGAGTGTTCGGCACCGAAGCGCGGCGGATCGTCGCCGCCGTATCCGGTGTGGACCGGCAGGATCTCGAAGCACTGGCCCCGCTGCACTTCGTGGCGACCCGATTCGATGAGGAGCGGCTCCGCGTCGTCCGCTCTCCCGCCATCGGGCTCGAGGGCTACGAGTTGTTCATCGAGGCGGCCGTCGCGGCCGCGCTGTGGGGACGCCTCCTCGCCGAGGGCGCGACGCCGATGGGGCTCGAGGCATGGGAGATCGCGCGCATCGAGGCGGGCATGCCGGAATGGGGGCTGGACATCGACGACTCGACGATCCCCCAGGAGGCGAACTTCGACGAGCTGCACGCGATCTCGTACACGAAGGGATGCTATACGGGACAGGAGACGGTCGCCCGCGTTCACTTCCGGGGTCACGTCAACCGGCACCTGCGCGGACTGCGCTTCGCCGGTGCCGAAACGCCGCCCGCGCGCACGCAACTCATCGACCCCGCGGGAAAGGTCGTGGGCGACGCTCGTAGCTCGGCCATTTCACCACGGCTGGGCGGGGTCGCCATCGGGATGGTGAGGCGGGAGATCGAGGCGGGGACGAAACTGTCGACCGGGGATGGGCTGGAGCTGGAAGTGGCCATGTTGCCGTTCGCACTCTAGCAGCAATCGTACCTTGCCGACCGCGCTGATAACCGGCGCGTCCGGTCTCGTCGGCTCCCATGCCTGCGAGCGTCTCCTCGCCGAGGGCTGGCGTGTCCGTGCGCTGGTGCGGGATGAAGCCGGAGCCGCGTGGCTGCGTGAACGCGGAGTGGATCTTCATCCCGGCGACATTCTCGATCAGGCATCGTTCGAAGCCGCGGCGCGCGGGTGCGATCTGATCGTGCACTGTGCCGCCGCCGTCGTCGCGCGCGGCGGGTGGGAGGAATACCGGAGGCCGAACCTCGACGGTACGCGGAACGCGATCGCGGCAGCGGCACGCAGCGGCGCGCGGCTCGTGCAGGTGAGCAGTGTCTCCGTCTACGGCGCCGAGGCGCGGTACGCCGCGTCGCGACGCCCGTGCGATGAGGAAACTCCGCTGGAGCCGCTGCCGGAGCATGCCCACTACGCCCGGTCGAAGCGCGACTCGGAAGCGATGGTTCTGGCCGCGCATGCCGACGGGCGCATCTGGGCGACGGCCGTAAGGCCGGATGTGATCTACGGCGTGCGCGACCGGGAGTTCGTGCCGCGGCTCGCGCGAGTGATGCGCGCGCGCGTCTTCCCGCTTCTGGCGCGCGGCCGGGAGACGATGGCAATCGTTCATGCGGCGAACGTTGCCGATGGCATCGTTCGGGCGGCGACGGCCGACGTCGCCGGCGGACGGACGTACAATCTCGCCAACGATTACGACGTCACCGTCGCCGAGTTCGTCCGGCTGGCCGCCGTGGGCCTGGGGCACAGGGTCATCGGCGTTCCGGTTCCGGTGACGCTCGCCCGCGCAGCGATGGCCGTGGCCCGGCCGGTCACCGCACGCATCATGGGCGCGAGCGCCGCCGTGATGGCCCGGTCGACGGTCGATTTCCTCACCCGCGGCAATCCATTTTCATCGGAACGGGCGCGTCGCGAGCTCGGGTGGGACCCCCCAATGCGCCCGGAGATCGGAATCCCGGAGGCATTTCGATGGGCGAAAGCGGCGCGAGGTCGATGAGCGCCACGGCGAGCGAGCGCACGGCCCTCAAGGAATGGGCGGTGCTCGCCGACGCGCTGGGTCGAGGCGAAATAATCGCCATGGTGCGAAAGGGAGGAATCCGCGAGCAGCGTGCCGGCTTCTCCGTGCGACACGAGCGGTTCGTGATCTACCCGACGTACTTTCACGAGAAGGACGCCGAGCTCGCGCCGCGATTCCGGGCCTCGCTCGCCGAGAGTGCCGTGTCGCGGCCGGCCGAGGGGACGATCGGTATCGAGCTGGTGGCCGACGTCGCCGCGGTGTGGCGCGTCACGACGCTGGAGCCGCTGCGCTCGATCGGGGGCGAGCACGGACTCGACTGGACGGCCGTGGAGTCCCGCTTTCACTACCGCGACCGGCCGGTCGTTCACGTGGTCGCGGTCCGCGTCGCGCGACTGCCGCGACGCGCCGAGCTCACCGCGGCCCGGCGATACGCGGGGTGCGTCTCGTGGGTCGAGCTGGACGAGGATGTCGATCTCCGCGGCGCCAAGCCCGTGCTCGCCGACGACGAGTTCGCCGTCAGACTGGCGAGGCTAAGAGAACTGCTGGGTGTGCCGGAGACCGCTTGAACGCGCACAGGACAGCTTCTTCCGGTAGCGGCCCGGACCACAGGCTGGCCGCCGGCAGCCATTTGGCGGACGCAACCGTAGCAATGGCAATGATTTCCGGCTTTGCTGGCCAGCGCCGGCGGCTGCCCGCTGGCTCGCATCATCGGCAGCCCATAGCTTTGGAAAGCACACCACCTTCGCCACTCGTTGCTCTCCTACCCGCCCAACAGGCCCGACGTGACCACGACCCCGGGTGTGGTGCGTGGCGTATGCCCGCACGACTGCCCCGACACCTGCGCGATGCTGGTGACGGTGGAGAACGGCCGGGCCGTGCGCGTGCAGGGCGATCCGGAGCACCCGTTCACCAACGGCTTCCTGTGCGCGAAGGTGAACCGCTATGTCGAGCGCACCTACCATCCTGAGCGGCTGACGCGGCCCCTTCGCCGAAGCGGCGAGAAGGGATCGGGACGGTTCACGCCGATCTCGTGGGACGAGGCGCTCGGCGAGGTCGCCGAGCGACTCCTGGCGGTGGCCCGCTCGTCGGACGGCCCGCAGGCGATCCTGCCCTACTCGTACGCCGGCACGATGGGGTATCTCCAGAGCTCGTCGATCGACCGGCGCTTCTTCCATCTGCTCGGCGCGTCGAAGCTGGACCGCACGATCTGCTCGATGGCCGGGACGGTGGGGATGCAGATGACGATCGGCGCCAACATCGGCGCCGACGCCGAAGGAATCCCGGAGAGCGATCTCGTGCTCCTCTGGGGTACGAACACGCTGACGTCGAACCCGCATCTGTGGCCGTTCGTGCTCGGCGCCCGCGAGCGCGGAACGCCGATCATCGCGATCGACCCGATCCGAACGCGCACCGCCGCGCAGTGCGACGAATGGATCGCGATCCGCCCCGGCACCGACGCGGCTCTGGCGCTCGGCATGATGCACGTGATCTTCGCCGAGGGCATGGAGGATCGGGACTACCTGGACCGGCACACCCTGGGCGCGGAGCTGCTGCGCGAGCGGGTGCTCGAGTATCCGCCCGATCGGGTGTCGTCGATCACCGGCATCGCGGCCGAACGGATCGTCGAGCTCGGCCGGCAATTCGGGCGATCGCGGGCCGCGTTCATCAGGGTCAACTACGGGCTCCAGCGGCACCGCGGGGGCGGCATGGCGGTGCGTACGATCGCCTGCCTGCCGGCGGTGTGCGGGCACTGGCGCCGCGCCGGCGGCGGGGTGCAGCTCTCGACGAGCGCGGCCTTCCGGTTCAACCGCGCCGTGCTCGAGCGTCCCGACCTGTCGCCGCCCGTTCGGACCATCAACATGATCCGCCTCGGCGACGCGCTGACGCTCGACGACGCCGGCGTCGGCGGCCCGCCGGTGCGGGCACTGGTGGTCTACAACTCCAACCCCGCCGCGGTCGCGCCGGATCGAAACGCGGTGCTGCGCGGGCTGGCGCGCGAAGACCTGTTCACGGTCGTCCTCGAGCACTTCCAGACCGACACCGCCGACTGGGCCGACATCGTGCTCCCGGCGACGACGCAGCTCGAGCACTGGGACCTGCACTTCGCCTACGGACATTACTACGCGTCGCTCAACCGGCCGGCGATCGCGCCGGTGGGCGAGAGCAAGCCGAACACGGAGATCTTCCGGCTGCTCGGTGCGCGGATGGGGATGGACCACCCGTCGCTGCGCGACGATGACATGACGCTGCTTCGGCAGGCGTGCGACACGAGCGACGCGCGCATGCAGGGCGTGACGCTGGACGCACTGCTCGAGCACGGATGGCAGCGGCTGAACCTACCGCGCCCCTGGCTCCCGTTCGTCGAGGGCGGATTCCCCACGCCGAGCGGAAAGTGCGAGCTGTACTCGGAGCGGATGCGGGCGATGGGGCTGGATCCCCTTCCCGCCTTCACGGCGCCGTACGAGTTCCCCGAAGAGGCGCCGGCGCTGGCTGCACGGTATCCGCTGACGCTGATATCCTCGCCGGCGCACCAGTTCCTGAACACGACGTTCGTGAACGTGGAGTCGCTCCGCCGCGCCGCCCGGCGGCCCGAGCTGCTGATCCACCCGCACGATGCGGAGGCGCGGGGGATCACCAGCGGAGCGCGGGTGGAGGTGGTGAACGACCGTGGCGCGTTCGAGGCGTTCGCCCGGGTCGAGGTGTCGATCCGCGAGGGCGTGGTGTGGGCGCCGTCGATCTGGTGGGGCAAGCTTGCCGAAGATGGCCGCAACGCCAACCAGACCACGTCGCAGCGGATCACCGACATGGGAAACGGCCCGGTGTTCTACGACAATCTGGTGGAAGTGAGCGTGGTCGCGCCCGGAGAGGAGGAATCCGGGCGGAGTGCAAGCATCGAGAGCGGAGTGGCGGGAAGCAACGTGTAGCGTGGCACCGGCACGCCGGAGGCGCGCTACGCGCTGCACCGGGCTACATTCTGGGTCCCGGGTGATGTTCGTCCAATTCGTCCAATTCGTCCAATTCTCGTTTCGGAGAGGTAATGTCTCGTTCGCTGCCCGAGACGCTTGGTGCGTTGAGCCGTTCGCCGTTCGGTACCCCGGAGCGACGGCGGGAAACCGTGAAGGACGAATTGCGCCGGAACCTTCTGTGCCGGCTCGCCGAGGGCGGGCCGCTGTTTCAGGGAGTGATCGGCTACGAGGAGACCGTGATGCCGCAGGTCGCCAATGCGATCCTGTCGCGGCAGAACTTCATCCTGCTCGGGCTTCGCGGCCAGGCGAAGTCGCGGATACTGCGCGCGCTGACGACGCTGCTCGACGACGAGATGCCGATCGTCGCCGGGAGCGAGGTCAACGACGATCCGTTCGCGCCGATCTCGAAGCAGGCGCGGTCGCTGATCGCCGAGGCGGGTGACGACACGCCGATCGCCTGGGTGGCGCCGGAGAACCGCTACGTCGAGAAGCTGGCGACGCCGGACGTGACGATCGCCGATCTGATCGGCGACCTCGATCCGATCAAGGCGGCGCGCGGCGGGCATCTGTTGTCCGATGAGCTGACGATCCATTACGGGATGCTTCCGCGCGCCAACCGCGGGATCTTCTCCCTCAACGAGCTCCCCGACCTCGCCGGCAAGGTACAGGTGGGACTGTTCAACATCATGCAGGAAGGCGACGTCCAGATCAAAGGCTACCCCATACGGCTGCCGCTCGACGTTCTGCTGTGCTTCACCGCCAATCCGGAGGACTACACCGCACGCGGCAAGATCATCACGCCGCTCAAGGACCGGATCGGCAGCGAAGTGATGACGCACTATCCCGAGACGGTCGAGCTGGGGATGGAGATCACGCGGCAGGAGGCGTGGGTGGAGCGCGATGGGCGCACCGTGCGGGTGCCGGCCTTCGTGGCCGAGGTTGTGGAGCGGGTGGCCTTCGAGGCGCGCACGGATCGCCGAATCGACAAGAGATCGGGCGTGTCGCAGCGGATGCCGATATCGGCGCTGGAGAACGCGGTCTCGAACGCCGAGCACCGCGCGCTGCGCACTGGCGAGACGGAGATCGTTCCGCGCATCTCGGACATCTATTCGGCACTGCCATCGATCACCGGAAAGCTGGAGCTGGAGTACGAGGGCGAGCTGGTCGGTGCGCACGCGATCGCGCGCGAGCTGATCCGGCGGGCGGCCGACGTGACGTTCCGCGAGCGGGCCGGCGACGTCGACACCGACGACATCGTAATGTGGTTCGACGCCGGCGGAGCGCTCCAGGTGGAAGAGGATGCGCCGGCGGCGGTCGTCTGTCAGGGGTTCGAGGCGGTTCCCGGGCTGGTGGACCTGGTGCGCGACTCGGCGCTGGCCGAGGACGAGGATCCGGGTACGATCACCGGCGCCTGCGAGCTGGTTCTGGAGGCACTGGTGGCGCGCAAGAAGATCTCGCGCTCCGATGGCGGCCGCTACGGGCGAGCGCAGCCCGAGCAGCGGCGCAGACCGGGACAGGATCTGTTCGGGGGCGGGATGAGCGCGTGACGACGCGGGGCGACGCGCGCCTCACGATCCGGCAGGCGACCGTGGCCGACCTGCCGCACGTGGTCGAGCTCCGCCTGGCGTTGCTGCGCGAGCACGCACGGAATCCGATCTACCGGCGGCTGCGTCCCGACGCGGCGGAACGCGCCGAGCGACTCTACATGACGCAGCTCCAGTCGTCCAGCGAAACGATGTTCCTGGCGGAGCGCGGCACGGAAGTAGTCGGGTTGCTCCGTTGTGTCGTGTCGGCCGGTTCGCCACTACTCGTTCCTGCGCAGTACGCGTACGTGTCGTCGGTCTACGTCGTGCCGCGGGCGCGGCAATCGGGGGTGCTGCACGCGCTGCTCGGCGCGGCCGAGACGTGGTGCGCCGAGCGCGGGCTGACGGAGATGCGGCTGCACAACGCGGCCGACAATCCGATCGCGGGCGAGGTGTGGGAGCGCCTGGGGTTCGAGGTGGTCGAGGAGCTCAGGGTCAGGCAACTGCCGCTGCATGGAGAGTCGGGGATCGGGCAGGCGGCAGCCAAGCCATGAGTGGTCGGTCATCGGCTTTCGGTGTGCGGCTTCACGGTGAGTTCAGTTGCACCAGTATCCGCGAAGACCCTTCACGGAGCTCGCATGGCAATAGTCACCATCTCCCGAATGTACGGGTCCGGCGGCTCCGACATCGCCGCCCGTGTCGCGCAGAGCCTCGGGTGGTCGCTGCTCGACAACGCATTCGTCGATGCCGTGGCCGAGCGGCTCGGCGTGCCCCGCGATGAGATCTCGGCGCGGGAGGAGCGGGTGCCGTCGCTCGCCGAGCGGCTGGCGAACGCGATGGCCCTCGGTTCGCCGGAGATGATGCCGCCGCTTCCCGATACGCCGCTGCCGCCGAGCGAGGAGCGGATCATCGAGGTCACCAGGCGGGTGGTCGAGGAGGCCATCGGGCAGGGCCCCGTCGTGCTGGTCGGACGCGGGGCGCAGAGCATGCTGGCGGCGCGTGAGGACACGATCCACGTCTTCTGTTACGCTCCCAAACCGGCGCTCGTCGCCCGCGCGGCCCGCAGGCTCAACGTTTCCGCCGAGGAAGCCGAGCGTATCGTCGATGAGACCAACCGGAACCGGGAGCAATACGTGAAGAAGCACTGGAACCGGTCGTGGAAGGCGCACGAGAACTATCACCTGTGCGTCAACACGGAGTGGCTGGGGATCGCCGGGGCGGCCCAGATGATCGTCCGCCTGGCGCAGGATACGTTCGGCCAGGCCGCGCGCCCGAACTGAGCATCGGATTCCGGGCGGCGTTCCTGCCGGACTGCTCGAACCTCATCTCGAACCTGATTTCACCCGGGCAACGAACCGATCGGCCGCCATGTCCCCACACCTCACGGCGCCCGCCCCACCGCCTTCGGGATCGGGCGCGGTGCTGGTCAACGACGTGCACTCGCAGCTCAACCCGACCTGGGTCGCCGAGGTCGTCGAGGCCACCAGCGTGGTACGCGTGCAGGAAATCGTGCGCGATGCGGCGCGCACCGGGCGAGCCGTGTGCATCGCCGGCGGACGGCACGCGATGGGAGCGCAGCAGTTCGCCGACGGCGCGACGCTGATCGACATGCGGCCGCTGTCCCGAATTCTCGCCTTCGATGACGGACGGGGGACGGTCGATGTCGAGGCCGGCATCGCCTGGCCCGAACTGATCGAGGGCCTGCTCGGGCTGCAGGGCGACGACGAGACCTCGTGGGGTATCGCGCAGAAGCAGACCGGCGCCGACCGGCTGACGATCGGCGGGGCGATCGCCGCCAATGCCCACGGGCGTGGACTGACGATGCGACCGTTCGTCGCCGACGTCGAGGCGGTCACCATCATCGATCACCGCGGCGATCTCGTCCGGTGCAGCCGCGCGCAGCACCGCGCGACCTTCGAGCTCGTGTGCGGCGGCTACGGGCTGTTCGGTATCGTGGTCAGCGCCTCCTTGCGACTCGTGCCGCGCATCAAGCTGCGACGGGTGGTCGAGGTGCTCGGGATCGATGCCCTGATGGAGTCGTTCGACGACCGGATCGCTCGCGGCTTCCGGTACGGTGACTTCCAGTTCGCGATCGATCCCCGGTCGCGAGACTTCCTGCGCCGCGGCGTCTTCTCGACGTACGAGCCGGTGGATCCGGTGACGCCGATCCCCGACGACCAACTGGTACTGTCGGACGCCGAATGGCGTGAGATGCTCCACCTTGCCCACGTGGACAAGTCGCGGGCGTTCGAGCTGTACGCCGAGCACTACCTGGGGACCTCCGGACAAATCTACTGGTCCGACACGCACCAGCTGACGACGTACATCGACGACTACCACCGCGAGCTCGACGTCCGGCACGCCGCGCCGGTGCGGGCGACGGAGATGATCAGCGAGCTGTACGTCCCACGCGCGCGGCTCGCCGACTTCATGACCGACGCCGCGGCGGCGCTCCGGCACGACGGTGTGAACGTGATCTACGGGACCGTCCGCCTGATCGAGCGTGACGACGACAGTTTTCTCGCCTGGGCCCGCGAGCCGTGGGCATGCGTGATCTTCAATCTGCACACCGAGCACACGCCGGACGGACTGGCCCAGGCGGCGGCGGCGTTCCGGCGGCTCATCGATCTGGCCGCCGTACGCGGCGGGAGCTACTTCCTCACCTACCACCGGTGGGCGACGCGCGAGCAGGTGCTTGCGTGCCACCCACGCATGCCTGAGTTTCTTCGTCGCAAGCGGGAGCACGATCCCGACGGCCGGTTCCAGAGCGACTGGTACCGGCACCACGTTCGGCTGCTCGGTGAGGGATGAGATGATGCGCTGCCGCACCACGCTCGGCCGCCGGTTCCTCCCGCCTGGGGGCACGACGCCGCTTGACTGACGGCGAGCGGTACCGGGTGATCGTGATCGGCGCCGGACCGGCCGGACTCGCCGTCGGTCACGGGCTGCGCGTGCTCGGCGTCAAGCACCTGATCATCGAGCAGGGCGATGGACCGGGCCACGTCTGGGCCAACCTGTACGACAGCCTGACGCTGCACACCGGAAAGCACATGTCGGCGCTTCCCGGAATGCCGTTCCCCGGCTCGGCGCCGATGTTCGTGCCACGTGCGCAGTTCGTGGAGTACCTGGCGAGCTACGCGCGCCAGTTCCGGCTCCCGATCCAGACACGCACCACCGCCACCCGCATCGAGCGCGCCGATGGGTTCTGGCACATCGTGACCAGCGGCGGCGATCTGCGCGCGAAGGCGCTGATCGTGGCGACGGGCATCGTCTCCAACCCGCGCGCGCCCTACATCCCCGACCAGGAGCACTTCGGCGGCACGGTCACCCATGCAGTGGAGTACCGCCGTCCGGCGCCGTACGCCGGCCGACGCGTGCTGGTAGTCGGCGTCGGCAATACCGGCGCCGAGATCGCCAGCGAGCTGGCACGCGCGGGAGTGCAGGTCACGCTCGCCGTCCGCTCGGGCGCCAACGTCGTCCCACGCTCGATGTTCGGCATCCCGATCCAGTACCTCGGCTACTGGGTGCGCAAGCTGCCGCAACCCGCCCAGCGTGCGATCGTGGGCGCGGTCGGCAAGCTCACCGAGCTGACCCGCGGCGCGCCGGTGCTTCCCCGCCCGGCGCACGGACCGCTGGACGCGATACCGGTGATCGGGTTCGGCCTGGTGGATGCGATCCGCAGCGGCCAGGTGCTGGTGGCGGGCGCGATCGAGTCGTTCACGGAGAGCGGAGTCCGCTTCACCGACGGATCACAGGAGGACTTCGACGACGTGATCCTGGCGACGGGCTACACCGCCGCCCTGCAGCCGCTGCGCTCGCTGGTGCGCATGGATGATCGCGGGTTCGCGGCGCGCTACAACCGGGTGGCGAGCGCCGATCAGCCGCACCTGTACTTCGTCGGCCACAACTACGACGCGACGGGCGGGCTGCACAACATCGCGCGCGATGCGCCGGAAGCAGCGCGGATGGCGGTGGTGGCATGACTGGCGTCGCGGGGCCGGCTGTGAGCCGTGCCTGATCCGCCGATCGTCCTCGACATCGGGCCATTCGGACGGCCGTATGCCGTCGTGCTCTGGCTGCTGCTCGCCTCGTTCGTCCTGCGCGTGCTTGGTCAGGTGATCGTCGTAGTCCGGCACCCGCGATGGCTGCCGCCGATGAAGGAGTGGTATTCCGGACTGCTGTCGTACCCGTTGCTCCTTCCCATCCAGATCCTCTTCATCGTCGTCATGACGCTGATGACGCTCGGCGTCGCATCCGAAGCGGGCGCGTTCGGCGCGCCGCGGCCGGTTCTCGGCGCCTGGCTGGTCTGGCTGAGCTACGTCTACGCCGGCGGGATGGTTGCGCGCTTCATCGTCTGGCTTCGGCGGCCGCCGGAGCGGAGGCGGGCCTGGATTCCGATCATCTTCCACGTCGTGTTGGCGGCGTTCCTGTGGGTCTTCGGGTCGTGGCACCTACAGGGAGTCTGAGATCAGAGTTCTTCCGATGTGAACCGCAGAGGAGGACGCAGAGGATCACCCAGTACGGGGTGCCGCATTCTCGTGCCGCGCGACACCATCGTTTCGCGGATGGGTGCCGATCACCACGGAGCTCCTCGGAGGCCAATCAAAGTCGCCTGATCTCCGGATACCGCCAGAACGCCCATGCCGCGAACGCCAGCATGATGGCGCCGCCGCCGCCGATGGCCCAGCGGACCCCGGCCGCGCTGGCCACCGCGCCGCCGAGCAGCGATCCGAGCGGCGACAGCCCCACGAAGACGAACGTGTAGGCGGCCATCACCCGGCCGCGCAGATCGTCCGGGACGATCGACTGAAGGAGGCCGTTGGTTAGAGCGTTCGTGGTGATCATCGCATAACCGGCGAGAAGGAGGAGCGCGGCGGCGGCGGTCGGGTGGCTGACGAGCGAGAACACCACGATGATCGCGGCGAAGGAGTGGGCGCCGATGGCGAGCAGGCGGCCGCGGCGGACACGTCGGCCGACCGCGGCCAGCGACAGAGCACCGGCCAGCGCCCCGAGGCCCACGAAAGTGAGCAGAGTGCCGTAGCCGGTCGCCCCGAGATCGAGAATGTCGCGGGCGAACACCGGGAGCAGCGTGAGGTACGGGACACCGAGCACCGAGAATGCGGCGGTGAGCCGCATCAGGACGGCGACATCACGCGTCGATCTCATGTAGACGAGCCCCTGCCTGAGCCCCTCGAGCGGCGTCACCGCCTGCGACGCGCGAACCCGTGGCGGCAGCCGGATGCGGAAGAGACTGAGCAACACGGCCAGGTAGCTGAGCGCGTTCAGCGCGAAGCACCACGCGAGCCCGAGCCTGGCAATCACGATCGCCGCCAGCGACGGGCCGATGATCCTGGCCAGATTGAACCCGCTGGAGTTGAGCGCGATCGCGTCGAGCAGATCTTCGCGACCAACGAGCTCGATGACCATCGCCTGGCGGGAGGGGATCTCGACCGCGTTGACGATGCCGCCGGCCGTAGCGAGGCCGATGAGGAGCCCGATCCCGATCTGGCCGGTCCAGACGAACCACCAGAGGAGCGTCGCCTGGACGAGCAGGAGCGCCTGGGCGACGAATACGATGCGCAGCTTGTCCACCCGATCCGCGAGCACGCCGGCCCAGAGCGAGAATAGCAGCACCGGGATCGAGCCGACAGCGACCACGAGCCCGACCATGAACGGATCGTCGGTGAGCTCGAGCGCGAGCCATCCCTGCGCCACCGACTGCATCCACGTTCCGATCAGCGACAACGTCTGGCCACCCCAGAAGATCCGGAAGTTCCGGTGCTTCTGGAGTGCGCGGAACGGATTCAGGGATCGGGACGGCGCCGAGCCCGGCTCGGGCAGCGCCGCGGTTTCGGATGATTGCGGGGGGGCGGGAACGGTCATCGACTTCTGAACGTAACCACGCTCGGTGCCGGTTGCCGAGCGGGTCCCGGCCGGTCGCGGGCCGCGGCAACCAGAGCCCTTGCGCCGGACCAGCCCTTTCCGCCAACCTGCAGGCATGCGCTTCCACACCTACTCGAAGCACTCGGCGGAGATGGCGGACGCCGTCGACCTCCAGGCGCTGCTCGACAAGCTTTCCGACTTCCTCCTCCAGTCCGGCTTCGCCGGCGGGAAGAACTTCCACCCCTACTGGGGTGAGTTCGGAGGCGAGGAGCAGGACCGCTCGATGGAGTCGCTCCGCGATGCGATTCTCAACGCGCTCATCGAGAGCGGCCAGTTCACTCCCGAGATGCTCGAGGCGATGCGCGGCGAGGGAAGCGAGGAGGCGCAGCAGAAGCTGGCCCAGCTTCTCGACCAGCTGGTGCAGAAGCTGATGGATGAGGGCTTCCTGAAGATGGACGCGCCGCCCCAGATGCCCGCCGGACACCAGCCGGTCACCGGCCCCGGCAGCATGGCCCGCGCGGCGTCGCGCGACGTCCAGTTCAACCTCACCGAGAAGGGGATCGACTTCCTCGGCTACAAGACCCTGCGGTCGCTGCTCAGCTCACTCGGCAAATCGAGCTTCGGCAGTCACGACACGCCGTACCTGGCCACGGGCGTCGAGGCCGACGGCTACAGCAAGCCGTACGAGTTCGGCGACGTGCTGAACCTCGACGTCAACGAGACGCTCAAGAACTCGCTCGCCCGCACGGGGAAGATCGAGGTTCCCCTGGATATCGACTATCCCGATCTGATGGTGCGCCAGGCCGAGTACCGGTCGTCGTGCGCGACGGTGCTGATGCTCGACTGCTCGCACTCGATGATCCTCTACGGCGAGGACCGGTTCACGCCGGCCAAGAAGGTCGCGCTGGCGCTCACCCACCTGATCCGCACGCAGTTTCCCGGCGACAGCCTCAAGGTGCTGCTGTTCCACGATTCGGCCGAGGAGATCCCGCTGGCGACGCTGGCGCACGCGCAGGTGGGTCCGTATCACACCAACACCGCCGAGGGCCTCAAGCTCGCCCGCCGTCTGCTGCTGGCGCAGAAGAAGGACATGCGGCAGATAATCATGATCACCGACGGCAAGCCGAGCGCGCTGACCATGCCGAACGGCCAGATCTACAAGAACTCGTTCGGGCTCGATGCGACGGTCATCGCCCAGACGCTGCGCGAGGTCGCCGACTGCCGGCGGACGGGGATCATGATCAACACGTTCATGCTGGCCCGCGATCGCGCGCTGGTAGAGTTCGTGAAGCAGGTTTCGGCGATCAGCCGGGGGAAGGCGTACTTCACGACGACCATGACACTGGGGCAGTTCATTCTGATGGATTTTCTGCGGAGGAAGACGAGGAAGGTTTCGTGAGGGACGAGGGACGAGGGACGAGTACGTTCCGGGTGGCGCTCCACGGCTACTCGCCAGGCGAATTCCTCGTCCCTCGTCCCTCGTCCCTCGTCCCTCGTCAGTCGAGCACGAACTCCGACCGCCAGTCCTTCGTCTCCGTCCACTCCGGCTGGGCCGTCCGCCGCACCATGAAGCTCCCCATCACCAGCAAATCCATCTCCGTCCGCATGAGGCAGGTGTAGGCCTCCTCCGGGCGGCAGACGATCGGCTCGCCGCGGACGTTGAAGCTGGTGTTGACCAGCACCGCGCAGCCGGTGCGCTCGCGGAATCGCTTCAGGACCTCGTAGTACGCACCGTTGCGGTCGTCCACGGTCTGAACGCGCGCCGAGTAGTCCACGTGGGTGATCGCCGGGACCGTGGAGCGTGGTACGTTCAGCAGGTCGATCCCCCACAGCTCGTCCTCATCGCCGCGCTTCGCGGTGCGGATCTCCTCGCGCACCGGAGCCACGAGGAGCATGTAGGGAGACTCGCAGTCGAGCTCGAAGTACTCGCTCACCGCCTCGCGCAGCACGACCGGCGCGAACGGGCGGAACGACTCGCGAAACTTGATCTTCAGGTTCATCACCGACTGCATTTTCGCCGATCGCGCGTCGCCGAGAATGCTGCGTGCGCCGAGGGCGCGGGGGCCGAACTCCATCCGCCCCTGGAACCAGCCGACGACCTGTTCGCTGGCCAGCGCATCGACCGTCGCATCCAGAAGCTCGTCCCGGTCCATGCGCTCGTAGACCGCGCCGTAGCTGCGCAGCACCTGCTCGATCTCATCGTCGCTGAACGAGGGGCCGAGGTAGGCGGCACGCATCGAATCGCGGGGGTCGGGCGTGCGCGGCTGAGCGAGCATGTGGTGCCAGATCGTGTATGCCGCGCCGAGGGCGCCCCCGGCGTCGCCGGCCGCGGGCTGGATCCAGATCGAATCGAACGGACCCTCGCGCAGGATGCGGCCGTTGCCCACGCAGTTGAGCGCGACACCGCCGGCCAGGCAGAGCCGCTTCTCGCCGGTCAACTCGTGGGCGTGGCGCGCCATGCGCAGCATCGCCAGCTCGCAGACGTCCTGCACCGAGCGGGCGAGATCCATCTCCCGTTGACCGAGGCGCGTCTCCGGCTCGCGCGGCGGCCCGCCGAGGAGCCGGTGGAACTTCTCCGAGGTCATCGTCAGCCCTTTCTGGAAGTTGAAGAAATCCAGATCGAGCTTGAGCGATCCGTCCTCCTTGAGATCGAGAATCTCGTCGAGAATCGCCTGCACGTATTTCGGCTCGCCGTAGGGCGCGAGCCCCATGACCTTGTACTCGCCGGAGTTGATCTTGAAGCCGGTATAGTACGTGAAGGCCGAGTAGAGGAGCCCGAGCGAGTGCGGGTAGCGGAGCTCCTTCAGGAGCTCGACCTTGTTCCCCGCCCCGCGGCCGACCGTGGTGGTGGACCACTCGCCGACGCCGTCCACGGTGAGGATCGCGGCCGACTCGTACGGCGACGGGAAGAACGCGCTCGCCGCGTGTGACTCGTGGTGTCCCGGAAAGAGAACCGGTGTCTCGTCGGGGATGCCGAGCTCGGAGCGGATCGTGTCCTCGAGCCACAGCCGGTGCTTGAGCCACGTCGGGATCGCCTCCAGCCAGCTCCGCAACCCGGCCGGGGCGACGGCGAGGTAGTTCTCCAGCAGACGGCCGAACTTGGTGATCGGCTTCTCGTAGAACGCGACGTAGGTCAGCTCCGAAGGTCCGATCCCGGCTTCGTGGAGGCAGTAGGCGGCGGCGTTCGAGGGGAAGCGATGGTCGGCCTTCTTCCGGGTGAAGCGCTCCTCCTGCGCCGCGGCGATGATCTCACCGTCGATCAGCAGCGCGGCCGCGGAATCGTGATAGAAGGCCGAGATGCCGAGGATGACCGTGCGCTCCCGGGGCGCACCGGCAATGATGCGCGCCGGCGGCGACGATGCGGGCGCAACGTGTGGTCCGGCGCCGTTGGAGCGGGGATCGGGGCTGGCCATGTCGGCTGCTCGTGCTCGATCAGAAGAGCGGATAGATGAACGGAGCCACGGCGCCGCCCTTCACGGAGAGCACGACGAGCACCAGCATCAGCATCAGGAAGAACACGACCGGGATGAGCCAGAACTTCTTCTGCGTCCAGATGAACCGGCCGAGCTCACCGAAAACCTTGCGCATGCGAAGACCTCGAGAGGGACGAGGGTAGGTTCAGGACATGTGGGTATAGTCGTCCGGTCCACCCGGCGCCGCGTGCGCCCGCCAGTAGCTGCCGGGGCCGCGCGAGAGCCGGCGCTCGAGTGGATCGGTTCCGGTCAGTCGCATCAGCAGCCCCACGGGCATGACCACGACGAAGTACATGACGCTGAGCAGGACGGTGCTGACGACGGTGCCGATCCCCATGCCGAACTTCATCCACGCGTGATAGACCGGCGGGAGTGTTCCGGGGCTGAGCAGCGACCAGAGAAAGAGCAGGACGCCCACGCCCACCAGCGCCGATCCGGCACCGAGCCGGAACTGGCTTCCGGTGCGCGACCAGCTCCAGAGCAGCAGGCCGCCGAGGATGCCGAAGCCGATCAGCATGATCAGCCCGAAGATCCGCATCGAGGGAGGCTTGACGGCTTTCGCCGGTATGGCCGACGCCCAGCGGTCGCGCTGGATGAGCGGCGAGATCTCGGACGAGTGGGCCGACATCGAGTCGAGGGTTGGCGCGTTGATTCTGTCTGGCGGTAGAGCGCCCGTCAGCGGGCGGGACACCGCCGGCCCACGTTGCCAGATGCGTGCCCCCGTCGGAAAGGCCCATCCCGCGTCATCCACGGGCGTTAGGAGGCTGGGTCGGCGCAGCACACGCCGGCTTCCGGGATCAGAGCGGGGCCCCTGTGGAGGCCGCGCTACGGCTTGCTCCGCATTCCCCGGCGCTAGTGAGCCGGCGGGGGTGTCGCAACAAGCACGGCGGTCGCGGCCAGCACGAGCGCGCCGAACGCCAGCTCCAGCGTCGCGGTGCGCCTGAAGCGGAGTGCCAGCCGCTCCTCGGCAAGACGCGGCCGGATCCATCGCCAGTTGTACAGCCCCAGTGCGGCCACCGCGGCCAAGGCGACCACCTTGAGGATCAGTACCCGGCCGTAGGGGGCGCCCAGAAACGCCGGCGGAAGCCCGGCATGCACCCAGGCGGCGAACGCGCCCGTAATGACGGCGAGCCCCGCGAATGCGAGCGCTGCCGGGGAGAAGGCATTCACCAGCCCCGAAATCGCCAGACCGCGCTCCCCCTGCGGTTGGTCGAGCGTGGAGGGGATTCCGACGACCGCCAAGGCCAGGAGGGCGCCCAGCCACCCGCCCGCGGCCAGCACATGAAGGGCATCGAGGACCACCGTCAGCGCCGGAAGCCGCGGAGAGGCAGCGGAATGGCCCGACAGCGCCAGAGAGACCGCCAGCGCGGATACGGCAAGGGCCGCTATCCCCCAGCCGAGACGCGCGGCCCCGGGCCCTCGACCGGCGAGGGCGAATCCGGCAGCGGCCAGCCCCGCCGCGCCCATATGGAGGAGCCACGCCGCCCCCCAGCCGGACGCGAAGACGATGTCGCGCATCGTACCGGCGTCGAACGGCCCGTCCAGCGACAGGGCGGCCGTCTGGGCCACGAGCCGGAGTCCACCAGCCGCGACCGTCAGCACGGCGAGCGCGAGTCCGAATCTCGCCGTCCGCCCGCTCAGGCGCTCGGCATCGACCACGGCGCCAGCGCGGGGGAGGACGAGCAGCCTCAGCCCCGTCGCTCCGATCGCGCCGAGAACTCCGAGGTAGCTCAGCCACCGCACAAGTACGAAGAGCGGCGACCGGGTGTCGAACCGCGCGGGGCGTGCGGCGGAACCATCGTGTGCGGTGTGCGGTGCAGGCTCGCCGACCGTGTCGGTATCCCTCGGTGTTCCCGGAATCGGAGCAGGTGCGCCGGCTGCCTCGAGGAGCACGGTGAACCGGTAGCTCCCGCGGACGGGGTGGCCATCGGCGCCGACGATCTGCCAGACCACGGTGTGAACGCCCGCGACCAGCGGACCGGCGATCGGGACCAGCAGTACGCGAGCCGAGTCCGGGTGACGGGCGAGCTCGCCGAGCGAGACCTGGAGGCTGTCGGGGCCGAGAAGCTGGACGCGGCTCACCCGGGGCTCGACCGCGGTCGTGAAGGTGAGGCGAAGCTCGGTCGGCGGCCTGGAGAGACGTGCGTTGGCCGCCGGCGTCGAGCGCACGAGAGTGTCGTGGGCCCAGACGAGCGGCGGAACGAGGAGGGCCGCGACGACGATCGCGGACGACATCGCCAGGACCAGCGCGACCTTCGAGCGGTGGGATGGGGGACGATGCACGCGGACTCGGGCTGGCACGTTGGAGAAGCCCCGATGCCGATCGAGGCGGGGACTGGGACGACAACGCAAGATACCCCGATCGAGCGTCACGGCCACAGCCGTGCGCCGCGGGCGGGAGGCGATTACGTTTCCGCGGAATTCCACCGGATCCCATTCAGCGCCATGCTCGCCTCGACCTCGATTCTCGTCTTCGGCTTCGTGCTGGGAATGCGGCACGCCCTCGATCCCGACCACGTCGTGGCGGTGACTACCATCGTCAGCCGTCGTCGGACGGTGCTCTCGGCGGGCGCGATCGGCGCTCAGTGGGGAGTCGGCCATACGCTGACGATCCTGTTCGTCGGCGGAGCGATCGTGCTCTTCCGTATCACGGTACCGCCACGGCTCGGGCTGGGGCTGGAGATGGGAGTGGCAGTGATGCTGGTGGTGCTTGGCGTGATGAACCTGTCGCGTGCGGCGAACCGGGTGGCCGACAGCGGCGCGCGACCGATGGTCGTCGGCTTCGTTCACGGCCTCGCCGGTTCGGCTGCGGTGGCGCTGCTGGTGCTGACGGCGACCGTGGCCGATGCGCCGCTGCTGGCGCTCGCCTATCTGCTGCAGTTCGGTCTGGGTACGATCGCCGGGATGTTCCTGGTGACGGTGGCGATCGCCCTACCGTCGGTTCTCGCGGTGCACCGCTTCGCCGGCGCGCAGCGGTGGCTCCGGGTGGCGTCGGGAGCGGCGAGCATCGCGTTCGGTCTGTTCCTGGCGCACCAGATCGGATTCGAGGATGGGCTGTTCACCGCGACGCCGGAGTGGTCGCCGAAGTGATCCCGGCGGCGCACAACGACGAGCGAACGCTATCCCGCCCGGGCCAGTGTGCGGATCGCCCGGTCGCCGGCAGCGGCGGCTGTGACGGGCGCCCGACCGATGCTCACGTAATCGAATCCGGCCTCCCGCATGCGCGCGGGCGTGAACAGGTTCCGGCCATCGATGATCAGCGGTCGAGCCATCATGGCGCGCATCCGGTCGAAGTCCGGCCGGCGGTACGGCTGCCACTCGGTGAGCACTACCAGGGCGCCGGCACCTTCCAGCGCGTCGTAGTTCTGCTCGCAGTACTCGACGCGGTCCTCGAAGTAGCGGCGAGCGACGGCGAGCGCCTGCGGATCGTGTACGCGGACGTTTGCGCCACGACGCAGCAACCCCGTCACCAGCTCGAGCGACGGCGCCTCGCGCATGTCGTCCGTGTCCGGCTTGAAGCTCAGTCCCCACACGGCGATCGTCTCCAGCGCGAGGTCCACACCGAGGCGCGCCTCCAGGGCCTCGAGCGCCCACCGCTTCTGCTCGACGTTCACGCCATCGACGGACTCGAGGATGCTCGCGTCGACGCCGTGATCCCGCAGCGTGCGCGTGAGCGCCTTCACGTCCTTGGGGAAGCAGCTCCCGCCGTAGCCGCACCCCGGGAACAGGAACGAGGGGCCAATCCGGCCATCGGAACCGACGCCCTTCCGGACGAGCTCCACGTCCGCCCCCGCCTGCTCGCACAGCCGGGCGATCGTGTTCATGAACGAGATCCGCGTCGCCAGCATGGCGTTGGCGGCGTACTTGGTGATCTCCGCCGACGCCGGGTCCATGAACAGGATCGGCTTTCCGGTGCGGACGAACGGCGCGTACAGCTCGGCGAGCACCGTGCGCGCATGGTCCGAATCCGCGCCGATGACGATGCGGTCCGGCTTCATGCAGTCGTCGACCGCCGCCCCTTCCTTGAGGAACTCGGGGTTCGAGCAGACGTGGGCGACGTGGCTGGTATGGCGGCGGATGGTCTCGCGGATCCGCGCAGCCGTCCCGACGGGGACGGTGCTCTTGGTGACGATGAGCTTCTCCCCATCCATGTTGCGCCCGATCAGCTCGGCCACCGCCAGGACGTGCTGGAGGTCGGCCGAACCGTCCTCGCCCTCGGGCGTGGGCACGGCAACGAAGATGACATCCGACGCGCGCACGGCCGCGCCGGGATCGCTGGTGAACCGCAGGCGGCCATCGGCGATGTTGCGCTGCACGAGCGGCTCCAGGCCGGGCTCGTAGATCGGAACGTCGCCGAGGTTGAGCCGCGCGATCTTGGCGCGGTCCACGTCGGCGCACAGCACGTCGTTGCCGGTTTCGGCCATGCACGCTCCGACCACGAGGCCGACGTAGCCGGTTCCGATGACACCGATGCGCATTTGACGTCCGCTCCAGGGAGGTCGAGTGGTCGCGCGAAGAGGTCGCGGCGACGGCGCGCGGGCGAAGGGCAAGTCCCGCACCGTTCACTCGTCCGGTTCGAGCCTCCCTGGAGCGTGCGAGTGCGCCGGGACGATCATCGGTTGTCGCGGTGTCGCAACAGACCGATTCACGGGTGCGACCCGGGGCAGGCAGGCGTCGGCGGGCCGACTCGTCAGCTCCTACGGGGCCTGCCTCTTCGCCCGTCCGTCGTAGTGCCGCAGGTCCGGCCCGGTGTAGATCTGCCGCGGCCGGGCGATTTTCTGCTCCTTGTCGAGCAGCATCTCCTCCCACTGCGCCAGCCACCCGGCGGTGCGGGCGATCGCGAACAGCACCGTGAAGTACTGCGTCGGGAAGCCCATCGCGCGGTAGATCAGCCCCGTGTAGAAGTCGACGTTCGGGTACAGCTTCCGCTGCACGAAGTACTCGTCGGAGAGGGCGATCCGCTCCAGCTCCATCGCGATCTCCAGGTCCTCGTCGCGGCCGGTGACGTCGAGCACCTCGTCGGCCAGCTGCTTCACGATCCGCGCGCGCGGGTCGTAGTTCTTGTAGACCCGGTGTCCGAAGCCCATCAGGCGGCCCTTCCCGCTCTTCACGTCGTCGATGAACTGCGGGATCTCGGACTTGCTGCCGATCTTCTGGAGCATCAGCAGGACCTGCTCGTTGGCACCTCCGTGAAGTGGGCCGAACAGCGCCGCGATCCCGGCGGCGATCGCCGAGTAGGGATCGACCTGCGTCGATCCCACGGCGCGGACGGCGCTCGTCGAGGCGTTCTGCTCGTGGTCGGCGTGGAGGATGAACAGCACCTCGAGTGCGCGCGTGAACACGGGGTTCGCCTGGTACTTCGGCTCCGTCATCCGGAAGACCATCGACAGGAAGTTCTCGGTGTACGAGAGTTCGTTGTCCGGATAGACGAACGGCAGGCCGCGCATGTGCCGGAGCGAGAAGGCGGCCAGTGTCGGGACCTTGGCGAGAAGCCGGATGATCTCGCTGTGCCGCTGCTCGGCGTCGAATATCCTGTGGGCTTGGGGGTAGAACGACGACAGCGCCGCGACCGTGCTGCACAGCATCGACATCGGGTGCGCGTCGTAGCGGAATCCCTCGAGGAACTTGCGGATGTTCTCGTGCACGTACGTGTGGTACTTGATCTCCTCGAGGAAGTCCTCGTGCTGACTGGTATCGGGGAGCTCGCCATGGCGGAGGAGCCAGGCGACCTCGAGGAACGTCGAGTGCTCGGCGAGCTCCTCGATGGGATAGCCGCGGTAGCGGAGGATCCCCTTGTCACCGTCTATGAACGTGATCGCGCTGCGACAGGCGGCGGTGTTGAGGAACGCCGGATCGTAGGCGAGGAGCCCGAAGTCCTCGGGGTCCGTCTTGATCGGACGGAGATCCATCGCCCGGATGGCACCGTCGTTGATCGGAAGGCTGTATTCCTTCCCGGTCCGGGTATCCCGCACCTCGAGCGCGTCGGTGGCCGTCGCCGCTCTTGGCATGGTCGCATCGGCCTTGCTCATCGAGCTTTCTCCTGGGGTGGTTCCTAGCGGTGCGGCGCGAGCCGGACCGCGGGTGAACGGAACGGCCGGGGCCGGACCGCGCATTTCCGCAACTTTCAGGCGCGCGGCGGGCCTGGCCGCCGTCGCGGGGCGTAATTTACCTCGGCGCAGCACGGAAGGATATCGTCACGCGCGGACACCCTGGGTCGGGCGGATCGGGGGTGCGGGAACGCCGGTCGCGCGACTGCTCGCTGAGCCGGTGATTGCGGCTTTCCGGCGGTCTCTGGCGACGTGGCGACAGGCACTCTATGCTGTTACCCGGCCGCAGGCCCGCTGCGCGAAATGCGGGCAGCAGCCGCTGCAGCGGCAGAGCCTCTTCCCGCATCTCGCGAGGACCGCGCCACGAGTGAGCTACACCGCCTGTATCGTGAATCACAATGGAGTCGATCACCTGCGCGACACGCTCGACGCGATGCTCGCACAGCAACCGGGGCCCTCCGAGATGCTGCTCGTGGATTCGGGCTCCGAGGACTCCAGCGTCGATCTGGTGAAGACGCATTACGAGAAGGTGCGGGTGATCGCCTTGTCGGAGAATCGCGGACCCGCCGCCGCGCGCAATGCGGCGATCGACGCCTCGATTCACGATCGGCTGCTGTTCGTGGACGACGACGTGGTCGCCGCGCCGGAATGCGCGGCACGCCTGCTCGCGGCACTCGAGAAGTATCCACGCGCGATCGCGGCCATGCCATCGGTGTTTCTTGCTCATCAGCCGGCGGTCGTACAGTACGCGGGTGCGGATGCCCACTTCAGCGGGCTGATGATGTTGCACGCGTGCAACACTCCTGCCGGCAGCGACGAGTCCGAACCACGTACCATTGGATCGCTGGTGAGCGCCTGCTTCGCCTACGACCGTGGCCGGAACCCCCATCTCCGATTCGATGAGCGATTCTTCATCTATTTCGAGGATCACGACTTCGCGCTGCGTGCGCGGATCGCCGGCGGGGATATCCTGGCCGTTGCTTCCGCGCGATGCTTCCATGGTCCGGGAAGTGCCGGACTCTCGCTGAGACGTACCGGACGATATGCCCGATTGCGTGTGGTAGGGCTGATTCGCAACCGGTGGCAGCTCATGCTGAAGAGCTACGAGCTCCGCACGTTCCTGCTGCTCGCACCGGTCCTGGGCATGTACGAGCTGCTGCAACTCGGGCTCGTGGCACGACGAGGCTGGTGGCCGGAATGGCTCGAGGCGGTACGGGCGACGATCCGCGATCGGGATGCCGTGATCCGGGATCGTCGGGCCGTCCAGAGGAGTCGAGCGGTGCGGGATCGGGATCTCCTCCGAGGCGGCCCGCTGCCTTTTGTCGAGGCGCTGCCGTCGGACCGTATCGAGCGCGTGGCGTTGCGTGTACTGGACGGGGTGATGGCGGCATACTGGCGGGCGATCTCGCCCGTTCTCTGAGATCGGCGAGCGCGCGTGGCGCGCACGGCCCGCTGCACTGTCTGGCCGCACGCGCCGCCGGTCGTTTCCTTTCGACGATGCGGCGATCCTTTCGGGTGGCGATGGTGGCGGCGTGCCCGTTCCCCTGTCCCCGGGGGACGCCGACGCGCATCCTGCGCCTGGCCGAGGCGCTCGGCCGTCGTGGGCACGAGGTGCACGTCGTGACGTACCACATCGGGGAGCCCGTTTCGGGGCCCTTCCAGGTGCACCGGATCGGCGACGTTCCGGGCTACCGCCGGACGGCCCCCGGCCCTTCGGCACGAAAGCTCGTGCAACTGGACCCGGCGCTTGGCGTCCTCCTGAGGGACGTCTTGAAGCGTCAGGCGATCGAGTTGATTCACGCACACCACTACGAGGGGCTGCTCTGCGCCAGGTGGGCTCGCCGGCGCGGCGCCGTACCGCTCATCTACGACGCACACACGCTGCTCGACTCGGAGCTCCCCTTCTATTTTCCCCGGGGCGCCCGAGGCGTCGCGCGCGCCGCTGGGCGCCTGCTCGACGGCTGGCTTCCGCCGTGGGCGGATGAGGTGGTGACCGTGAGCGCCGGAATTCGTGCCGCGCTCCTGCACCGAACCCGGCTGCTGCCGGAGCAGATCACGGTCGTGCCCAACGGCGTCGAGGACGCGTGGTACGGACCGGCCGCACGTGCTCCTGCCAACGGCGCGGCGGGGCAGCGGACGCTGATCTTCACCGGCAATCTCGCGCCTTATCAGGGAATCGACCTGCTCCTGCGCAGCTTTCGGCTGGTGCTCGATCGCCTCTCGAACGTGAAGCTTCGCATCGTGACCGGGAGCTCGTTTGCGCCCTACGAGGAGTTGGCGAGGGAGCTCGGAGTGCGAGAGTACGTCGAGTTGGTCCCTGACGACGTCGAGCATACGGCCGAGTACCTCGCGGCCGCCGATGTCGCGCTCAATCCCCGTGTCGTCTGCGCCGGAACGCCGCAGAAGCTGCTCAACTACATGGCTGCGGGGACGCCGATCGTGTCGTTCAAGGGATCCGCGGCGATGCTCGAGCACGGCCACACGGCATGGCTCGCCGTCGACGCCGACGAGACATCGTTCGCCGACGGCGCACTGCGCTGTCTGGACGATCCGGCGCTCGCCATGGCGATGGCGACCGAGGCTCGGCATCTCGCCCGCCTTCACAGTTGGGAGGCCGCCGCCGTCACACTCGAAACGATCTACGAGCGACTGGCCGGCCGATGCACGTGAGCGCGTACGCGACGTCGGTTCAGCCCGCTTCACTCGGCGGACTTCGTTCGGCGGCCGCGGAAGTCGCCGGTAATCGCGAGCTGTTCTACTCCCTGGTCCGGCGTGAGCTCGCGCTGCGCTACCGGCACGCTCCCATCGGCGTCGCATGGGCGCTGTTCATGCCGCTCCTCACGACCGTGATCTTCTCGCTGGTTTTCACCCGCGTGGTGCGGCTCGACACGGCCGCTCCCTATCCGGTATTCGCCTACAGCGGACTGTTGGCCTGGCACTTTTTCGCCTCCACGCTCCGCGCGGCTTCCACGTCGCTCTCGGCCCACGGCTCGCTGATCACCAAGGTCTATTTCCCCCGGGAGCTCCTCCCTCTTTCGTCGCTGGTCACGGCGTTGGCGGATTTCGCCGTCGGCGCGGTCGTGCTCGGAGCGATGATGGCGGTCTTCGGCATCCGGCCGACGGTCGCGCTGGTTTTTCTGCCGGTGGTGATCGGCGTCCAGGTGGCGTTCACCGCCGGGCTGGCGTTCCTGCTCGCCCTCGGGAACGCGCTCTACCGGGACCTGCGACACGTCGTGGAGGTCGTGCTGACGTTGTGGATGTACGCGACCGCCGTGCTTTATCCGGTCGATCGCATCGGCGGCATAATCGGAGGCGTGCTTCAGGTGAACCCGATGACGGTCATCGTCGAGGCGCACCGGTCGGTACTGCTGTACGGTGAGCTGCCGGCCACGCTGCCATTCGCGCTCACCGCGCTGCTGTCGGTACTGGTGCTGGCGGGAGGCTGGCTGGTGTTCCACCGCGGCGAGGGCGACCTCGCCGAGCGGATCTGATGAGGGTCGGCGAGTGAATCGTTCGGGCGCTGTCGGGATCACGGTGCATGCCGTGAGCAAGCGTTTCGTCATCGGCGGGCGCCCGGAGACGCTGCGCGATCTGATCCCGGCGGGGGTGCGCGCCGTGATCGGCCGCCGTGCTCCGCCACGGGCGGAGCGCTGGGCTCTGCGCGACGTGAGCTTCTCGATCGGTCCGGGTGACACGCTCGGCCTGTTGGGTCCGAACGGCGCGGGGAAGTCCACGCTGCTGCGGATTCTCTCCCGCATCCTTCGTCCCACGACGGGGCACGTCGAGGTGAGAGGGCGCATCGCCGCGCTGATCGAGCTGTCGGCTGGATTTCACTTCGAGCTCACGGGGCGCGAGAACGTGTTCCTCCAGGGGGCGGTTTTCGGATTGTCGCGCCGGGAGATCGCGCATCATCTGGACGCGATCGTCGATTTCGCCGGAGTCGCCCCGTTCATCGACGTCCCGTTGAAGCGCTACTCGACCGGGATGGTGGCCCGCCTGGGTTTCGCCATCGCGGCCCACGTGGACACGGAGATCCTGCTGGTGGACGAAGTGCTCGCCGTCGGGGACGCCGGATTTCAGCGAAAGGCCATCGCGCACATCAGGCGTCTCGTACGCGACGGACGGCCGGTCGTGCTGGTGTCGCACAACTTGGAGCGGTTGGCCGAGCTTTGTTCGCGCGCCCTTCTGCTGCGCGACGGCAGGGTAGCGGCCGCCGGAACGCCCGCCGAGTGCATCGCGGCGTACATCGCGGGCGACGATCTCCCGCCCGAGCGACGCAACGGACGACCGGTTCACATCGGGGCGCTCTCGCTTCGCTCGGCCCCGAGCATGCGGTGCGGCGAGCGGTTGATGTTGCACCTCGCCGGGGTCGTGTCGCCGAGACCGTCCGAATGCCGAACGACGGTCGCGGTACGCGTTCGCGCGCTGCCCAGCGAGGAGGCTGTGTTCCGCACCGACGCCGTGGCCTGCGGCGCGATGCTGCCCGAGTCCGGCGCGTTCAATCTGGAGATCGGACTGGATATGAACGTGGGACCGGGGTTCTATCGCATCGAATCGCTGGTCGGGGAGCCGGACTCCACCAGCGAGTGGGCGCGCGGGCCGACGCTTCTCGTGCGGGTGGAGCGACGACCGGCGACGGTTGGACGCGCGTACTTGAATCCGGCGATGCGGCTGCTCGGCGAACCATGAGCGCCGATCAGCGCGTGGCGCCGAAGTGCTGCCGGAGCACCCGATCGTACTCGAGCGCACGCTGGTCCCAGGTGTGGCGCTCGAGCACGTACCGCACTCCGCGATCAACATCCCAGCGTTGCGACGCGGCGGCCGCGGCCGCATCGGCGAGCGCCGCGAGATCCCCGCTCGGCACGAGTGTCCCGAGGCCGGACTCGGTGACCACCGCGTCGTTGGGGAATCCGGATTCGCACACCACTGGGATGCCCGCGCGCAGATAATGATAGATCTTCGTACTCTCGTTGTTGTGCAGGAACGGCCCGGGGTGAACGACGACGCCCACCGACGCGTATCGGAGGTAATCCCACGATCCGTCGTAGGAGACGACACCGAGATGGCTGACATGACGCGGGTCGAGGGACGACGCCTCGCCCGGGCCGAGCACGTACAGCCGCCCCCCCCGATCGGCCAGCAGTCTTCCGAGCTCGTTGAGCTTCGCGACGAGCGAGCGATGCGCCTCGGGCTGGCTATGCGGGTGTGTCGAGTAGAAGTTGCCGGCGAAGAGGCAGCGTACGGGTCCCGTTTCCGGGTATGGATCGGGCCCGCGGGTGGGGATCTCGCGCTCGGTGGCCCCGGGCACGAGCAGGAGCGACTCGCGCCGGCCGTGGTGCTCCGTCCAGAGCTCGGCGGCCGCGCGTGTCAGCACCGTGACGTATCGCGCCCGCCTGGCGATCTCGCTCTGGATCGCGAAGCTCTCACGGCGCTGGCGGCCGTAGAACGGGATCCCCTCGGTGTCGCGGGACGCAACCACGGAGCCGAGCTTCGCGATGATGAAGGGGTGATCAGCGCCGCCGGCGCGGGTGAGTGTCCGGAATCCGCGATGAAAGAGCGTCTTCACGACATCGTAATCACGCCATCTGACTCGCGAGAGAGGGACCCGGCGGAGGCCGGGGCCCATCTCGATGGTCGGCTGGCGAAGCCGCCACTTGAACTCGGCCGTGGCGATGGAGACGTCGTATCCGAGTCTGGCCAGGGCGCCCGAGATGCTGAACCATCGGATCGCTGCCATGTCCACGAGCTCGGCGCCGCGACGCGCCGTGGTGTAGACGGTGACGATCCGGATCATGGAGTGATCACCCGCGCCGAGCCACGCCCTCTGTCCACTCGTACCCCCTCCCGTATGCCTGCCCCGTCCAGGCGACCGGCGGTGATCTTTCTGATCCACGATCTGCGGATCGGCGGAGCGGAGAGGGTGATGCTCTCGTACGTCAACCACCTCGAGCGGGTGCGGCCGATCGTCGTCGTGCTGCGTCCACGCGGCGATCTGCTCGCCGAGATCGACCCCTCGGTGCCGGTGTTCGACCTTGACAGCCGCACGATCCCGGAGAGCGGCGACACCCGCGCCGCGTTCGACCGTGTCGGAGTCCCATATGGTGTCGCTGGCGGAAGGGCGCCGCAAGTCTGGTCCGACGATCTTTCATCGCTGATGCGCAAGACGAGGCGACTGAGAGCGATCGTGGAGCGCGCGGGAGCGGCCGCCATCTCGACCTTTCTCCACAAGTCCCACGTGCTGGGGCTCGCGCTCAGACTGACGCCCGGGCGCCGTCTGCCAGTCATCGCCAACGTTCACGAAGTCGCCCGGTACCTCGATTACCATCACGGTCCGCGCGACCGGTTCCTCATGCGGCAGTTCATGAAGTACGGGTTTCCGGCGATGGATCTGGTCGTGGCGGTCGCCGATGGAGTGCGTCAGGACCTGGTCGACGAGTTCGGCGTGCCCGCGCGCAAGGTCGTGATCCGGCGCAATCCCATGGATCTCGATGGCATACGCCGCCGAGCCGCCGAGCCGGTCGAGCTGCCGGCATCGCTCGCGAGCGACGGACCACTGATCGTCGCCGTCGGACGACTGGTGCGGATCAAGGGATTCGACGTCCTCTTGCGCGCCTGGGCCCGGCTGCTACCAGAGCTTCGGGCGCGCCTCGTCATCGTCGGCGACGGCGAGGAGCGACTGTCGCTCGCACGGTTGGTCACCGAGCTGGGGCTGAGCGATCGGGTGGCGCTCGCCGGCCAGCAGACGAACCCGTGGAAGTATTTGGCGCGGGCCGATCTGGTGGTGCTCTCGTCGAGGACCGAGGCGTTCCCGACGGTGATCGGCGAGGCCCTGGCGCTCGGGCGAGCGATCGTCGCGACCGACTGTTCGGCCGGCGTTCGCGAATATCTCGATGATGGACGATGCGGCGTGCTGGTGCCGCCCGAGGACCCGGTCGCGCTCGCCGACGCGATCGACCGCCTTCTCGGCGATCGATCGTTACGCGATCGGCTTGCCACGACTGGTGCGGCCCGAGTGGCCGCGATGGATCTGCCGTCCGCCGTCCGCGAATATGAGGACGCGCTGCTCGAGGTGCTGGATTGCGTGCGCTGAGCCCAGGCTCGGCAGGGAGAAGCGACGGATGGAAGTCCGGGATGTCCGGTTGGAAGATTCACCCCTCGGGGACGGGCGAGCGCGGCTTCGGGCGTCGGTTCGCTACGAGAGCGGCAGCATCCCCTCCGAGGAATACTGGTTCGACGTGCCGCGAACGCAAGCGGGAGAGCTGTCGATCACCGGGAATTTGTGGCTCGCATGCCTGCTGCCGCTCGCGGCGCAGATCGGTGAGCCGCTCCGCGTTCCGCTCGGAGTCGATCGGCCGCTGCTGGAGAACGCGAACCGGCTCATGTGCATCTGGCGGGCGTGGTATCCCGAGCTCGCGGTCGTTTCGGTGGAAGCGGATCCCATCGAGTGTGCGCCGCCAGTGCGGCCCCGGCGCGCGGCCGCGTTCTTCTCGGGCGGCGTGGATTCGTTCTTCACGGTGCTGCGACGCCGCGACGTGGCGCCGCCCTCCGAGCGCGCGCCCATCGACGACCTGCTCACGGTGTGGGGCTTCGATGTGCCGCTCGAGCGCGCCGACGCATTCGGGCGCCTGCGCGCGCGTCACGAGCTCGTCGCCTCGGAGCTCGGCAAGGGCTTCATCGATGTGGCAACGAATCTGCGCTCGACCCGCTGGAACACCGCGCACTGGTCCCATCTCGCACACGGCGCCGGGCTGGCCGGCGTGGCTCTTTCCCTCGAGGGGCGATTCCACACCGTCTACATCGCGGGCGGCGGCGGGTACCGCGGCCTTCACCCGTGGGGCTCGCACTCGGTCACCGATCCGCTGTTCTCCTCGTGGCGCACCGCGATCACCTACGACGCCGTAGCCTACCTGCGAACGGAAAAGATCGAGCGCATCGCCGACAGCGCGACGGCGCTTGGCGCTCTGCGAGTATGCTACGAGTCGTGGACCGACGAGAACTGCGGAGTCTGCAACAAGTGTCAGCGGACCATGCTCGCCCTGGAAATCTGTGGTGCGCTCCAGCGGTGCCGCACGTTTCCCAGTACGACGATCGATCTGCGACGGATCGCGCAGATGGACTGCTCGCACTTCGCGGATTTCCGCGAGCTCCAGGACATTCGCGGACTCGCCGTCGCGAAGGGTCGCGCGGACATCGTCGATGCTCTGGACCGGTCGCTCTGGCGCGGCCAACGCAATCGTCGGATTCGTCTGGGGCTCGCCGCGATTCGCAGCCAGTTGCGCACGCTTCGCGATCGGCTGCACGGACGCCGGCGTCTTCCCGGCTCGTGATGGATGCCCGTACCGCGCAGGAACAGCCCGAGCTCTCGCCAGTCGCGTTCCACCAAGCTCACCGAAGCCCGCTCACTCTCCGCACGAAGCTCAGCACGTGGCGCCGGCGCTCGTGGCGACGGTACGCATCGATCTTCCGACGGAGCGGCGTCGCCAGATCGGAGCGCCCGCGCGCCGCCAGTGCCTCGAAGCATTGGTCGTAGTACAGCAGTCCGAGACGGCTGTCGATCCGGATGGGCTCGAGCATCGACGGTGTCACGTCGTCGAACGGGAAGGTCGGCGCACGATCGAGCTTTCCCAGGGCCACGAGCGCAAGCATCGTCCTAACGCACTTGTCGCACTCGCCGCAGTTGATCCGCCCGTCTTCCGGAATCCGCTCGTAGAAGCACGATTTCAGCACCGAGAGGGCGTCATCCCATTCGGCGACGATGCGCGTCTTCTCAAAGCGGTCGAGAACCGTCTGCGCGTGGTGCACCGCCACGGCCTCAGTCGAGTAGTGATGATCCAGCCACGGATGCGACCCTCGTGGCGGCTGGCGCATTCCGAGACCGGCGGAGGCGAGATGAACCCGGTCAAAGCGGCCGGGCATGCACAGTGCCGTGCTCAGCGTACCGGCCCCGAATCCGACGTCGGTCCAGCTGCCGAAGTCGGGATAGAACGCGCGGATGTTCGTCCGGACCGGGATCAATGTGACCCCGGCCCGCTCCGCGAAAGATGTCATTCGCCGCGCATGCGCTTCGAACGCCGCCAGCCGCGCCGGCCTCGGGCCGCTCGCGTCCAGGTCATGGGTATTCATGCCGAAAATGAGAATGCCGTCGCGGATCGACGCGGGGTGTCCGGCAGGGTAATCGAGCCGGTTGCAGCGCAACAGCGATAGCGCGTCGATCCCCCCCGAGAGAAAGGACGCTGCTCGCGGCTCGCGCTGGGCCACGGTCGGAGCGAAGCCTCCCGTGGGCTCGAGCCGCACCGGCCGGCAGCGGTCGTACCAGAAGGCGAACAGGTGCATCGCGGCGCCGAGGCCATCCCGCAACCGGCAGCAGATCGTGCCCTCGATGCGGATGCGTCTTTCCCCAAGCCACTGCGCAAGCGGTAGCAACGCGACCAGGATAGCATCCGGGCTGGGCTCGAGATCGCGTGCGAACAGCTCGGTCGTCTCGATGATGAGAGTCCGTGCCGGCGCGTCGTGATCCTCGTGGACGACGTCGGCCGCTATACGGTGCCGTCCCTCGATCCGTTCCTCGCGAATCCGCTCGATGCGCATGTGTCCCGATGGTGGGGAACGCTCAGGAGAGGTGGTCCCCGGACCAGAGCATGAGTCCGATCAGCATCTTCGTGCCGAAGCTGCCCTGGATCGGGTGTTCGATGTCGATGCGCGTGTCCGGCCCCGGCACCAGCTCCGACAGCACGTTCATGTCGAACAAGGAAGCGAGCCGCTCGCGGTGCCGTTCCGCGAGTTGGCGGACCGCTCGCCAGCCCGGGCCATTCACGTCATAGACGCGGTGATAATATCGGCGCTCGACCTTACGCGGGATGCGCCGCCGGATGGGCTCTACGCCCCGCCTCACGCGGTGCAGAATCCTCTGCCCGACCGAGGGCAGAAGCGGCAGCGTGTCATCGGAGTTCCGGTCCAGCGGCAGTCGCGCAAGATCGGGGAAGCGGCGTCGCAGAATCTCATCCTGGGCTCGGCGATCCGCGAGGCTCGAATCGGGCAGCGCCGAGAGCAGCTCGAGTACGGCGCGGTCGAGGATCGGCAGAACCGGCCACGACCCGAAGGAGAGCTTCCACGGAACGCCGCCGGCGTGGGAACGCCAGTCGTGGGCGAGAAGAAAGCGCCACGGCCGCTGCGCCTCCACCGAGCACCCCTGCTCGTAAACCACCTGCAGTCGGCGCTCGAGCCCGGCGATCATTCCGTCAAAAGCGTCGCGCCGCATCAATCGGTGCAGGGTCGCCGGCGCGATGCCGCGATGCCGCACACCAACGAGCAGCTCGGCGAAGGCGGTCGGCATCGGTTCGACCTCTCTGATCTCCCGCAGGTAGCCGGAGAGACAACGAGAGGGAAGATCGCGCAGCGGCGCAATCGCGCCCCACATATGAATGCTGGCGAATCCGGAACCCAGATGCTCCCACTTCGCCTGCAGCTCGGCCCCCGGGGGGAACTGCTGCTCCTCGAGCGCCATGACGCGATGCGTGCAGCCCAGCGCGCGCGCGACCGCCGTCGCGCCGATCACCTCGTAGTCGGTGGGAGCGCCCAGCGTCAGCGCGTGGAGCGGGTGGCCGCGCTCCCGCAGGTACCCGGCGAGCAGCCGCGAATCACGTCCGCCAGAGAGCAGAACGCCCGCCGTGCCGTTACGCGGTACGTGGCGGTCGATGGCCATGGCGAGCGTCGCATCGAGTCGATCGACATCCTCGCGAAACGAGCCACTCTCGATCGACGCGGCAGCCGGCATCGCGTATTGCTCTGCCTCGACCGGTTCGGACTCGCGGTGCCACCTGAGGAGGAACCCCGGCCGGAGTCGGCGCACCCCCGCCAGCAACGCGCGACCCTCGAACGGCGCGTGAGTGAGGAGGATCCCCGCCAGTCCCTCACCATTCAATCGGGCAGGGAAGAACGGGTGATGCCGGAACAGCTCGGGCGAGCTGCCGATCAGGAGCACTCCGGCGCGCTGCGCGTAGTAGACGGGAAACAGACCGAGTAGATCGGCTCCGAGTGTGAGCCCTTGCACGCCGTCGTAGCGGAGCGCCGCATGGAAGCCATCGAACGGGCCCGGCAGCGCCTTTGGCCGCGGCTCCCACGCCCGGAGCAGTCCCGGCGCATCGAGACGCTCCGATCCCGGACCGGGAATCGCGTCGCCCCAGATGATCGCGGCTGACGTGTCGGAGCAGGTGCTGCTGATCGGCGCACGATCGCTCGCGGCCCACACCGCGGCGAAATCACCGACTTCGACGCTGTCGATGCGAAGCGACTCCACTGGCATGATCTCGGCGAGGACCCGTCGCAGGAACCGCCCTCTACGCTCGGTGTCTCCGTCCACGAGCGCGATGAAATTGGCCATCGCCCATCACCGGCCGCGGGCGACCAGGCTCTGGAAGCCCGGATGCGCCCGAAGGGACAGGAGCGCGGGGTCGAGGCGCAGCGAATTTCCCGACACCCACGAGGGAATCGCCAGCACGCGAGCGTAATACTCGATCGCCTTCTCCTCGTTGCCCAGCATGGCGTGGACGCGACCCAGATTGGACAGGAATTCCGGACCGTCGAGCGCATCATCGGAGACCGGCAGGAGCTGCTCGGCTCGCTCGGCAGACCAGATCGCCTCCTCGGCCCGGCCCACACCGGCGTAAGCGACCCCCAGCAAGCCGTGGATCCAGGCCTGATCGGGCCGATCCTCCCGCATCCGCTCGAGGTGGACGCGCGCCGAATCGAGCTGGACGACTGCCGGATCGCCGTGCCCTAGTTGACGGAGCATCTGGCCCTTCGTGATGTGGTAGGTCGCGCTGTCCAGACCGTATGCACCGGGTCGGATTCGCCTCAGAAAGTCGTCGAGCTGCGGGTGATGGATGACCCGGATGAAGTCGAGCATCGGCGAACGCCAGGCGGCGGGCGGGATGCGTTCCTCCGCCTGTTGAAGAATGCGTTGCGCTGCGGCGAGGTCGCCATCAGCGCTCATGGCGAGGCGTGCCCTCTGTGAGTAGCCCTCGAGAAACTCGGGGGCGAGCGCCGTCACGCGCTCGAGGTGCGGGCGTGCCTGCTCGTACTGGCGGGTGAACAGCAGCGTCTCGCCGAGATTGAACCACGCGCGGTGGGACCTCGGATCGAGGTTGGCCGACTGGCGGTAGTTCTCGATCGCTTCATCGAATCGACCCTGCCGGCGACGCACGTTGCCGATCTGGAGAAGCGCCTGGGCGTTGCTCGGCTGGAGCTCCTTGGCGATCGTGAACTCGTCGATCGCGCGCTCGTAGTTGCTCCGTCCCCAGTAGTAGTAGAGGCCGAGCGCCACGTGGGCCTCGGGCAAGTCGGGATCGAGCGCGATCGCGCGGTCCGCAGCCCGCTTCGCGGCGACCAGCCTGTCCTCGCTCAGGTCGTAGCGGAGCTGATGCATCCACGCGTGCGCCTGGGCCAGCTTGGCGTACGCGAGCCCGTAAGTCGGGTCGATTTCCACCGCTCTCTCGTACATCCGCACGGCACCCTCGACATCGGGGCGGGACCAGCTCCGATTGTAATGCTCGTCGCCGCGAAGGTAGTAGTCGTACGCCTGGAGGTCCTGCGTCCCGACCCGGGCGAGGCGCCGGCGCTCGGGATCGCGCAGTACGACATCCAGCTTCGCCGTCACCTGCTCGGCAATCGCCGACTGCAGCGCGAAGATGCCGCGTCCCTCGACGTGGTAGTTGTCCGCCCACACCTGCGTGTCGTCGCGTGTGCGGACCAGGCGCGCATTCAGGTGCACGCTGTCGTGGTCGCCCGGCGTGCGCGCCCGGCGGACGCTTCCCTCCACCAGATAATGCACATTGAGCTCGCGCCCGATCTCGCGCGCCGTCCGTCGCCGATCGCGATACTGCGCAGCACTGGTCCGGGCGATCACTTCCAGGCTGCCGACGCCGGCGAGGTGGTTCGTCAGTTCGCCCACGATGCCGTCCGTCAGGTACGCATCGTCGCCCGATCCGAGATTCTCGAACGGCAGCACGACGATTCGGGTCGGCCCGGGGTCGGCGCGGAATCGCTGATAGCCAAGAAACCCGATGGCAACGATCGCGGCGAGGGCGAGCGGCGGAACGGCCCTCGACAGCGGCGCCAGACCGGCCAGTCCGCCGGCACCACGGGAGCGCGCGGCCGGAGCGGCCGCGTGCGCCGACGACGAGCTCGCGAGCGCCTCCGATTCCAGTGCGGCACGGAAACCCGCCGCCGTCGCGAAGCGATCGGCCGGCACCATTTCGAGCGCCCGCGCAATCGTCCGGGCCACCGGCTCCGGCACGTTTGGCCGCAGCACCTGAATCGGCGCCGCCGCCTGCGTCATCCGTTTGGCCAGCACCGATTGCGCCGTCGATCCCGTGAACGGCGGCTCCCCCGCCAGCATCTCGTACAGCACCGTACCGAGCGCGTACACGTCGGTCCGCGCGTCCAATCGTCGCTCTCCAGCCGCCTGCTCCGGGCTCATGTACGCCGGCGTCCCGACCGACAAGCCGGTGGACGTCAACCGCTCCTCGCCGACGACGTCCTCCAGCGCCTTGGCGATCCCGAAGTCGGTCACCACCGCATGCCCTGTCTCCGCTGAGAGCAGGATGTTCTCAGGCTTCACATCCCGGTGGATGATTCCCCGTCCGTGGGAGTACGCCAGGGCGTCGGCTACCTCCCGTGCAACCCGCAACGCATCATCCAGCCCCAACTGTGCCTGGCGACGCAGCCGCTCGCGAAGCGACTCACCGTCCACGTAGGGCATGACGAAGTACAGGAGTCCCGCCTCGTCCCCCGAGTCGTGTACCGGCAGGATGTGGGGGTGCACGAGCTGAGAGACCAGCCGCACCTCGCGAAGGAACCGCTCGGCGCCGATAGCTCCGGCTAGCTCCGGTCGAAGCACCTTTATGGCGACGACGCGCCCGTGCCGAACGTCCGTGGCCCGGTAGACCACGGCCATGCCGCCGCGGCCCACCTCGCCGTCCACGAGGTACCGCCCCGCCAGCGTGTCCGCCAGCCGCTCGGCGAGCTCGTTCATGGAACACTGCCTGGCAACATCAGGATTCACCCCCGTCGTCGGAGATGCCGACGGCTCCGTCAGACCACCGGCCCGAAGCGAATTTACTTCGCCACATGGCTCTACGATATTGCGGACACCGTCCCCCGCAACCGAGCGCGGGATGCCGGCGACCCGACCCCGGAGCCATTCTGCCTGTCCCGACCGACCGCAACGCCGCACCGCACGCCCACCCGATCGCCCAGTGACGCTGCTCGCGATCGCGCTCGTCGCGGCGGTCGGAGGTGCCGTCAACTCGATCGCCGGCGGCGGGACGCTGCTCACCTTTCCCTCCCTCATCGCGCTCGGGATCCCGCCCATCGTCGCCAACGCCACAAGCACGGTGGCCCTCTGGCCGGGCGCCCTGGCGAGCATGTGGGGCTACCGACGCCAGCTCGCCGGGGCCAGGGCGTGGGCGGTCCGATTCGCCATCCCTAGCCTGGCCGGCGGACTGGCGGGAGCGCTGCTGCTGCTGAACACTCCCGCCGAGCGCTTCTCGATGCTGGTGCCGTGGCTCGTCCTCGCCGCGACGCTCCTGTTCATGGCCCAGGGCCCGCTGATGCGGCGGCTGCGCGCGGGGCGTCACGCCATGGACGACGCGGAGGCGGTCGAGTCGCTGGCGCCCCCGCCGGTGTTGTTCCTGATCTACCAGTTCGTGGTCGGCATCTACGGGGGGTACTTTGGCGCCGGCGTCGGCATCCTCATGCTCGCGTCGCTGGGCATGATGGGGCTCGTCAACATTCACCGGATGAACGGGCTCAAGAACTGGGGCGGGATGTGCATGAACGCGGTGGCTGCGGTCACGTTCGCGATCACGGGGATCGTGAACTGGCCGGTCGCGTTGGCCATGGCGGCAGGTGCGATGGCGGGCGGCTACGCCGGGGCGAGGTTGGCGCAGCGCGTACGTCAGAGGTCTGTCCGGAAGGCGATCATAGCGATCGGACTCCTATCGACGATCTGGCTGGCGTTCGGCAGGTGATCAGCCGATCGCGCGCCGTCCGCGTCGACCAGCGCCACGAAGCTCCACAGGCGCGCGGAAGTGTCGTGGCCGAGCGACATTCAGTCGGCGTCCTGTCGTGGCACTCCACCCACAGTGGTCGAGTTTCGGGCGTCGGGCTCTCGGGCTGCAGTCGACTGGAGCCGGCACACACGCGCACGAGTGCGAGCATCGCCGGCCAGCTGCCCGGGTGTCAATCTTGCGAGCGCTCGAACGTCGCTCGCGCGGAGGCCGCGCGTGTGCAGCCCTGGCCTTCACCTTGGCACGGCGCGAGCTCCGAAGGCGCGCCGCATGCCGCCACGATCGGTCCGGTGCGTCTCCGCCCACGTCTTCGGCTGCGGTCGTCATGCTCGATCGTGCCCAGCTGATCTCCTGGTTGCGCGAGGAGATCGCGGGGGCGCTCGGGCCACTGATCTCGGGCACCGGTAGTGTCGCGCTCCTCGATTTCCCGAACCACACGAACGTCGGCGACAGCGCCATTTGGCTCGGCCAGCTTCGCGCGCTGTCTGCGCTCGGGTCGGGGCGCGTGGTGTACAGCTGCGACGTGCGGACCTACGACCGCGACATGCTGGCTCGCCGCATCGGTGATGGCGCGATCCTCATTTCGGGAGGCGGCAGTACCGGCGACGTCTGGGAGCGGCACCAGCGCTTCCACGAAGACATCGTCGCTGCCTTCCCCCACAATCGCATCATTCTGCTGCCGCAGAGCATCCACTTCGGACGTGCCGACTCGCTGGCACGCGCGCGCGGAGTATTCAGCCGGCATTCGGATCTGACGCTCATGGCTCGGGATCGGACGAGTTTCGAGATAGCGGAACGGCAGCTGGCTTGCCATGCGGTGCTCTGTCCGGACATGGCGTTTGCCCTCGGTCGGCTCCGGCGTTCGGCCGGGCGCACCCTGCCGGTCGTCTGGCTCGCCCGCCAGGACAAGGAGGCTCTCGTGACCAGCACGCCTCCCGTCACCGCAGGGGTGCACCAGAGCGACTGGCTGGATGAACCGCCCACGAGGTTGACTCATCTGAGCCGCCGACTCGGTGATCGCCTGGCCCGCCGAGGCGCGATGGCGCCACTCCTCCGTTCGGTGACCTCGCTGCTCTATCCGGCTCTCGCGCGGCGCAGGCTCGCGCGCGGATGCCGCCTGCTCAGTGAGGGCCGAGCCGTGGTGACGGACCGCTTGCATGGGCACATCCTTTGTCTGCTTCTGGGCATTCCGCACATCCTGCTCGACAACAGCTATGGCAAGGTGAGTGCCTTCTACCGAACGTGGACTCACCATTCGGAACTGGTGCGGTGGTGCGATTCGGCTGACGAAGCGCTGGAGATGCTGCGGAGCACGCCGTGCTCGTGAGCGTGGTGGTCTGCACCTCCAATCGCGCGGCGGTGCTGCGTCGTGCCCTGGAGCACCTGCGTCGCCTGGCCATTCCCCCTGAGCTCGCGTGGGAGCTGCTCATCGTCGACAACAACGGTGCGGATGACACGGAGCACGTCGTCGCGAACGTCGCGGCCGCGCTACCTGTCCGCATGGTGCGCGAACCGAGACCGGGGCTGTCGCACGCCCGGAACCGCGCGATCGATGAGGCGGGAGGCGACTACGTGATCTGGATCGACGACGACGTCCTCGTCGAGCCACAGTGGCTCGCCGCGTACGTGGACGCATTCGGGCGGTGGCCCGACGCAGCGCTCTTCGGCGGTCCGATCGCTCCACAGTTCGACGCGCGGCCGCCGCGCTGGGCGCGACACGTTCTGCCGCGGGCGGGCGGCGTCTTCGGCCTTCTGGACCTGGGTCCCAACCCGGTCGAGCTCGAAATCGAGGGATTGCGGATCCCCTTCGGGGGCAACTTCGCCATGCGCGTCTCCGAACTGCGGCAACATCGCTTCGATCCCCGCCTCGGACGGCGGCCGTCCGACAACAGCGGGGTCGGCGAGGAAATCGAGGTGATGGAGGCCGTGCTGGGGTCAGGCGCGAGCGGTTGGTGGGTACCCGCGGCCCGAGTCAGGCACTGTCTGAGCCGTGACGTCTTGACCATACGTTCGTTGCGGCGCCGCCTCCACGGCTACGGCGCATACATGGGCTGGCGTGCCGTGACACGTGGGCAGGGCCCGAAGGATGTCGATACCAAAGCAATGCGACGACGCGTCCTGGCGGCGGAGTGTCGCTACATCCTTCACCTGGTGACCGGCCGCCCCGCGCGATGGATCGAAGACCTGATCGAAGCCTGCGAAACTCGTGGAGAACTGCGCGTGCTCGCCGCTGCCCAACAGTCAGCCAGCGACCGCAACGAAGCGGGGACGAATGGCGAGGCGTTTCAGTTGGTCGGGCGTGCCGACGTCGTGCGCATCGCCAGCTGGCCGCACTGGTACCGCCCAAATCGCGTCCTGGATCTGATGTACGCCGCGCTCGAGCCGTTCGGCACGTCGCACATCCGGCACGTGCCCCTCGGCTTCAGACTCTGCCGCGATGGACCCTCTGGAATCGACGTAGCTCACCTCCACTGGATGGAGCCGTACTGGCGGGAGCCCCTCCGCTCGGCCCCTCGTCAGCTTTTCCGGGTGGCGCGGCTGGCTTTGGTGCTCGCTCGAGCCAAGCTTCTGGGAATTCGCATTGTCTGGAGCGTGCACAATCTGCAGCACCTCGATGGCGTTGGGGTCGCCGATCGTGTCGGCTATCGCCTGCTCCACCGGCTTGCGGATGTGCGTGTATTCACTTCGGAATCGGCGCGCCGAGCCGCCGTGCGGCTATACGGAGGCGCCACGCGGACGCTGGTCGTTCCGCATGGCAACTACGACGGTGCCCGGGTGACACCGCGTGCCCGGGCGCTCATCCTCGACGAGCTCGCCCTCTCGAGCAACCACCACCTGCTGGTGTGTTTCGGCGACATCCGACCGTACAAGGGCTTCGACGTCGCGATTGCAGCACTCGACTGGCTGTCGGCGGAGCGTTACCACCTCGTCGTCGCGGGACGCCCGAGTCATCGGTGCGCTACCGACATCGCGGCCGCCACCGCGGGACGCCGGAACCTGACCGTGTTATCGGGACAGCTCGATGAGCAGCGACTGGCGGATCTCGTCGCGGCAAGCGACCTCGTGCTGCTTCCTTATCGGCAGGTGACCGGTAGCGGTGCCCTTCTCTACGCCCTCACCCACGGTCGCGCGGTCGTCGCAACCGATCTCCCGTATTTCCGCGAAATCCTGTCCGACCATCCCGAGGCGGGGGTCCTGGTGCCGATGAACGACGCCCAGGGTCTCGCAGCCGGTATCGAGCGGCTACTCGCCGTGCCGCCGAGCCGGCGTGAGTACCATGCCCGGTCGCTGGCGTCACGCTTCTCATGGAACGAGGTCGTGCTTCCCTTGGCCGACTGGATTCGCTCGAACGCCGCGATCGGCTAGGGCTGGACACGCGCGTCGACCGTGGAGGGATCGACGCCGACGAGCCGCCGGAACTCCGGATGCCCGTGCAACGGGCGCCACGCGGGATCGAGCCGCACCGACGCCGCTGATACACGGGCGGGGATGTCGAGCACCGCCGCCAACTGGCGTACGGCATCGTCGTGCCGGCCCACCATCGCGTATACACGAGCCAGATTCACCATCCAGTCCGGTCCATCCAGGGCGTCGCGTGACACGGACAGGAGGTCGATGGCGCGTTCGGCGGCGGCGATCGCCTCGGTCGACCGGCCGAGCATCGCTAGCGCGAGCGCGAGCTGCCCATGGTACAGCGGCTGTCGGGCCCGCAGCGGCTCCTCGGCGCGCAGCGCACGGGTCGCCGAGTCGGCCAGGGCGCCGGCCAGATCCGGCCGCCCGGCGCGAGTGAGGGCCTCCGCTTTGGCGAGGAAGTAGGTGACCGTGTCCAGCCCGTACGTGCCGGGGGCGATACGCCGTAGAGATTCGCTCGGATCGCCATATAACGATCGCGAAAGGCCGAAGAGCCAATACCCATACAGCGGCCGCCACTGCGTGGGGGCGATCCGCGCCTCCGCATCCTCCATCACTCGGCGCGCACGGGCGGTATCGCCGCGCCAGGCCAGCGCCAGAGAGGCTTTGGCGATGTAGCCGTCGAGGAAGTCCGGCGCGAGGGTCAGCGAGCGGTCCAATGGGCCCCCGGCCAGCTCGTACTGCCTCATCTGAAAGTACGTATCGGCCAGGTTGAACCAGATGATGTGCGATCGCGGATCCAACTCGCTGGCCTGCCGGTAGCTCGCAATCGCGTCGGTCCAGCGTCCCTGACGCCGCTGTACGTTCCCGATCTGCTGGAAGACGGCCGCATTTCCTGGACGGAGATTGCGCGCGGTCAGAAATGCCGACGAGGCTCGATCGTAGTCCGCGCGACCCCAGTAATAGTAGGATCCGAGGGCGATATGCGATTCGGGAAGGCTGGGATCGAGCGCCAGAGCACTGTCGGCCGCTGCCTTGGCGGCGGCGAGCCGCGCCTCGGAGGGATCGTAGCCGAGGCGATGGATCCACGCATGAGTCCGACCGATGTGTGCCCAGGCGAGCGCGAACCCCGGATCCAGCATCGCGGCACGCTCGTACATCTCCAGCGCCATCTCCACATCCAGACGGCTCCAACTACGGTTGTAGTAGCCGTTGCCGCGGAGATAGAAGTCGTATGCGTCCACGTTCTCAGTTGGACGCGCGGCCAGCCTCCGCCGCTGCGGCTCTAACAGGACGATGTCGAGAGCGCGGGCGACCTGTTCGGCGATCGATGATTGGACGGCAAAGATGTTCGCCAGAGTCACGTCGAACTCGTCCGACCAGACATGCGTGCCGGTGGCGACACGAATCAGTCGAGCGCTGATGCGAAGACGACGCTGCTCGGACGCGATCAATGCGGGACTCGCCCAGCGGACACTCCCTTCCACCGCATAGGAGACGCCGAGTTCCTCGCCGATCTGGCTCATCGGCTTCGGACTGCTCTTGTACTGCGTGGCGCTGGTTCGCGCAATGACGCCGAGTTGCTCGATCCCGGACAGGCGCGAGGTGACCTCTTCCGTCAGCCCGTCGGCGAAATACTCTTCATCGGGCGGGCCGACGTGCTGAAACGGCAGCACGACGATGCGCTCGCGATCGAACTCGCGCGCATCGCCGGTGCCGCGGATGAGTGTGGTATATCCGGCAGTCAAGACGAGCATGAGCCCACCGACGTAGGCGACTCGACGAGTGAGGAACCGCCGCCCCGAGGTCAGCCAATCCGGAAGGCGAAGGGCCGTCGGCCGTAGGTCCGGGCGCCCGAGGGCATCGGCGAACGCCCGGGCGTTCGGGTAGCGGTCGGCCGGCACCGTCGCCAGCGCCCGCTGGAGCACCGTCTCCAGCGCATCCGGAACCGCAGACCGCACCACCTGAAGCCGCGGCGGCGGGTGCGCCAGACGCTTGGCGATCACCGCCTGCGCGCTCGGTCCGGTGAACGGCGGCTCCCCAGCCAGCATCTCGTAAAGCACCGCCCCCAGCGCGTACACGTCCGTCCGCGCATCGAGCGTCCGCTCACCCGCCGCCTGCTCCGGGCTC
>DATKCV010000120.1:0-13814 GCA_035513015.1 Gemmatimonadaceae bacterium
CCCTCGAGATGCGCGCGAACGCGGTCGTCGCCCCGATACTGATACTCGCCGGCTGCTCGAGCCTCGGCGGTGTGCCGGCCGGGCCGGGCGGCGAAGCGCCCTCCACGCCCGCGTCGCCGCGCACGCGCGCCGAGCTGACGCAGTATCGCGAGACCTCCAGCCATGCCGACGTCGTCGCGTTTCTCGACGGGCTCCAGAAGCTTGGAGCGCCGATGTGGACGGGCGTGATGGGCCGCACGACCGAGGGACGCGAGATCCCGTACGTGATCGCCTCGCGCCCGCTCGTCGCCACGCCGATCCAGGCGCGGCGTCTCGGCCGGCCCGTGGTGTACGTGCAGGCCAACATCCATGGCGGCGAAGTCGAGGGGAAGGAAGCGCTCCAGGCGCTCCTCCGCGACCTGCTGATGGCGCCGGGACCGAACGTGCTCGACTCGATCGTCCTCGTTGCCGTCCCGATCTACAACGCCGATGGCAACGATGCCTGGGGGCCGCAGGCGCGGAACCGCGGCTCTCAGCAGGGGCCGGAGCGGATCGGACAGCGGCCGAATGGGCAGGGGCTCGACCTCAACCGCGACTACATCAAGGCCGAAGCGCCGGAGACGCGGGCGACGCTGGCGCTGATCGACGCGTGGGACCCCGACGTGTTCGTGGATCTCCACACGACGAACGGGAGCCTCCACGGCTACGCCCTGACCTACGCGCCGTCGCTCGTACCGAACGCGCTGCCCGTCACCGACTGGACGCGCGACTCGCTCCTCCCCGAGCTGCGGCGCCGCGTCCGCGACCGCCACGGATTCGAGACGTTCGACTACGGCAACTTCTCGTCCCAGGACACGACGCGGCGCACCTGGGCGACGTACGACCACCGCCCGCGGTTCGGGACCAACTACTATGGTCTGCGCGGCCGCATCGGAATCCTCAGCGAGGCCTACTCGCACGATCCGTTCGAGCGGCGTGTCGCGTCCACCCGCGCCTTCGTCGCCGAGCTGCTGTCGCTGATCGCCGAGCGTGGCGGGCGGATCCTCGCCGGCTCCCGCATGGCCGACGAAGTCACCACCGCAATGGGCATCGGATCGTCGACTGCTCGCGGCGTGCCCTTGCGCGCGGTGCTGACGCGGACTCCGTACACGGGGGAGGTGCTGGTCGAGGACGTCGAACGCCGCGCCGGTGACACGACCGTGTACGAGATCGGCATGCCCCGCGGCGCCCGCCGTACCGGCAACATCCGGGCGGTTCGGATGCCGGTCGCCGACCGCTTCGATGCGACCCTGTCCGAGCGACTGCCGTTCGGCTGGGCCGTTCCCGCAGTGGACACCCAGGCGGTCGCGCGCCTTCGCCTGCACGGTGTCCAGGTCGAGCGCCTCACCGCGCCGTGGAGCGCCGACGTCGAGCGCTTCCGGATCGACTCGATGGTCGTCGCCGCGCGCGAGTTCCAGGGGCACCACGAGGTACGGCTGGAGGGCGAGTGGAGCCGGGAGCGCACCGAGCTCCCGGCGGGCACTTTCATCGTCCAGTCGGCGCAGCCGCTCGGCGTCCTCGCCTTCTGGCTGCTCGACCCGCGGTCCGACGACGGGCTCCTCACCTGGAACGTCTTCCGCGGTTCGCTGGCCGAGGGCGCGCCGTTCCCCGTGGTGCGCGTCGTGCAACCGCTCACCGCGCCGCGCCGGCTGGAGCCGTGACCCTGTGAGGCGTTCCGGGGCGCGGATATATTACGCCCGCTCGGCCGCGCCCCGGCACGCACTCGCACCGTGGCCGGCTCCGCCGTCACGAGGATTCATGCTCCGGAAGACGCTCCTCTACCTGTCGGATCAGCAGCGCCTCTTCACGTTCGTCCGCAACAACCGGTTCGCCAAAAAGCTCGCCCGCCGATTCGTCGCCGGCGAGACCATCGAGGACGCGCTCGACGCCGTCGTCGAGCTGAACGCGAGGGGGATCAACGCCTCCCTCGACCTGCTCGGCGAGAGCGTCCACAACGAGCAAGAGGCTCGGGCGGCGGGACGAGAGTACCTCACCTTGCTCGACCGGATCCACGAGCGCGGCCTCGACGCCAACGTTTCCGTGAAGCTGACCGCGATGGGCCTCGACATCGACGAGGACCTCGCCGTCGAGATCATGCACGAGATAGTCGGCCGGGCGCGCGACTACGGCAGCTTCGTGCGAATCGACATGGAGTCGAGCGACTACACGGCTACGACCCTCCGCATCTTCTACGACCGGCTCTTCCCGGTCTACGGCAGCCACGTCGGGATCGTCCTCCAGAGCGCGCTCTACCGAACCGACGATGACGTGCGCCGCGCAATCCGGGAGCAGTGCCGCGTCCGGCTTTGCAAGGGCGCCTACCTGGAGCCGCCCGCCGTCGCCTACCCGAAGAAGACCGATGTGGACGCCAGCTTCGTGCGCAACATGCAGGCGCTGTTGCGAGAGGGGCGGTACCCGGGGCTGGCGACCCATGACGAGAAGATCATCCAGTCGGCAAGGCGCTTCGTCGCCGGCGAGGCGATCCCCGCCGACCGCTTCGAGTTTCAGATGCTCTACGGCGTGCGGCGCGATGTTCAGGAGGAGCTCGTGCGCGAGGGCTACCGGCTGCGCGTCTACGTTCCCTTCGGTACCCAGTGGTATCCGTATCTGATGCGCCGCCTCGCCGAACGACCGTCGAATCTCGCCTTCATGACCGGCAGCATCCTGCGCGAAGCGGTCAGACGCCGGCGATAAGCCCATGGGCCGACACCTTCCCCCTGACCACTCGCGAGGCGACGCCGGAACCATCGGCGGATACAGACTCGTGCACGACCGGCCGGCGGCGTTCGAGGGCCGGGATGGGATGTCGTACAGCGTCGAGCTCGCGTGCGATGCAACCGGAGACCCTTCGCGCGCGTTCGGCGGATATCTCCTTTTCGTCCGCTGGAGCGCCGGCGACCCCGCTCCAGCGGGCCACCTGGAGACGGACTTTCTGACCTTCGGCGCCACCGAGTCCGAAGCGCTCGAGCGCCTTGGCGCCATGCCCCTGCGCGATGTTCACGAACGGCTCGAGGCTCTCATCGGCGCCGGCGGCTCCGGCGCTTCGCGCCCGTGGTGGGAGGCGATGCGCGATGAAGGGGACGAGCATTGACGCCCGCGGCATCGTCCGACGAGTCGCGCACCGAGGTCGGCATCGTGCTCGAGGGCACGGGCGGAGTGTGGCGCGTGCGGACTGACGGCGGCGAGACGATCGAGGCTTCGCTCCGCGGCCGGCTCAAGCAGGAGCCGTCGGAGGGCGTTCCGCTCAAGCTCGCGGTGGGCGACCGGGTCGGTGTGGCGCCGGACGAGCGCTCGCAGGCATGGACGATCGTCGAAATCCTGCCGCGCCGCTCGCAGCTCGGCCGCCGTGCCCCCGGTGGCAAGCGGACCGAGCGCGTGCTCGCCGCCAATGTCGATCAGGTCGTCGTCGTCTTCTCGATCGCCAGACCTGAGCCGCACGTCGCAATGCTCGATCGCTTTCTGGCGATCGCCGAGGCCAACGATCTGCCGGCGCGGATCGTCGTCAACAAGGTCGATCTTGGCGGCGCCGAAGCCGTCGAGATGAAGTTCGGCCACTACCGGCGTGCCGGATATCCGGTGCACCTGACCAGCGTGCCCCAGGCTCTCGGGCTCGACGAGCTTCGCCAGGCCCTGGCGGGCTGCGCGTCGGTGCTCACCGGCCCATCCGGCGTCGGCAAGTCATCGCTCCTCAATGAGCTCCACCCTGGACTGGGGCTTCGGGTGGGTGAGATCAGCGAGTCCGTCAACAAGGGGCGGCACACCACGGTCGGCGGTTACCTGCATCCGCTGCCTGGCGGCGGATACGTCGTGGACACGCCCGGGCTGCGCGAGGTGGGGCTGTGGGGCGTTCCGTCCCGCACGCTGGAGCAGTGCTTCCCCGAGCTGCGCCCGCTGCTCGGCGAGTGCCGGTTCGCCGACTGCGCGCACCGGACGGAGCCCGGTTGCGCGGTGCGCGACGCCGTCAAGCGTGGGGACGTCGCGGCGTCGCGGTACGAGAGCTACCTCAAGCTGCGCGAGGAGCTGGAGGAGGCCGAGCGGGCGTGGTGACGTCCGGGGCTCGCCCTGGGGCGTCGGAGCTCCCCGCCCGATGCGCTCGGCGATGCCCGCAGGTGCAGCAGCCGAGCTGCCGCTCCCTTGTCCGTTTCGACGCCGCTGCCGACAAGTCGGCTCTTGTGTCGCGAACAGGCTCAGTGCAATACTGCCAATGTCGTCCCGTGACACCACCGGCCGGGCGACGGCCCAACCCGCGCTGGAGGTCCCCATGCATCATGCACCCGAGCAGGCGACGGGATCGATGAGCCATTCGCCGACGCGCCCCGGGGGGCATGATGAAACGGCGCTCCTCCAGCATTTCTTCACGCGCCTCCATCATGTACCGCTCGCCGACTGGATCGAAGCGGCGGTGCCGACCGCCGACGGAACGTTCGTCGATCGATACGAATCCGATGAGGCCCGGGCGGCGCGGAGGCGCCTCCGGGACATCGCCGACCGGTATCCCGCGGCGGTGAACCTCGCCCGGGCCCGCGTACAGCACTTCGTCACGGCGGCCGAGGGGTTCACGGCGCCGTCGATCGTCGCGCGGATGAAGCGGGTGGCGCTGACGGCCGCGCTGGCGCTGGTCGCGCGGCCGCACCTCTCCCGCGACGACTTCGAGCTGCTGTACGGACCGTTTGCCACGCTGATCCCTCCCGACCACTTCGAATCGTCGCGCTGAGCCGGCGGCGAAAGCGCGCGCTGGGCGACCTTGCGGGCGGGGCCCCGCATGGGTTAGGGTCCCGCCGATGATCAGCGACGCGGCAGCGCGCGCGGAGCGCGCGGCGTGACCGAGCAGTCCGACCGGCGCGCCCGCGCCCGGCGGTGGCGCTACGGGCACCCGCAGGTCGTGCTTCGGTACGCCGGCCGCAGATGGGACCGCATTCTCGACTGGTTCGCGCGGCGCGAGCTCGATGAGGGTGCGGTCCTGCTCGTGTTCGGCGCGGTCATCGGCATTGCCGCGGGGCTCGCCGTCGTCGCGTTCTACCGGCTGATCGGCGTCTCCCACGACTTCTTCATCGAGTGGCTCGGCGAGCGGGTGGGCGTCACCACCCACACGTACTATCTCCCGCTCCTGACGGCGATCGGGCTGTGGTCGGCATGGGCGCTGGTGCGTCGCTTTCGCGTTCCGGACGGGCAGAACATCGCCGACGTGCAGCTCGCAGTCGCGAAGCGGAACGGTGACATTCGGGCGCGGCCGGTCGCGGTGCGTACGGTCGCGGCGGCGGTCACCATAGGCTCCGGAGGTTCGGCGGGGAGCGAGGGTCCGGTGGCCGTTCTCGGCTCGGCCGTCGGCTCGGCGATCGGACGGGTGTTCCGCTTCGATCCGCGACGGGTGAAGATCCTCGTCGGGTGCGGCGCGGCGGCGGGAATCTCGGGCGCGTTCAACGCGCCGTTCGCCGGCGCGTTCTTCGCGCTCGAGCAGGTGCTCGGATCGTTCTCGGTGGGCGCGTTCAGCCCGGTCGTCATCGCCAGCGTCGCCGGCGCTCTCACGATCCGCCCCTTTCTCGGCGCCCAGCCGGCGATCCAGATCCCGAGCTACGGCGACCACGACCCGTGGCTGATGGTGTTGCTATATCCGGCGCTGGGGATCGCCTGCGGGTTCATGTCCATCCTGTTCGTGCGGTCGTACTTTGCCGCGGGCTCGCTCGTCGCTCGCCTGCCCGGACCGGCGGCCCTCAGGCCGATCGCCGGTGGGCTGATCGTCGGCGCGGCGGTGATGTTCACCGGCGGGCTGCTGGTGGGTGAGGGCCATCTGGCGATCCCCGAGCAGCTGTTCGGCGGACTGACCTGGTACTTTCTCATCTCGCTGGCCCTGCTCAAGATCCTCGTCACCGTGGTCACGCTGCAGGCCGGCGGCTCGGGCGGGGTGTTCACGCCGACGCTCTTCATCGGTGCCGCGCTCGGCGGCGGGCTCGGGCTGGTGGCGGCCGAGCTCTTTCCGGGGCAGGGGATCCACGCGACGACGTGGGGGCTGGTCGGGATGGCCGGAATGGTCGCCGGCGCAACGCGCGCGCCGATCACCGCGCTGTTCATGGTGTTCGAGCTGACCAACGACTACACGCTCGTTCTGCCGCTGATGATCGTGACGGTGATCGCCTACCTGATCGCCCGGCGCTACTCGGCGTTCGGCCTGTACGACGGCTGGCTCATCAAGCGTGGCGAGCACCTGGCGCAGGGAGCCGACCGGGCGATCATGGACCGGATCGCGGCCAGCGACGCACTGGTGGCCGATGCGCCGGTGGTGCGGGACGACGCCGAGCTGAGCGAGATCGTGGCCGCCACCGCGCACACCCGCCACACGACGATCCCGGTGCTCGACGAGCGGGGCCTGCTTGCCGGTGTGATCACGTACGCCGGGCTGCGCGAGGCGCTGCTCGACCGCGGCGAGCTCGCGCCGATCCTGCTGGCGGCCGACCTGGCCGCGCCGACGGAGGTCGTGCTGCCCGGAGAGTCGCTGCGCCAGGCGCTGCGCAAGATGAACTCGCGGGCCATCGATGCCCTGCCCGTCGTGGAGAGCGAGGACGGCCTGGTGTACATCGGAATATTGACGCGGGCGGACATCCTGGCGGCGTACGAGAGAGTGCTGCTGCACGAGGTCTAGAGGCCGCAGCGACGCGAGCTTGGAGTAGGGGATCACCAACTTTCTGAGAGGAGAAACACACAATGATCAAGGTTAGCGTGCTGTATCCATCTGGCGCAGGTAGTACCTTCGATATGGACTACTACTGCAAACGACACATCCCCATGGTCCAGAGCAAGCTCGGTGCGGCGTGCAAAGATGTAGCTGTGGAAGAGGGCCTCGGCGGCGCTACTCCTGGCACCCCGCCAGCCTACGCGGCCATGGGCCATTTGTACTTCGATTCGGTGGAGGCCTTTCAGGCGGCCTTCGGCCCCCACGCTGAAGCGATCATGGGTGATATCCCCAACTACACCAACGTCCAGCCCACGATCCAGGTGAGCGATGTGCGCATCTGATCCGCCCAGCCTGCCGGTGCTCTATTGTTGCGGCCTAGCAAGGGCATGAAGCTAACGGCGCGGCCGACTTGCGGTGTACTGAACTTGATTTGTTGTCCGCCGCGCCGCAGCTTATGCCCCGTCCGTTTAGAGCGCGGGCGATCGCGAATAGAGCGCTCGACGGCGGCACAACGGCCGGCCACGCGGCTCGAAGCAGGCCACACGGTTACCGCTCACGCGATCCGCCGTCGATCCGCAGGCAGCGCACCGGCATCCCTCGGCGGCTCCGTGGGCGACCGGGTGATACTCGGTGGCCGGCGGCCACTCCGCGTGATCGTGATCATCGCGACGCCGGCGATGATCACCGCCGCGGCGAGCAGCGTGCGCAGCGACAGCGTCTCGCCCGCGAACGCCCAGCCGAGCATGACGGCGACGACGGGATTCACGTACGCGTAGGTGGCGACCTTCGCCGGCGTCGAGACCTTGAGCAGCCAGATGTACGCCGTGTAGCCGATCAGAGAGCCGAACACGACGAGATAGAGCAGCGCGAGCCACGACTTCGCCGTCGCCGCGCCCAGGTCGGCCTGCGCCGGCTCGCCGGCGAGGAGTCCCGCGACTACGAGGAGCGCTCCCCCGGCCAGCATCTGCATCCCCGTCGTCAGGAACGGCGAGGATGGAAGCCGCACGCCGCGCGCGTAGATCGATCCCGCGGCCCAGCTGAGCGACGCGACGACGAGTACCAGCACCCCGATCGGCTTCGGACCCACGCCGCCAGCGAATTCGCCCGGCCCCACCAGGAGCGCCAGCCCGGACATCCCGATTGCCAGCCCCGCTATCACGCCGCGCGCCGGCCGCTCTCCGCTCCGCGCCCACTCCATCGTCACCATCCACAGCGGCACCATCGCCACCAGCAGGGCCGCCAGGCCCGAGGGCACGTGCTGCTCCGCCCACACCACGCCGCCGTTGCCGCCGAGCAGGAGCAGCCCGCCGATGATCGTCGCCGCCTTCCAGTGACCGAGGTCGGGCTTCGCCGCTCCGCGCGCGCGGGCCCAGGCGTACACCACGGCGCCGGCGATCAGGAATCGCGCGCCGGCCATCAGGAACGGCGGCAGCGTCTCGATCGCGAACAGGATCGCCAGGTACGTCGAGCCCCAGATCACGTAGATTGCGGCGAACGCGGCCACCACCCGCGCCCGCGTGACAGCCCCGTCAGCCATTCGTCGTCTCCGCCTCCCGGCCGAGCGGGAGCCGAGTGTCTTCCTTCACCGTACCGAGCACGATCGTCGTACGCGTCGATCGCACACCCGGGATCGTGCCGATCCGCTCGCGCAGCAGCGCACCCAGTGCCTCCGTATCCGCCGTTCGCACCTTCACGAGGTAGCAGTCCTCGCCGGCCACGTGATGGACCTCCAGCACTTCCGGGATACCGGCCAGCAGCGCGCCCGTTTCCGATTCACCCGCCCGTTCGTCGGCCCGGACGAAGAGGAACGACAGTTGTCCGAGGCCCAGCTGCTTGGGGTCCAATAGAGGCACGTGGCCGCGAATCACCCCTCGCTCCTCCAGCTTGCGTATTCGCTCCAGTATCCCCGACGGCGCCATTCCCAGCTGGCGTGCCACCTCGGCGTTCGGCACCCTGCCGTTCGCCTGGAGAATGCTCAGTATTCGCCGGTCTGTCTCGTCGATCATACGCGCATTTGCCAGTTCATATGCATAATCGTCGCAAAACACAGCAGGTTCCCGAATATAGACTGTTGGTCTTGTGGACTCAAGCCGGTTCTTGCGGTCGAGTTCTGCCGGGCGCCATCCAAACGCCGGGCCTCCGACCGGCATCCCAGGCTTGAATCGACGCATGCCACCTCCTCACCACGGCCCCGCTTCACTCCGTGCGCGAGCGCCGACAGGCTCGCCCGAGGACCCGAGCGACCCGGCGGGGAACCCCGTGCTGGATCGCGCCCGGGCCGGGGACCTGGACGCGTTCGAGCAACTCTATCACGAGCACGTGGGCCGGGTCTTCGCTCTCTGCCTCCGGCTTGCCGGGGACCGACAGCGGGCCGAGGAGCTGACGCAGGATGTCTTCGTTCAGGTGTGGCAGCGGCTGGCGAGCTTTCGGGGCGAGAGCGCGTTTGCGTCCTGGGTGCACCGCATCGCCGTCAACGTCGTGCTGACCGAGGTGCGCAGCCGGCGGCGACGTGAAGCCCGAGTTCTCACGGTGGCGGCGCCGGACGCCCTCGAACGGGCGCGCGAGGGTTCGGGGTCGGGGCCGGAGGACGGAATGGATCTGGAGCGGGAAATCGCGGCGCTTCCGCCGGGAGCGCGAACCGCGCTGGTGCTCCACGACATCGAGGGGTACCGGCACGACGAGATCGCGCAACTCACCGGCGTCGCGGCCGGGACGATTCGGGCGCAGCTGCACCGTGCCCGTCAGCTGTTGCGAAAGCGACTGGAGCGGTGATGCCGCACGTGAGCGACGTGGTACTCAACGATCTTCATGATGGGACGCTGGACCCGGGCGTACTCGACGGCGTCCAGCGACACCTCCTCGCCTGCCGGGCTTGCCGTGCACGGAGCGACGGGCAGCTGGACCTGCGCCGCCGGCTCGGCGGGTTGCCAAGGTCGGTCGAGCCGCAGTCACCGCTCTGGCGGGGGATCCGCGCGCGGATCGAGGCCGAGCGTCCGGTTGTCGCTATCGACCAGGCGCCGGTTGTCGCCCGCCGGCCTCCGCGATGGTTGCTGCTGGCCGCAGCCGCGGTCACGCTCGTGGTCGCGTCGTCGGCCGCTACGCTGCTCCTGGTAGATGGTGGGCCCGGGCGCGCGCGCACCGGCATCGGTGCCTTCGCGCCGCTGCCGGCGAGTGCCGATCCAGCCGCCCGGTTCGCCGAGGCCGAAGCGGCGTATCTCGCCGCCGCGACGGAGCTGATGGCGGTCGTCGAGCGCGAGCGGCGCAATCTCCCGCCGGACGTCGCCGAGCGCGCCGAGCGCGCGCTCGCGCTGATCGATCAAGCGGTGTGGGAGACGCGAGCCGCGCTCGCATCCGATCCGCACAACCGCGCGTTGGCCCAGATGGCGCTCACCGCGCACGAGCGCCGCCTCGAATTCCTCCAACGCATCGCCCGCTGGTCCACCGAATCCTGATACGCATGCGACGCTCTCTCATCGTACTCACCGCCGCGCTGGGCCTCTTCTTCACGCTGGGCTCGTCCTTCCACCGGACGGCGCATGCGCAGCAGCGGGTGAACCAGCGCCAGGCCGCGACGGCCGACGGGCTGCTCCGCATCCACAATCTCGTCGGCTCGGTCCGTGTCGTCGGCTGGGACCGCGATACGATCGCGGTGAGCGGGACGATCGGAAGCGGCGCGTTCTACTTCGCCGTCGGCAAGGGCAGCGGCAAGATGGGCGTCGAGCTGCCCGACGGCACTGCCCAGGCGCGCGCGACCGGCAAGACAGAAGGCCGCGACGTGACCGGCTCGACGCTCGAGGTGTGGGTGCCGCGGCGCACGCGGGTGTGGGTCAAGACGGCGAGTGCATCCATCACGGTCGATGATGTGACCGGCGGAGTGGATCTGTACTCCGTCGGCGGCTCGATCCGCGTGAGCGGAGCGCCGCAGGATCTGCACGCCGAGTCGATGGATGGCGCGGTGGAGCTCGACGTGACGACCGCCGCCGCGCGCATCCGCTCGGCGGGCGGCGCGGTGACGCTGCGGGGTGCGATCGAGAACGCGGTGGCGAGCTCGGTCAGCGGGTCGATCACCGTGGTCGGCGCGCGGCTCCAGCGCGGCCGTCTGGAGACCGTCACCGGCGACGTCCGCTACGAGGGCGCCGTCGAGCGCGGCAGCTCACTCGACTTCGAGAGCCACGCCGGCACCATCACCCTCGTCGTCCCGATCGACGTCTCGGCCGACTTCGACGTGACCGCGTTCAACGGCGACATCAGGAACGGCATCCACCGCGTCCTCCCGCGGCTCGGCAACGATCTCCGGTCCAAGTCCCTGTCGTTCACCGCCGGCGACGGCGGCGCGCAGGTGACGATCCGCAACTTCAAGGGTGGGATCGAGCTGCTCGGGCGCTAGAAATCCGGGAGAACGAGATACTGCGGAACCACGGCTGGGGCATCGTGGTGGTCCGCACGCGGCGACTCGCATTGGTAATTCCTAATCCCCAGTTGCCAAGTAGGACGGCGGAAGGTGCGCGCGTTCGACTACCGCGCGTTGATCAGCGGCCGCGTCCCGGAGCCTCGCGGCCGCGGCCAACTAGTTCTTCTCGGTCCCGAGCCGCCGCCGCAGTCTGTTGAACCGTGGATCGGCGCGTAGCTCGTCGAACAGCGGGCCCATGACGTTCGGCCGGAACGAGTAATCGTCGAACGACCGATCGAGCCAAAGGAAGGCGCGGTCGAAGTCGCCGAACCCTGCGTAGATCTCCGCAACGTCGAACGCGTATCCCGAGTCCGCGGCCGCTGCGAGCATCTCGCGCAGGATGCGCTCGGCCTCAGTACGCGCACCGGAGCGGGCGAGGACGTAGCCGAGCAGGCTGCGGGCGCCAGACTGCCGTGGCGCCACCGGCCGCAGTGCCGCGATGGCGTCCTTCCATCTCCCGGTGACGGCATAGGTCTCCGCGATGTACCTCGGCGTTCGGCGTAGCGGAGGTTGGAGCGCCGCGACCCTGGCAAACTCCGCCAGCGCTTCGTCGTACCGCCGAGCGAAGTAGAGCGCGTACGCGAACTCGGCGTTCGCGCTCGCGGACAGCGGGTTCGCGCGTACCGCGCGCTGGGCCTCCGCGACCGCGTCGGCTGGACGCTCGGCATACTCGTACGCTTTGGCCAGGTCCTCGCTGGCCTCGCCGGCGTTGGGGTCGAGCGCAATTGCCCGCTCGAGCGCCGCAATCGCCCCGGGCACGTCGTAGCCAACCATCTTCACGTACCCGAGCTGTCTGTGCGCCTCAGCGAGGGAGTCGTCCAGAGCCACCGCGGTGCGCGCAGCAATGGCCGCCCGTGCGTACATTCCGCGGCGCTCGGCCACCGAGAGGTTGCTCCCCCAGGTCGCGGTCGCGCACCGATAGGCGAGAGCCGCGTATGCCGCGGCGTAGGCCGTATCGAGAGCGATCGCCCGGCTGAGATAGTCGATGGCGGCTCGCACGCCGGAATCGCTGCGCAACAGCGTCGGGTCACGTCCACGCACGTACAGCTCGTACGCGGCGATGTTCGCCGTCTGTTGCCGGACGCGCGGCGTTGGCACCTCCCGCACCGGCCGCCCGCGAGGGCCGCGTGCGAGAGCGCCGTACACGGCGCCCGCGAATACCAGCGTGAGAGCCAGATAGAGCAGCGCGCTGCGGCGGTGATGCCGGTGGACGCGCGGAGGTGCCGGCGCGGCAGGCTCGGCGATGGTGATTGGCCCGGCAGGCGGTGCGCCGACAGCCGCCGGAGCCGCGGTCTGCTGTGCCCGAGCTGGCGACAAGGGCCAGGACGCGTCCGCGGCTCGCAGCTTCTCCGCGAACGCGACGACGGCAGGGTCCGGGGACGTCTCGAGCTCCGCACGTACGATCCGCTCATGCACACGCGCGCATTCGAGCGCCCCAACGCGGTCGCCCGCATCCGCCAGCGCGCGCATCAACCCGAGTGTGGCGCGCGAGTTCAACGGGTCCGCCGCCACAAACTGCCGCGACCACGCGGCGGCGTCTGGATGCCGGCCGGCCGCGGACGCGTTCTTTGCCAGCGTCTCGAGAGCACGGCAGTACTCCCCAGCGAGCTGCGCCCGTACGGACTCGATCCACCGCTCGAACTCCGGCGAGCCCTGCAGATAGAAACCCTGTAGGAACGGGCCGCGATAGAGGCCGACCGCCGCGGCGAGCTCGTCGCTCCGAAGCGCGGACAAGAAGTCCGCGACGTCGCTCCCGATAACGCGCGGATCCAGGCGCAGCGTGCCCGTACCGGTGACGAGCGACGCCCCGAGCGCCCCGCGCATCTCGTACAGGAGCTGGTCGAGGGAGTGCCGGGCCGCGTCGGCGCTGCTCTCGGGCCAAAAGGACGCGAGCAGCTCGTCGCGGCTGACGCCCCGGTCGCCCGACGCTGCGAGCCGGGCAAGAAGGGCCAAGCGCCGCCTCGGCTGCGGTCGCTCGCCCCCGCCGCTCGTCAGCCTGAGTCCGCCGAAAACCTCTAGACGAAACATTCTGGGCGCTCCAGCCAAGCACTGACCGGAAACTGATGGAAAACTGAGGTCCGCGCCCGAGTTTACGCCTCCTGCTGAGGGGGAGCAAGGTCAAACAGCGCTTCCGCCTCGCCCCGTTCGCGAGCGCGAACTCGCTTTCTCCCGGAGGACTCATGTCACGCCTGCCGACCACCGCCTGTCTGATCACCGCCTGCTCCACAGCGCTATTACTCTCTGCCTGCTCCGCCGACCGACCGACCGCCGCGTCGAGCAGGCCCGACGAGGGAGCGGTCGGTCTAGCCCCCAGCCTCTCCGCGGCCTCCGACGACGACGACGGCCGTGGCTGGCTGCAAATGCTCTCGATCAACGGCCCCGGTCTGGGGCGCATCCGCGCGACCCGCATGGACGATCGGGAAACCGGAAACTTCGTCGCGCACATCGAGATTCAGGTGCGGCGCGCTCCGCCCAACACCACCTACCTCATCCAGCGCGCACCGGAGGTCAATCCGCCCAACGCTGATGGATCCTGCACGCGCGGGCTCGGCATGGGGCCATGGTCGCCGAGCTTTGTCACGTTCCCAGGCCAGACGCTCACCACCGACAGAGGCGGGCGCGGCGAACTCGAGTTCCGTTTCGCGCCCGGCGTAGCGTTCCCGGCGTTCGACGTGA
>DATKCV010000121.1:0-3200 GCA_035513015.1 Gemmatimonadaceae bacterium
GTTCGCCCGATTCCCCTCGGTTCTCCCGGAGTTTTGGAGACATTCTGGACACGGTCTGAGTTGGCGATAGAATTGGGGCAAGGAGGGTGGACATGCCCGGCACCGTCGTTCACAGCGATCCAGAGATTCTCGGCGGTACGCCGGTGTTTGTAGGGACGCGGGTACCATTCCGCAACCTGATCGACTACCTCGAACGAAACCACAGCCTCGACGAGTTCCTCGACTCGTTTCCGACCGTCTCTCGGGAGCAAGCCGTTGCGGCGTTGGAATCTGCTCACGAGGCGGTGAGTGCCCGTGCGCGTTCTGCTCGATGAGCAACTGCCTCGGCAGCTCGTGCCGCACCTACTGGTGTGGATCGCCAAGGCGGGACCGACGGGCGCCACGGTTCTGATCACTGGTGAGACAGGGGTTGGGAAGGATCTCGTCGCGACGGCCATCCATCGTTCGAGCCCCCGAAGGGCACGCCCGCTCGTGACGCTGAACGGCGCGTCCATCCCCGAGCCGCTCCTCCAATCGGAACTTTTCGGCCATCGGAAAGGTGCCTTCACCGGAGCGACGAGCGATCAACCCGGGCTGGTCGCGCGCGCCAACGGCGGCACCCTCTTTCTGGATGAAATCGGGGATCTCCCGCTCGCGCTGCAGGCCCATCTGCTCCGCTTCCTCGAAACCGGCGAAGCGCACCGCCTCGGCGATTCCAGTACGACGCGATTCGATGTGCGGGTCGTGGCGGCGACCAACCGGACCGGGCGATGACGCGGAGGCGGGCGACCCGCGCGATCGATGCGCCCCACGCCGCGACCACGGACCACATCGTCGCGACTCGACGGGTGTGGGGATGGCCGCTCGCACTCGCGGCGCTCGGGGTGGGCGCCTTCCTGCTGCGGTTGATCTACCTTCTCGAGCTGCGCGATTCCGCGTTCTTCGGTGTCCTGATCGGCGACGGCCTCGAGTACGACCGATGGGCCCGTGAAATTGCCGCGGGGGACTGGCTCGGCGGCACGGTGTTCTACCAGGCGCCGCTCTACCCGTACCTGCTCGGCGTCTTCTACAGCCTCGCCGGGCACGATCCCTTCGGGGCTCGTGTCCTCCAGGCGCTGTTCGGGGCGGCGTCCGCGGTGCTCCTGGCGATCGGCGGCGGCCGCTTCTTCGACCGCCGCGTCGGGATGATCGCGGGAGGCCTGCTCGCGATCTACCCGACGGCGATCTTCTTCGACGGCCTGATCCAGAAGTCCTCGCTCGATCTGCTGCTCCTGACGGCACTCATCGCCGCGCTGGGCATGGTCGCGGATCGGCCGGCGCGGCGCTGGCTGGCGCTGTCGGGCCTGCTGCTGGGCCTGCTCGCGTTGAACCGCGAGAACGCCCGGATCCTCTATCCAGTCGTCGCGGCGTGGCTGTGGATGCCGCATGGCGGCGACTGGGCGGGGCGCGCCGTCCGCATCGCGGTGTTCACGGCGGCGATGGCCGCGGTCATGGTGCCGGTCGGCCTCCGGAACGCGTACGTCGGAGGGGAGTTCCTCATCTCGACGTCGCAGGCTGGCTCGAACTTCTACATCGGCAACTCTCGCGGCGCCACCGGCGTCTACGAGTCGCTCGTCGAAGGGCGCGGCAACGCCCGGTACGAGCGGGAAGACGCGACGCGGCTCGCGGAAGAGGCGGCGGGCCGCACGCTCACGCCGGGCGAGGTGTCGATCTTCTGGTGGCGCAGGGCGCTCGAGGATATCCGGACGGACCCCGCCGGGTGGGTCCGCCTCATGGCCCTCAAGACATGGCTCACGGTCGCCGCCACCGAGCAGATCGACACCGAGTCGATCGAGGCTTATGCCACCGAGTCACGCGTGCTGGCGGCGCTCCGCTGGTTCACCTTCGGCGTGGTGATGGCGCTCGCCGTCCCTGGGGTCTGGCTCACGCGCAGGCAGTGGCGCCGCTTGTGGGTGCTCCACGGCTCGTTCCTGGCGCTGGCGCTGTCGGTGATCGCGTTCTTTGTCCTCTCGCGTTACCGCTTTCCGATGGCGCCGTTCGGCATCCTGTTCGCGGCCGCCACGCTGGGCGGCGCTGCCGGGCGTGCGTGCCCTGCCGCGACGTCACGTCCTGGGCCTTGCGTGCGTGGCCCTCGTGCTCGGGATCGTGCTCCACATCCCCGCGCGGCCATCGGCTGACGACACGTTCCTGCATTACGGGACCGAACTCCTGCGGCTCGGCAGGCCGGCCGAGGCCGTGCCGCTGCTCGAGCGCGCGGCGGCCGAGAACCCGGCGCACGCCGCCACGCGGCTGGACCTCGCGTTCGCGCTGCACCAGACTCAGCAGCCCGACCGGGCGATCGAAGCATTCCGCGAGGCCGTCCGGCTGGCGCCGTCGTCAGCCAGGGCGAACGCCAGCCTCGCGATCGGGCTGCACCAGCAGGGACGCCCCCGGGAGGCGATCCCGTATTACGAGGCCGCGCTCCGCGCGCAGCCGGACTCCGTCGAGGTGACTGGCAACCTCGCCATCGCCTACCAGCAGACCGGCAACACCAACGCGGCGGTGGCGCGATTCGAGGCGCTGCTGGCGTCGCAGCCGCAGAACCTCGATCTGAGGATGCAGCTCTGCGAGCTGCTGGGTACGGCGGGCCGCTTGGGCGAGACGGTGCGCTGCCTGCAACAGGCATCCGCGATGGCGCGCGGCCCGGACGACCTGCTGCGAGCGGAGTACGCGCTCGCGGAGGCGCTGCTGGCCATGGAGCGGTATCAGGAGGCCACCGCCAGCCTCGAACGCGCTCTCGCCGCCGCGCGTGCCGCCGGCCGCCCGCAGTCCGTCGCCACCGTCGAAGAAGCCCTCCGCATCGTTCGGGGTCGCCGTCCGTAACGACACGCGACCCCCTGTCGACGGATTGCCCTGATTCGTCGATCCGCCCGATTCGGGATGAGAGGATGAGGGATTAGGGACGGCCGCGATTCGATCAGCGTGCGTCGTTGGAATCAGGGATGATCACGAACGCCCGACTACGGACGGTGGTGCCGCGCTGACGTGTTCGGACCTGGATGCGGTGCGGCTGCCCGTCGCGGTCCGCGGGCTCGACCGCCACGCCGAGGAGGTAGTAGGCGGAGTTCTCGCGGAGGATGCGGTCGAAGCCGCGCTCGCCCGCGCCGGTTTGGACGCGAAGATACGCCCCGCCGCCCGCGTCGGCGAACTGCTCGAGGCCGGCGGCGTTCTGCGACATGTCG
>DATKCV010000122.1:0-32499 GCA_035513015.1 Gemmatimonadaceae bacterium
CCCACGCACGGCGCGAGCCAGTCCGTCCAGATACTGGCAGCGAGAATCATCAACGCCCAGCAGGACGAGATCGCCACGATGCAGCGGTGGCTGGCCGACCGGGAGCAGAACGTTCCCGAGGTGTACATCGAGGGGCTGACGCTGATGGTCCACGGCGCCGATCACGCCATGCACGCGCCCGGGATGCTGACGCCCGAGCAGATGCGCGAGCTCGATCGGGCGCGCGGGCCGGCATTCGACCGACTCTTTCTCACCTACATGATCCAGCACCACCAGGGCGCCGTCACCATGGTGCACGAGCTCATGGTGACCGACGGTGCGGCGCAGGACGAGGAGGTGTTCAAGTTCGCCTCCGACGTCCAGGTGGATCAGATCACCGAGATCGCCCGCATGGAGCTCATGCTTTCCGAGATGCCGGACGCGAGCCGCGACCGATGATCGGTCCGGCGCTCGAAGTCCTGCCGTCTCACCTCGTCCCCCCACAGGAATCCGCCATGTCACTCGTCGTCACAGCCCGCCGTCGCTTCGCACGGCCGGCGTTCGCATCGCTCGCTTCGCTCCCGCTCGCCGCCGTCCTGTTCGGCGCCGCCGGCTGCGCGACGTCCTCCACCACTACTCCCGGCGCGGCGGCCGCTCCGGAGCGCATGTCGATGACCGCGCCGAGCCCCGATCCGCGCGTCGGGCTGCGCGCCGGGGTGACCGACGCCGGGGAGGCGATCTGGAATCTGCGGAAGCTTTCGACGACGCCGCCCCCCCGGGAGTTCGTCGGCGTCACCAACTCGGACCTCGCGTTTTCCGGCAACTACGCCATCCAGGGCAATTACAACGGCTACCAGGTCTGGGACATCTCCGATCCGTCGCGGCCGTCGCTCGCAATCGGCTACGTCTGCCCGGCGTCGCAGAGCGACGTCTCCGTGTACAAGCACCTGCTGTTCGTATCCGGTGAGGGCCTCACCGGCCGGCTCGACTGCGGCACGGCTGGCGTGCGCGAAGCGGTGAGCCGCGATCGTCTGCGCGGAATCCGGATCTTCGACATCAGCGACCTCCGCAACCCGAGAAATGTCGGCAACGTGCAGACGTGCCGCGGGTCGCACACGCACACGGTCCTCGTGGACCCGCGCGACACGGCGAATGTCTACGTCTACATCTCCGGCTCGGCCGGCGTGCGGCCCGAGGGCGAGCTCCCCGGCTGCTCCGGCGCGATGCCCGACGAGGATCCGAACACCGCGCTGTTCCGGATCGAGGTGATCAGGGTCCCGGTCGCCAACCCGGAGCGGGCGGCGATCGTCAGCTCGCCGCGCATCTTCACCGGCCTCGTCGCGCCGCCGCGGCACGGGGCGGCACCGGAGGACATCGCCGCGCTCGAGCAGGCACGGGCACGCGGCGCCCCGGTGATCATCGTCGACGGCGAGCTGCAGATGCTTCCCGGGCGGATTGCGTCGGCGACACTGGACAGCCTCGTCAGGGTGAGGGGCGGCAGCGGCACCCCGACGGCCGCCGACAGCGCGGCGCTGCGCGCGCAGCTTCCGGCGATCGGCGCGCGCATGGCGGCCGAACGCGCCCAGCGCGCGAACGACCCGCGCCCCGGGCCCACCCAGTGTCACGACATCACCGTGTATCCGGCGATCGGCCTGGCCGGCGGCGCTTGTGGGGGCTACGGACTGCTGCTCGACATCAGCGATCCGGGGAACCCGGTACGCATCGGCGCCGTCGCCGACTCGAACTTCGCCTTCTGGCACTCGGCGACGTTCAACAACGACGGCACCAAGGTGCTGTTCACCGACGAGTGGGGTGGCGGCGGTCAGCCGAAGTGCCGCGCCACCGACCCGATGGAGTGGGGCGCCAACGCGATCTTCACCATCGAGAACCGGCAGATGCGGTTCCGGAGCTACTTCAAGATCCCGGCGCCGCAGACATCGCTGGAGAACTGCGTCGCGCACAACGGCTCGCTGATCCCGATCCCCGGCCGCGACGTGATGGTGCAGGGTTGGTATCAGGGCGGAATCACGGTGTTCGACTGGACCGATCCCGACCGCCCGGTCGAGATCGCCTATCACGACCGCGGGCCGCTCGACGCGACGCGGATGCGGAGCGCGGGCAGCTGGTCGGCGTACTGGTACAACGGCGTCATCGTGAGCTCGGAGATCGCACGCGGGCTGGACATCTTCGAGCTGGCGCCGAGCGCCTTCATCTCGCGGAACGAGATCGACGCGGCGAAGTCGGTGCGGCTCGAGTACCTGAACGCGCAGGGACAGCCGAAGTTCACGTGGCCGGCGACGTTCGCCCTTGCGAGGGCGTACGTGGATCAGCTCGAGCGGTCGAATGGACTTTCCACGGCGCGGATCGCGGCGGTGCGGGGGGAACTGGCCGGGGCGGAGCGTTCCGGCGGCGCGGCGCGGCGGGATGCGTTGGCGAGGCTGGCCGGGCAACTCGATGGTGAGGCCAGCATGTCGGCCGATGCCGCGAAGGTGCGGATGCTGGCGGGGGCGGTTCGGGACCTCGCGCGCTGAAGCTGGCTCGTCGCGCGAGTTGGCGACCCGGTTCGTAGGGATGGGCCTCGCTCGGGCAGCCGGGGCCCAGCCCCCGGCTCTGCAGGAGACAGGACGGTCGGATTGCCCAGGACCCCGCCTCCCGTGAAGGAATCTCCGCCCTCTTCCGTATGGAGGGTGGAAGCCCGGGAGGAGCGGTGGAGCGAACGAGCGAGGAGGCCGACCTGATACGCCGGTGCATGGCAGGCGACGCGCGCGCCTACGAGCCGATCGTGCGCGCGTGCGAGGGCCCCGCCCTGCGCGTCGCGACCGGCATGCTCGGCGACCCGGACGACGCCCGCGACGCAGTACAGGACGCGTTCGTCCGCGCCTTTCAGGCGCTCGACCGATTCGACGCGGGCCGGCCGTTCCGGCCGTGGCTCCTTCGCATCCTGAGGAACCGCTGCAACGATTTGCTCCGCGGCCAGCGCCGACGCGTGGGTCTCGAGGTCCTCGATGCGCTCCCGGCGGATCACGACGGCGTAGGCGGCCGCGACGGGAGCGGTGATGCCGCCGACGCCCGGGAGCTGATCTGGCGGGCCCTCGGCCGGATCGCGAGCGAGCACCGCGAGGTGCTCGTGCTCAAGGAGCTCGAGGGGCTGCGCTACGCCGAGATCGCGCAGGTCGCGGGGATACCCGAGGGTACCGTGGCCAGTCGCCTCTACCACGCGCGGCGAGCGCTGCGGTCGGCGCTCGAGGCGCTCGGATACAGTGGAGTGAGCATGGAGGTCGAGCCATGAACCGGCACCTCGAGCCGGAAGAGCTGATGCGGTATCTGGACGGCGAGCTCGATACGACCGCGAGTGCGGACATCGAGACCCACCTCGGCCGGTGCACGGAGTGCCGGCGGGAGCACGTCATCTTCCAGCGAATGAAGGAGGACCTGATCACCATGCCAGCAAGACACGGTGCAACGCAGGGGTCGGTCTGGGACGCGGTGAACCGGCGTCTCACCCGCCCGATCGGATGGCTGCTGTTGGTGGTGGGACTGGCGCTGTGGACCGCCTGGGCGGCGTACACCTTCGTGGTCTCCCCTGTGGACGTGTTCGAGAAGCTCACGGTCGGCGCGATCATCATCGGCACCGTACTACTCCTGGCGAGCGTGCTCTGTGAGCGGTACCGCGAGCGGCGGCACGACCCATACCGGAAAATCCAGCAATGATAGTGATGACGATCGACACCGTGCCGGGGCGAAGGATCGCCCGGTCGCTCGGACTGGTCCGGGGGAACACGATCCGAGCCCGCTTCATCGGGCGGGACATCATGGCGGTCATGCGCCACATCGCCGGGGGCGAGATCCGCGAATACACGAAGATGCTGGCCGAGTCGCGCGAGCAGGCGATCGACCGGATGCTGGAGGAGGCGGAGTCACTCGGGGCCCATGCGGTGGTCGGGGTGAGGTTTCAGACGTCTATGATCATGAGCGGCGCGGCTGAGATTCTCGCCTACGGCACGGCCGTGACCCTCGAGGACGGAGGCGGTTGAGACCGTCTGGCGCCGGGCCCGAGGATGCTCTCGCGCGGTCAACCTGCTCCCGGGATGTACGGCGTCGCCGGCGAACGGCTTCAAGGTCTGACGCTCGGGAGGACCGGACAGCGGGGTGAGCCGCAGCCGGGGCCCCGTAGCGCGGTACGCCCGGCGCGTCTTGACGTCAACCACGCGCCCGATGTATCGTGCACCAGACAATCGAACGCCCGTGGTGATTTGCCGCCTATTGCCGCCACGCTAAACAAGGTGCTAAAACGCGACACGCCCGGCGGCCATCCCAGCCCCGGGCGTCTTGAGTTTTCGAGTCGTTCCAGTCTCCTTGTCGAGCCAATGGTCCGTCGAAGCAGCGACAAATCCAGCATGTCACACACGCGGCGTGTGTCTCGCGTCTCCGCCTCCAGGGGCGGCAACGTCGGCACGTGTAGCGTGGCGCGCGCGGACATGGCAATGTGTCAACGAGTACACTCGCGGCCGGAGGAGAAGCCTGGCGGATAGCCGCCGACTTCGACCCCGAACGGGACTTCCCCCCCGGCCGCTCAACCGAGCGGCCGTTTTTCGTCTTCACCACTCAATCATCCAAATACGGCGAGAGGGCCCCAAACCATGACGACCAGAACCGCCACCCCGATCTCCGCCACAGCCGTCACCGATTCCGCCTTCGCCGGGCGGGGCTATGCGCGCCCCGACGCACTCGTCTCCACCACCTGGCTGGCCGAGCACCTCGGCGATCCCGACGTCCGCATCCTGGAGAGCGACGAGGACGTCCTGCTCTACCACACCGGCCACATCCCCAACGCGCAGAAGGTGGACTGGCACGAGGATCTGAACGACCAGGTGACACGCGACTACGTGAACCGTGAAGCGTTCCAGGCGCTGCTCCGCCGCCTCGGGATCGACGAGTCCACCACTGTGGTCCTCTACGGCGACAAGAACAACTGGTGGGCGACGTACGCGTACTGGATCTTCCGCCTGTTCGACTTCCCCGAGGCGAAGCTCCGCATCCTCGACGGCGGACGCACGAAGTGGGAGGAGGAAGGACGCCCCCTCGTCGATGAGATCCCGAGCTTCCCCGGCACGCGGTACGAGGCCCCGGAGCGTGACGACGAGACGATCCGCGCTTTCCGCGACGAGGTGCTCGAACACAGCCGGGCAGGCCGGCCGCTGATCGACGTGCGGTCACCCGACGAATACACGGGGAAGAAGACGCACATGCCCGAGTACCCGCAGGAGGGCGTGCTGCGCGGCGGGCACATCCCGGGCGCCAAGAACGTTCCGTGGGCACGCGCCGCCAACTCCGATGGCACGTTCAAGACGGCCGACGAGCTGCGGGCGATCTACGAGGGCGAGGTCGGCCTGCGGAAGGACGAGGACGTGGTCGCCTACTGCCGGATCGGCGAGCGATCGTCGCACACCTGGTTCGTGCTCACCTACCTCCTCGGCTACGACAAGGTGCGCAACTACGACGGGAGCTGGACGGAGTGGGGGAACGCGGTGCGCCTGCCCGTCGAGAGATGACGACCGACACGGCGCCGCGCCCGAGAAAGGTCACCACGACGACGCTCGCCTCGCTCAGAGCGCGTGGCGAGCGCGTGGTCTTCGCCACCGCGTACGACTACCCGACGGCGGTCTTCGCCGACCGCGCCGGCGTGGACATGCTCCTTGTCGGCGACTCGGCCGCAATGACGATGCTCGGTCATCCGAACACGGTCGGCATCACGCTCGATGAGATGCTGGTCTTCGCGCGCGCCGTCCGCCGCGGAGCGACGCGGGCGTTCGTCGTCGGTGATCTGCCGTTCCTGTCCTACCAGATCTCGGACGAGGAGGCCGTGCGCAGCGCGGGCGCGTTCATCGTCGCCGGATGCGACGCCGTCAAGTGCGAGGGGGGGCGCCGCATCGCACCCCGAGTGCGGGCGATGTGCGACGCCGGGATCGCCGTCATGGGTCACCTCGGGCTCACTCCGCAGTCGCTGGCGCAGCTCGGCGGCTACCGCGTGCAGGGGAAGACGCTCGATGCCGTGCGGCGGCTCGCCGAGGATGCGCGGCTGCTGGAGGAGGCTGGCGCGTTCGCCGTGCTGCTCGAGGCGGTGCCGGCCGAGGCAGCGGCGTTCGTGCGCGAGCGACTCGACATCCCGGTGTATGGAATCGGCGCCGGTCCGCACGTGGATGGACAGCTCGTCATCTCCCACGACATCCTCGGCAACTTCGTCGGCGAGATCCGACCGCGTTTCGTGCGTCGCTACGCCGAGCTCGACGAGGTGGTTACCGGCGCGTTCAGGCGGTATGCGGACGACGTCCGCGCCGGTCGGTTTCCGGCCCCGGAGCACTGCTACCCGATCGACGCCGAGCACGAGGCGGCGATCCGCTCCGCAAGGACCGGCGACACAACCGGTCCTGCGCAGCCGCTGCAGCCGCCGTTCGCGCTCGTCGAGTCACGCAAGGATTCAGCTCGCCCGCTCGGCGAGAGCGTCGCATGAGTCGGCGCGTGCACGTCCGGGTCCCGGCGTCGTCCACCAATCTCGGAGCGGGGTTCGACTGCATCGGCGTCGCCGTGGATCGCTGGCTCGGCGTCTCGGTTACGATCGATCCCGCCGACGCGAGCCGCGGGGTCCCGGTCGAGAAGTGGATCGAGTCGGCGCGAGCGAGCGCCCCCGCCGCGTGCACGGCGGTGGTGGAGCGCGCGGGATCTCTCGAGGGGTTGGCAGTCGCTCCAGCCGATGACCGCATCGTGGTCGGCTTTCGCGCAGCGTGTGAGGACGCCGGGCGTGAGCCCCCGCCGGGGCTGCGCATCCACGCAGACTCCACGATTCCGGTCGCGCGCGGGCTCGGATCGTCCGCGGCCGCGGCGGTCGCCGGTGTCGTGGCGGCTAACGCGCTCCTCGATCTTCGCTTGTCGGACCACGACATCGTGCGCGTGGCGGCGCGCGTCGAAGGGCACCCCGACAACGCGGCCGCGGCGGTGCTCGGCGGCGCCACTCTCGCGGCCAGCGCCGGCGGACGCCTCGACGCCGTTCCGCTGTGGATGCACGACTCGTTGGCGCTGGTGCTCGCCGTACCGGACTTCACGCTGGAGACAGCGGAGGCGCGCCGGCGCCTGCCGGCGAGCGTGTCGCACCAGGTCGCCAGCCGCGCGGCGGCCCTGTCCGGCGCGCTCGTGTACGGTCTCGCGACCGCGGACGCCACACTGCTCGCCGCGGCGCTGGAGGAGGACGTGCTTCACGTGCCGTACCGGCGGGCGCTCATCACCGCGTTCGACGACGTGGTCGGTGCCGCGCGGGGCGCCGGCGCGCTGGGGACCACGCTGAGCGGCTCCGGCTCGACGCTCGTCGCCATCGCGCACCGGGCCGACGCGCCGGCGGTAGCGGAAGCGATGCGCGGCGCGTGGGCGGCGGCGGGCGTTGCTGCCGAGGCGTTCGTCAATCCGCCGCGGGTGGGCGGATACGAGGTCGTGGTCAGTCAGCCCCGTGAAGACGCCGGCATGGAGGCGGGACCGCCGTCCCGTACCGGCTGGATGTCCAGGCGCTCCGCCCGGAAGGAACTACCGCGCCCATCGACTCACTCGTGAACCCTGACAGGACGGACACTCTCATGGCAGTCACACTTCATCTCCCGACGGTCCTCGCCAGACTCGCCGATGGCAACGCACTCGAGGCAACCGGCGACAGAGTGGGCGACGTCGTCGCCGACGTCATCCGCCGGCACCCCGCGCTCGGCCCGCGCCTGCGCGACGAGAATGGCGACCCATACCCTTTCGTAACGTTCTACCTGAACGACGAGGACATCCGCTTCCATGGCGGATTCGCCGCCCCGGTCCGCGATGGCGACGAGCTGACCATCGTGCCGGCGATCGCCGGAGGCTGACGTGGCGACGACAGTGCTCGCACAGCGTCCACGCGATGACCGGGAAGCCACGCTGTCCGAACTGTCGCGCGAAGAGATCCTGCGCTACAGCCGGCACCTCATCCTCCCCGACGTCGCGCTCGATGGACAGCGCCGGCTCAAGGCCGCGCGCGTGCTCCTCATCGGGGCCGGCGGCCTCGGCTCGCCCCTCGCGCTCTACCTCGCGGCCGCCGGAGTGGGGACGCTCGGCATCGTCGACTTCGATGTCGTGGACGTGACCAACCTCCAACGCCAGATTCTGCACGGCACGAAGGACGTCGGCCGGCCGAAGGTCGACTCGGCACGCGATCGCGTCCACGACGTGAATCCGCACGTCCACGTCGAGCCGTACGAGACGCGCCTCACCAGCGCCAACGCGCTGGAGATCCTGCGCGACTACGATGTCGTCATCGACGGTACGGACAACTTCCAGACGCGGTATCTGACGAACGACGCCTGCGTTCTGCTGGGGAAGCCGAACGTCTACGGGAGCATCTTCCGATTCGAGGGCCAGGCGAGCGTCTTCGCCACCGCCGACGGGCCGTGCTACCGCTGCCTGTTCCGCGAGCCGCCCCCGCCCGGACTCGTCCCGAGCTGCGCCGAGGGCGGCGTGCTGGGCGTCCTGCCGGGGCTGATCGGGACGATTCAGGCGACGGAGGCGATCAAGCTGATCCTCGGCATCGGCGAATCGCTGGCCGGCCGGCTGCTGCTCGTGGACACGCTCGGCCTGCAGTTCCGCACCGTACGCGTACGGCGCGACCCGACCTGCCCGGCCTGCGGCACGCGAGAGATACGTGAGTTGATCGACTACGACCAGTTCTGCGGCTCGAGCGGTCTGGCGAACGCCGGGGACGACGCGCTACCGGAGGTCTCGCCGCGCGAGCTCGCCGAGCGGCTGCGGCGAGGAGATGACTTCGATCTCATCGACGTGCGGGAGCCGTACGAGTGGGATATCGCGCGCATCGATGGGGCGCGACTGCTTCCGCTCGGCAATCTGACCGAGGCGCTGCCGACGCTGGATTCGGCCCGTGACATCGTCGTCCACTGCAAGGGAGGAGCGCGAAGCGCCAAGGCGGTACGGGAGCTCCGGGCGGCGGGGTTCCGGCGCGTGTGGAACCTCGCCGGCGGCATTGCGCGGTGGAGCGAGGACGTGGATCCGACCGTTTCGAAGTACTGACCATCCGCGGATTGACACTCGCTGATTGCCACTCGTGACCCGAGCAACGAGGAAACGCACACACCATGGCTCATTCGACGGAACTGACGACTTCCAGGAACGCTCCTGCCGTGGCCGCGACCGCAGACGCGGCGGGCGGCGCCCTCCGCCCACTGCCGCAGCGCTGCCGGGTCTGCGGCACCGAGCAGGATGCCGCGCCCGTCGCGATCTGCGAGCAGTGCCTCGGACCGCTCGAGACGCTCTATCCCGAGCGGCGAACGCTGCCTGGCCGCGCGACGATCGCCGCTCGCCCGCAGTCGCTCTGGAGGTACCGCGAATGGCTGCCGTTCGAGGGCGAGCCGGTGCAGTCGCTCGACACCGGGTTCACGCCGCTGGTCGAGTCGCCACGCCTGGCCGCGCGGCTCGGCGTAGCGCGGGCGTGGATCAAGAACGACAGCGTCTCGCATCCCACGCTCTCGTTCAAGGACCGCGTGGTGGCGACGGCGATCAACGCCGCGTCCGCGTTCGGCCTGGACACTATCGGCTGCGCCTCCACTGGCAATCTGGCCAACGCGGTCGCCGCTCAGGCGGCGCGGGCCGGGCTCGCGTCGTGGATCTTCATTCCGGACGACCTCGAGCCGGCGAAGGTGATCGCCACGTCCGTCTACGCACCAAACCTCGTGCGCGTGCGCGGGCATTACGACGACGTGAACCGGCTCTGCGCGCAGCTCGCCGACCGGTTCGGCTGGGGGATCGTCAACGTCAACCTGCGCGGCTACTACGGCGAGGGATCGAAGACGATGGCGTTCGAGATCGCCGAGCAGCTGGGGTGGCGGTTGCCCACGGCGGTCGTCGCGCCGATGGCCGGAGGGTCGCTCGTCACCAAGCTGCGGAAGGGATTCGGCGAGTTCCTGGATGCGGGCCTGGTGCAGGGCGAGCCGCCGCGGATCTACGGAACCCAGGCCGAAGGGTGCGCGCCGATCGTGCGGCTGGTCGAGCGCGGAGGCGACCGGGTGGAGCCGGTGGTACCGAACACGATCGCGCGGTCGATCGCGATCGGGAATCCGGCGGACGGTCCGTTCGCGTCGCGCGCCATGCGCGAGTCGGGCGGGTGGGCGCAGGCGGTGAGCGATGTTGCACTGGTCGAGGGGATCCGGACGCTCGCCGAGAGCACGGGGATCTTCACGGAGACGGCGGGCGGCGTGACCGTCGCCGGCGCCCTGGCACTCGCCGCGGCTGGGCGGTTGCGTCCGGAGGACGAGGTGGTGTTGTGCATCACCGGCAATGGGCTGAAGACGACCGACGTGCTGAGCGAGGCGCTGGCGCCGGCGCCGGTCATCGACGCGAAGGTGCGGGAGGTCGCGCGGATCGTCGCCGAGCGAGCGGCGCGCGCCGGGTGACGCGCGCCGGGCACCTGCTGCTAACCATCCGTTTGGAGAGTCGACCTTGCAGGAGGTCGAAGTACGGGGACATGATGCGTCTGCAGAGCGGCGTGAAGGTCTGACGCGACGGGTCGCCACCGCCGCCTTGGCAGGGCATCGGATGATCGTGTAACGTGGTTCGTATGGCGTCGCCGGACGCGGCGCACGTGCCGCGCCGGTGATCGCCTGGCGTCCACCCAGCATCGCCGACCGAGCAGGCGAGGAGGGAGCCATGACTGCGTCGAGCACCAGGTTCACCAGCCAGCAGGCGCCGTGCGGAAGGATCGTGGACGGGGAAGCCTATGAGGATCGGGACGAGGAGACGCTGCTCACCCGCGAGTTGGACTACGTATGCGGCTGCCGGAGCATCGATCACGAGTATCACGACGGCAGCGTGAGCCGCAGGGTCATCCGCCACGACGGAACGGTCCTGGTGGACGAGCTTCTCTCCGCGGAATAGTCACCAGGGTGCGCCGCCGGGAGAGCCGGAAGTGAACCTGTCGCACGACATCGTGCTGGTGGGCGGCGGTGGCGCGGGGCTGCGCGCGGCCATCGCCATCGCCGAAACCAACCCGCGACTCGACGTCGCCGTGGTGTCGAAGGTGTATCCGATGCGCAGCCACACCGTATCGGCCGAGGGAGGCGCCGCGGGCGTGGCGCGCGCGGACGACAGTCTCGACGAGCACGCCTACGACACGATCTCGGGCGGAGACTGGCTCAGCGATCAGGATGCCGTGGAGGCGTTCGTGCGCGAGGCGCCCGAGGAGCTGCTGCGCCTGGAGCACTGGGGTTGTCCGTGGAGCCGCGAGAGCGACGGCCGGATCGCAGTGCGCGCGTTCGGGGGCATGAAGAAGATGCGCACCTGGTTCGCCGCCGACAAAACCGGCTTCCACATGCTCCACACGCTGTTCCAGACATCGCTCAAGTACGCGAGTGTCGTGCGCTACGACGAATGGCTCGTGACCAGGCTCCTGGTCGATGATGGCGAGGTGCACGGAGTGGTCGCCATCGAGCTGATGTCGGGAAGGGTCGAGACGATCGCAGCGCGGGCGGTCATCCTCTGCACGGGCGGTTGCGGTCGCGTCTTCCCGTTCACCACCAACGCCAGCATCAAGACCGGCGACGGCATGGCGCTCGCCTACCAGGCGGGCGCGCCGCTCAAGGACATGGAGTTCGTGCAGTACCATCCCACCGGCTTGCCGTTCACGGGGATCCTGATCACCGAGGCGGCCCGGGCGGAGGGTGGCTGGCTCCTCAACAGGGACGGCTATCGCTACCTCCAGGACTATGGCCTCGGCACGCCCGAGCCGCGGCCGGTGCTACGCAGCATGGAGCTGGGCCCGCGCGACCGTCTCTCGCAGGCGTTCGTCAAGGAGGTGGCGAAAGGGCGGACTACCGACACGCCTTACGGGCCGATCGTCCATCTCGACCTCCGCCACCTGGGAGCGAAGGTGATCGACACGAAGCTGCCTTTCGTGCGCGAGCTGTGCCTCAAGTATCAGAACATCGATCCGGTCCGCGAGCTGGTGCCGGTCCGGCCGGTGGTGCACTACATGATGGGTGGAGTGCACACCGACATCGACGGTGCCACACCGCTGGCCGGGTTGTACGCGGCGGGGGAGGCGGCGTGCGTCAGCATCAACGGCGCCAACCGGCTGGGATCCAACTCCCTCCCGGAGTTGCTGGTGTTCGGCGCGCGCGCCGGACGCGCCGCCGCCGAGTTCGTGTCGGCCCGGAGGCGTCCGCCCCAGGTCGTGCTGGCACAGGCGAGGGACGAAGAGCGCCGGCTGGTCAACGAGCTCCTGCACGGCAAGGGTGGCCGGCAGCGGCTCTCCACGCTCCGTGGTGAGATGACGACGATGATGGAGCAGAGCGCCGGCATCTACCGTACCGGCGACGCCCTGCGGCGGGCGAGGGACGGGCTTCGCGACCTCCAGGAGCGGATCGGCGACGTCGCGATCGAGGACCACAGCCGGACGTTCAACACGGAGCGGGTAGCGGTCGTCGAGCTCTCGTTCATGCTCGATGTCGCCGAGGCCATCGTCAACTCGGCTCTGCGCCGCGAGGAGTCCCGCGGCGCGCACCAGCGGACCGACTTCCCCGAGCGCGACGATGCGCGCTTTCTCACGCATTCGCTGAGCTACCGGGCGAGCGACGGCACGTGCCGGGTCGAGTATCTGCCGGTGACACTCACCCGCTGGCCCCCGGGCGAGCGGGTCTACGGGAGGTAGCACATGGCCGACCGTATCACGCTCCAGGTGACGCGATATCGACCGGAGGAGGAGGCCGCGCCGACGATCGACGAGTACGAGGTGCCCTGCCCCAGGGAGTGGGTGGTGCTCGACGGGCTCAACTTCGTCAAGGACCAACTCGACGGGTCGCTCTCCTACCGCTGGTCGTGCCGGATGGGGATATGCGGCAGTTGCGGGATGACCGTGAACGGCGAGCCGAAGCTGACCTGCGCGACGTTTCTCGCCGACTACGCTCCCGGACCGGTACGGGTCGAGCCGATGCGCAACTTTCCGATCGTTCGCGACCTCGTCGTGGACATCGGGGACTTCATGCGCAAGCTGGAGCGCGTCAAGCCGTGGCTCGTTCGCCGGGAGGAGAAGCCGCTTTCCGAGGGCGAGTACCGGCAGACGCCGGAAGAGATGGACGAGTACAAGCAATTCGGCATGTGCATCAACTGCATGTTGTGCTACGCTGCCTGTCCGATCTACGGACTCGACGAGAAGTTCATCGGGCCGGCCGCGATCGCGCTGGCACAGCGGTACAATCTCGACAACCGCGATGAAGGCTCCGGCGAGCGGGATGAGGTGCTCTCCGGGCACGACGGCATCTGGGGTTGCACGTTCGTCGGAGAGTGCAGCGTCGTCTGTCCGAAGAACGTCGACCCGGCGGCGGCGATTCAGCGATACAAGCTGTCCGCCGCGCTCGACTCGGCGCGGGCCTTCCTGATGCCGTGGAGGGATCGATGAGCGGCCGCCCGGCTTACACCGATTACCACCCGCGCTGGTTTCGCGCCCGGATGTCCACCTGGTGGTGGGCGTCGCGCCGCGCCTACCTGAGCTTCATCCTGCGCGAGCTGAGCAGCATCTTCGTCGCCTGGTTCGTGGTCTACCTGCTCCTGCTGGTCCACGCGGTGAGTCAGGGCGAGCCAAGCTATCAGCAGTTCCTGGTGTGGTCGGCGCGTCCGCTCGTCCTGCTCCTCAATGCCGTCACCTTCGGGTTCGTGGTGTTCCACGCCTTCACCTGGTTCAAGCTCGCACCCCAGGCGATGGTCGTGAAGGTGCGGGGCAGGCGCGTTCCGCCGCTCTGGATCACGGCGTCCAACTTCCTGGCCCTGGTGGCGGCGTCGGCGCTGGTCATCGGACTTCTGCTGCGCGCATAGATGGCCAGGCGCGCACTCGAGCCGATGCTCTGGCTGGCCTTCAGCGCTGGCGGCGTACTGACGGCGCTGCTGATGCCGAGCCTGGTCCTGATGTTCGGTCTGGCGTTCCCGCTCGGCTGGCTGGATCCGCCCGCTCACGGCAACCTGCTGGATGTGCTCCGGCATCCTCTCGTACGCGGGGCTCTCTTCCTCGTCGTCACGCTGTCGCTCGTTCACGCGGCACACCGGTTCCGCTACACGCTTTACGATGGGTTGCAGATCAAGCACCTGAACGAGCTGGTGAACCTGTTCTGCTACGGCGGGGCGATCGTCGGCACGATCGTCGCGGCGTATCTGCTGTGGCGGGTCCCGTGAAGAACGGATGGCCGCATGCTGATGTCGCGTGCTCGGCAAACGTCAGCGCGCCATGCCCGCCAGATCTCTCACCGCACCGGCGAGCGTGCGCACTTTGTCCGCCTCCCACCCCCGTGCGTCGCCGTCCAGCTCCGCCGCCAGGCTCGTCAGCGCGTCGCGCCGCGCCGCCACCGACGCGCGCTCGGCCCGCGCCAGGGCCTGGCGAACCGATTCGATCCTCGCCGGCGCCAGTCCGCCCGCTCGCTCGAGCTGATCGACGTACGCCCGGGCGAGCGAGAAGCTCGGGGACCAGGCGTACTTCACCTGCATCTGCGGATTGAACTCCTCGAGCCGAACCGTCTTCGCCGCGTCGATCTCGTTCTGCGAAAGGTGCGCGCTCGGGGTCAGCTCCAGAATGTCCAGTCCGCGCGCGATCTCCGAGCTGACGATCACGCCGTTGTACCAGTACGCGGACCACGAACCGGCCATGACCGCGCGCGTCGAGTCCACGGGCCCGCGGTCGAAGAACGCGATCTCCACCGGACGTGACGCATCGGTCCAGTCGAACACCGAGATGCCGCCCTGATACCACGACTGAACCATCACGTCGCGTCCGGGAATCGGGATCAGCGAGCCGTTGTGCGCCACGCAGTTCTCCTGTGAGGTCTGCGGAGCGGGCAGCTTGTAGTAGCCGCGGAAGCGCAGCTGGCGGTTCTCGATCGTGAAGAGCGCGTTGGCGCCCCACTCGGGCCTGTCGGTCGCGCGGCACTTCGGCGACCCGCCACCGCCCCACTCGTCGGTGAACAGCACCTTGGTGCCATCGTTGTTGAACGTGGCCGAGTGCCAGTAGGCGAAGTTGGAGTCGGCCGCGGCGGCGATGCGCACCGGGTTCGCCGGGTCGCGGATGTCGAGCAGCAGCCCGTAACCCTCGCAGGCGCCGCCGGCCAGGCCGATCGCCGGAAACACGGTGATGTCGTGGCACTGGTTGGGTCCCCACTGCCGGGGATCATCGTCCTCGTCGAAGCCGATCATTCGCATGATCATGCCCGGGAGCGCCTCGCGCAGCGCGGCGCTGTCGGCAGCCGTCGGCGTACCGGTACCCTGGCGCGCGCGAACGAGACTGTCGAGGAGCGGGGCCGTGAACTGTGGCGGTAGCACCATGGTCTGGCCCATTACACTGACAACGAAGTTGCCCCTCGCGCGGGCGGCTTCGGCGGCCCGCGCGGCGGCGATGCTGTCCACCGCCGATCCGCTGTGGGGCGGCGGCGCCTGGAGTCCGGTGAAGATGCGCGGCGAGCTCACGATCGCGGCACGCTCCGGATTCGCCAGCGGCACCCTGATCACCTCGATCCGGAACATCGCCGACTTCGGGTCGTCCGGCGATCCACGCTGGCAACCGGGGAGCTCGTTCGGCGAACGAACCGGAGAAGAGCCGGAGACGTAGACGTACACGTTCTCCGTGTCACCCGGGTGCGCGAGCACGGTGTGCGTGTGGGACCCGCGGCAGGTCTGCACGTTGCCGACGTTCCGTGGATCATCGATGTCGCGGATGTCGAAGATCCGGATGCCCCTCAGGCGCTCGGCGCTCACCGTATCGCGGACGCCCTGTGTACCGCAGTCTATCCGCGCCGCCAGGTCCTCTCCGGAAACGAACAGCAGGTTGCCGTACACGGAGACGTCGCTCTGCGATGCCGGACAGTGGAACGCCTTCCGCAGTACCGGGCTGCGTGGATCGGATATGTCCCAGATCTGGAAGCCGGCGAAGTTCCCCTGGATCGCGTACGGTCCCTTGAACGCGAGATCGGAATTGATGTTTCCGCGGAAGGGCTCCGGCGATGGCGTCTTCGACAGCAGGCGCATGTTCCATACGGCTTCGCCGGCGTCCGTGAGGCCCGCTCGGAGGCCGATGCGCGGATCCGGACTGGGCGCCGCCCCCGGCGCGGCGGCGCTCGGCAGGGCGGGGCTCGGCGCGGCGGCCGGATCGGATCCGACGGTCGCCGGAGCACAAGCGGCCGCGACCGCAAGGAAGGCTGCCAGCACGAACGAAGTGAACGTCTTGGCGGCCGGTCGGGCGCCAGTCTCAACGGCGGTCATTACGATCTCCTTTCGAGGTGCGAGCGGCGTTCGGCTGCGAGCTCGTCATGGTTACGATACTACCCGGTCGGCAGCCGAACGGTTTCGCTCGTAGTGTGGCACCGAGTACCACCGATGGGAATCCCCTGGCGAAACCGTGACCCGCTGCCGGGACCGGAGCGCTGTGGGCGCTCCGGCTCATCCGGCCACCGGCGCGCGAGGACCGGGAGCGCGGCCCATCGCCGGCGCTCCGGCCGGCGTCGTCCGCGCCATCTCGATGTACCGGCAGAATGCGTTGGCCAGGCGCATCTGATCGGGCGAGCGGCACTCTGGCGCGAACAGTCGCGGACTGGCGACGATCAGCGCGAGGCAGCGGGCACGCGATGTCGCGACGTTCAGGCGATTCAGGCTGTAGAGGAAATCCATCCCTCGCGGCGCGTCCTCGGCGCTCGAAGTCGCCATCGAGTAGATCACCACCGCAGCCTCCTGACCCTGGAACTTGTCGACCGTGCCGATCCGCGCACCGCGCAGGCGCTGGCCGAGCGCGCTGACCTGGGCGTTGTACGGCGCTACGATCAGGATCTGCGCCAGGGTGAGCGGTTGCTCACGGCCATCCTTGTCAACGAATGTGGCGCGCCCGACGGCACGGCCGATCAGAGCAGCCACGGCCTCGACCTCTTCGGCCGACTCGTTCTGATTGCCCGCGTGATCGACGGCGAGGAATCGCAGCCCGCTTCCATCCAGGGGTTCCGGCCCGTGCACCACCTGGCGCTCCAGTCCCGGGCGCGAGACCAGCAGTCCCCGATAGAACAACTCCGACGTGAACGCGCAGACATCGGGATGCAACCTCCACGTCTGCTCCAGGAAAAGACCGCGGTCGCGACCAACGGTCGGCTCACCGCCGAGCAGATGGTCGAGGGCGGAAACGTCGGAGCCCGGAGGGTGCACTCCCTGTTGCGGCTGCTCGAGCTGCCGCGGGTCGCCAAGGAGTAGGAGGCTCTTCGCGGCCGGTGCGACCGCTACCGTGTTCGCCAGCGAGAATTGTCCGGCCTCGTCGATGAACAGCACGTCGACTGAATCGATCATGTCCTGGCGACTCCACAGCCACGCGGTGCCGGCCGCGAGGAGCGCACCGTCGCGCAGCGCGGCCGCGACTTCCTGCGACCCGACGCGCGTGAGCCCCGCGACGTCGCTGAACTGGTCCTCGGACGCGCTCTGCACACCGTGCAGCGCCACACCCTCGGCAGCGCAGGCGCGCGCGACCTCCTCGATCAGATTGCAGATGACCTTGTGAGAGTTCGCCGTGATCCCGACGCGCCTCCGCTCCTTCAGCAGCGCCACGATCATGCGCGCACCCGTATACGTCTTCCCCGACCCCGGCGGTCCCTGAACGGGCAGCACCGACCCGTCGAGGGTCGTCGCGATGCGAAGCGCCGCATCGAGGATGGATTCACCCGGACGGATCAGGTCTTTGCCGGAGGGTGGATTCGTTCGCGGCGCTTGGCTGACGAGAAGGTCGGTCACCGAGCGGTACGGGTGCGCGCCGCGCACGCCATGCTCCACGATTGCTTCGGCCACGCGCCGGATGCTCTCCCGAAGCGCGCGATCCTGGACGGTGTCGAGCGGTACCAGCGCCGCCGGATGCGGCACCCTGCTGGCGTTGCCGCGCTTGAGGTCGATCGTGCAGGCCGCGTCATCGACGTCGACGACGACACCGGCCGCACTTTGCGTCGCCGGGTCGTGCACCGTAGAGCCGGCTCCGATCTCGTGCTCCTGCGCCGGGAAGAGGTACCGGTGCAGGGTCGATCGCATGACCTGGCCGACCACGCCGAGGTACTCGAGTCCGCCGAGCGTGGCGCGGTCCTCCACCAGCTCCTGTGCGTTCAGCCCCACCCGGTGGAAATACTCCCACCACATCGACTTCTTCTCGCGCCGGTGATACTGGAGAAGCTGCACCACCAGCCAGCGGGCGTGCTGCTCCGGCGTGCGCTCCCGCTCGTCCGCGGGCACGCCATCGGTGAGACGGTTGGCCAGCGCCTCGATCTCCTTCAGCTGGTCGCTGAGCTCATCCGGCGGCTCGCCGTCCTTCACCTCGGGTCGGGGGACCGGCGCACCGGCCTTCGACTCGTGCTCGTGGCGCAGGCTCTCCAGCCAGTCCGCCAGGCGCAGCGTGGAAACGCAGTCGTCGCGGTTGTAACCCTCGACCTCTTTCAGGAACGCGTGGTCGCGCTGCCCGATGTCGCCCGCTTCCAGCCAGGCCTCCATGCAGGCGAGCGCGCCGCGCGCATCAGCCAGATCGACGTCGCGGAAGTAGCCGTAGAACGGCTCGAGCTTCTTGATCGAGTAGCTCTCCACCGACGCTCGCAGCCCCTGCCGCACGACGCGGTGCAGATCGACGAACACGCCACCCCTGAGCAGGCGATCGACCTCCGTCTCGCGCGTGGCGTAGCGGCCCATCAGGCGCTTGACCGCCGTCGTCTCGTAGGCCCCGAAGTGGAAGACGTGCAGCGCCGGATGGCGCTCGAGCCGCGCCATCAGATCGTCGATGAACGACTCGAACGCCGCCTTCTCCTCCTCGCGCGTGAACGCCCATGTGATCCGGTACTCGCCCTCCCGATCGACCGCGCCGAAGAGATACTCGATCCCCGAGCCGAGTGCGTACGGGTCGCCCTCGAGGTCGAAGAAGAGATCCCCGGGCGAAGGCTCGGGCAGCGCGGCAAGTCCGTACCCGGGGGCCACCGGCAGGATCAGCTCGTGCCGCGGCTCGTTCGCGTCGCGCCCCTCGACCTGAAGCCGAGCCTGCTCGCGGACGCGCTCGAGCGCGATCCGGCTCAGCCCATCCGGAACCTGCTCCAGAGGCGACTTCAGCCTTGCGAGCTGCGCCATCGTGCTCACCGGCATTGTGGCGAGCGCCGTACGCTGGCGCCGCGAGATCCCGGCGACATAGGAGAGATGATCGACGTCCCGGCGCTCGGCGTCGCAGCGCAGGTACCACCTGCAGATGTCGCAGTGCGCGGCCGGCTCGGGAGCCTTCTCCAGCGCGAGCACGCCGGCGATGTGATCCTCGAAGCGCCGTTTCACCGAACGGAGGTACGCGGCGAAGTCGGCTACGCGAAAGGACTCGCGCCGGGCAGCGGGCCCGCCGAGCTCCAGGTGCATGTGCTCGGGAGCCGTTCCCTGCAGTCGCTCGAGGAGCCAGGAGTAGAGGGAGATCTGAAGCACGGCGCCGGCCTTCGCCTCTCTCGCCAGCTTCGCATCGACCACCTCGTAGGACCGCGCGCCGAGAGCTCCGGGAACCCGGACACGGACGAGGAAATCCGGGAACCCGAGCCAGCCGGCGTCGGTGAGGCAGCCCTGATAGACGACGTCGACGCCCGAGCGCATCGCGGCGACCGTCCGTCCGGCTCGGTGGGCGTTCCTTTCGGCGCGGGAGACGTCCTCACCATGCTCGACCTCGATCGACGTGACGGATAGCCCCGCCCGCTCGAATCCGGCCAGCACTGCCTGCTCGTGGTCGAGTCCGCGCTTCTTCAGGAGCTCGAGGGATGGATCGTCGAACGTCCGCGGCGCCGGGATCCGACCGCGAGCGAGCTCGCGATCGAGCAGCGACACGTGGCCGCACGCGGAGAAGTTGCTGAGGTCTGTGGCGGAGAAGAGAAGGGCGTCGGCGTGGAGCTGCATTGCGGCTGGAAAGGGGTACGACCGTGGACCGGCGCGTCAGTCGCTGGTCATGATGAACAGCGGCGCGCCATCGAAATGATAGATCGGCCGCATGCGGTCGGTGCTGTAGTACTTCGCCACGTCCACGACCTTCTTCTCCGAGGTAACGCTCTCGATCGCGACGCTGTCGTAGAATCCCCGGTGAACCCCGACCAGGCGCCCGAACTGCTTTCTGAGGATCAGATCGAGCGCCAGGTTGCCGAACGCCATCGGCACGATCGAATCGAGCGCGTCGGGGTCGCCGGAGCGCACCAGATAGCCGAGCCGCTGATTCACGACATCGATTCGGCGTCCGTCGTTGTGTCGCGGCGAGTACTCCTTGAGCGCGGCGGCGACCTTGTCGCCAATTCCGCCGAGCTTGCGGTGGCCGAACATGTCCACCTCCTCGCCTTCGACGCTCATCCCTTCGTGCGACGCCAGGCGCGCACCCTCGGAGACGAGCACGACCGAGTACCTGCTCGGATTCCTGTTGCGGTCGTACGTCATGAGCTCGGTGAGCTGTTCGATGTCGGCCGCGTGCTCGGGGATCACGCAGCGATCGGCCGCGCCCGCCATCGTCGGGAGCAGCGCCGTGAATCCGGCGTACCGCCCGAACACCTCGATCACGAGGAAGCGCTCGTGGGAGCCGGCCGAGGTGCGCAGGCGGTGCGTCAGCTCGATCGTGCGCGTGACGCAGGTGCTGAAGCCGATGCAGTAGTCGGTCCCGTAGACGTCGTTGTCCATCGTCTTCGGGATGGCGACGACGTGGACGCCTTCGTCGTGCAGGCGCTTGCCGTAGCTGAGCGTGTCGTCGCCGCCGATCGGAATCAGCACGTCGATCCCGAGATGCTCCAGGTTCCGCAGGACGTCAGGGGTGACGTCGTTTATCGGCTCCTCGTATCCGTCGAGATGCGGCGGCACCCGCTGGCGGGGCAGGTGGCTGGGACGCGTGCGCGACGTGTGAAGAAAGGTGCCGCCGGTTCGGCCGGCGCGGTTCACGATCGCCTCGGAGAGCTCCTGCACGTTCTCGGTGTTCTGCTCGCGGGGCCCGCGGTGGTAATCGACCAGCCCGGCCCATCCACGGCGGATGCCGATGACGCGGTATCCCTCCCGCAGGGCGCGGATCGTGATCGCGCGGATCGCGGGGTTCAGACCGGGTACGTCACCGCCGCCGGTCAGGATCGCTATCGTCCCCTTGCTGGTAGTCATACCCCCCTTGGTTGGAGCAGCGGAATAACGATGATCGCGAAGGCGGGTGAGGATCAAGGTGCTGGTTCGTGGAACGCGCCCTGGCGGGCGGGGTCACTCCGGGTCATCCATTCACGTCCAGCCGGCCGCCCATGGTGACGCGTAAATGCATCGAGTGCTCCAGGACCTCCGCACGGGACTCCGCGTACTTCGGCGAACGCCGGGTTTCGCGTCCATGGCGATCCTCACACTGGCCCTCGGCATCGGCCTCTCGACCGCGGTGTTCACGGTGGCCGACGCGCTGCTCCTGCGACGGCTCCCCGTTCACGATCAGAGTCGTCTCGTCCTCCTGTGGGGCGAGACGCGCGACGGCAGCTTCCCGAACTTTCCGTTCGGTCTGGCGACCGGGCGCGAGTTCGCGCAGCGCACGCGCTCGCTCGACCGGGCGGCGTTCGTCAGCTACTACGGCGCGGTAGCGACGCCGGTTCGTGACGGCGACCAGATCTCGCGTCTCAATCGCTCGCTCGTGTCCGGCGATTTCTTCGCCGTCCTCGGCGCGCAGCCAGTGCTCGGCCGTGCGTTGCGCGAGGAAGACGATCGGACCGGCGCCGCGCACGTCGCGGTGCTGAGTCATGGCGCCTGGAAGCGGATTTTCGGCGCCGACCCCCATGTGCTCGGACGGCAGCTGCTGATGCACCACGACGATGTCGCATACACGATCGTCGGCGTGATGCCGCAGGGACTGGACTATCCCCGAGGCACCGACATCTGGGCGCCGATCATCCCGACGAGCCCCGCGCAGTTCATCGCGCTGAACCTGATCGGCCGACTCGCTACCGGCGCCACCACGGCCAACGCCCGCGATGAGCTGACCGCCTTCTACGCTCGTCCCGACGCGCCGCCGACGCAGCCCGATCTTCGCGGCGTTGTCAGTCCGCTCCCGCACCTCATCCTTGGCGACACCAGGCCGGCGGTGCTCGTGTTCGCCGCCGCGTCGGGGCTGCTCCTTCTCATCACCTGCATCAACGTCGCCAACCTGCTTCTCGTCCGGGGCCTCGCGCGCGTGCGCGAGGTCGCCGTGCGATCCGCGCTCGGCGCCGGCCGCGGGCGGATCGTCGTGCAACTGCTGACCGAGAACGCTCTCCTGGCGATCGCCGGCGGCGCGCTCGGGCTCGCCGTGGCGGCGGGAGCCGTTCACGTTTTCGTCGCGTTCGCGCCGGCCGGGCTGCCGCGTCTCGACGAGATTCGACTGAACGCGACCGCGCTGGCCGGCGCGGTCGGCATCACCACCATCGCCATGCTCCTGTTCGCGCTCGCGCCGGCGATCATGACGTCGCGCGTCCAGCTCCAGGAGGTCCTCCGGTCGGGTACGCGCCAGAGCGGCAGCCGGCGCTCGCGGCTGGCCACCGAAGCGCTCGTCGCCGGACAGATCGCGCTCGCCCTGGTGGTGCTCTCGGCCGCCGGTCTGATCGCCCGAAGCCTGCTCGAGCTCGAGCGGGCCGAGCTCTCGTTCGAGCCGTCGCGGCTGCTGATCGGCGAGCTGGCGCTCAGGAGCGACGCGTACGACGACGTGGAGAAGCAGCGCGCACTGCTGGAGATGCTCGTACCGCGGCTGGAGGCGCTGCCGGGCGTGCGCGCCGTCTCTCCCGTGGTGGCCGTGCCATTCTCCGGAACTCACGGATGGGACGGCCGGCCGGCCGCCGAAGGACAGTCCGCCGAGGAGGCCGCGGGCAACCCGATGCTCAACATGGAGATCGTCGTCCCGGTTTACTTCCGGACGTTCGGTATCCCGGTGGTGCGTGGCCGCGGCTTCACCGACGATGATCGGGAGGGCGCACAGCCGGCTGTGTTGCTCAGTCAGTCGGCCGCGCAGTACTACTGGCCAGGCGAGGATCCGATCGGAAGGCGACTGACGATGGGATCCGAGCGGAATTTCACGGTCGTAGGCATCGTCCCGGACACACGTTACCGCGAGCTTCGGGCTGCGCGAGCGACCATCTACTTCCCTCTGCGGCAGTCGTTCTTCCCCTTCGCACCGATGACGCTGGCGATCCGGACGATTGGCCCGCCGGCCGAGCTGGTACCGTCGGTCCGGCGCGCGATCGGCGAGGCAGCGCCGGGAGTCGCGCTGGTGAGCGCGGCGCCATTCGAGTCGTTTCTCGATCTTCCGCTGGCCCAGCCGCGGCTGAACGCGCTGCTCCTCGCCGTGTTCGCCGGCGCGGCGGTCGCGCTCGCCGCGATCGGCCTGTTCGGTGCGATGACGACGATGGTGCGGCAGCGGACTCGCGAGCTCGGCGTGCGGATGGCGCTCGGCGCGACGGCGGGGGATCTGCGGCGGATGGTCATGCGCCGCGGACTTGCCATCGCGGGAGCGGGGCTGGTGCTGGGGCTCGGCGGTGCGCTGGTGGCGAATCGTCTGCTGGCCGGGATGCTGTACGAGGTGAGTCCGACGGACTCGGTTACGCTGGCGGTTGTCACCGCCGTGCTGCTCGGCGTCGCGGCGCTGGCCAGTCTGGTGCCGGCGCGGGCCAGCACGCGTATCGACCCGGCGCGCGCGCTGAGGGCGGAAGGTTAGCCTCGCAACCTCGCGCTGATTGACAAGTCGGAGCATCGGGAGCAGCCTATAAGCGAGCTCTGCATCTCCGAATCACGAAGCGACGGGTCGCAGGAAGATGAACACACACATCGAGCAGGGCGCCTCCGACTCACCCGGTGAACCGGCGGGAGCGGAAGCGCTGGTCGAGCCGCCGTCCCATCGACGGCGCCAAGTGGGAGTGGTCCAGGTGCGTGCGCTCGCCGAGCGGCTATCGACTCTGGCCCGACAGGGAACGGGGGTCCGCACCGCCACAGTAGACCTGCTTCGGGCGATGGATCGCGACGGCGATTTCTCGCCCACTGCGCGATCGATGTTTCAGGACCTGCTCGGCAAATGGGGCGTCGCCACCGCTCGCCCGATAGGGATTCCGGCGAACGACACTCCGTACTGGCTTCGCGGTGAACGGCCGCTCGCCAACCATCAGTCGAAGGCGGCGCTTCCCGCGACTGCCGACATCGTGATCATCGGTGCCGGGCTCACGGGTGCCTCCTCCGCGTACCATCTGGCGCTGGAGAACACGACTGGAGTGCGAATCGTCGTGCTCGAGCAGGGGGAGCCGGCCGGTGAAGCCAGCGGCAGAAACGGTGGCAACTTCGAGCTCTTTCCGGAGAACTCGGTGGGCATCTACGAGGGTCTCGCTCGCGAGCGCGTGGCCTTCCTTCATCGGCGATACCCGGGGCTCCCCGCCGCGATCGTACAGGCCGAAAGCGAGCGGCAGGCCTCGGCCGTACTCGGCCTCTCGCTGCGCAATCGCGACCTGATGAAGAGCATCGTTCTGCGAGAGCAGATCGACTGCGACTTCGCGCCGAAGGGCTGGCTTCATCTGGCGTGTAACGAAGAGCAGGAGCAGGCGATGTGCGACGAGGTGATGTTCGCCGCGCAGTACGGCCAGCGCATCGAGGTCTGGTCTCGCCGCAAGAGTCGCGAGGAATTCGGCATCGAGACGGCATACCTGGGCCGCTTCAGCCCGAGCGATGGATCCTACCACCCGTTCAAGTACGTCTGCGGTCTTCTTCAGTGCGCGCTGCGCCGCGGCGTCGAGCTGTACACGCACGTTCGTGTCGTCGACGTTGCGTCGACGGGACCCGACGAGCACCAGGTGCTCACCGAGCGTGGAGCGATCATCGCGCAGCGGGTGATCGTCGCGACGAACGCTTTCACGAGCCAGCTCTTCCCCGAGCTCGGCGAGATTCGGCCGCGCCAGAGCCAGATTCAGGTCACCGAGCGCGCGCCGGATCGCGCTCGCGGCCGCGTGGTCACCAGCGAGGAGGGCCCGGTTTTCTTCAACCAGCCGCGCGATGCGGCCAGCGACGGCCTCGCGCCCGTATTGATGGGTGGAGGTGCCGATCGTCCGATGCGCAGTCCGTCATCGCGCCGCCGGTCGCCACGCGTGCACGCGCAGCTGCTGGCGCTTCGCGGGCGGTTCTATCCCGAGCTGGAAGGCAGGCCGCCATCCGCCGAGTGGATCGGCGCGATGGCGTTCACCCCCGATCAACTTCCCGCAATCGGGTTCCTCCGCCCCGGCGTCATAGTCGCCGCTGGTTACAACGGGTACGGCGGCAGCTTCACGACGGCGGCCGGTCTCGCCGCGGCGCGGATGGCAGTCACGTCGTCGACTCCGGACTGGGTCCCGGAGGACGTGTTCTCGCCGCGCCGGCTGTTGACCAGCGAACCGCTGTTCATGACCGCGCGGGACGGTCTGTGGCGCATCGCGACGTCGCTCTGCCGGCAGCTGGAGGTCGTGAATCGGCGGATCACGGAGTCGCTCGCGCTGGAGGGAACCTCGCGCGCGCGTTCGCGCGCCGCACCCAGGAACGTGACACAGATGATGCGCGCGGTTGCGCGTGATACATCGCCGGGGTCGAGCATCGACGCGACGCTGCTGCGGGACCTGGACGCCTTCCGCGATTTCTCGCTCGACGAGCTGAACCAGATTCTGGCGGCGGCGACCCGCTGCGATCTGCCGAAGAGACGGGCGCTCTTCCGCGAGGGCGATCCCGGGGACAGCTGCTTCATTCTGGTTCGTGGTCAGGTCGACGTCACGATCAAGGTGCGGCAGCAGCGTCATCTGCTGGCCCAGCTGTCGCCCGGGACGATCTTCGGGCAGGTGAGCCTCGTCGCCGGCGAGCCAAGGTCGGTGACATGCACGATTCGCCGCGATGCCCTCCTCGCCCAACTCGACCGCGCGGCGTGCGAGAACCTCCTGAGCACAGAGGCGCCCGTGGCGCTGAAGTTTCTCGCCGCGCTCAATCGCGGGCTGACCCAGGCGCTGCGCATCGCCGATCGGCGTCTAATGCAGCTCGACGCAGGCGGCGGGAGCGCGTGGCAGACGTCGGCCGCCGTCTCGCCCTGATCGGCCTCGCTGCCATCGCGCCTTCGCCTGGCGATGGGAGCCCGAGCCGAGGTCTGGAAGTTGGACAACGGGGGCGCGAAATGGTGAGCCCGTCGAGAAAAGCAACGGCCAGCGGCGATCGCTCGAATGGCTACGAGGCCGTCGCCCAGGAGTTCATGCGACGACGTGGGCAGTCGAGCATTGGTGTCTCGACTGTCCGAAACTGGGCTCGATCGCTCATGCCGGGCGCGTCGATTCTCGACCTCGGCTGCGGTCATGGCGTGCCGATCTCGATGGCGCTGATGAACGATGGCTTCCCGCAGAGGTGCAGCGTGCCCTCATTCACAGGGTTTCGCGGGCGTTGGACCCCGGTGGCGGCTTTCTCTTCAGCTCACCGGTACAGACTTGCACATGGACCGATGTCCTGACCGGCCGTCAGTCGCTCTCACTCGGTGCCGCAGCGTACGAGGCTGTACTCTCGGACGCGGGCCTGGTGCTCGTTGGAGAGCACATCGATGAGGGCGACAACCACTACTACGAGGCGCGCACTCGTGAGGACGTTGACGTGCAGCCTCGCCGGCTAGGGTGACTTCCCGCCGCCGCCAAGGTCCGTTGCGGCGCCGGAACGCGACGCCTCGACCGTCTCGTACACCGCCACGAGCAGCAGCTCGAACTGCGACGCCGACAGGCCGGGCGCGACCGAACGGGGCAGCGCGCGCACGCCGGCGTCGAACACCACGGCGTACATCGTCAGCGCGGCGACCAGCGACCCGAGGTACGAGGGGTGGAATCCGTCGCCGCCGTAGAGCGCCGCGTCAGGATCGACCTGCCACACCGCCCGCCAAGCGTCGCCGGCGGGGATGAAGAGGCCGTCCACGGCCTCCGCCGCACCGCGGTATGCCGCCGCCACATCGTCGAAGGCGAACGTGCGACTGGCGTCCGGCCACACCATGAACAGCGCCGGCCGGCCTCCTGCCTCGCGAATCGGCACCGCCAGCGTCTCTGTCCACAGACGGAGATGTTCCTGGTTGGCCAGCAGCGATGACGGACCTTGTTGAAGCACGACCACGTCGGCCCGCAGGCTCACAATCAGGTCCGCGACGCCCGCATACCAGTGATCCTCGAGACTGACGTTGGGCGCCACGCGCACCGCGTAGCTGAGCGTCCGCCCTCCGGCCGCGGCCACCGCGCGCGTGAGGACGGGCAGGTCGTTGCTCGCCGTGAGCGAGTTGCCGATGAACAGCACCGTGAGGTCGGCGTTCGGATCGAGCCCGCTCGGCGCGCTCCGGCAGGCGACCCCGGTGGCGGCGAAAAGCGCTGCTACGAGCGCCACGCGGCGGACGGCGAGCCGTGCTCCGTTCGTCATCATCGCATCACTCCCGCCTGTCCGAGGCCGGCGCGCCGACGGTGTCAGGACCGTGGCTCCCGGTGGAAGATCTTGTTCACGATCTTCCACTCTCCATCGACCTTGAGCAGGGACATGTAGTCCACGAAACGGACGGCCGGATAGTCGAGCACGATTCTCGCGCTCGCCGCCGTACCCGAGATGTCCACGCTCTCGATCCGGCGATTTCGCTGCGCCTCGTCCGGGGCGGGACGGCCCGTGAAGCCGGCGATGTATTCGGCGCTCGTGCGCTGCCGCAGCGCGCCATCCTGCACCCAGAAGAGTCTGGCCTCGGGGTGAAAGGCGAGACGCATGTGCGAGCCGTCGCCGGTGGCATGTCCGGCCAGATAGTGGTCGAGCGTCCGTCGGACAGCTGCTTCGTCCTGAACCTGGCCATGGAGGAAGCTCGATCCAGTGAGGCCGAGGAGGAGCACGATGCCGATAGCGGCGGTGCGCATCATTGAAGATTCCGTTGGGTTCAGGTGACATGCAACGGCCGCGCGTGGCTTACCTGCAAAGGCACGGCTCGACATCCGGAAAGAACATGTCCGGTCGCTCCAGGAAGGGAAAGTGCCCGCGCGCTCGATCAGGGTTGTCGCGAGTCACCGCCTTCGCGTCCAGATTCGGCCGTCGAGCACCCACGTGTCGTTCTGGTCCCGATAGCCTTCCGTAGTCCGGACGCGTCCGCCGAACAGCACGATCCGGTCACCACCGAACGCCATCCTGGGCATGCCCCGAGGCGACGGACCGTCGCGGCTCAGGAGCTCCCAACGCTCGCCGTCCCACGACCACGTGTCACCGAGATCCCCATCCGGACCGCTGCCTCCGAAAATGACGATACGGCGGCTAGCATGGTCCGTCGCAGTGCCGAAGAACCACCGTGCCGGCGGCCCCGCCGCCTCGAGACGCCGCCACTCGACACCGTCCCACTCCCAGGTGTCCGCCAGAAACTCCCCATCGCTCCGCCCGCCGAACAGCAGGCAGCGCTGACGCCTGGGGTCGTAGAAGAGCGCGTGTCCGGCGCGGGGGGAGGGGCCCCTGCGAGCGACTTCCACCACCGCCTGGCCAGTCCACTCCCACGTCACGCTGACCATTCGGCTCGCGGCGTCCCATCCGCCGAAAATCACGACGCGCGCCCGTCGCCAGTCGTAGCACATGGCGGGTTCCGCCAGACCGCCACCGAGGCGCTCGCCAAGCACCCCCCATCTGGTCGCGCGCCACTCCCACAGCACGCCATCGGCGGCGAATGTGCGGCCGGAGCCGCCACCGAACAGGACCAGCGAATTCCTACCGCCGTGATATACGACGCGATGGCTGCTGCGCGCGAATGGCATTGCATCGCTGCGCATCCAGTCGGCTCCGCTCCAGTACCAGATGTCGTCGAAGTAGTGGTACGCGTTTTCGCGGCGCGTACTGCCGCCAAGGAGATATGCACGTCGCTCCCCGGCGTGATAAACCATTTGATGGTGCGCTCGCGGATCCGGCGTCGCCTGGGCGTTCGCCGGTCGGAGCGGCGTAGTCAGCGAACCGGAGGCCACGATGCAGAGGAGGAAACGGGGATATCGCACGGTCGACTCGTATCCCGGACACCGTACGCCCCGTACCGGCGGGCGTCTTGAACGATTCGAGGGCGGTGCGCAGGCTCGACCTCGACGCCGGCGGCCATCCGGGGCTATCACTCCGCCATCGCCGCCGCCGGCGGCACGCGGGAAGCACCAAACGCCGGGATCACTGTGAGCGGCGAACCCCCGAGCCGCGAAACGGCCATTCCCGACCGGCGGTTGCAATGCTCCACGTTTTGATATATCCATGTGTGGAGCATCGTGGCGATGCTGTCCCACCGCCCCCGGAGTATCCATGCCGCCGCGCGAGCTTCGCCTCACACCGACCCTGTTCCACCTGCTACTCTGCCTCGCCGACGCGCCGAAGCACGGCTACGCGATGATGGCGGAGATAGAGGAGCGCACCGGGGGCGCGCTCCGGCCCGGGCCAAGCTCCCTGTACTATTCGCTCGGCCGCCTCGAGGACGCCGGTCTGATCGCCGAAACCGACGCCGTCGCGGCGACCGATGACGCACACGAGGAGCGGCGGCGATACTATGCGCTGTTGCCCGCGGGCCGCCGAAGACTGAAGGAGGAGCTGGCCATGATGGCGCAGGTCCTGAAGCACGCTCGCTCGCGCGGCATCGTCGCGACGGCGAGGTGAGCATGCGTGATCCGCTGCACGTGCTCGTCCTGCGACTTTTGCTTCGCCTCTATCCGGCATCGTTCCGCCGGCGTCACGGGGACGATGTGATCGCCAGCGCGCGTGCGGCCGCCGGCGCGCCTGGTGGCGGGCGGCCGGTGGCCGTGCTCCTCGATGCGGCCGCGACGCTCGTCCGCGCATGGGCCCTGTCGGTGCGCGACACGGCGCCGTGGCTGATCGCGCGCCGGGCAGGCTCCGCCTTCGGGCGCGACGCGAGGCTCGGACTCCGTGCGCTGCGCCGCCGTCCAATGCACGGCATCGTCGTGGTGGCCACACTCGCCGTAGCACTCGGCGCGAACGCGGCGATCTACACGGTCACCCACTCGCTGCTGCTTGACCGGTTGCCCTACGACAGCCCGGAGCGGATCGTCGAGGTCACCGCGCCGCCGGTCCGCATGGTGATGGCGGGCGGCGCTCCGAGCTGGGCCGTCGGTGCGGCGCTGGTCGAGCATCCGGGCGTCGAGATCGCGGCGACATACTATCCGGACGCCAGCGCGAACCTGGTCGCGGACGTGGAGGCGAGCCGCGTCCGGATCACGCAGGTATCGCCGACGTTCTTCGACGTGCTCGGCGTGCAACCGCTGCTGGGCCGGGGGATCGGCCCGGACGGCGCGACCGACGCAGTGCTCGGCTACGGGATCTGGCGCAGTGCGTTCGGTGGAGATCCCGGTGTGCTCGGCAGGACGATACGGCTCAACGGCCGAAGCTATCACATCGCCGGCGTCGCTCCGAGGGGGATGGACTTTCCGGCCGGTACGCAGCTATGGCTCTCCGACCCGCCGGTCGGGGAGTTCTTCGGCTCGGCCCTCGGACCGTCGGTGGTGGCCAGACTGCGGCCCGGTGCGCTGGGCGTGGTGCGGCAGGCGCTGGCCGAGCAAGCCGATGCACGGCGCGCCGATTCGCCCGAGTACGCCCACTTCGTGCACAACCCCGAGCTCATCCCGCTGCGGGCCCACCTGACGCAGAGCGTGCGACTGCCGCTCGTCGTCCTGGCGTCGGCGGCCGCCGCGGTGCTCCTCCTCGGATGCGTGAACGTGGCCGGTGTCAGCTTGGCGCAGGTCGCCGCCCGGGCGCCGGAGCTCGCCGTGAGACGAGCACTCGGCGCAGGCGGGTCGCGCCTCGTCGGACAGCTTTTCGCCGAGCTCACGGTGCTGGCGTTGCTCGCCGGAGTGCTCAGCGTGATGCTGGCCGCGGCCGCGGTGCCGCTGCTCGTCGGCCTGCTGCCGGCGGGGACGCCGGGGCTCGATGGCGTGCGCCCGGGGGTATTGACGCTGCTCTTCACCGGCGCGGCGACGGTGGTGGCTGCGCTGGTGGCGGGGGTGCCGCCGGCGCTGGCCGGCGCGCGCGGCGCCGGAGCAGCCGCGCATCCCGACAGGATGCGGGTCGATGAGCGCGGCCGCCAGCGCTTCCAGGGCGTGCTCACCAGCGTGCAGATCGCGCTGGCGGTGATGCTGGTGGTATCGGCGTCGCTCCTCGGGCGCAGCCTGGTGGAGCTGCGGGCCGTGCCGCTGGGCTACGACACCGAGCACGTGCTCACGTTCTCGGTGCGGCTGCCGTGGGCCACCTACGCCGGGGCCGCGGACGCGCGACGCTACGCGGAGGAGGTGCGCGAGCGCCTCGCGGCCCTGCCGGGCGTGGAGGCGGTTGGTGTGACGGATCGGCTGCCGCTGTCCGAGGGAATGGGCGTGGGCGGATTCGTTCGCCGGTCGGGAGCGTCGCAGGAGGCGGCGGTGAGCGCGACGCATCTCGGCGTCAATGACGAGTATTTCCATGCGATGCGGATCGCCGTGCTGGCCGGACGCACGTTCGCGCGAGGTGATGACGCGTCGCACGTCGTTGTCCTCTCGCGCCAGCTCGCACAGGCGCTGTTCGGCGACGACGCGGCCGTAGGGTCGACGGTGAGCGTGCGCCGGCACGGAGGCGAGGTCACGGCGGTGGTCGCCGGCGTGGTCGCCGACACGCGGCTGCGCGGAGTCGAGGAGCCGATGCGCCCGGCGGTGTACCTGCCGCTGTCGAGTGGGTGGGCGAGCTCGCCGGCGTTCAGTGTGCGGACCTCCGGCTCGCCGGCCGCACTGGCGCCGGCGGTCCGCCGCGTGCTTTCCGAAGTCGATGCGACGGTGCCGCCGTCCGCCCTGCGCACGACCGGCGCGGCGGTCGAGGAGACGATCGCCGCCCGCCGCGCAACCGCGGTCGTGGCGATCCTGTTCGGCGCCGCCTCGCTGCTCCTGGCGCTGATGGCCGTCTACACGCTGCTGGCGCAGGGGGTCGTGCGCCGCCGCCGCGAGATGGGCATCCGACTTGCGCTCGGCGCGACCGCGCGCCAGATCGAGGCGGTCGTGGTCACCGGCGGCCTCGCGTGGACGGTGGCCGGGGTGGTGGCCGGCGTGCTCCTCAGTCTCGCCGCGACGCGTTTGCTCGAGGGGATGCTGTTCGGCGTGGCGCCGCGCGATCCGCAGGTACTCGCCGGCACCGCGGCAGCCGTCTTGATCGCCGCCGCGCTGGCCTCGTGGATCCCGGCGCGGCGGGCCGGGCGGGTGGATCCCGCGGTCTCGCTCCGGGAGACATAGCATTGAGATCGAATCGGACATGAATGACCGCTGACGAATCGTCTGCCGGCGGCGACGCCGTATGACGTCGGCCATTCGTGCCATCCTCGCGTTCGGTGCGGGCCTCGCCGCCGGCATCGTGATCGCGCTGATCGATGCGCCGGCCCTTCGGTCGGTGGCCGGCGCGATCGAGCCGCTGGGCACGCTGTGGGTGAACGCGATCCGGATGACGGTGATCCCGCTC
>DATKCV010000123.1:0-67824 GCA_035513015.1 Gemmatimonadaceae bacterium
CGTGCTCGACCTGCGTCTGATCGACAAGCTCGAGCTGCTGATCGGCGAGCTGAAGTCGTCCGGCGTGGACGTGCGCCGCATGGCGGTAATGTCGGGCTTCCGCACGCCTCAGTACAACGCCAACGGCGGACTGACTGCCGGGCGGGCATCGCTGAGCCGTCACATGTACGGCGACGCCGCCGACGTCTACGTCGACAACAACGGGAACGGCCGCATGGACGACCTGAACGGCGACGGGCGCGTCGATCACCGGGACGCCCAGGTGCTCCTCGATGCGGTTGTGCGCGTGGAGCGGAAGTACCCGCAGCTCGTGGGTGGCGTGGGCCTCTACCGCGCCAACGCCTCGCACGGACCCTTCGCCCACGTCGACGTCCGCGGGACGCCGGCGCGGTGGGGGGTGGGGCTTTGATGGCCGACGAGCTTACGAGGTTGTCGCGGTCCCTCGGGCGCCGCGGCGGGCTCGCCTCGGTAATGGTGTGCTGTGCGGCGGCTCTTGGCGTCCTCCAGTTCCACGGACCATCGTCGTTCCTCGTCCGGGCGTCGGCGCGCGTTCCCGTCATGGCTACGCTGCCGTCCGTGGCGGTCTCTCCGCACGCTTTCGGCAAGAGCGGAGAGGTGCGCGTGCGGATGGCGCTCCCCGGTGACTCGATCGAGTATCCGCTCGAGGTGTACGGCGATCCAACTACGCTGTCGTACGAGTGGGTGCGCCTGCTGGACACGGTGGGAGTGGATTCGGCGCGCCCGCTCACCGGTGCATCCCTGGTCGCGCCCGAGCGCCCTGGCTTCTATCGGCTCGCGCTGCTCAGCGGTGACGAGCGGCGGATCCTGGATGACCTCACCGTGACCGTGCTGGTGCCGTTCGCCGACAAGACGGGTCCGGTGCTCAACGGCTACCGGATTGGAACGTACCTCGCCGAACGCCTGGGCGGGCAGCGGGACCATCCGGAGGGATTCATCGAGGTGCTCGACCGGCAGCTCGCCGCGCTTCGCGTGTCGCGACACCTCCGGCTCGGCGACATGCTGACCCGCGACGGGCAGACGCAGTGGCCTCGCTACCTGGTCCTGAGCCCCGAGCTGCTCGACAAGGTCGAGCTCGTGCTGGATGAGCTGGCGGTCATCCGCGGCGACAGCACGCCCGTGGAACTGAGGTTCAACGTCAGCGCCGGATACCGGACGCCGTCGTTCAACTCGACCATCAAGCTGGCGGCCTCGAACAGCCGCCACCAGCACGGCGACGCAGTGGACGTGGCGATCGACGCCGACGGCGACGGCCGGTTCACGGCCAGGGATGTGCAGCTGGTGGCCCTTGCGGTGGAGCAGGTGGAGCGCAACCACCCCGACCTGGTCGGCGGACTGGGTCAGTACACGAGCCGCCGCTACAACACGCCGTTCGCCCACATCGACGTCCGGGGCCAGCGCGCCCGCTGGCAGGGCTGAGAGCAGGGAAGAGGGACGAGCGAGCGTTGCCCTTCGGCAGGTTTCCGGTTCATCTTCATTTCCTGCCGACCGGCATTCCCCTCGCCCCCTGGTTCGACGTCCCTCGCCCCGTCCCTCGCCCCGTCCCTCGAGATGAACGAGTATCTTCGCGACCGGATTCTCCGAAAGCTCGAGACGCTGTCGGAGGAGCGTCTCTACCAGGTGCTCGACTTCGCCGAGTTCCTCGAGTCGAAGTACGCGGAGCGCCCTGAGGAGTCGCCCGGGATTTTCACGCGCTTCGCCGAGGCGGTCGAGGACCGACTCCGCGCCGGTCAGGTCTCGGCGACCACGATCGCCGAGACCATGGGGCTGATGAACCGGGCGATGGGCGTTCTGGGGGGTGTCGCCGCCGCTGGCAAGTCTGTTGCGAACGACATAGTCGGCGCTGCGCGGCAGTCCGGGCGCACGGCTCCTGCGGGCGCGGGAAGCTCGACTCCTGCGGGCGGCGGAAGCTCGGCCTCAGCGGGCGGAGGAAATCCGGGACCGACGGGCGGCAGCGGCGCCAGCGATGGTGCAGCGAGCGGTTCGGCGACTCCAACACCGGGCGGCGCCAGTGGCAGTGGGCCGGAACACCCGCCGGCCGGTCCGTCGTCCGCGCTCGGCACCCAGCCTCCAGGAGAGACGAGATCGTGACCCCAGCACGAAAGGGCTCTGCTTCGAAGACCGGAACTCGCCGGCGCCCAGCCGCCGCGACCGCCGCCGAACCCGAAGAGAGCGTCGCCCACGTAGCGCGTCCCCGGCGGGGCGCGAAGCGGACAGTGATGGACGTGGTGCTCCAGTTGCCGAACTACCTGCGCCTGCTGTTCGGCCTGATCACCGACCGCCGGGTTCAGCCGATCGACAAGTTGCTGGTGGTGGGCGCGATCGCCTACATCATCTCGCCGCTCGACCTCATCCCCGACTTTCTGCCGTTCTTCGGGCAGGTCGATGATGCATTCCTCCTGATCGCGTCGATCGAGCGGCTGATCACCAACGCGGGCTCGCGGGTGGTGCTCGCGCACTGGCGCGGCGACCCGAGCGATCTGTCACGACGCAGTCTCCGGATGGCGCTGGTGGCGGCGTCGTTCTTCCTGCCTCGAAGGGTCCGGCGCCGGCTGCGTGGCATGGTGGGTTGATCCTGGGCTGGCGCGTTTTCGCGGCGGGGGAGTTTCGTCTGGTGGCTCGGCGCCTGGTCCGAGGTTGGTATCTCGGGCGGGCATCCCGAGGTTTTTAGACGCGGAGTTGGCGGAAGAGGCGGAGTGGTCCCACCCGCATCGAGGGCTCCGCGCGCTGGGAGCCCTGTCTTTTTGATGCATCCGCCTCGGGATCCCGAGGCCAACCCGAGTCAGTTCAAACCATTATCATCACCTGGCCCACGGAGCTCGACCCGCGGGGTGGGTTCCCCTCCGCCCCCCTCCGTTATTCTCCGCGTGACTCGCGGCGCCCTCCCGTCACACAGCCTCAGGCGTATCGAAAGGGAAGCCGTGTCCGGGAATCCTGAACAGGGGGGTTGTCCGGATCCTGGGTAGGTCGTAGATTCGCGGCCGTTCCTTAGTTGAGACTGAGTCTCATTCTCAAGCAGACCGCGAATCCCCGTTTTTGGGGGCCTAACCCGGCTTCAGGAATCCAACGACTCAAATGAGCACAGTCAGTCTCCGCGGCGTGGCGCTCGCGGCTGCGCTGCTCCTCCCCGCAGCCGCCGGCGCCCAGGGCGGACTCTCCGGGAGCATCTACGCCGCCGGATCGGCCGATCCCCTCTCCGGAGCCTCCGTCGTCGTGGTCGGAACAGCGCGCGGCGCGATCGCCGACACTGCCGGCCGCTTTCAGATTCACGGCCTTACACCAGGGCGCTACGAGGTCGAGGCGCGCATGATCGGTCGCGCCGAGGTGCGGGTCGCCGCCACAGTTCGTGACGGTGAGGTGACGACCCTGCGCTTGTCGATGGGAGAGCTTCCCGCCGACCTGGCCGGGATTCGTGTCGTCGGCCGGCGCTCCGATGCCATGGCCAGGCTTCCCGGGTCCGCGGCCGTCGTGTCGCCAGCTACGATCGCGACCATCCAGCCGGTTTCCGCCAACGATGTCCTTCGCCGGATTCCTGGCGTCCACGTTCAGGAGGAAGAGGGCGGCGGCATGCGGGTCAACATCGGGATCCGCGGCCTCGACCCCGACCGCAGCCGCACCGTGCTGGTCCTCGAGGATGGCGTGCCGGTCGCGCTCGCTCCGTACGGCGAGCCGGAGATGTACTACTCGCCGCCGATCGATCGGATGGAGCGGGTGGAAGTGATCAAGGGCAGTGGATCGATCCTGTTCGGGCCACAGACCGTCGGCGGGATCGTGAACTTCGTCACCGCCGACCCGCCGGCGGAGCCGGCTGGGCGCGCGTCGCTGCACGGCGGAACCGGGGATTCGAGGCTCCTCAAGCTGCGCTACGGCGGCAGCTGGGGGAATGCCGGAGCCAGCGGCGGGATCTTTCGACGCTCGGTCGACGACTGGAACGGCCTTCACTTCGACATTATCGACTTCACGGGCAAGCTGGCCGTTCGCACCGGAAGCGGCGACCTCGGCGTGAAGCTCAGCGTCTATGACGAGGCATCGAACTCGACCTACGTCGGGCTCACCGACTCGCTCTTCCGTGCCGAGCCGCACCGGCACCCCGCGCCCGGCGACCGGCTCGACATTCGGCGGTACGCGGTCACCGGGACGCACGAGCTCCCGCTGGGCACGGGACGCTCGCTGCGCACCGCCGTGTACGGTTACACCACATCGCGCGACTGGATGCGGCGCGACTACACGTACACGGCGAGCGGCAACGCCCACGAGTTCCGCAACAGCACGGGCAACCGCAACCGCGCGTTCGAGGTGCTCGGGATCGAGCCGCGCCTTCGGACGATCTGGGCCCTCGGTTCGCTGAACAACGAGCTCGAGACCGGCGTTCGCGCCCACGTCGAGCGGGCGCGCGATCAGCACATCAACGGCACGACGGCGACGGCGAGCACGGGTGTCGTACGTGACGACGAGGTTCGCACCGGCCGCGCCCTCTCGGCGTTCGCCCAGAACCGCATCTTTCTCACCGACGCGTTCCAGCTCACGCCCGGCGTGCGGGTGGAACGGTTCGAGTTCGACCGGCGGATCCTCCGCACGCGCATCCGGCGGGAGTCCGGTGAAACCGTCACCAACCTGCCCGAGGACGTGAACATCCGGAGCGGCGACGATCTGCTGGAGGTGATCCCGGGTCTCGGCGCATCGTGGAGCCCGGGCGCGCTCCTGACGGTTTTCGCCGGGGCCCATCGCGGCTTCGCGCCGCCCCGGACGAAGGACGCGTTGATCTACGAGAACCCGACGCTCCCGCCCGACGCGCAGGTACCGGCGCCGGTGTCGCTCGAGCTCGATGCGGAGCGGAGCTGGAACTACGAGCTCGGCGTGCGGATGCATCCGGTGCCGTCGGTCTCGCTGGAGGCGACGGCGTTCCATCTCGATTTCTCGAACCAGATCATCGAGCCATCGCTCTCGTCCGGCTCGGTGTCCCAGGCGCAGCTCGCCAATCAGGGACAGACGCTCCACAGCGGGCTCGAGGCCGCGCTGGCGATCGACCTCGGCAAGCTCGTCGGGCAGCCGTTCGGGTTGACCACCGAGCTCGCATACACGTACGTCGATGCGCGGTTCGCCGGCGAGCGCCTGATGCAGCGCGCGCCGGGCGATACCGCGAACGTCGAAGGCAACCGGCTTCCCTACGCTCCCCGCGACAAGGCGAGCGCGTCACTGATGCTCGATCACCCATGGGGGCTGATGCTGCGGCTCGACGGGACATGGGTCGGCGCCCAGTTCTCCGACAACTTCGAGACGGTCGAGGGCTCGGCAAACGGCCGCGTGGGCCGGATCCCCGCGTATCGCTTCCTGGACCTGTCGGCGGAGTACCGTCACCCACGGCTCGCCTCTCTGACGCTGAGGGCGAGCGCGAAGAACCTGACCGATGCGGTGTACATCGCCTCACGGCGGCCGGAGGGGATCAAGCCCGGGCTCCCGCGACTGATCACTGTCGGGGTGGACGTAGATTTCTGAGCGCAGGATTGGCTTTAAAGGGTTTCAAGGGGGTCAGAGTCGTTGAACCCGTTCAAAGACTCTGACCCCCTTGAAACGGGGTGAACCGCAGAGGCAGCGCCTGTCCAGGCAGGGACTTTACTGTACCCGGGCGCGAAGCTAGTTTCCGCCATGGCGACTCGAACTCGTTCAGCCCCCCCCCAACGGCCCGCTGTCCCGGACAACTCCGGCAGCGGGCCGTCGCGCATACAGCCCGGTACGCCCGGCGCCGCCCGCGTTCGCGAGGCCGTCGCGCTGACGTTCGATGATGTCCTGCTCGTCCCGCGGAGCTCCCGCACGCATCCCCGCGACGTGGAGATCGGCTCGAGGTTCACGCGCGGGATCGCGCTCAACGTTCCGCTCGTCTCGGCGGCGATGGACACCGTGACCGAGAGCGAGATGGCGATCGCGATGGCGCGCGCCGGCGGGATCGGCGTTCTGCACAAGAACATGTCGATCGACCGCCAGGCCGCCGAAGTGGACCGGGTGAAACGGTCGGAGAGCGGGATGATCCTCAACCCGATCACGCTCACGCCGGAGGCCACGCTCCGCGAGGCCAACGCCCTGATGATGCGCTTCCGCATCTCCGGCGTTCCGGTCGTGGACCGGGAAGGGAAGCTGGTCGGCATCATCACCAATCGCGACCTCCAGTTCGAGCGGAATCTCGACCGCCCGCTGCGCGAGGCGATGACGCACGAGAAGCTCATCACCGCGCCGGTCGGCACCACGCTCGACGAGGCCGAGCGGATCCTCGGCCGTCACCGGATCGAGAAGCTCCCGGTGGTGGACGAGAGCGGCTTGCTGCGCGGACTGATCACCGTAAAGGACATCCACAAGCGCCGGCAGCATCCGCACGCCAACAAGGACCAGCACGGGCGGCTGCGCGTGGCGGCGGCGATCGGCGCCGGGGGCGACTATCTCGACCGCGCTCGGGCGCTCGTCGACGCCGGGGTCGACGCGATCGTCGTCGACACTGCGCACGGACACAGCATCGGCGTGCTCGAGGCGGCGGCGGCGGTGCGCGAGCGCTTTCCCGAGATCCAGCTGGTGGCCGGCAACATCGCCACTCGCGAAGGCGCCGCGTCGCTCGTCGAGCGGGGCGTGGACGCCGTCAAGGTCGGCGTCGGTCCCGGTTCGATCTGCACCACGCGCGTCGTCACGGGCGTCGGCGTCCCGCAGCTCACCGCCGTGTTCGACGCGGTTGACGGCGCCGGCGATGTTCCGGTGATCGCCGACGGCGGAGTGAAGTACTCTGGGGACGTGGTCAAGGCGCTGGCCGCCGGCGCCGCCTGCGTGATGATGGGCTCGATGCTGGCCGGCACGGAGGAGAGCCCCGGCGAGGCGTTCCTCCTCGAGGGCCGCCGGTTCAAGATGGTCCGCGGCATGGGGAGCCTGTCGGCGATGCAGGATGGCAGCGCCGACCGCTACTTCCAGGAGGGCGAGCTTTCCCCGCGCAAGCTCGTCCCCGAGGGGATCGAGGGGCGCGTGCCCTACAAGGGCCCGGTGGCCGACGTCCTCTTCCAGATGGTCGGCGGGCTGCGCAGCGGGATGGGCTACGTCGGCTGCTCGAGTATCGAGGAGCTGCGCACGGAGACGGAGTTCGTACGGGTCACGGCGGCCGGGCTGCGTGAATCGCATCCGCACGACGTGACGATCACGCGCGAAGCACCCAACTACTCATTGTGAGCCGCTGCTCACGGTACGCAGCGCAGCACGCCTAGGACGTTCCGCCGTATCCGCGGAAATTCCAGGGCGACTCCTGCCGTATGCCTCCCTTCGACGACATCCGCGTGATCGCCTCTCCGTCAGGATCCTCGATCAGTCCTTCCGCTGCTCCGACATGGATCTTCTGAGCGTCCCGCCGGAGCGACGCGCCGCGATCGAGCAGCTCGATGGCCATCTCCGCCCGGGAATGACGGTCGCGATGACGACGCACATCAACGCCGACGGCGACGGATGCGGTTCGGAGGCGGCGCTGGCGCATCTGCTCCTGAACCGCGAGATCCGGAGCTACATCGTCAATCCGACGCCGTGGCCGTCGCTGTTCGACTTCCTGCTCGGCGGTCCGGTCGTGAACCGCTCGGCGGAAGGTGCCGCGGCGCTGCGCGGCGCCGACGTTCTGGTGGTGCTCGACATCAGCGACGTCAAGCGGCTGGGCGTGCTGACCGACGCCGTGCGCGCGCTAGACATCCCGAAGCTGACGATCGACCACCACGTGCCCTCGGACGAGCCGCCCGGTCCGCTCGTCGTCTCCGACACGACGGCCTGCGCCACCGGCGAGCTGGTCTACGATCTGGCGCGCGTGCTCGGCATGGAAATCGACGCGGCGGCGGCGCGCGGACTCTACGTGGCGCTGCTCACCGATACGGGCAGCTTCCGCTTCAGCAACACGTCGCCCCGCTGTCACGCGGTGGCGGGGTCGCTGCTCGGGCGTGGCGTGGACCCCGAGGAGATGTACCGGCGGATCTACGCCTCGGCGCCGCTGGGCAGGCTCAAGCTGGTGGGCGAGGCCCTGGAGACGCTGGAGTCCGACGAGCAGGCCGGGGTGTCGTGGATCAGCGTACCGGCCGAGGCCCTGGAGCGCCACGGTGTCTCGGGCGAGGACCTCGAGGGCATCGCCGAGTATGCGCGGTCGGTCGCCGGGACGAGGCTGGCGATGTTCTTTCGCGACCTCGGGCACGGCAAGGTGAAGGTGTCGTTCCGGAGCACCGGTGACGTGGACGTGAACCGGTTCGCGCGGCAGTTCGGGGGGGGAGGGCACGCCAGGGCCGCCGGTGCGCTCATTCCCGGAGCGCTGGCCGACGTGCGTGACCGTGTCGTAGCGGCGGCGCGGGATTTCGTGGTGCGGTCGAGGGACTGAACCGCTGAGGCCGCAGAGGCTCGCACTGGTGCGGCCATCTGGCTGACGTCACCGGCTCGCCGATGGCCGGCTCGCCAGCGGCCGGGCCGCCCGGGGCCTCAACGGAAACGGCCGTCGTGCGTACGTGAGGGGGCAGTGCACCGGCTGGGTGCTGCACCCTCGTTGCCACCTGCCCAATACCGTCCAACCGGCGGTCCGGCCGCCGACCCCTCTTCATGACCGGAGGCTTCCCCATGACATGGATGGCGCGCGTCGTTCTCGCGGCCGTGCTCTTCCTGGCGCCCAGCGTTGACGTGCAGGCGCAGGCTCCCACGATCCCCGTGGCGCAGGAGTTCGAGTCGCTCCACCTCCGCTCGATCGGGCCGGCGGTCATGTCGGGCCGCATCTCCGGTCTGGCCGTGTACGAGGCCAATCCGGCCGTCTATTACGTGGCCACCGCGCACGGCGGCGTGTGGAAGACGACCAGCAACGGCGCGCTGTTCGAGCCGCTGTTCCAGAACGAGGGACTCATCGCCACAGGCGACGTGGCGATCTCCCAGCGCAACCCGGACCTCGTCTGGGTCGGCGCCGGCGAGTCGAACAATCGTCAGAGCACGTCGTTCGGGGGCGGGATCTACAAGTCCACCGATGGCGGCAAGACGTTCCAGCACATGGGACTCCCCAACAGCCGCCACATCCAACGGATCGTCATCGATCCGCGGAACGATGACGTCGTACTGGTCGCCGCCACGGGGCCGCTGTTCGGTCCGGGCGGCGACCGCGGCGTCTACAAGACGACCGATGGCGGCCGCACCTGGCGTCGCGTGCTGTCGGTCGACGACGACACCGGTGCGAACGAGGTCGTGTTCTCCCCGACCAACCCGCAGGTCATGTACGCGTCCACCTACCAGCGGCGCCGCCATGCCTGCTGCATGAACGGCGGCGGTCCGGGAAGCGGGATCTGGAAGTCCACCGATGGCGGCGAGACGTGGACGCGGCTATCCGGCGGCGGACTGCCGGCTGGTCCGCTCGGCCGCATCGGGCTCGACGCGTTCCGGCAGAACGGCGACATCGTGTATGCCACGATCGAGGGTCCCGGCGGCGGCGGCGGCGGTGGTGGCGGGGGCGGTGGTGGGGGAGGGGGAGGGGGAGGGCAGGGCCAGCAGCCGAGCGTCACCGGGGTCTACCGGTCCAACGACGGCGGCGGCAGCTGGGAGCGCGTCACCGGCGTCAACGCGCGTCCGATGTACTTCAGCAAGATCCGCATCGATCCGACCAACGCGGACATCATCTACTGGGCCGGCGTCAACCTGCACATGAGCATCGACGGCGGCAAGACGCTGGTCAACAACGCGGCGCAGGGCACGCACGCCGACGTCCACACGATCTGGGTCGACCCGGCGAACCCGCGCCACATCCTGATCGGCAACGACGGCGGGCTGGCGGTCTCCTACGACCAGAGCCGGACCTGGACTTTCCTGCCGAACCTTCCGGTGGGGTTGTTCTATCACGTCGCCTACGACATGGAGCGTCCCTTCAACATCTGCGGCGGGATGCAGGACAACTACAACTGGTGCGGACCGAGCCGGACACGCTTCGTGCGCGGGATCATGGGTTCGGACTGGCACCAGATCCAGGGCGGCGACGGGTTCGTGGCGCAGCCCGATCCGCGCGATTGGCGGATAGTCTACACCGAGTCGCAGAACGGCAACCTCATTCGCCGCGACCGCGTGACCGGGGAGTCGAAGAGCATCCGGCCGACGGCGCTCAACGTCGTCAACCACACCGACGGGGAGTCGTACCGCTGGCACTGGGACACGCCGATCGTCCTCTCGCCACACGACCCGGGCGTCCTGTTCACGGCGGCGAACCGCGTCTTCCGCTCGACCGACCGCGGCGATTCGTGGACGGCGATCAGTCCCGATCTGACGACGAACGTGGACCGCAACGAGATCGTGACGATGGGGGTGAAGAACAGCGACATCCGGATCGCCCGCAACGACGGCATCTCGCTGTGGCCGGCAATCGTCACGTTCGCCGAGTCGCCGCGGCAGCGCGGCGTGTTCTACACGGGTACCGACGACGGCGTGGTGAGCGTGTCGCGCGACGACGGCCGGACGTGGGAGAACGTGACGAGCCGGATGGCCGGGTTCCCGGCCGGCGGCTACGTCTCGAAGGTGACGCCGTCGCGGTTCGATGCCGGCACCGTGTACATAACGGTGGACAACCACCTGAACAACGACTACGAGACGTACATGTGGGTGAGCACCGATTTCGGCCGCACGTTCCGGTCGCTCAACGGCAACCTGCGCGGCGAGAATGCGCGCACGCTCACCGAGGACACGAAGAACGCCGACGTGCTCTACCTCGGCACCGAGACGGGAGTGTTCGTCACGCTCGACCGCGGACGTATGTGGCGGCGGCTCCAGGCCAACCTGCCGACGGTGCGGATCGATGAGCTGACGATCCACCCGCGCGACAACGCGTTGCTCGTGGCGACGCACGGCCGCGCGCTGTTCGTGCTCGACGATCTGGCGCCGATACAGGAATACGCCGCGGCGCAGACGGCGAGCTCGCCCGCATCGTTGTTCACCCCGGGAACGGCGCTTCAGTGGAAGTCGAAGGACGACCGCAACGAGGAGTTCTGGGGCCACCAGTACTTCCTCGGCGAGAATCCGCCGTACGAGGCGGTGATACAGCTGAACGTGCGACAGCCGGTGAACGACATGCGGTTGGTGATCACCAACGCATCGGGCCGCACGGTGCGCGAGCTCACCGCGACGCCGGACCGGCACACGGCCGGAATCCAGACGATGTGCTGGGACATGCGCGTCGAGCCGATCCGCCCGGTACCCGGCGTGGCGCAGGGCGGCGGAGGTGGCGGTGGTGGTGGTGGTGGGTTTGGGGGAATCCCCCAGGCGCAGCGCGCGCAGATTCCCGGCGTACCGACGCCGGGCCCAACTCCTGGCTACAAGTCGAGGGACATATGCGCCATCCCCGCGCCCGATAGTGGGCAGGGTGGTGGCCCGGGCGGTGGCGGTGGCGGCGGCGGCGGCGGGTTCGGCGGTGGTGGCGCAGCCAACCTCGGCCCGCAGGTGCCGCCGGGAACGTACACCGTCGCGCTGATGGTCGATGGCCGGCGGGTGGACACCAAGCCGCTGACGATCGTGATGGACCCGGAGGTCAGGCTGGCCGGCAGGGACCGCGAGCGCTGGAACGCGCTGGTCGCGCAGCTCCACGAGGCGCATCAGCGGGCCGTCAACTCGGCCGGGGCGTTGACGCTGTTCGGCCGGCAGCTCCGCACGGCGGCGGCGAGGCTGGATAGCGTGCCGAACGTTCCGGCTGATGTAAAGGCGCAGGTCGAGTCGGTGATTACCGACTTCGAGTCGGTGCGCGTGAAGTTCGGCGTGCCGTCAGCGCGCGCCGCAGCCCCGGGCGGTCCGGGCGGCGGCGGCGGAGGCGGTGGGGGATTCGGCGGCGGCGCGGTGAACCTGACCAACGCGCTGGCGCGCATCACCCTCGTGAAGGGTCAGGTGATGGGCATCTGGGAGCCGCCGACTCCGGCGATGGTGAGGATGTCGAACGAGGCGCAGACGGCGCTGGCGCAGGCGATCACGGAGGCGGACGCCGTGCTGCGTCGAGTGCCGGCGGTGAGCCAGGCGCTGGGGCGATACGGGATAACGCTCAGCGCGGAGTCGGAGGGGAGATAAGCATCGGGGTCTGGTGACGTGAAGGTGGCCGCGCACTCTGAGGTGCACGGCCACTTTCTCTTGCAGGGTTCGATGCACTCCCTCGGTATCAGCGCTGTGTAAGGCCGTTCTTCGTTGGGTGGATGCCCTGGGCGTCCCCGACCTTGTCGGCCCCATGTCCGACTGACACATTGAGCGATGGGCGACGCCAGGGTAAACCCTCCCGCGGCTCCCCGTGTCGAACACCTCGTCGGGCGTTCGCACCGCCATTCGCTCAACTCGGACCGGCACCCATGTCCCGCTCCCGCCGCATCTTCGGCATCGCACTGGCCGCGGTCATCGTGCTCGTGCTCGCCGCCGGGACGCTCGCCAAGATCCGGAACAACGCCCGCGCCAACGACACCACCAACACCGCCGGCGGCGACCGGCCCGACGTCTCGGCAATGGAGACGTTCGCCGCCGATGTGCCGATCCCGGTCGAGGGCACTCCAGTCGTCGTCGATACCCTCGTCATCTCCGTCTCCGCCGCCGGTAACGCGGCCGCGATGCGGGAGTGGAAGGTCACCAATCAGGTCGGCGGCCGCGTACAGTCGGTGAGTGTGCGCGACGCCGATCGCGTCGCCCGGGGCCGCGTGCTCGTCCGGCTCGACTCGATCGATCACGCGTTCGAGGTCAGGCAGCGGCGGGCCGATCTCGCCGCCAAGGAGGCGGCGTACCGCGTCGAGACGCTGTTCGACGAGCGGATCACCGACCCCGAGGTGCGCGCCGAGCGCGAGCGCGCGGCGCGGATCAAGAGCGGGCTCGATCAGGCAGAGGTCTCACTCCAGCAGGCGGAGCTGAACCTCCAGCGCGTCACCATCCGCGCGCCGTTCGCCGGCGTCGTCGCCGACGTCAAGGCGGTACCGGGCGCCTACATCCAGCCCAACGCGGACCTGATGACGGTCCAGGAGCTCGATCCCATCAAGGTCGAGGTCAACGTGCTGGAGAGCGAGGTCGGGTTCCTCCAGGCTGGATCGCGGGCCAGCGTCAGGTTCAGTGCCTACCCCGGCGAGGACTTCCTCGGCCGCATCATGACGATCAATCCCGTGGTCGATCGCGACACGCGGACGGCGCGGGTCACCGTTCACGTTCCCAACCCGAACGGCCGGATCCTCCCGGGCATGTACGCGCGCGTCTCGCTCGAGGCGCGCAAGTTCCCGAACCGCATTCTCGTTCCGCGCGCGGCGGTGCTCGAGCGCGACCAGCGGCGCACGCTCGTCTTCGTCGTCGAGGATGAACGCGCGAAATGGCGCTATGTCGTCACCGGACTCGGCAACGAGCATTTCGTCGAGCTGCTCCCCGACGACGAGTACCCGCCGCCACGCGCGGGCGAGGTGGTGCTCGTGAGCGGCCACCACACGTTGACCCATGACGCGCGCATCACTCTGGTGGACAACGTGCGCCAGGCCGGCGGGCGGCCGCAGTAGCATGGGGCGGATTCGACTCGGTTCCCTCGCGGCCGGGCTCGCGCTTCCGGTGATTCTCGGCACGGGTTCGCTCGGCGCGCAGGGGCCGGTTCTGCGACTCTCGCTCGACGAGGCGATCGCGGTCGCCCGCGAGCACAACCCCGGGTTCGCCCGCTTCCGCAACGACGTCCACGTCGCGTCACTCGCCGAACGCGCCCAGCGGGCGCAGTACCTTCCGTCGGTGTCGCTGAGCACCGGGGTGAGTGGCAGCTACAGCCGCCAGGTCACCGGGCTCGACCCGTTCGGGACGCTGATCCGGCGCGACACCGCGATCGTCAATCGCGGCAGCTCGATGAGCCAGGCGGTGGGCATCCAGCTGCCGGTGATCTACGACGGTGGCCGGCGTCCCAACGCGTTGCGCGCCGCGCGGGCCGGCACAAGGGCCGCCGAGGCGCGCGTCACGGCGCAGGAGGTCCAGCTCCGCGCCAACGTGTCGCGGGCCTATCTCACGTATCTCGCAGCGCGGCTCCAGGAGCGGCTCGAGGAGCGCCAGCTCGCCTCGCAGGAGGTCCGGCTGGAGATGACCGAGCGGCTGTTCCGCGTGGCCTCCGCCGACCGGCTCGATCTGCTCGGCGCCCGCGAGCAGCTCGCCACGCGCGAGCGCAACCTCGCGCGGGCCCGCGCCAACTCGGAGCGCGACCGGATCGCGCTCCTGTCGCAGCTCGGCCGCGACCTGTCGCTCGAGGTTCAGCTCACCGACACGGCGATGCCTCTGTTCGATCCGCGCGAGCTGGATGCGGAGGCCATCGTCGGCACGGCGCTCCAGCTGCATCCGACGATGGCCGAGGCCGAGGCGGTGCACGAGGGCGCGCTTCACGGCCGGCGCGCCGCCAGGGGCGGCAGCTTCCCCCGCATCGCCCCGAGCGTCAGCTACTCCCGGAGCATCGGGCGCCGCAACTACGACGCGTTCACCGACTTCGAGATGCCGCAGAACCAGTCGATGGGCTTCGGGCTGAACCTCACCTTCGACGTCTTCAACCGGTACCAGACGGCCAACGAGGTCGCCCGCGCCGAGGCCGACCTCCAGGATGCCGAGCACACGCTGCGGCTCCAGCGGCAGACCGTCGAGCGCGATGTGCGCTCGGCGCTGATCGAGCTGGAGAACGCCTATCGGAGCCTCGAGCTGGCGCGCCTCTCGGCCGGCTACGCCAGCGAGCGGCTCGATCTCGCCATGGAGCAGTACCGCCTCGGCTCGATTCCCTACGACCGCCTCCAGACGCTGATCGAGGGCGCGGCGGCGGCCGAGCGCGGCGAGCTCGATGCGCGGGTCGCGTTCGCCAGCGCGCTGTACACGCTCGACGAGCGCGTCGGGCAGGCGGTCCGCCCGTAGGATGTCGCTCCCCCGCCGCTCGATCCGCCGCCCCATCGCGGTGGCGATGCTCTTCCTGGCGGTGGTCGCGCTCGGCCTGATCTCGTTCACCCGGCTGCCAATAGACCTCCTGCCGGGCATCTCATATCCGAGGCTCGTCGTCTACACGAGCATCCCCGAGGTCGGACCTGCCGAGGTCGAGCGCCTGGTCACGACGGTGATCGAGCAGCAGGTCGCTCGCGTCCCCGGGCACGAGCGCACGGAGAGCGTGTCGCGCGATGGTGTCTCGCTCGTCACCCTGCGCTTCGCGTGGGGGACGGACATGGACTTCGCCGCCCTCAACGTCCGCGAGCGGCTGGACCAGGTCCGCGACCGGCTCCCGCAGAGTGCCTCGCGGCCGGTCGTGCTGCGCACCGATCCGACGGCCGACCCGATCATGTCGGTCGTCGTCGCCGGCCGGTCGGATCTGTGGCGGCTCAAGGAGCTCGCCGAATCGGTCATCAAGCGCCGGTTCGAGCAGGTAGATGGCGTCGCCCAGGCAACGGTGACGGGCGGTCTCGAGCGCGAGATACGGGTGGACGTGGATCCGCAGCTCCTGGAGAGCTATCAGGTCACGATCGAGCAGGTGGCCAACGCGCTGGCCGCCGCCAACCAGAGCTCGCCGGGCGGGCAGGTCCGCCGCGGGCCGTTCCAGTATTCGCTGCGCACGCTCGGCGAGTTCCAGTCGGTGCAGCAGATCGGCGACGTCGTCGTCGCCGAGCGCCGGTCGGGGCAGGGGAGCGACCAGGGACCGGGCCAGCCGCCGCCCGCGGGGCAGACCGGCACCGCGCGCAACCTGATCCTGCTGAGCGACATCGCGCGGATCGAGGACAGCTTCCGCGACCGCGAGTCGATCGCCCGCTACAACGGCGATGAGGCCGTGGGCCTGCTCCTGTTCAAGGAGGCGGGGTCGAACACGGTGCGGGTCGCCGAGCGCGTGGACGAGGTGATCGAGCAGCTCCGCCGCCAGTATCCCGACGTGACGATCGAGGTGGCGACCAGCCAGGCGGGGTTCATCTCCGACGCGATCGACAACGTTGTCAGCCAGGTGCTCGTCGGTGGCGCGCTCGCCTTCCTGGTGCTCTTCCTCTTTCTGCGCGACATCCGGTATCCGCTGGCGATCGCGCTGGCGATGCCGATCTCGATCATTGCCACCTTCGCGCTGTTCGATGCGGCCGGCGTTTCGCTCAACATCATGACGCTCGGGGGTCTGGCGCTCGGCGTCGGGCTGCTGATGGACAACTCGGTCGTGGTGATCGAGAACATCTTCCGCCGGCGGGAGATGGGCGACGACGCGACCGAGGCCGCGGCCGTCGGCGCGGAAGAGGTGCAGCGGGCGATCATCGCCGCCACGCTGACGACGATCGCCGTGTTCGGGCCGATCATCTACGTACAGGGCGTGGCCGGGAAGCTGTTCGGCGCGCTGTCGTATGCGGTCGCGTTCTCGCTGGCCGCCAGCATCCTGGTGGCCCTGACCCTGCTGCCGGCGCTCGCCTCGCGGTGGACGACGGACCATCACGAGCTGCCGCCCTCACTGGCGCGCCGAACGTTCCGGCGCGGTTGGAGCACCGTTGCCGCGGGTACGAACCGCGCCCTCCGGCCGCTGCTCGACGGCACGGACCGGTTGTTCGAGGCGCTGGTGCGATGGTACGAGCGGACGGTCGTGCGGGCGCTCGACAACCGCGGACGCGTGGTGGCGATCGCCGCGGTGCTGATGCTGGGGACGCTGGCGCTGGCGAGCACGCTGAAGCGCAGCGTACTTCCGGACGTGGAGCAAGGCGAGTTCACCGTGCGCATCACGCTGGCCCGCGGCACGCCGATCGACGTGACGTCGGAGTCGGCGCTGCGGCTGGAGAACGCGCTGAACCAGGATGTGGATGTCGCCGCCACGTTCACCCGCGTCGGACGCCAGGAGGCGGTGCTCGGCGGCGACGAGCGCGAATCGGGACTCAACACGGCGCTGATCGACGTGCGGCTGCGCCAGGGCGCCCGCACGGCGGAGGTGCTCGACCGCCTCAGGCCGCTGGTGGCGCAACTCCCGCCCGGCACGGTGGCGATCGAGACCGGACAGGCGACGGCACTCGGCAAGCTCCTCGGCGGCGGCGAGGCCGATCTGGCGATCCGCATCCACAGCGAGGAGCTGGATGAGGGAATCGTCTATGCGCGCCAAGTCGAGCAACGGCTGGCGCGCGTCGGCTCGCTGGAGAACGTGCGGCTGGGGACGGAGATGGGCCACCCCGAGATCCGCGTGCACATCGACCGCGACCGCGCCGCCTCGTTCGGCATCACGCCGCTCCAGGTGGCCAACCAGATCCAGGACTACATGCTCGGACGCTCGGCGACCGAGTACGTGGCGTTCGACAAGAAGGTGCCGGTGTGGGTGCGGCTTCCGGAGGAGGACCGCCGGTCGCTGGCCACACTCGATCTGCTGCGCATAGGCGGTGTTCCGCTGCGGGAGCTGGTGCGGGTGGAGGAGACCACGGGCCCGGCCGAGATCCGGCGGATCGATCAGAGCCGGATCGTCACCGTGCACGCCGACGTTGCCCGGGGCAGCGTCGATGCGGCGATCGGCGACATCCGCGAGGCGCTCCGCGAGCTGACTGTTCCGCGGGGGATGCGTGTGGACATCGGGGGCGAGAACGAGGAGATGCGCCGCGGGTTCCTGGCGATGGCGTTCGCGTTCGGGCTGGCGTTGCTCCTCGTATACATGATCCTGGCCGCCGAGTTCGAGTCGCTCCTGCATCCGTTCACGATTCTGCTCAGCGTGCCGCTGGGTACGATCGGCGCGATCGTCGCCCTGTGGATCGCAGGGGCCGGGCTCAACACGGTCAGTTTGATAGGCATCGTGGTGCTGGCCGGCATCGTGGACAACGATGCCGTGATCAAGGTCGACTTCATCAATCAGATGCGGCGAAAGGGTATGGCGCTGCGGGACGCGATAGTGGCGGCGGGGAGGGCGCGCATCCGGCCGATCGTCATCAACTCGATCACGACGATGCTCGGCGTCCTTCCGATGGCGCTGGCGCTCGGCCCGGGCGGCGAGCTCCAGGCGCCGTTGGCGATCGCGATCTTCGGCGGGCTGTTCACGAGCACGATCCTGACTCTGATCGTGATCCCGGTGGCGTACGATCTGGTGGAGGAGCTGCGGGAGCGGGTGCGGGGCGTGGTCCGGGCGCCGGGTGTGACGCACGAGCCGCTGCCGCAGGCGGGGGACTGAAAAAGTGCTTCGTCATTCGTGCTGCGTCCTCGGGCCGGTCGTCGCGATGCTCGCCGCCGCGTGCGTGGGCGGGCGCGCTGGTGAGGTGCAGAGCACGATCCGCGATTCCGCCGGTGTCGAGATCGTCGAGATTCGCGCCACGGATGCCGACCTGCCGCGCTGGCGCCTGTCGGCAGCGCCACGGCTGACGATCGGCACGATCGAGGGCGAGGCGGCCTATCAGTTCGCCGGCATTCGCGGCGCCATGATGCACAGGGAGCGCCTCCTCGTGATCGATGGCGGCAGCCGCGAGCTGCGCTTCTTCGATCGGTCGGGCAAGCATCTCCGTTCCGTCGGCCGGCGGGGCGGCGGCCCCGGTGAGTTCGAGCAGCCGAATTGGATCGGCCTGCACGCCGGCGACTCGATCGCGGTATATGACGGGAGGCTGCGGCGCTTTACGATCCTGGATGCGGCGGGCACGCTCAGGCGGGTGTTCACGCCGGGTTTCCGTGCGACGGGTATCGTCGGCCGGCTCGCCGACGGCTCGTACATCGTAAATCCCATCGCCGTCACAGTCCCACGCCCCGATCAACGGGACGGGGTGCGCCGGGATACCATCGGCATCGCGCGCATGTCGGCCGATGGCGAGCGCATGGATACCCTGGCGATCTATCCGGGCCTCGAGACCGTCATCGCCGACATATCGGTCGGCGATCTGGCGATGATCCGGGAGAGCATTCGAGTCTTCGGATTGTCCACCCAGGTCGCGGCGGGGGATTCGTCGATCTACGTCGGCACGACCGACTCCTGGGCCATCGACGTGCTCGACGCGGATGGAAGGACGCGGCGCTCGATCCGTCGCGCGGTCGAGCGGCGCCCGGTCACCCCCGGGATCATCGAGCGGTACCGCGCTGCGGAGCTGGCGGCGACGCGAACCGAGGCGATGCGACAGCGAGCGGAGAATCGCTTCGCGGAATTGGCCTATCCCGAGCAGCTGCCCGCTCATGGAAGACTGCTCGTCGATGCCGACGGTTTCCTGTGGGTCCAGGATTACGTCGTCGCCCGCGACGAACCCACGGAGTGGACGGTCTTCGATCTCGAAGGGCGCATGACCGGCCGCGTGTCGATGCCGCCGCGGTTCACCGCCCATCAGATCGGTCCGGACTTCGTGCTCGGGCGGGGGCAGGACGATCTCGACGTGGAGTACATCGTAGTGTACGGGCTCGATCGCTCGGGTCCGGGCGATATCGCTGCCGCGCCACGACCAGCGCCAACCGGGGGAGGGAGGCAATGAGAGGGCGACTGTTCACGACATTGCCGCTGGCCGTGCTGGTGAGCGCCGCCTGCGCCAATGGGCAGGAGGGCGACTCCCGCATGTCGGTGCGCGACTCGGCTGGTGTGCAGATCGTCGAGAACCCCGGCGATCTACGCGTGCCCGGCTGGACGCTGTCACCGGAGCCGACAGTGAGCATCGGAGTGCTCGAGGGAGAGCCCGCGTATCAGCTCGATCAGGTGCGCACCGCGCTCCTCCAGCGCGATCGCATCATCGTCGCCAACAGCGGCAGCCGCGAACTGCGGTACTTCGACCTCGATGGACGGCACGTGAAGACGGCGGGCGGGCGGGGCGGTGGGCCGGGCGAGTTCCAGTGGATCTCCTGGATGGCGCCGCACGGCCGCGATTCGATCATCACGTACGACATGCAGAATCGACGATTCTCGATCTTCGACCTCGAGGGTCAGTTCGTCCGCTCGTTCGCGCCCGAGAATACCGTGTTCAGCGTGGCCGGACGCTTCGCCGACGGCTCGTTCGTGGTGCCGCCATTGGTGGTCTTCATGACCGGGGGGACACGACAGGGCCTCGTGCGGGACAGCGCCGTCATCGTGCGTTTCTCGCCAGACGGGACGGGAGCCGACACGCTGGTGCGCGTGGTGGCCGGCGAGAGCATGGTCGATTCGCGCGAGTCAGGTGGGCGCAGCATGATCATGGTTCGCAACCGTCCGTTCGGACTGAGCACGCACATCGCAGTCAGCGACTCGCTGATATTCGCCGGAACGGGCGACGCGTATCAGATCGCCGTGTACGCACGCGACGGCCGCCTGGTTCGCCTGATACGGCGCGACCGCCCGCGGGCGCGGGTCGGCCCGGCCGAGATCGCGGCCCTTCGTGAACGTCAACTGTCGCGCATCACCGATGAGAACCGGCGGCGCGATGAGGAGCGCTGGTACGCCGAGGCGCCGTATCCCGACAGGATGCCGGCCCACGGTCCGCTGCGAGTGGATGACCAGGGCAACCTGTGGGTCGAGGAGTACTCGGCCGACCGCGATGCGGCGCTGCGGTGGACGGTCTTCACCGCCGAGGGGCGGGCGATCGGCACGACGACGACGCCGGCGCGGTTCAGCGTCCATCAGATCGGCTCCGACTTCATCCTCGGACGATGGCAGGATGACGACGACGTGGACCACGTCGTGGTGTACCGGCTCGAGCGCTCGGGGTCGCGGGAGCTAGCCGCCGGGGCGGCCCGTTGATCGCCGTAGCCGACACGATGCGAGCGATGCGATACGCCTGCATCCCTTTCGTCACTCTCGCTGTGGCGTGCGCCGGCGGTGACGCGAGCGAGGTGCGGGTCACCCTTCGCGACTCGGCCGGCATCGAGATCGTCGAGAGCCATGGTACGCTTGCCGGGCTGCCGCAGTGGCGACTCTCGCCGGAGCCGATCCTCGGCATCGGTGTGCTCGAGGGAGAGCCGGCCTATCAGCTCGACAATCTGGTGAAGGTGCTTCTGGTGCGAGACCGGATCGTCGTCGCCGACGGCGGCAGCCGCGAGCTGCGGTACTTCGATCTCGACGGGCGTCACGTGATCTCGGTGGGCGGCAGGGGCGGCGGCCCGGGAGAGTTCGAAGCGATCGGGTGGCTGGGACGGTACGGGACGGACTCGCTCATCGCGTACGACGTCCGGCAGCGGCGGTTCTCGATCTTCGATATCGAGGGGAACTTCGTGCGGTCGTTCGTGCCGGCCAGGCCGGTGTTCAACATCGCGGGCCGCTTCGCCGACGGATCGTTCGTGGTGCCACCGTCGGTCAGTTTCACGGCCGGTATGGCGCGTCAGGGGCTCACCCGCGATAGTGCCGCCGTCCTGCGTGTCCAGGCGGATGGCGCCGGCGTCGATACCCTGATCAGGCTGCTCGCCGGAGAGTACATCGTCGAGACCAGCGCGACATACATGGGGGTGCGGCCCCGGCCGTTCGGGCTGGTCACGTACAGCGCGGTGAGCGACTCGCTGATCTTCGTCGGCACGGGCGACGCGTACGACATCGCGGTGCACGACCGCGATGGCCGACTCCTGCGCCTGATACGGCGCGACCTCCCTCGCGCGCGGGTCCGATCGGCGGACATCGCCAGCGAGCGTGAGCGGCGACTGGCTGCCATCACCGACGACAATCAGCGGCGCGAGGTGGAGCGCCGGTTGGCCGAGACCTCCTATCCCGACCTCATGCCGGCCCACGGGCAGCTTGAGGTGGACGACGAGGGCAACCTGTGGGTCCAGGACCATGCGATCGACCACGAGGTGCCGCTGCGGTGGACGATCTTCACACCGCACGGGCGGGCCATCGGCGGCGTGACGACGCCCGCGCGTTTCGCGATCGATCAGGCCGGCGCCGACTTCTTGCTCGGCCGGTGGCGCGACGAGGACGACGTGGATCACGTGCGGCTGTACCGGCTCGAGCGGTCGCGGTCGCGCGAGATCGCCGGTTCGGACGCGCCCTGATGGAGATGCGGGGAGGGACGCGCGCATGATCCGGTTCTCGATCCGGCGACCCGTGGCGGTGTCGATGGCCTACCTGGCAGCGGCCATCCTCGGCTTCGCCGCCTGGCGGAACATCCCGGTCGAGTTCCTCCCCAACACCGAGCTGCCGCGGCTGAGCGTGAACGCGTCGTGGCCCGGCGCGTCGCCGGAGGCCACCGAGGCGTTCGTCACCGCGCCGCTGGAGGGGGCGATCCAGCAGGTGCGTGGCGTTCAGAAGATCAACTCGGTCTCGTCCGAGCTCGGCGGCGCCGGTCAGGCACGGATCGACGTCGAGCTGGCGCGCGGCACCGACATGAACTTCGCCCGCCTCGAGCTGTCGGAGCGGATGGCGTCGCTCGACGACGTGCTGCCGCCGAACGTCGTGCCGACAATCACGCCGTACACGCCGCCTGAGCTGCGCGAGCGCGACCGGCCGTTCCTCGAGTACACGCTCACCGGGCCCTACATCGTCGAGCACCTGCGCGTGCTCGCCGACGAACACCTGGTGCCGGCCCTCCAGCAGATCGAGGGCGTGGCCGAAGTCACCGTCACCGGCGGCCGCCAGCGGGTGCTGGAGGTCGAGGTGGACGAGCGCAAGGCGCTGGCGCTGCGCATCTCGCCGGCGTTCATCAGCAACCGGATCCGCGAGCTCGACATCGTGCGCAGCGCCGGCGTGGTGCACGAGGGCGGGCTCCAGCGTTCGCTGACGATCCGCTTGCGGCCGGACACGGTCACCGACCTGCTCGGCCTGGTGCTCCTCGCCAACGGCGACCGCATCGTCCGGCTCGCCGACGTGGCGACGGTCCGCGACACATGGGCCGAACCGACGAGCCTCTACCGGATCGACGGCTTTCCGGCCATCAACTTCACGATCAAGCGCGCCCACGGCACCAACAGTCTCGTCGTCGCCGACGCGGCCAAGACGGCGGTGGACAGCGTCGGACGCTCGCTCGCTCCGGGCACGAGGATCATCCTCGACAACGACGTGAGCCGGGACATCCGCGCCCAGTTCAGCGACCTGCGGACCCGGGCGGCGATAGCGGCGATGGTGATCTTCGCCGTGCTGCTGCTCTTCCTCGGATCTTTCCGCTCGGCGGGGATCGTGTTCACGACGATCGCGTTCTCGTTGATGATCGCGCTCAACTTCGTCTACTTCGGCGGCTACAGCCTCAACGTCCTCACGCTGATGGGAATGGCGATGGGGTTCGGGCTGATCGTCGACAATGCGATCGTCGTGCTGGAGAACGTCTACCGGCGGCGCCAGAGTGGCGAATCCGCGGAGGTAGCCGCCGAGCAGGGAGCTCGCGACGTCGTGCTGGCGATCCTCGTCGCGACGATGACGACGATCGTCGTGTTCATCCCGTTCGTCTACCTCCAGGGCGAGCTGCGGCTCTACTATCTGCCGCTGGCGATCGTCGTCGGTCTGAGCCTGCTGGCCAGCCTGCTCGTCTCGTTCAGCTTCATTCCGGCGCTCGCCGCGAGGCTGTTCGCCGGCGGTGTCGGACGCCGGAGCGCGGACGCCGGCGCCGGGGGCGGAGTGCCGGCACTGCCGCGGCAGGCGTTCTACGTCCGCGCCTACGCCGGCATGCTGCGCGGCACTCTGCGCTTTCCGTGGGTCGTCCTGCTCCTCGCCGCGTCGATGTTCTACGGCTCGTGGCGGCTGTTCGACAAGTACGTGTCGCGCGGCCGGCTGTGGAGCGGGTTCGGCGCGCAGGCGACGTACATCCACATCAGCATCAATCTCACCAGCGGCGAAGGGCTCGACCGCGCCGACGACCTGGCGCGGTTCTTCGAGGAGAAGCTCAAGGCGATGCCGGAGCTGGAGCGCTTTCGGACGACCGTGCGGCCGTCCAACGCCCAGATACGGATCACGTTCCCCGACTCGCTCGAGAACACGATGGTGCCGCTGGCGATCTACGACCACCTCGCCGCGTACAGCTACCAGTTCGGGGGCACCGACGTGCGGGTGACCGGTGTCGGGCGCGCGTTCTACGGCGGCGGCGGGTCTCCGCCCAACTACAGCGTGAAGATCCTCGGCTACAACTACGAGACGGTCCACGAGATCGCCGAGGGGCTCGCCGACCGGCTGACGCGGTTCACCCGAATCCGCGACGTGGACATCAACTCCAGCGGACGCTACTTCAGCCGAAACAAGGCGACCGAGGTGGTGCTGCGGATCGACCGCGAGCGGCTAGGGATGCACGAGCTGACGGTGCAGGACCTCGTCCGGCAGGTGGCGGCGGCCACGCGCGGGCAGAGCGGCGGCTCGGTGCCGACGCGCATCGGCGGCGACGAGCTGCGACTCGACGTCAAGTACGCCGGCTTCGAGCGGCTCGACATGATCGAGCTGGAGAACGTCCTCATCCCCGTCCCCCGCGGCGGCGCGGTGCGGCTCGGCGAGGTGGCCCGCGTCGACGAGCGATTCCTCCCGGCGCAGATCACCCGCGAGGACCAGCAGTACCAGCGGATCGTGAGCTACGAGTTCCGCGGCCCGGTGCGCCTCGGCGACCGGATTCGCGACGCGGTCATCGCCGCGACCGCGGTGCCGGAGGGCTACACGATCGTCGGACGCGAGGACTTCCAGTGGTCACGCGAGGACACGCGGCAGCTCAAGCTCGTGGTCGGCGTCTCGCTGCTGCTCATCTTCATGGTTTGCGCCGCGCTGTTCGAGTCCTTGCGCCAGCCGCTGTGTGTGCTCCTCACCGTCCCGATGGCGCTGATCGGCGTCTTCATGCTGTTCTTCTACACCGGCGCCAGCTTCACCCGCGAGGCGTACATCGGGGTGATCATGATGGGCGGGATCGTCGTCAACGCATCGATCCTGCTGATCGACCGGGTCAACCAGCTGCGGCGCGATCACGCGATGCCGCTCGTCGAGGCGATCATCGACGGCACGGTGCAGCGCGTGCGGCCGATTCTCATGACCAGCACCAGCACGGTGCTCGGCCTTCTCCCGCTCGTGTTGTTCAGCGAGTACGCCGACAAGAACATCTGGAACGCGCTGGCCTACGCGCTGATCGGGGGGCTCACCAGCTCGACGATCCTCGTGCTGACGGTCACGCCGTCGCTGTACCTGATCCTCGAGCGGCGCAAGGAGCGGAGACGGCTGGCGGCGCTGGAACGCCGGCGCGGCGAGTTCCTGTCATCGCCGGCCGGGGCGCCGGGGCAGCCGCTGCCGAGCCCGGCCCCGGGATAGCACCTCGGAGGTTCAAGGGGTCAGACGTTGAACGGAGGGTTCGTGGGGCCAGATCTGTCGAACTCCGTTCAACGACTCTGACCCCTTGAACGCCCTTGAACGGACCGTGTTCCCGGCGACGGAGCTTGAATTCGATCCGTCCCGCCCTAGCTTCCAAAGCATGGGAGTCCTGCGGCGCCGGCGGGCGCGAGATCGGGGTGTGGAGGATCGGATCCGGAAGGCGATCGATGGACTGGTTCCGATCCTGAGGATCGATGCCTGCCACATCCAGCTCGCCGGGTTCGAGCGGGACACCGGCCGAGCCATCCTGCGGATCGAGGGCGGCTGCGAGGAGTGCGACATGTCCGTGCTGACACTCCTCCAGGGGATCGAGGCGCACCTGCGCCTCCACGTCCCCGAGATCCGCGAGGTCCGCGCCCTCTCCGACGATCACGAATCTGATGCCTGAGACCCTCCAGGAGCGGATCTCCTCCGCGCTGTCCCACGTTCGGAACGCTCGCACCGGCACCGATGTGCTTGCCGGCGAGATGGTCCGCGACATTGCCACGACCACGACGGGGAAGGTCCGCATGACCCTCCTCCTCGCGCCGAACGACGATGCCACGCTGGTGCGCGAGGTCCGCCGCGCCGTCGAGGCGATCGATGGGGTGACGGACGTCCGCGTCGATGTCCGCGATGCCTCCCAGGGCGCGCCCGCTGCGGCCAGCAGGCCGGCTGCCGGCGCGCCGCCCTCGCGCGGCCGCTCGCTTCCGGTGATGGGTGCCCAGCCGCCGCAGTCGGCCCAGGCGCGCCACCCGGCGCCGACGCCCTCTGCGTTCCCTCAGCTGGGCCGGATCATCGCCATCTCCAGCGGCAAGGGCGGGGTGGGGAAGTCCACGATCGCCGCCAACCTCGCCGTCGCGCTGGCGAAGATGGGCGCCCGCGTCGGCCTCATGGATGCCGACATCTACGGGCCCAACCTCCCGCGGATGATGGGGGTCAACGAGCCGCCGCCGGTAGTCGACGAGAAGATCCAGCCGCTGGAGGCGCACGGCGTCAAGATCATGAGCCTCGGGTTCATCATCGAGCGCGACCAGCCAGCGATCTGGCGCGGCCCGATCGTGATGAAGATCATCGGCCAGTTCATCCGCGACGTGCAGTGGGGGCAGCTCGACTACTTCCTGGTCGACATGCCGCCGGGCACCGGCGACGCGCAGCTCTCGCTGGTGCAGACGGCGCAGGTGCACGGCGCGCTCGTCGTCACCACGCCGCAGCAGGTGGCGGTGGGCGACGCGCTCCGCGGCGTCAAGATGTTCCAGCGCGTCGGCGTCCCTGTACTCGGGATCATCGAGAACATGAGCTGGCTGGAGTGCCTGCACTGCGGCAAGCCGACGCCGATCTTCGGGAGCGGCGGGGGCGAGCAGCTCGCTTCAGAGGTCGAGCTCCCGCTGCTCGGTCAGATCCCGCTCTACCCGCCGGTTCAGGTCGGCGGCGATGCGGGCGTTCCGATCGTCGTCGCTGAACCAGACTCCTCGGCGGCGCGGGCGCTCACCGACATGGCTGGCCGGGTCGCAGAGGCCGTGGGGGCGCTCGTCGCTCCATGAACGACCCGGCGAAGGACCTCGCCGACTCGACGATCGCGCGGCCGCCGGAGGAGGATCCGACGGCCGCGTTGCCGTTGAACCCACGCGAGGGCGCGCTTCCGGTCGCGATCACCGACGAGGCGGAGGTCGCCTCCGCGCTCGCCTACGAGCCGCTTCCCAGGTTGATCGGGCGACTGGCGATCCCCGCCGTCGGCTCCAACCTGCTGATGACGCTGTTCGTCTCGATCGACGGCTACTGGGTCGGAACGCGCGTCGGCTCGGAGGGGCTGGCGGCCGTGTCCACGTCCGTGTTCTGGGTGTGGATGATGGTCGCGTCCGCGGAGATGATCAGCATCGGGCTGACGGCGGTGGCGGCGCGGCGGCACGGCGAGGGACGGCACGGCGAAGCAGCGCTCAACGCCGGGGAGGCGCTGCTGTATGCGCTCGCTCTCGGCACCGTGATCGCCATCGCCGGCACGCTGCTCGTGGACCACGCGTTCTCGGTCATGCAGACGTCGCCGGAAGTGAGTGCGCTCGGTCGCCGGTATCTCGGCACGTACATACTCGGCGCGCCGTTGATCTTCGGCTTCTTCGCCGTGGACGCGGCGTTCCGGGCATCGGGGAACACGCGCACGCCGTTCGTGCTTCTGGGGATCTCGGTGTCGGTGACGCTCGTTCTCGACCCCATTCTGATCCTCGGGCTGTTCGGCGTGCCGGCGTTCGGGATCGCCGGCGCGGCGATGGCCACGGTGGGTACGCGGGGCATGGCGTTCCTGCTCGGCTTGGCGATCCTGTGGCGTCAGGGTCTGATACGGTTCGGTCCCGTCCGCGCTCGAACGCTCGCGCTCATCTCCCGCATCGGGCTACCGACGGCGATGACCGGGATCACCTTCTCGCTGATCTACGTGGCGATCACGCGGACGGCGACGGAGTTCGGTACGCCGGCGCTGGCCGCGCTCGGCATCGGGCACCGGGTGGAGTCGTGGCTCTACATGGCGGCCGTGGGCGGCGGTGCCGCGGCGGCGGCGATCGTGGGCCAGAACCTCGGGGCGGGGCAGGTGGCCCGTGCTGAACGCACGGGGTGGCTGACGATGGGATACGCGAGCTTCCTCGGGATCCTGATGTCGATCGCCCAGCTCACGTTGGCCGAACAGCTCGCCGGCCTGTTCACCAACGATCCGGCGGTGATCGCCGAGGGGGCGAGCTATCTGCGGATCGTCGCCGTCTCGCAACTCTTTCTCTGCGCCGAGATCGTGCTGGAGGGCGCGCTCGGCGGCGCGGGTGACACCGTGCCGCCGATGATCGCCTCGACGGGGATCACGGTGCTGCGCATCCCGCTGGCGATCTGGGCGGCCTCGCACTGGGGAACCGAAGGAATCTGGTGGACGATCTCGCTGACGGCCGTCGCCCGAGGCGTGGCGATGGCGATCCTCTGGCGGAGCGGACGCTGGAAACGCAGATCAGTGTAGGATGCGGGCGCTCATCACTCTGCTCACCGACTTCGGCACCGCCGACGGCTATGTGGCCGAGATGAAGGGCATCATACTCGCACGGGCGCCGGAAGCGGTGCTGGTGGATGTGTCGCACGAACTGCCGTCCCAGGACGTCGAGGCGGGCCGACTCGCGCTGGCGCGCTACTGGCGCCGCTTCCCGCCGGGGACGATCCATCTGGCGGTGGTGGATCCGGGCGTAGGAACGGAGCGCGCCCCGATCGCGATCGCGAGCGAGGAACGGTTCCTCGTCGGGCCCGATAACGGGCTACTCTCGCCGGCGCTGCTCGTCGCCGGTGCGCGCGTGGTGCGGCTGCCCGTGCAGGCGATCGCCTCACCGACGTTCCACGGACGCGATGTCTTCGCGCCGGCCGCGGCGATGCTGGCCACCGGCGCCGTGCTCGAGTCGCTCGGCGAGCCCCTCGACGAGCCGGTAATCCGCCGCACCCCCGAGCCCCACAGGCTCCCCGACGGCGGGATCGCCGGCGTGGTCATCACGATCGACCGCTTCGGCAACGCGATCACCAATCTCCTCGCCGCTCGCGGTGGCACGATCGAAGTGGCCGGCCAAGAGCTCCCGATCCGCCGAACCTACGGCGACGCGCCGGACGGCTCACCGATGGCGCTCGCCGGTTCCACCGGGTTGATCGAGATCGCGATCAGGAACGGGAGTGCGGCCGAGGCGCTGGGCCTGAAGCGGGGAGTGGAGGTGGTGCATAGACGAACGGGGCGATGACGAATTGGACCAATGGGACCAATTGGACGAATTAGACGAATTGGACGAATTGGGCGGTGTCGGCGGTCGGCCCGGCGAGTCGGGCCTGGCTTGCGCTTCATTCGTCCAATTCGTCCAATTGGTCCAATTCGTTCAAGTCCCCACCTTCACGATGCGCTCGGTCGATGATCTGATCGGTCCTTCGGCCGTGGACAGCCGCCCGGTGTACGTCGCCCCCGCGCGCGGACGGATTGCGCCGGTACCCTTGTCCAACTCCGCGGCCAGTTCGCCGCCGACGAGGATCACCAGCATCGTCAAGTACATCCACATCAGGAGCACGATCACGCCGCCGATCGTGCCGTAGGTGCGGTTGAAGTCGCCGAAGCTGGAGACGTAGTAGCGGAAGCCGAGCGTGACGATCACCCACAACGTGGCGGCGGTGAGCGCGCCGACCAGCACGTGCCATTTGTTCTTCCCCCTCACCGCCGGCAGGAACCAGTAGAGGAGCCATAGCGTACCGACGAGGAGCGTGAGGGCGATCGGGAACTGGAGGATCTGCCAGATCAGCGTCGTCTGAGCCGGAAGCTCGATGTAGTCGCCGATCAGCGCGACGATGCGCGGGCCGGCCAGCATGACCACGCTCGTCGTGAGGACGACCGCGCCGGCTACGATCGCGGCGAGAATCGCGACCGCCCGCTTCTTGTAGAACGGGCGCGTTTCGGCGCACTCGAACGCCCGATTCAGCGCGTCGATCAGGGAGTTGAACACGAGAGACCCGGTCCACAGGGCGAGCACGATACCGACCGACATCAGACCGGGAGCGCCCTCGACGAACACGACCTCCTCGAGCGCGCCCTCGAGCAGGTTGAGTGCGTCGGGCGGCACCGTGGTCGACAGCTGCTCCATCAGCCAGCCGAACATCTCCTCCTTGTCGCCGATCAGGCTGAGCAGCGGCGCCAGGAAGAGCAGAAGCGGAAAGAGGGAGAAGAAGAAGTAATAGGCGTTCTGCGCGGCGAGCCCGAGAACCCTGTCCTCCAGGATCTCCTCTCCCGTCTTCCGCAGCAGCGGCCACACGCGGTAGCCCTTGATGACCATGCGCCCATCCCCCGTCCCGGCGTCCGGGCGCAGATGGGCGCAAGGCGCGGGCCAGTTGGAGTCAGTCGCCGCCGCGGTCGATCGAAACGCTGCCGAAGGCCGTGTTCACGCGCAGGGAGAGGCGATGCTCGGCGCTGTCCCAGTTGCGACTGACGAAGAGATTTCCGCGGCGCTCGAAATCCGGATGATCGAACTTCGTGAGAAATCGGCTCATCTCCACGCGCACGCCGACGTGGGGCGGGATGCGCATCCTCACGCGCCCGATGGCGATGTCGATCGACGCCTCGAGATCCTGCGTCCACGTGCCGCCGAAATCGAGGTCGACGCTGCCGACACCGGCAGCGACACGCATCTCCGAGGCCCGCGCGTTGGCGAGGCCGGTCGCGCGGAGGCCCGCGGCACCGGAATGGAGCTCGAGCGACCGCATGACCACGGTGTTGGGGCGGTCGAAGTCGATCGCCGACCGGCTCGCACCGACGTCGATCCGCAGCCGGTTGAGCGGGATCCCGCCGAGCGCGATGTCGGCCTCAACGGCGCCGAGCTCCAACGCGAGATCGATCGGCGCGCGGCGCGAGAGAGCGAGTCGCAGCTCGCCCTGACCCTTCGTGCGCACCTCGCGGTCGGACGTGCGTCGCATCTCCAGAACGAGGGCCCGCGACTCGGGATCGTAGGTGACCGCCGGCGTCGAGCGATCCTCGTCGTAACGGATGTAGGCCTCGTAGAGAAGTGGCTCCTCCGCGGGGCCGATGGTGAAGCGCCCGACGTCGTAGCGCACGCGCACCTCGTGCGCGGCCGTGTCGCGAAGCTGCCGCGACAGCTCGACTGTCCGCCACGTCTGCGCCTGAGCGATGCCGGGAAGCAAGAGGAGTGCGCCGGCCAGTACGAGGCCGCTGGAGATCGAAACGCGCGTACGGTGCGGGTACGGATCTCCGTTCACGGCCGCTCCCGGGCGTGTACCGGCGTCGGGCGTCGCGCCGCGGCGACGCCGGTAACGGGTGTGGGAGTGGACCACGCGATCTCGTCGGTCGTCGCGATCGGTGTGGAGTCCAGCCGCGCGACTCGCGTGCCAGCTCGCGTGAGCAGCGTCGCCCCGAGTCCTGCGGTGAGGGCGACCCACGTGACCACCGCGGCGAGCCCACGGAGCGCGCCGCCAGCCATCGGCGACCAGGTGAACGCTGCGGCCAGGAGCCACAGACCGACGTAGAACACGAGTCCCATCATCAGCGTTCGCAAGCGCGCCCGGCGTTCGGCCCGCAGCCCGTCGGTCGACGGTCGGAGGATCGCTTCGCCCGTCCGCCGGGCGACCGCGAGAAAGCCGAGCGTCAACAGTCCCGCCAGCAGCAGCGCATAAGCGACGATCGCGAACGGAATCAGCAGGATTCCGATTACCGTCAGCGCCAGTCCGACGATCAGCAGCAGGAGGACGGGAGCGATCGCCAGCTGACCGACGAGCCCCACCCAGAACGCCCGCGAGAAGCGGCGCTCGAGCTCTTCCTCGACTGCCTGGAGGTGCGAGCCGGCGAACATGAGCACGCCGATCCCGATGATCGCCAGCATCAGCAGCCAGCCCGCGGCGAGCCCTAGCGCGCGCCGCGTGGCCTCCATCGGCGAGCGCGAGACAGGGGGGGCGTCCGCCGCGGTGGCCGATCCGACAGCGCTCAGCGAGCGGGCGTCGCCCTCGACGACTCCCCCCTCGAGCCGCACGCGTCCACCGACGGCCAGCGCCTGTCCGCGCACCACGCCGCCCTCGCGGACGATCACATCGCCGTCGATCGCGATCGCGTCGCCATCGATCGTGCCGCTCACATCCAGCGGTCCCCCGGATGTCGCAATGCGCCCACTGAGCCGCTCCCCGGCCTCGACCACGCGACCGCCGGCGATGATGCTGTCCGCCGGAGGCATGGGGAGGCCGAGCGGATGGGCAGCGATGCGGTCCAGCCGCTGCTGCAATGCCGCGGATGCACTCGAGCGCTCCTGGGCTCCGGCGGCGTGCGCCGAGGCGGCGAGGAGCGCGAACGCCAAAGCCCCCCGGGCGAGCAGACGGGGGGGGGAAAGGACCACGGCGGTCATCCGGGCCGCCGGTGTGCGACCACCAATCTCCGCAGGCCGAAAACGGCGAGCACGGCCGTGGACATCGTTGCGAGGAAGGCGAGCGCGAGCGCCAGAGTGCCACCGCCGAGGATCGCCTGCGCCGCGGCCTCGCCGAACAGCGATGCGAGCGTGCCATCGGCGACCGCGAACGCGAGCTCGCGCGCGCGGTCGAGAGCGACGCCGGAGACGAAGAACACGAGCAGGTCGAAGCGCGAGGCGAGCCAGACGGAGCCCAGCGACAGGACGAGGGCGACCGTGGTCGCCATCGCGCCGGCGAGCACTCGCATCGGCCTGGAGGCGGGGACCCACCGCACGGCAGCATCGCGCGCCGCGACGTGCCACGGTACGAAGACGTTGACGTTCGCCATCACGCGGGACGCGAACAGCGGGGAGGGCGCCACTTCGGGCAGCCGCTCCAGGGATTCGACCAGCGAACGCGACTCGTCCAGCCTCGTCCGGCAGTCGGTGCACTGTTCGACGTGCGCCCGAAGCGGCGCCACGCCGAACCCCACCTCGCCGTCGAGGAGCAGGTCGAGCTCGTCTGGGAGTAGATGCCTGTGATTCACGATTCCTCCAGTGGGTCGTACGGCAGGCAATGAGGCGGGGTTTCAGGACAGAGGGCCGAGGACCGGGGAGCCAGCTCCGGAGGGCTCGCCGGGCCATGATCGCCCCCCTGCTCGTCCCTCGTCCCTCGTCCCTCCTCCCTTTTGGCCCTCGTTCCTCGTCCCCTATCCCCTCCCTCATGTCTTCAAATGCTCCAGCGCATCACGAAGCTGATGTCGAGCCCGGTGGATGTAGGTCTTGACTGTCCCCAGCGGGAGGTCGAGGGTGGCGGCGATCTCCTCGTAGGAACGCCCCTCCACGTGTCGGAGGAGAATGCAAGCGCGATACTCGGGGCGGAGGCGGGCGATGGCCTGCTCGATCGCGGTGCCGAGCTCCCGCGCCTCCAGCTCGTCCAGGGCGGATTCGCCCTGGGATGCAAGGTCGAACGAGGTGGCCTCCGCCTCGGCGGCGGTGCCGGCGTGCGGAGAACCGGAGATGCTCACCGTGTCGAGCTGCTTCCGGCGCAGATGATCGATCGCGACGTTGTTGGCGATCTTGAACAGCCAGCTCGAGAACTTGAACTCGGGCCGGTAGCGCTCGATGTTGTTGAGGACCTTGATGAACGTTTCCTGCGCCAGATCCTCGGCCGTCTCGCGGTCGCGCACCATCCGGAAGACGAGCGAGAACACGGGGCGCTCGTAGCGGCGGATCAGCTCATGATACGCGCGCTCCCGCCCCTGCTGGGCGAGGGCGACGACGTCGGCATCGGGAAGGTTGGCGAGATCGAGAAGGATCGGCATGCGCCGGGAGCAGGATCCGCTGGCGTCGGACGCGAATTCAGCGGGGAAGCTAGCGCGGCACCAGGGGAGCGGCCAGCGATCGCGTGAGTCTCCCGCCTTGCCCCTCGTCACGTGCTCCGGCAACTTTCGCCCGTGTCAGCCAGCGACCTCGAGACCGACGCGGCCCGACGCGCCGCCGCCGGCGGCGCGGAGAAGCGTGCGTACGTGCGTAGCATTTTCTCCGAGATCGCGCCACGCTACGATCTCGCCAATCACGTCCTGAGCCTCAACATCGATCGCCGCTGGCGACGCCGCGCGTTGCGCGAGCTCGCCTGGGAGCGGCGGCCGGATGGCACTTACCTCGACCTCTGCGCTGGCACGCTCGACGTCACGGCGGAGCTGTCCCTCCGACCTGGTTTTCGCGGAACGGTGATCGGCGCCGACTTCGCCGAGCCGATGCTGCGCGCTGGAGCCGGGAAGGGCGGACGCGATCGGGTCGCCGCCGTCGCCGCCGACGCGCTGGCGCTACCGCTCGACGACCACAGCATGGCCGGCGCGATCGTCGCGTTCGGCATCCGCAACCTGGCCGATCTCGACGCCGGACTCCGCGAGGTGCATCGCGTCCTCGCGCCCGGCGCCCGGTTCGTGATTCTCGAGTTCACCACGCCCCGCTCGCGCGTGGTGCGGGCCGGTTATCACGCCTACTTTCACCACGTGCTCCCAGTGATCGGCCGACTGGTGACCGGCCACCGCACGGCCTACCGCTACCTGCCGGCATCGGTCGCCAACTTCCCGATCGAAGAGGCGCTGGCCCGTCGAATGGAGAACGCCGGATTCGCCGGTGTCCGGTGGACGACCGTCACACTCGGCATTGCCGCGGTCCACGTGGGAGAGAAGGCTCGAATCGCGGAGCGCGCGACGCGGCACTCCACATCATCCGGGAATAATGGCCCTCGACACACTCTCTGACTTCGTTTCCGCCCTCGACCGCGCCGGTGAGCTGGTCCGCGTGCGTCATCCCGTGCACGTCGATCTCGAGCTGTGCGAGATCGCCGACCGGGTGATGAAGCAGCCGGGCGGCGGGAAGGCGCTGCTGTTCGAGCACGTCGTCCTGCGCGATGGATCGCGGTCGGAGTATCCGGTCGGGATCAACCTGTTCGGCTCGATGCGCCGGATGGCGCTGTCGCTGGGCGTCGAGCGGCTGGATGACCACGCAGCACGGATCACGGAGATGCTCGAGGTCAAGGTGCCCGACGGCGTGCTCGGCAAGCTCTCGCTTCTCCCCCGGCTGCTGGAGATGTCGAAGTTCCCTCCGCGGGTGAAGGGCGGTACGCCGGCCTGTCAGACCGTGATCTGGCGCGGCGACGAGGTGAACCTCGACCGGCTTCCGCTGATCAAGTGCTGGCCGGAGGACGGCGGCCCGTACATCACCTTCCCGATGGTGATCACGCGCGACCCGAAGCGTGGGATCCGCAACGTCGGGATGTACCGCGTCCAGCAGATCGGGCGGAACACGCTGGCGATGCACTGGCAGCGGCACAAGGTCGGCGCCGCCCACTGGCGCGAGATGGCCGAGCGGGGCGAGAAGATGCCGGTGTGCATCGCGATCGGTGCCGACCCGGCATCGATGTACTCGGCGTCGGCGCCACTTCCGCCGACGGTGGACGAGTTCCTGTTCGCCGGCTTCCTGCGACGCTCCCCGGTGCGGCTGGCCAAAGCGCTGACCTGCGACCTCGAGGTGCCGGCCGAGGCGGACTTCGTGCTCGAGGGGCACATCGATCCCGCCGAGCCGCTGGTCACCGAAGGGCCGTTCGGCGACCACACCGGATTCTACTCGCTCGCCGACCTGTATCCGAAGGTGCACGTCACCGCCGTGACGATGCGCGAGAAGCCGATCCTCCCGACGACGATCGTCGGCCGCCCGCCGATGGAGGATTTCTACCTCGGCCACGCGACGGAACGAATCTTCCTTCCGCTGCTCAAGCTGACGATCCCGGAAATCGTGGACTACCACATGCCGGCCGAGGGGATCTTCCACAACCTGGTGTTCGTCTCGATCGACAAGCAGTATCCCGGCCAGGCGTACAAGGTCATGAACGCTCTCTGGGGGCAGGGCCTGATGTCGCTGGCCAAGGTGCTGGTGATCGTGGACAAGTGGGTGAACGTGTGCGACCCGCAGGAGGCGTGGTGGGTGGCGCTCAACAACATCGATCCGCAGCGCGACACGCGGTTCACGATGGGGCCGATGGACGTGCTCGACCACTCCAGCCGCGCGTTCACCTACGGTTCGAAGATGGGGCTCGACGCGACGCAGAAGTGGCCGGAGGAGGGGTTCGACCGCGAGTGGCCCAAGGTGATCGAGATGGACGAGGAGACGAAGCGCCGGGTGGACGGGATGTGGGCTTCGCTGGGGATCCCCACGCCATGACGGCGCGCGACGGGCAGCTCCTGCGCGGCGGGTCGGCGCTCGTCCGCTACGCCAACTTCGTGAAGCTGCCGCACACCGTGTTCGCGCTGCCGTTCGCGCTGGTCGGGACTACGCTGGCGAGTTACGTGGCGCCGGTGACGGCGGCGAAGCTCCTCTGGGTGGTCGTGGCATTCACCAGTGCGCGCTTCGCGGCGATGGGGTTCAACCGGATCGCCGACCGGCGGATCGACGCGGCGAACCCGCGCACCGCGCGCCGCGAGATCCCCTCGGGCGAGATCGGCGTCGCGCAGGCGGCGGTCGCGGTGGCGCTCGCCTCGGCCGTGTTCGTGGTCGCCGCGTGGCGACTCAACCCGCTCTGCCTCGCGCTCTCGCCCGTCGCGCTGGGGTGGGTGTTCTTCTACAGCTTCACCAAGCGCTTCACCCGCTGGTCGCACCTCGTGCTCGGCCTCGGCCTCGCCATCGCGCCGGTCGGCGGCTACCTGGCGATCACCGGGGCGTGGAGCGACCCGTGGTGGATGCTGATCGCCCTCGCCGTCGCCGTCGCCGCGTGGGTGGGCGGCTTCGACATCCTCTACGCGCTTCAGGACACCGAGTTCGATCGCGAGCACGGCCTGCATTCGATCCCGGTGGCGATCGGCGAGCGCGGTGCTCTCGCGCTGGCGCGATTCCTACACGTCACGACCGTCGTCGCACTCGCTGCCGCGGGAATCGCCGCCGGCGACGGGTGGCTGTACGCGGCGGGCGTGGTCGTCGCCGCGGCGCTGCTCGTCTACGAGCACTCTCTCGTCCGCCCCGGCGATCTGTCGCGTCTCGACGCCGCCTTCTTCACCATGAACGGCGTGATCAGCATCGTATTCTTCGGGTTCGTGCTCGTCGAACGGCTCGTGCGGTGACCTCGACTCCATCGGGAGCCGGCACGGCGGAGGCGCGGCCGGTCGTCTGCGCGATCACCGGCGCCTCCGGGGCGCCCTATGCCGTTCGGCTGGTCGAACAGCTCGTCGCGGCGCGCCGCCGCACGATGCTGATCGTCTCCTCCCACGGGTTCCGGCTGCTCGAGACCGAGGCGCGGATCGGAACCATGGCCGAGCTGCGCGCACGCACCGGCGGCGACGCGTGGGACGCGACGGTGACCGTGTTCGATGACGGCGATCGCGGTGCGCTGCCGGCCTCGGGCTCCGTCCGCACCGCAGGGATGGTGATCTGCCCGTGCTCGATGGGCACACTCGCCGGCGTCGCCGCGGGCGCTTCCCGCTCGTTGATCGAACGCGCGGCCGACGTTTCGATTAAGGAGCGACGTCCCCTTCTGCTCGTGCCGCGCGAGACGCCGGTGAGCACGATCCATCTAGAGAACATGCTGCGGCTGAGCCGCGCCGGAGTCGTCATCCTGCCGGCCAGCCCGGGGTTCTACCACCGGCCTCGTTCGGTGGAGGAGCTCGTGGACTTCATCGTGGCCCGTGTCCTCGACCATCTCGGCGTCGATCACGCGCTCGGCCGCCGATGGAGCGGCGGTGCAGAGGAGATGCCGGATGAGGGATGAGGAGGCGATCGAGATCGGGTTGATCGCCGACACGCATGGACTGCTGCGCCCCTCGGTACACACCGCGCTGGCCGGCGTCTCGCGCATCTTGCATGCGGGCGACGTCGGCGGCGACGAGATCCTCGATGAGCTGGCAACCATCGCGCCGGTCGATGCCGTCCGTGGCAACACCGACCCACCGGATCGCCCTCGCCTCGCCGGGAGTCTCGCGCTCGAGATCGGCGGCCTGCGGATCCACGTCAGCCACGGACACGAGCTGGGGAGCCCGACCCCGGAGAAGCTCCTCGAGCGTTACGCCGCGGACGTAATCGTATACGGCCACACGCACAAGCCGCTCGTCACGCGGGCAAGCGAACGCCTCGTCATCAACCCCGGTGCGGCGGGGCCGCGGCGGTTCGATCTCGCGCCGAGCGTGGCGAGGCTGATGATCCGCGGTGGGCGCGCATCGGTGGAGATCATCGAGCTGGGCGCGTGACCCATTGGACGGGATTATGTACGAGGGGTTGGTTTCGCGAGGGACGCGGATTTGGCGGAAAGATGCGGAACTTGTTCCCACCGCGCGTGTCGAGACTCAAGGCTCGTGGGCGCTGGAACTCTGATGCATCGGGTTCTGGCTACGCAACCCGAAGCCGATGCACCATCAATTTCCCGAGTGTTCCGGATGTAATTCCGTCCCAGCGGTGGGAGCCAATCCGCCCATTCCGCGCAATCCGCGGCGACCGCTTACCCGCCGCCGTCCCGACGCTCGGAGCAGGCGCCCAGAATCAGAGCATACGGAAATGCGAGGCCGGGTAGAGGTAGTCCTGGCCCGAGTCGTCGTTGATCCGGTAGAAGGCTCCGTCCGCCTCGATCCCGAGCAGCTCGTAAATCCTGCCCAGCGTCAGGTCGTGGCACCCGCCCGGTTCGTCACACCCGGGATAGGTCAGCCACGGCTTGAGGCTGATGCACTGCACGAGAACGGTCGGTTGCCACGTCGTCGTCATGCTCGCTCCGCGTATCGCGTCGCGGCGCACCGGATGGTGCGCCGGTTCCGGCATGGCGAATTGCAAGAGGCTCGCCAGAAACAGCTTCGGCGCTCCGACGGCGGCGGTGCAGGGTGCTCGGTGGACGAGTCCGCTGGAGCTCATCAGGATGACGACGGAACCAGGCGGAAAGCAGCATCAATTCGTCGATCTCGTGCGTCGGGACCTGTGCCGTGTCCCGCTCTGTGACGCCGAACACAGCATCCGCGAGTTCGCGCAGCCCCTTCCTGTCGCGCGCACTGCGGGGCGCCGGCAGCTCGCCGCGCACGCGGCCGCGGCGGATCAGGTATACGCGGTCCTCCCCATCGTGGCCAGGTACCGTGTAGACGAACGACAGCGTGTCGACCGCAAACCGGTAGCGCTCGAACTGCTCCCTGAGCCCCTCCAGCCGGTGCAGCTTGTCGCGCAGTGCGGCGGCGCGCTCGAACTCGAGCCGTTCGCTGCTCGCCTCCATCTCGGCGCGCAGCGCGGACAGCGGTCCGTCGTCGGTCCCGTCGAGAAACGCGCGGGCGAGCGCCATCCGCTGGTCGTACTCGGCCGCCGAGCACCCGGCGACGCAGGGGCCGAGGCACTTGCGCACCTCGTATCGGATGCAGCCGGGCGTCCGCGGCTCGGCGCCGAACAGCTCCTGCTGGTCGGCGAAGATCATCCGGCGGTCCTGAGCGCAGTCGCGCAGTCCGAGCACGTCGTTCAGTTCGCGTACCGCCTCCTCGACCCGCTGAGCGCCCTGGAAGGGGCCGTAGTAGGGCCCCGGGTCATCTCCCGGGTTGCGGACGACCGTCAGCTTCGGCGCCGGCGGCCGCGTGACGCGGAGGAAGCAGAAGTTCCGCGCGTCGCGCTTCATCGCCACGTTGTACCGCGGGCGGAAGCGCTTGATCGAGCGCATTTCGTGGAGCAGTGCGGCGAACTCGCTCGGCGTGTAGTCCCAGTCTATCGCGTTCGCCTGTCGCAGGATCCGCGCGCCCTTGTCCTCGGGGAACGCGCACCGGAAGTACGACAGCAGCCGTGTGCGAACCTGCTTCGACTTCCCGACGTAGATCACCTCGCCGTTCTCCGAGAGCATCCGATAGACTCCGGGGCGGTCGGCGGCCCGCGACTTCACGTCGGCGCGCATCGTCGCGATCTGCGCGTCCGAGGTCTGGGCGGTGGCGAGCCGGCTCATCGCTGGCAGCGCGCGCAGAGGACGCTCATCCGCCCGTCGATGGCGTGCGTGCCGATGAGCCGCGCCCCGCACCGGGGGCACGGTGCCCCCGCGCGGCCGTAGGCCGACAACCGCTCGGCAAAGCCGCCGCGCTCGCCGCTGGCGTCGCGGTAGTCGCGAAAGCTCGTTCCGCGGGCGTCGATCGCCTCGGTGAGCACCGCGACCAGCTCGTCGCGAAGCCGCCCGGCCTCCTCGGGCCCGACCGCGCGTGCCTCGCGCGATGGATCGATCCGGGCGCGCCAGAGCGCCTCGTTCGCGTAGATGTTTCCGACGCCGGCGAGTCGCCGCTGATCCATGAGCACCTTCTTGACCGGCTGTCTGGAGGCCCGAAGAAGTGCCGATAGATGGGACGCCGTGAACATCGGGTCAAGAGGCTCGGTGCCTAGCGCGCCGGCGTAGCGCGCGAACGCGTCCTCGCCCATCAGCGCCACGGTACCCAGGCGGCGGATGTCCCGATAGTGAAGCGCGCGGCCGTCGCCGAGGACGAAGTGGAGCGTGGAATACCGTCGCTCGGCCTCGGGGAGCTCCCCCTCGTCCACCAGCAACGCCCCGGTGAAGCGCGGCTGTACGACCAGCCGGTCGCTTGTCGAGAGATCGAGCACCACCAGCTTGGCGCGCCGCCAGCATCGGTCGATCGACGCGCCAGCGACGCGACGCGACAGGTCGGCCGGGCTGACGGCGCGGAGGACGTCGGGCCGCTCGACGATGGCGCTGGTGATCCGCGAGCCGCTCAGCCGGCGGTCGAGATCGCGGGCGATCGTCTCGGTTTCAGGCAGCTCCGGCACCGGGGCTCCGACTCAGCTCCCGCCAAGCAATGTCGGACCGGTACTGCCGCCCCTCGAACTGGATCGCCTCGGCGCCGCGCACGCTCCGCTCCTGCGCCTCGGCGAGGGTGGCGGCGACGGCCGTGACCGCGATCACGCGTCCACCCGAGGTCACCAGCGCTCCACCAGGTGCGACCGCCGTGCCCGCGTGGAACAGCTCCACCCCCTTGGTCGGCTTTGGGAGAGTGATCCGGTCTCCCGTCCGCGGACGCTCGGGGTAACCGGCCGCGGCGACGACGGTGGTGACAGCGTGCGCCGCTCGCCAACTGAATGAAGACGCGCCCGCCAGCCCCTCTTCGGTCGCCACGGCGAACATCGGCTCGAGCAACGACGAGTCCATGAGGGGGAGCAGCGTCTGCGTTTCCGGGTCACCGAACCGGCAGTTGAACTCGATGACACGGAGCCCCTGGGAGGTGAGCATGAGTCCGGCGTACAACAGTCCAGTGAACGGGCGCCCCTGCTCGCGGAGCACGGTCAGCGTCGGATGAAAGACGCGTGTCACGACCTCGTCGACAAACATGCTCCCGCCGATGGAAACGGGAGCATAGGCACCCATCCCGCCGGTATTCGGTCCACGGTCGCCCTCCAGGAGCCGCTTGTGATCCTGGGCCGGCAGCATTGGGAGCACGCGAGTCCCATCCGTCATCGCGAAAACGGAGAGCTCCTCTCCATCCAGGAATTCCTCGACGAGTAATTCGGTGCCCGCGGCACCGAAAGCTCCGAGTCGGAGCATGGAATCAATTGCTCTGTCCGCTTCCTCCATGCTCTGGCAGACGATCACACCCTTGCCGGCCGCCAGGCCGCTGGCCTTGATGACTACCGGAGCACCGAATTCCCTCGCGGCGCGTTTTGCCTGGTCCGGGTCGGTGTGCCGTTCGGCGCGGGCGGTGGGCACCTCCCCCTTGCCCATGATCTCCTTCGCCGCGCTCTTCGAGGTCTCCACCTCTGCCGCGTAGCGCGTGGGGCCGAAGATGGGCAGACCGCGGGCGCGGAAACGGTCCACGATCCCCACGGCCAGGGGTGCCTCCGGGCCGACCAAGGTCATCGTCACCCGCTCCGATTCGGCCAGCGCCGCCAGGCGTTCGGCGTCGTTGGCCGGAACGGGGGCACAGCGCGCAAGCTGCGCCAGCCCCGGATTACCCGGGGCGGCGATCAGCTCGATGTTGGGATCGTCCTGTCGCAGTTTCCAGGCGAGGGCGTGCTCCCGGCCACCGCCGCCGACGATCAATACCCTCATGAATGGTTCGTCGATCTCCGTTGGTTCACTCGGGCTTCTTGCCGCCACGGAGCGCGTCGCTGAACGCATCCCGCGCGCGTGTCAGCGTGCTCTCCAGAGTAGTCCACGCCTGCCGCGCCTGGTCGCCGTAGTATCCGGCCGCGTGCGCGTAGTCTTCGGTCAGTGGATCGCCATCGCTCCCGCGCCGGACGTAGTTCCCCACCAGGATCTCGCTGTACTCGCCCCGCTGCACCCACCGCTGGAGCTCCGCCGCGCGCAGCGTATTGAACGGGTGGTCGCGAAACGCCGTGTTCAGGAGCTTGAGCACGGAATCCCAGGTGCTCTCGTCCAGCTCGTACTCGGCGGCCTGGGCCATGAACTCGTCGAGATTGATCTCGTCGCCGAGCCCGTCGCCGCCGGCCAGCTTGAGGAACGTGCGCATGGCCGTGGTCGGATCCTGGGTCCCGAGCAGGCCGGCGCGGTCCGACGACAACTCGCTCTTCCGGTACCACTCCAGGAGCGCGAGCTGGAAGGGGAGCAGAGCCATGCCGGCCAGGACCGGGAGATTGCGCACCCCGAAGAACAGGATGATGATCGCGATCGTCCGGTAGGTGGTATGCCCGCTCATGATGTGCCCCAACTCGTGGGCCAGGATGAAACGCTGCTCCTCGCGGTCGAGGAGGCGCAGCATTTCCGAGCTGATCACGATGAACGGCTCGTCGAACCCGACGGCCCAGGCGTTGACGAGCGGCGTCTGGGTTACGTAGAGCTGCGGCCGGACGGGCCAGTCGAGCGTCGCGACGACCTCCGAGTAGAGCGCGTCGAGCTGCGGTCGCTGGTGCGGTCCGACACGGACGGCGTTGGCGGTGAAAAGGTGCCTCACTCCTCGCTCGCCAATGAATCCGGCGATCTTGCGCACCACCTCGTCGAAGCCGGGCAGCGCCCGGAGGGTGTTGAGCGCCGCGCGGTCGGCCGGATGCTCCCAGGCGCGGGAGGAGATCTGGGTGAGGATTACACGATCAGCCATGGGTGCCTCTGGTAGGTGATACCGGTAATACGTGTCTGGCTGTTCGGGAGTTACGGGTTACCGCAGCCGCGAATTGTTCGGTGATCAGCCGCCGGCAGACAGTGAGCGCCGTCACGGATCGCCGACGTCGATGAAGCATCATTTCGCCTTCGGCGCTCCGTTCAGCGCCTGGTCCAGATCCTCGATCAGATCGTCTACGTCCTCGACCCCGCACGAGAGCCTGACCATGCCCTCCGTGATCCCGAGCTGCGCCCGCCGCTCCGGTGGGACCGATGCATGAGTCATCGAGGCCGGATGGCTGATCAGACTTTCGACTCCGCCCAGCGACTCGGCGAGCGCGAATACGCGTACGCTCTCCAGCATGCGCGCCGCGCGGTCGCGGGTCCGCATCTCGACCGTGATCATCCCGCCGAAGCCGCGCATCTGCCGCCGGGCGAGCTCGTGCTGCGGGTGTGACGGGAGCCCGGGGTAGATGACGCAGTCCTCGCCGAGGCGCTCGGCGAGCCAGGCGGCGACTCGCCGGCCGTTCTCGTCGTGGCGCGGCATCCGGAGGTGCAGGGTCTTGGTCCCCCGGAGCGCCAGCCAGGAATCGAACGGGCCGGGGATCGCGCCGCCGGCGTTCTGAATGAACTGTAGCCGCTCGGCGAGCCCACCATCGCGCACCACGGCGATTCCGCCGAGCATGTCGCTGTGGCCGTTCAGGTATTTCGTCGTGGAGTGAAAGACGATGTCGGCGCCATGGTCGAACGGGCGCTGGAAGTACGGCGTGGCGAAGGTGTTGTCCACCACCAGAAGTGCGTTGGAGCGGCGGGCGACCTCGCTCGTCGCCGCGAGATCGGCGAGGCGCATGAGTGGATTGGTCGGCGTTTCGACCAGGATCGCCCGCGTCTCCGGCGTCACGGCATCGGCGACGCGCTGCGGGTCGCGCGTGTCGACATAGGTGAAGCGCAGTCCGAGGTGCTGCAGGATCCGGTCGAACAGCCGGAAAGTACCGCCGTAGACGTTCTCGCCGCAGATGATGTGGTCGCCGGCGCGGAACAGCTTGGCGATCGAGTCGACGCAGGCGGTGCCGCTGGCGAAGGCGAAGCCGTGGAAACCTCCCTCGAGAGCCGCCACGTTGCGCTCGAGCGCCTCACGGGTGGGGTTCTTGCCCCGCGCGTACTCGTAGCCCTTGTGTCTGCCCAGTCCCTCCTGCACATACGTGGAGGTCAGGTACACGGGCGTCATGATCGCCCCGGCAAGGGGGTCCGGCCGCTGTCCCGCGTGGATGGCACGCGTGCCGAACCCGCCTGTCAAATCGTCATCGTAGACTTGGGTCATGCTCCTGCTCGTGAAGGTCGCGCGGAAGATAACCCGAAGGGGTCGGCGCGGCGAGCGAGGCAGCGTCGCCCACGACCGGCCCTCTCCGGCCAGCTCCTTCACCAGTCGCCGCTGGAGTCCCGCCTGTCACTGCCGCCGATCGACCTGACGGTCGCCGCCGAGCGAACCCGCTGCCTCATCGTCGACGACGAGCCGCGCCTGCGCCAGGTTCTGGTCCGACTGATGGAGGGCGACGGATTCGCGTGCAGCGAGGCGGCCAACGGACGGCAGGCGCTCGAGCAGCTGCGCCGCGAGACCGTCCCGCTGGTCCTCACCGATCTGCGGATGCCGGAGATGGACGGCGTCGAGTTGCTTCGCCAGATCCGCGCGCGGCACCCCGACATCGCCGTCGTCCTGATCACGGCAATCGCCGACGTCGAGACCGCCGTCGGCTGCCTCGGTATCGGCGCGATGGATTACCTGACCAAGCCGTTCCACCTCGACGAGGTGCGGGCGCGCGTCTCGCAGGCGCTGGAGAAGCGCCGCCTGATTCTCGAGAACCGCCAGTACCAGGAAAGGCTCGAGGAACGAGTCGCGGTGCAGGCGCGGCGGCTCGAGGAGCTCTTTCTGGCCAGCATCCAGTCGCTCGCCGACGCTCTCGAGGTCAAGGATCCGTATACACGCGGACACTCGGTGCGAGTCAGTCAGTATGCTTCCGTGGTCGCCCGGACGATGGGGTTGGACAGCGAGTTCGTGCGTCAGGTCGAGCTCGGCGGTCACGTGCACGACATCGGCAAGATCGGCGTGCGCGAGTCGGTACTGAACAAGGCAGGCACGCTCACCGACGAGGAATATCAGCACGTGATGTCGCATCCGCTGGTCGGGTGGCGCATCCTCGCGCCGCTGCTGCGTGATGCGCCGCGCGCGCTGGCCATCGTGCGCTCGCACCACGAGAGGATCGATGGTCGCGGTGTTCCCGACGGGCTGGCGGGCGACGCCATCCCGCTCGAGGCCCGGATCGTAGCCGTGGCCGATGCCTTCGACGCGATGACCAGCGGCCGGCCCTACCGCAGCGCGGGCCTCCCGGTCGTCGATGCGCTGACCGAGCTCCGCCATTACCGCGGAACGCAGTTCGAGCCGAGCGTGGTGGATGTGTTCATCGCGACCGTCGAGGGGGGTGGGATCGAGGTCGTGCAGACGCGACCGACGATCAGCGTGCTGAAGGGCAAGGCCGGCTGAGCCCGGCGCTCCGGTCGGGAGCGCGACGGTCCTTCGTTGTCGAGAACGCTGCCCCCGCGGCCATCGCCAGCGGGAGGAGCGCCAGCGGATCGCTCACAGCGAGAAACGACTCATCGCGCTCTTGAGGCGGCTGGCGATGTCGGCCAGATGCTGACTCGACTCGGTGACGTGCATCATCGACGAGGACTGCTGCTGGACGACGGCGCTGACCTGCTCCGACGTCGACGCGTTCTGCTCGGCCACAGCGGCGATCGACTCGATCTCCCGGGCCAGCGAGTCGGCCTCCAGCTGCTGCGCCTCCGTCGACTCCACGATCAGGCGGACGGCTTCGCGGCTGGCCTCGATCTCCTGCCCGATCTGGGCCAGCGCCGACGCCGACGATCGAATGACCGATTCGCCGTTCACCACGCTGTCGCTGACGATGGTGATCCGCTCGCCGGTGTGGACGGCGGCCGTTCGGATGTCCGCGGCCAGCTTGCGGATCGTGTCGAGCGCCCGGGCGCTCTCGGCGGCCAGCTTGCGCACCTCGTCGGCGACGACGGCGAACCCCTTGCCGTGCTCGCCGGCGCGCGCCGCCTCGATGGCGGCGTTCAGCGCCAGCAGGTTGGTCTGGCGTGCGATGGCGGCGATGGTGTCGGTGATCTTCCCGATGCGATGGGACTTCTCCTCCAGCTCGGCCACGGCGGGCACGGCCTCGGAGGTCACTTCGGTGATCGCCGCCATGCTCTGGAGCGCCTGATCGGCGGCGGCGACGCCGCGGCGAGCCGAATTGGCGACGGTGTCGGCGGCGTTCTGGGCGCTGCGGGCGTGCGCGGCCACGGTCACCGCCCGCTCGGCTGCGCGGGTCGAGGCATCGACCACCTTGGTGATCCCGCGCGTCTGCACCGCGGCCGAGTCGGCGATCGAGTGAGCGGCGCTGGCGACCTGCTCGGTCGATGCGCTCATCTCCTGAGCTCCCGAGGCGAGCTCCTCGGCCGTCGAGGCGACCTCGGTCGCGCCGGTCTCGAGGTCGCGGAGCAGCCCGCGCAGGCTGGCGGTCATCCGCCGCACCGAGTCGGCGAGGGAGCCGACCTCGTCGCCGGACTCGTGGAGCAGCTCCTTGCGAAGCACGCCCTGCGACACCGCCTCGGCGTGGTGCGAGATCTCCTCGATGCCGCGAGTCACCTGACGTGCGGCGAAGAACGAGCCGCTGACGGCGAGGACGAGCGCGGCCAGTGGAAAGACGGAGAAGATGATGAGCCGCCGCCGAAGGTCGCTGAGAAAACTGTCCGCCTTCATCGTCGTCACGATGAACCCCGCGGTCGCGCCGCTGGTGCCGACGATCGGCGCGGCGGCCGTGATCATCTGTCCGTCCGCGCTGGCGTACACGCTGGTGTAGCCCGCTCGTCCGTCGGCCATCGCGCTACGCAGCTGCGCGGGAATGTCCCAGTTGTTCCGGTACTCGCGCTGCCCCGCGCTCCACGACGAGTGGGCCAGATAGCGGTAGCTGATCGCGCTGGTGCGGCGCACGATGGCGACACCGTTGGCGAGCTCGCTGAGCGAACCGCCGTTGGCCGTCCAGACGTCCTTGAGGAGCTCGCGCGCGTGGACGAACGCGTGGGTGTTCTGCCCGTCCGCGCGAACGATGACGTCGAGCGAATCGGAGGAGACCGCGACGGCGGCAGTGCGCGCGACGGCGAGCAGCTGCTGGCCGTGCAGCGTCGCGAGCGTGGCGCGTCCGTAGAAGTAGATCGGGATGACGAGGCAGAGCAGCGTCGCGATGACCGCGGCCGTGCTGATCAGCGCCAGCTTGTAGCGAAACGACAGCGAGGCCCACATGCGCTGGGACGTGGACAGGGGGGAAGTGCTCCGGCGTCTGATGAGTCGTCCCAGAGACGCGTCCGGCGCGGCGAACGCAACATGCGCGCGCTTGGCTGGACTCCCCGGCTCCGCTTACCTTGACCGCACCTTCAAGGGACTCTGACCCCCTTGAAACTCCTGAGCCAACGAGAGGAGCATGGGGATGTCGAGAGGGCCGTACGAGGGGTTGATGGTGAGCGTGTCGGGCGTCCGCGGCCGGGTCGGGGAAGCTCTGACACCGGAGATCGTCGCGACCTTCGCCGCCGGCTTCGGCGCATGGGCTCGAAGCCGCGGACGCTCGGGGGCGATCGTGGTCGGGCGCGACTCCCGCGTCTCGGGCCCGATGTTCCATCGGGTGGTCCTCGCCGCGCTCCAGTCGGTGGGGTGCCGGGTGATCGACGTGGGACTGGCGTCGACGCCGACGATCCAGCTCGCCGTCGAGCACCACCACGCCGACGGCGGCCTGGCGATCACCGCGAGCCACAACCCGGTCGAGTGGAACGCGCTCAAGTTCATCGGCCCCAGCGGGGCGTTCCTCGAGGCCCATGAAGGGGCCGACATGCGTCGGGAGATGGAGGCCGGGATACCGCGCGCCACCTGGGACCGGTTGGGTGCGGTCGACACCGACGGTGGTGCGGTGACGCGACACATTGACCGGGTCCTGTCGATTCCGTTCGTGGATGTCGAGGGGATCCGGCGGCGCGGTTTTCACGTCGCGCTGGACTGTGTGCGAGGGGCGGGCGGGGGGATCATGCCCGCATTGCTGGAGAGGTTAGGGTGCCGTGTGACGGCCATCCACCTGGAACCGGATGGCCGATTTCCCAGGCCGCCTGAGCCGGTGGCCGGGAATCTGGGAGAGCTGGAACGCCTCGTGCGAAGCAGCGGCGCAGTGGTTGGCATGGCGGTCGATCCGGACGTGGACCGGCTGGCGCTGGTGGCCGAGGACGGCCAGGCGATCGGCGAGGATTGGACCCTCGCCCTCGCAGTCAGGGTGGTGCTCCGTCACCGGACAGGGCCGGTCGTCGTCAACCTCTCCACGAGCCGGATAGTCGAGGACGTGGCGGCCGAGGCAGGGACGGTGGTGATCCGGGCACCGGTGGGCGAGGTGAACGTGGCCAGCCGGATGCGCGCGGAGCGGTCGCCGATCGGGGGCGAGGGGAACGGCGGCGTGATCCTTCCGGAGGTGCACCTCGGCCGGGACGCGCCGATCGGCGCGGCGCTCGTCCTGCAGTTGCTGCACGAGGAGGGGGGGCGTCCGCTGTCGGAGATCGTGGGCGGCTACCCGCGTTACGTGATCGTGAAGGACAAGCTCGACCGGCCGTCCGTGAGCCTCGATGCGGTGTACGATGCCCTTCGGACGGCGTTCCCCGATGCGGTGGCGGACACTCAGGACGGGTTGCGGCTCTCGTGGGACGACCGGTGGGTGCACATCAGGCCCTCGGGCACCGAGCCGATCGTGCGGGTGATCGCGGAAGCGCCGGGCGCCGCGGCGGCGCGGGAGCTGGTAGCGCGGTCGCGGATTCCGCTCGATGCACTGGGACCTTGAGGAGGCAGACGGAAGCGCATGTGTGGAATCGTCGGTTACATCGGATCGAAGGCGGCGACACCATTCCTGGTGGAGGGGCTGAAGCGGCTGGAGTACCGGGGCTACGACTCGGCCGGGGTGGCGATGAACAACGGCAGGTGCGTCGAGCTCCGGAAGGCGGCCGGAAAGATCGCCAACCTGGAGACGGTGCTGAGCGGGCGACCCCTCGCCGGCTCGGTCGGTGTCGGGCACACGCGGTGGGCGACGCACGGCGTGCCGAACGAGATCAACGCCCACCCTCACACCGACTGCGGGAGCACGATCGCCGTCGTCCACAACGGGATCATCGAGAACGCCACCGGGCTCCGTCTGATGCTCGAGGAGCGGGGCCACACATTCAGGTCCGACACGGACACCGAGGTCCTGGCGCACCTGATCGAGGCCTCGTTCGACACCACGCTGGAAGCGGCCGTGTCGGAGGCGCTCCAGCTGGTGGACGGTACCTACGGCATCGCCGTGATATCCAGCCGCGATCCGGAGAAGATCGTCGCCGCGCGCAAGGGGAGCCCTCTTCTGATCGGTCTCGGCGAAGAGGAGCACTACGTCGCCAGCGACGTCGCCGCCGTCCTCCAGCACACGCGCAGGGTCGTCTACCTGGACGACGGGGAGATGGCCGTGCTCTCCCGGTGCGGCTACCACGTGATCGATCTCCAGGCGACGCCGAAGACGAAGCGCGTCAGCCAGATCGAATGGGATCTCGGCGAGATCGAGCGCGGCGGCTATCCCCACTTCATGCTCAAGGAGATCTTCGAGCAGCCGACGACGCTGGCGAACACGATGCGCGGCCGCCTCGTCCGCGACGACGGCACGACCAAGCTGGGCGGGCTGAACCTGACGCACGAAGAGCTGATGGCGATCGACAACATCACGATCACCGCCTGCGGCACCAGCTGGCACTCGGCGCTGATCGGCGAGCACATGATCGAGGAGCTGACGAGGATCCCGGTCGAGGTCGAGTACGCCTCGGAGTTCCGCTACCGCAACCCGATCATCAACGACCGCACGCTGTGCATCGTGATCTCGCAGTCCGGAGAGACGGCGGACACGCTGGCGGCGATGCGCGAGGCGAAGCGGCGTGGCGCGAAGACACTCGGGATAGTGAACGTCGTCGGATCGACGATCGCCCGCGAGGCCGAAGGCGGCATCTATCTGCACGCCGGCCCGGAAATCGGAGTCGCCTCGACGAAGGCGTTCACCAGCCAGGTAATCGCGCTGGCGCTGCTCACGATCAAGCTCGCCCGCAAGCGCAACCTGTCGGTGGTCCGCGGCCGCGAGATCGCCGATGCGATGCTCGCGCTCCCCGAGCAGGTGCAATCGATCCTCGACCGGGCGGCGGAGATCGAGACGATCGCCGGTGAGTTCGCCGACGCCACCAACTTCCTCTACCTGGGCCGCGGGTTCAACTTCGCGGCGGCACTCGAGGGGGCGCTCAAGCTCAAGGAGATCAGCTACGTCCACGCCGAGGGCTATCCGGCGGCCGAGATGAAGCACGGACCGATCGCGCTGATCGATGCCGAGATGCCGGTGGTCTTCATCGCCCCGCACGACTCGGTGTTCGACAAGGTCTGCTCGAACGTGCAGGAAGTGAAGGCACGGGGCGGGCGGGTGATAGCGCTGACGAGCCGCCCGGAGCCGGCGCTCGCCGGGAAGCTCGACTACGAGTTCCGGATCCCCGGCACGATCGACATGTTCTACCCGATCCTTGCCGCCATCCCGCTCCAGCTGCTGGCGTACTACATGGCGGTGGAGCGGGGACTCGACGTGGATCAGCCGAGGAATCTGGCGAAGTCGGTGACAGTGGAGTGAGGGCAGGGGATAGGGGATACGGGATAGGGGATAGTGGTTTGCCGGCAGGCGCTGCACATCCCCTTCCCCCTGACCCCTATCCCCTGTTTTTTCCGCAATGCGTCTGCTCCTCCAGCGCGTCTCCCGGGCGGAAGTCCGCATCCGCGAGTCCGCCGGCCGGTCCCGCCTCGCCGGCCATATCGACCGCGGCCTTCTCCTCCTCGTCGGATTCACCCACGCCGACGGTGACGAAGAGGTGGCCTGGATGGCCGAGAAGGTGCTCGGCCTCCGGCTCTTCCCCGACGAAGATGACAAGATGAATCGCTCGCTCGCCGAGGCCGGCGGTGCGCTGCTCGTCGTCTCCCAGTTCACGCTCTACGGCGATGCGCGGAAGGGGCGGCGGCCGAGCTTCGTCGATGCCGCCCGGCCGGAGGTCGCGATCCCGCTCTACAAGGGGTTTATCGCACTTCTTCGCGACGGCGGGGCGGCGGTGGAGACGGGGGAGTTCGGTGCGATGATGGATGTGGAGCTGGTGAACGACGGACCCGTGACGCTGTGGCTCGAGCGGTGAGTGTTCGTCTCGTCATTCTCGCTTCGGCGTCGCCCCGACGCCGCGACCTCCTGCGGCTGGTGGGGATCCCGCACGAGGTTCATCCGGCGGAGATCGACGAGACGCCACTGCCGGACGAGGAGCCCGCCGCCCACGTCGAGCGGCTGGCGCGCGAGAAGGCGTCGGCCGTCGCGCGCGAGCATCCGAAGGCCCTGACGATCGGTGCCGACACGATCGTCGTCGTCGATGACGAGGTCCTCGGCAAGCCGCGCGACGCCGCCGAGGCGGCGCGGATGCTCCGCGCCCTCTCCGGCCGCTCGCACATCGTCTTCACCGCCGTCGCCGTGGCCCGCGATGGACGCGTCGAGGCCGAGGTCGAGCGGGTCGCCGTCACCTTCCGTCCGCTGGATGAGCGCGAGATCGACCGCTACGTGGCGACCGGCGAGCCGATGGACAAGGCCGGCGCCTACGGGATCCAGGGCTTCGGCGCCACGATCGTCGAACGAATCGACGGCGACTACTTCGCGGTGATGGGACTGGCGATCGTGCGGCTGATCCGGCTCATGGCCAGGGTCGGCGTGAGATACGAGTTCGGATCGCTGCGCTGGACCGAGCCGGCCGGGAAGGGGACGGCGGCGGAGACCTAGTTCTGCCGCGGGTGATTCGCGTATCGCTCCCGCCAGAGCTGCACCTTCTCCATCACGTCTCGAACCCCGATCCGTTCCATCCGGCCCGGCCGGTTCCTGATCGAAATCGGATAATCCTCCCCCGGATCTCCGTACGCGTCGACGATCAGGTCGTGAAAGCGGCGGTAGGGGCCGGTGCGTCTGGGGTTCGTGTAGCCGATCAGGCTGATCACCGGCGTGCCGACGGCGACGGCCATGTGCAGCGGGCCCGTGTCCGGGGTCAGAACCAGCGCCGAGCCTTCGAGGATCGCCACCAGCTCGCGCAGGCTCGCGCCGAGCGTCGTCAGCGGAGTGTGGCGCGCGCGCGCGGTGATCACCGCCTGAGCCGCCATCTCGCGCGGCGACGTGCCACCGACGAGCACTGGCTGGAGTCCGTGGTCCTCGTAAAGGGCATCGATGACCTCGGCCCACCGCTCGGGCGGCCAGTCCTTCTCCGGCTTGCTCGTCGCGACCACGATCGATGCGACCGGCCGATCGATCGGCGCGAAGAAGGCCTGCTGCCAGGCTCGCTCGTGCTCCCAAGGGCCAAGATTCCAGACTACCGGCGCGGCCGGGATTCCCAGAGCGTGGAGGAACTCGAAGTACTGGTCCTGGACGTGTTGCCCGGTCGGGTGAGACGGGATGCGGCGGTTCGTGAACAGCCAGTTGAGATCGCGCGCCCTCGCCCGGTCGAAGCCGAGCTTCACCGGAGCGCGGGTGAACGCGGTCACGATTCCCGCCTTGAAGTAGACCTGGAGAGCGAGCACTACGTCGAACGTGGTCGAGGCCAGCTTCGTCCGGATGTCGGTGAACGCTTCCCAGCCGCGGCCGCGCTCGAACAGTATGATCTCGTCGACCGACGGATGGCCGCGCACCAGCCGCGCCGGACCGGCCTGGAGAATCCAGGTCACGTGCGACTGCGGCCGGTGGCGCTTGATCGCGTTCGCGACGGGGAGCACGTGCACGGCATCACCGACGGCGCTCATCATCACGATGCAGATGCGGTCGAGCCGGAAGTCGGACATGGACGTGAATATAGCCGGCATGGCGCACGCGATGCGGCACCGCTAGACTTCGCGGGTCCGCTCTACCGAATCGCAGCAGGGGAGTCCTTCCGGGGATGGAGCATCCGACCCGCATCCTGGTCGTGCAACTTCAGCAGCTCGGCGACGTGATGCTCAGCGCGCCGTTGCTCGAGGATCTGCGGGATGCGCATCCGACCGCCGCAATCGACTTCCTCACCGGAGCGCCGGCGTCGGAGCTGGTCCGGGGCAACCCGTTCCTCTCCGAGCTGCTGGTCTACGACCGCGATCATCCGTTGCGCATGCCCGGCCGGATTCGCGGACGGCGCTACGACTGGTTGATCGACCTTCAGTCGAGTCCCCGCACCGCGCCGGTGACGCTGTTCTCGGGGGCCCGCCGACGCGCCGGCTGGGACATTCGCGGGCCGTGGCGCATCGCATACACGGACCGTCTGTCGCGCCAGCCGCGCGACGAGTACGTCGTCCGGCAGCGCCAGCGCATGCTCGAGCTGCTCGGGGTTCCGGTGCGGCCGCGGATGCCGCGGATCTTCCTGACCACCGAGGAGCGTTCGCGCGGTGTGAGCGATGTCGAGTCCCTGCCAACGCCTCCCGGCGCGCCGCGGGTCGGCCTGGTGCTCTCGGCCCGCGCGGCGGGGAGCACGTGGCCGGTCGAGCGGTACGCCGACCTGGCGGGGCGCATCGCCGGAGAGAACGCGGCGGCGGTCGTTCTCGGGACTGTCGGCGACGAGGAGCGGGTCGCGCGTTGTCTGGCGCTCGCCCCGGCAGCGGTGAGCGCGCACCTGCCGCGACTGCGGCGGTTCGTCGGAGGCCTCGCCGCGCTCGACCTGCTCGTGTGCGGCGACACCGGGCCGGCGCACATGGCGATGGCGGTGGGCACCCCGACCGTGACGCTCTACGGCGCCACTGACGCCCGTCACTGGAATCCCGGACTCCCGACGACGGTCGCCATCAGCTCACCCCGTGCGCGCTGTGGCGCCTGCCGGCGCGGCGCGGCACGGATGGCCCCCGATCACACCTGCATGCTGGAGATCGGCGTGGAGGAGGTGCACGCGCGGGTACGGGCGTCGCTCGCCGCCGACGCCGGCCAACTTCGACATCCAGGAGGAAGGTCATGAACGACACGGTTGGATCGCTGATCGCGCAGCTCGCGCAGACGAACATCGAGCTGTGGCACGAGGAGGACAAGGCGCGAGTCGACGACGACCACCAGGTCGCGGTGGCGAAGCGCGCGGTGGACAAGCTGAACCAGCGCCGCAACGACCTGATCGAGCGGATCGACGAGGCGGTGATGGATGCCGTGCGCGGCGCCGCGGGACGGCCCGACCGTGGCTGAGACGGTCGGCTGGCTCGCCGACAAGATCAGCATAGTCGAGCTCAAGATCTATCACATGCGCGAGCAGGCCGATCGGCCCGATGCCGATGCGGCTTTCCGCGAGCGCTGCGAGCAGCGCCTCGGCGTGCTGCGAATGCAGCGTGACGACCTGGCCGAGGAGCTGACCACGCTGCTCCGCGACATTGCCGCCGGACGCGTCGTGCCGAAGGTCTACCGCCAGTTCAAGATGTACAACGACCCGGCCTACCGGCGGCGCGCCGATTCCGGCGGCCAGGCATGAGCGCGGCGCTCGTCGCCGTCATCATCCTGCTCGCCGCCGTGGCGCTCGGCGCCGGCTGGTATGCGCTCCAGTATCGCGCGCGCCACCGCCAGCGCGGAATCTTCGGGCGCTGGCCGATTCGCACGATTCCGCTCGAGGAGCTGGATCCGGTCTTCGCGAGGACGCCGTTCGGGCCCGGCCACCAGACCGAGGTCGCGTACGTGGGCCAGGGCGGCGGCATACCCGGCGGGACCAGCGACGCCGAAGCGTGGATACTCGCCGTGCTCGCCAAGAGAGCGCGGGCGATGTTCGAGTTCGGTACGTGCACCGGCAAGACCACGTATCTCTGGGCACGCAACGCCCCCGACGACGCCGAGATCGTCACGCTGACGCTCGCCCCGGACCAGCACGCCGCCTACTCGCGGGAGACCGGGGACAGCGCGCGCGACGTGCGGCACGCCCTGAAGGAATCGGCCTACGAGCGATTCTTCTATTCGGGCACCGATGTCGAGCCGCGAATCACCCAGCTTTACGGCGACAGCAAGCAGTTCGACGAGTCGGAGCACGCCGAGCGCTACGATCTGATCTTCGTCGATGGGTCGCACGCCTACTCGTACGTGCTCAGCGACGCGGCGAAGGCGCTGCGCATGTGCCGGCCCGGAGGGCTGATCCTCTGGCACGACTACGCGGGGCCGCGGCACTCGGCCGGCGTCTACCGCGCGCTCAACGAGCTCGCCCGGCGAGTCCCTCTGGTGCACGTGCGCGGAACGACGCTCGTCGCCCACCGGAAACCGGCCCGGTGACCGGGCGTCGCCGCTCCGCCGCCCGGTTCGAGCACGCGGCATGGTGCATCCCGCGCTGAAGCGGCTCGAGCGCTCCGCCAAGGCCGTGCTCTTCGCGGCGGCGGAGCGGCTCTTCGGCGGCGCCCGACGACCGCCCCCGGTCTGGGGCTCGCGCCAGCACCGCGTTCTCTATCTTCGGTACGACCGCATCGGCGACATGATCATGGCCACCGGGCTGATTCGCGCGGTGGCCACGTCTCATCCGACGATCGAGCTGGACGTGCTCGCCTCGCCCGGCAACCGGTCGGTGCTCGATGGGAATCCACATGTCCGGCGGGTTCACGTGCTCGACCGCCGACGCCTGTGGAGCTACGTCAGCACCGTGCGCGCGCTGCGCCGGGAGCGTTACGACGCGGTGATCGCCGGCATGCTGGTGCCGTCGGCGACGACCATGCTGCTCATGCTGGCGACCGGTGCACCCTGGCGCATCGGCATCGAAGGTCGTCGCAACGATTTCGTCTACACCCTTCCGGTTCCGCACTCGCCCCCGGACGCCCTGTTCGTGGAGCAGATCGGACAGAGCGCGCTGGCGTTCGGCGTCGATCCTGCGACCACCGACTGGCGCTACGAACTGTACCTGCGAGACGACGAGCGGGCCCGCGCCGAGGCGTTGTGGCAGCGGCATCCAGGGACACCGCGCCTCCTCGTGAACGTCTCCGCCTTCACGCGCGATCGCCGGTGGCCCGCCGAGCGGTACGCGGCCGTCGTGCGCCACCTGAGAGAGCACGATCCGGGAGCGAGCGTCCTCATCACCGGCGATCCGGGCGACTGGGCGGCGGCGGTGGCGGCGGCGGAGCTTGGCGGCGCAGTGGCGGTGAACGTGTCGCCGGTGCGGGAAGTGTTCGCGCTGATCGCCGCGGCCGACGCCATCGTCACGCCGGACACGAGTCTCGCCCACGCCGCCGCCGCGACGGGAACGCCGGCCGGTGTGCTGTTCACGGCCGCGCCGGCGATCTACGCGCCGTACGGTGGCCGCATCGTGCGCATCGTGAGCCCGGGCGATACGCTGGAAGACCTCCAGGTCGCCGCAGTGCTGCCGGCCGTGGACCGGTTGCTGGCCATCGTGGCCGCGTCGCCGAGGCCGGGCTGACCAGGGTTCAGGGCCGGCTCCGCTCGCGATCCACGGCGCTCCGCAGCCAGGCCAGATCGTCTTCGCTCACCGGCGCGCCGCGCTCGTCGCGCCACTTTCGCGCCGACCGTTCGAGGCGGCCGATGTTCGCCGCCGTGACGCGCGGGTCGCCCGCCGCGCCGAACGTGACCCGGTCCACATCGAGCACCCACGCGCGAAGACGCGATGTCGGGCCGGGAGCAAGCAGCACGTTCTTGAGGTTCAGATCCGGGTGGTGGGCGCCGGCCCGGCCCAGCTGCGCGATGAGCCGCGCGGTGGCCTCGAGCAGGAGACGCTTCTGCACGGCGCCGTGGTCGGCGAGCAGCGCGCGAGCGAGGTCGCTCGCCCTCGGGATCTCGCGTGTCGCGACATCGCTACGTCGAAAGATCCCGGCCCGGTAGAGCACGTAGGCCACGATCTCCGGCGTCGGAACTCCCGCCGCGGCAAGACGGACCGCCGTCTCCAGCTCCTGCCTCGCACGGGGGAAGAGGAACAGGTCGCCGGTGACCGGCGCCAGCGTTCCCCCATGCCGCGTGTGCCGCACCACCACTCGCGTGCCGTCTCCGGGCAGCGGTGCCGCCCAGGCGACATCGCGCCCGGCGAGCGCCACCGCCTCCGGGTGCGCGGCGGCGAACTCGTGCAGCGTACCGGTTACCAGAGCCTGACGCACGGCGGGAAGCAGCGGCTCGAGGGCGACGACCTCGGCGCCGCGCACCCGCGTGCGCGCGTAGCCCGGCACGGTCGTGCCGCGGCTCACAACACGACGCTGTACAACGGTACCGCGTGGGTCTTGCCCTTGAGCTCCATCGGCGCGTGCGCGACGAGCCCGGGCGGCCGCTTCAGCGCGGCGCGAAAGTCCTCGCTGACCAGTATCTCTCCGCCGTCGGCGGCCGAACAGAGCCGGCTCGCCGTGTTCACGGTGTCGCCGATCACGGTGTACTCGAGCCGCCGCTCCGAGCCGATGTTCCCGGCGAACGCGTCCCCGAAGTTGAGCCCGATACCGATAGTCAGCTCCGGCCGGCCGTCGGCGCGCCAGGTCGCGTTCAGCGTCTCCAGCGCCCGCATCATGTCCAGAGCCGCGTCCATCGCCCGGTCGGCATCGTCGGGCGCGCTGATCGGCGCTCCCCACTGCGCCATGACCGCGTCGCCGATGAACTTGTCGAGCGTACCTCCGTGCCGGAACACGCACTCGACCATCTCGGTGAAGTACTCGGTCAGCAGCCGCGCGGTGTCGTCGGGATTCATCACCTCGGAGAGAGGCGTGAAGTTGCGGATGTCGCTGAACAGCACCGCCACCGTCCTCTTTTCGCCGCCCAGCCGCACCGCGTCCGGAGAGCTGGCGATGCGGGCGGCGAGCGATGGCGCGAAGTAGCGCTCGAAGTTGCTGCGGATCAGCGTCTCCCGCCGTATCCGCTCGGAGAACTGGCTGTTCTCGATCGCCACCGCGGCTATCCCGGCGAAGGCCACCAGGAACTCGAGATCGGCGTCGCCGAAGCGGTGCGTCAGCGTGAGGTTGTCGACGTAGATGACGCCGAGCACCCGGTTCTCGCTGCCGATCAGCGGCGCGCACATCGCCGAGCGGACGCGCTGCATGAGGATCGAGTCGCCGCCGAACCGCTGGTCCTCGGGCGCGTTGTCGGAGAGCACGGCGACCTTCTCCTCGACGACCCGGCGGGCGATCGACTGCGGCACCGTCCGCTCGGCGTCCTCCCCGTCCTTGTCGCTGGCGATCTTCGCCACCAGCTCGCCGTGGTCGTCGGCGAGCAGGATCGACACGCGGTCGGCGTCGAGGATCTTGAACGTCGTCCGCACGATCTTCTCGAGCAGAGTATCGACGTCGACTGCGCGCGACAGCTCGCGGGAGACCGCGAGCAGCAGCTCGAGCTTCAGCTCGCTGCGGTTGCGCGACTCGATGACCGGGGTGACCTCGCGTTCGGCCACCGGCGTCCGCGTCTTTCGCCGGCCGACGAACGGCTTGTCCGTGTCGCGAACGCGGACCTCGCGGAGGATCGTCGCCCCCGGCCGGATGCGCGATATCGAATCCTCCGCGACCGTCGGTCCTTCGCCGCTCGGCGCGACTTCCTTAAGCCGGAACGCCACGCTCCCGAACGTCACCACGTCCCCCGCCGTCGCCCGCGTCGTCTCGACCCGGATCCCGTTCAGGAACGTGCCGTTGCTGGAGCCGAGGTCGCGAATCTCGATGCCGTGGGTGTCGGACACGACCTCGGCGTGCCGCCGGGAGATGGTCGGATCGAGGATCGGGATGTCGCAGTTCAAGGCGCGGCCCACCACGAGGGGCGCCCCGCTGCGCAACTCGTACGACTGCTCGCTCTCGGTACTGATCAACTTGAACTGCATCGACCTCAATATGTGCCCGGCAGGGCAGCGCTTCTAGGAGGCGAGGGCGGCGCCGGCGTCGTCGCCGGCCGCGCACGCACTCGTCCGATCGCGGTCAGCATCGCCCGCGCCTTGTTCTCCGTCTCGTCCCACTCGCGTTCCGGCACCGAATCGGCCACGATTCCGGCGCCCGTCTGAACCGACGCCACCCCGCCGGCGATCACGCAGGTGCGGATCGTGATCGCCAGGTCCATCCGGCGGTCGCCGGCCGCAATGTAACCGACCGCCCCCGCGTACGGCCCCCGTCGCTCCGGTTCCAGCTCGTCGATTATCTCCATTGCCCGCACCTTCGGGGCACCGGTCATCGTTCCGGCGGGGAAGGTGGCCCGGAAGGCCTCGAGCGCCGAGGCGTCCTCGGGCAGCGTGCCTTCAACCTGACTGACGATGTGGAGCACGTGCGAGTATCGCTCGACGGCCATCAGCTCGGTCACCTGCACGGTGCCGTACAGCGCGATCCGGCCGACGTCGTTGCGACCGAGGTCCACCAGCATGATGTGCTCGGCTCGCTCCTTCTCGTCGGCCAGAAGCTCCGTGGCCATGTCCTCGTCCTCCTCCGGCGTCCGTCCGCGCGGGCGGGTCCCGGCGATCGGCCGCACGGTGACGCGGCCGTCGGAGACGCGCACCAGGAGCTCCGGCGAGCTTCCCACGAGCTCCACCCCATCGAGCACGAGATGGTACATGTACGGCGAGGGGTTGAGTGCCCGAAGCGCGCGGTAGAGCGAGTCGGAGCGGAAGTCGTGGGGGACCGCGATCCGCCGCGCGAGCAGCGCCTGGAAGCAGTCGCCGGCCAGGATGTACTCCCGGATCCGCTGCACGTCGTCGAGAAAGCGCGCGCGCTCGTAGGTCGAGTGCCCCGTCGCCGGCGGGGCGTCGGGGTCGAGCTCCAGGCGCTCCAGCGTGGCCGGACCGGCCAGTCGCAGAATCGTTGCCTCGAGCTCGGCCACCGCTCCGTCGTACAGCGCGCGCAGCCCGGGCTCCGGCGTACCGGCCTCCACCGGAACGGCGGTCACCACCCGCGCCTGGGCGCGAAGATTGTCGATGATGACGACCACACCGGTGAACACGAACAGCGCATCGGGGAGGTCCTGTCCCCGCGGCGGCGGCGCGGGGAGATGCTCGAGGAATCGGACGACATCGTAGCCGAAGTAGCCGACGGCGCCGCTCCAGAATGCACCCAGCTCCGGCACGGCGACCGGCTGGTGCCGCGCGATCAGCGTCTGGAGGTCGCCGAGGGGATCGTTCGGGCGCCGGGCGCCGTGCCACCCGCGCGCCGGCGTCCAGTCCTCTACCGTGCCGTCGCGCAACCGCCACGCGCCGCGGGGCTCCGTGCCCATGAACGTGTAGCGCGACCACGTCTCGCCCCCCGCCGGCGCCGACTCGAGCAGGAATGCGAACGGGTCGCGTCGCAGCTTCGCGAACGCCGAGACCGGCGTGTCGGTGTCGAACAGGCAGTCGCGCCACACGGGCACCAGCCCGCCGCGCGCCGCGCGGGCGCGAAAGCCGGCGAAGCTCACGTCCGTCCCACCCGGTCACGCGCGCGTCCACGCGCTACATCGCGCGCGGCGTTGCACGACATCGCGCCGCCGCGCGTTCGATCGGGTTGCTCGGTGCATGCACGCTGGCGATATTCGCGCAATGAAGAATGTCCTCGCGGCGCTCCTGGCCGCGTGCATGATCGTCGGTGGCCCGGCCGCGCCGTACGCCGGCGCGCAGGAGTGGAACGACACCCGCACCCGCGCCCTCGTGGAGCGGGCCACCGAGCGCCGCGCACAGCAGCTCGCCGATACAGGGCTCGTGGACTATCGCGCGACCGCGCGCGGCTATCTCACCTTCCTCGCCCAGCTCGGCGAGGGCTTCCCCGATCCGCCGAAGGTGGTGAAGGCGGACGAGCTCGCGTTGGAAGTCTATTGGCGGTCGCCCGACCTGAGCAAGCAGCGGATCGTCGGCCGGCGGGACACGCTCCTGCTTCCAACCGACATCGAGTACCACCGCGATCACCTCGGAATCGTTCAGAACAACTTTCCGAGCATCATCCGGCTCGGCGACGGGGACGAGGTCCGCGACGTCCCGCACCCGCTGTCGGCGGCGGGGCTGCGCGAATACGACTTCGCGATCAGCGACTCCCTGTCGATCCGCCTTCCCGGACGCCTGATCGAGGTCATCCAGGTACGGGTCCGCCCCCGCGATGACCGTCAGCCCCGGGTGATCGGTGCGGTCTACCTGGACCGAGCGACGGCGGATGTCGTGCGCATGGCGTTCAACTTCACCAGGGCGGCGTACCTCGACCGCTATCTCGAGGACCTCGCCATCGTCCTCGAGAACGGCCTGGTCGGCGCGCGGTTCTGGCTCCCGAGCCGGCAGGAAATCGAGATTCGCCGCACCGGTACGTGGCTCGAGTATCCGGCGCGCGGGATCATCCGAGGCCGATGGGAGATCTGCTGCTACGAGCTGAATCAGGGGCTCGAGGCGGGAATTTTCGCCGGCCCGGAGATCGTGGATGCTCCCGCGTCCGTGCGCGCCCGATTCGAGTGGAGCGGGTCGATCATGGACTCGCTGCCGCCCGACGTTCGGGCGGCGCGCCCGGAGGACGTCGAGCAGATTCAGGCCGAGGCGCGGCGGCTCGTCCGCGCCGAGGCGCTGGCGAGATCGCGGCAGAGCGCGCTGGCGACGCGTCGGGTCTCCGACATCGTTCGCGTCAACCGGGTGGAAGGGCTCGCCCTCGGCACGGGCGTGAGTCACCGCCTGGGCCGAGGTTTCGGTGCCGAGCTTTCGGCGCGGTACGGCGTAGCCGACGAGGCGCTCAAGGGGATCGTCGGGCTGCGCTACGAGCACGCCGCGGGCCTCGCCGTGCGCCTGTTCGCACACCGCACGCATCGGCAGGCGGAAGACCTGCCGGAGGTCTCGCTGCTTCGCAACAGCTTCGCGGCGCAGGAGTTCGGGAGTGATTGGACCAACCCCTACGATGCCCGCGGTGTGGGCGTCGAGCTCCGCGCCGGTGTACCCGGAGCGTCGCGCTGGCGGCTCGAGATCGGCGTCGAGGAGCAGGACCCGCTCGAGGTGAACGCGACTCCGACGTCCGGGAGCTTCGGCCCGACCATCGCGGCCTGGCCCATCCGATCCACCCGCGCAGTGCTCGGCGTCGAGCGACCGCCGCGGCTCGGACCGTTCGGCACGGAGGTCCGAGGCTCGGCGGAGCTGCGAGGCTCCCTCTTCCGCGGGAGCGGCATGACGCTCGACCGGGAGAGGGCGGCACTCGGACGCGTCTTCGCCCACATCGAGATCGAACGACCACTGGGGGTGCGGCGACTCGTGTTCCGTTCCACCGTGGCGGCTGTAGAGGCCACCGACGGACTCGTGCCGCCTCAGGACATGGTGTATCTCGGCGGCCCGATCACCGGCCCCGGGTACGGCTTTCACACCATTCACGGTACTTTCGGCGCGAGCCAGCGCATCGAGTTGCGCACACCCGTACCGTTCGTCCCAATTCCGCTGGGAAGGTTCGGCCGGGTGCCGGCGTCAGCGACCCTCGCACCCTACGCGCACGCCTCGTGGGCCGCCGGTGCCGCCGACTCCCCGACCGGGCCGCGGCCGGCGCTCGGCGTGGGCCTGCTCACCCTGTTCGATGTGCTCCGGTTCGATGTCGCGCGTGGGCTGTGCGATGGCCGCTGGACGTTCTCCGTGGACGTGGGACGCGAATTCTGGGGGATCCTTTGAGGGAGGTCGCGGTCGGGGTTCAGGCTCCTCGTGGGCGGGCCCGGTGCTTTCGCCGCTGTCGAATCGCAGAGGACGCGGAGGACCTACCGCGATGCCCGTCGCCGGCGAATTCCATCACCTGAGCGTCGGAGCCTGAATGTCGGTTCGTCCCCTGCGCGATGAATGGCTTCTGCCGACCCTCGAGTCGATCCTGGCGCCCGAGGCGTTCGCGCAGCTCCGCTCGGCAGCGCAGGAGAGCTACTGGGAATCGGCGGTCCGGCGCGGCATGGTGAGCGACGACGAGATCCTCACCGCCCTGTCCACCCGGTTCCGAATGAAGATCGCCAACCTGGCCACGGTCAGCCAGCAGGCACGCGCTCTCGTGCCCGAACAATTGGCGCGGAAGTACCGGATCGTTCCGCTGGCGATCTCCGATTCCGTCCTCGACATCGCCACCGCCGACCCACACGACCTCGACTGCGAGCGTACCCTCGCCTTCGCCACCGGACGCGAAGTGCGGATGTCGCTCGCAACACCCACGCGGATAGCCGAGCGGATCGACGAGCTGTATCGGCCCGAGAACGTCGTCGACAAGATCCTCGACAGCGTGGCGTCCAGGTACGACGTGCAGGCCGTCGACGAGGCGGCCGAGGCCGCGGAGATGGACGTCGGCGTGGATCGGGCGGGCGAGCGTCCGGTGATCCGGCTCGTCGACCACGTCGTGGCGGAAGGGATCGCTTCGCGCGCCAGCGACATTCACCTCGAGCCGGAAGAGGGCGGCGTGGCCGTCCGCTACCGGATCGATGGCGTGCTGCGCGAGGTCATGAATCTCCCACGGGCAGTGGGGCTCCCGCTCGTCTCGAGAATCAAGATCATGTCCGGGCTCGACATCGCCGACCGCCTGCGCCCGCAGGACGGCCGCGCTCGCGTGGTCGTCAACGGCACCCGGATCGACCTGCGTGTCTCGACGCTCCCCACCTCCCAGGGCGAGAAGGTCGTCATCCGTATCCTCGACAACCGCGGCACGGTGCTCTCGCTCGACCACATGGGGCTCAACACCGATGAGGTCGAGCGGATCAAGCAGCTGCTGGGCGCGCGTGAAGGGATCATCCTTGTGACCGGCCCCACCGGCTCGGGAAAGACGACCACACTGTACTCGATGCTCCGCCACCTTCAGACGCGCGGCGGCAACATCGTCACGGTCGAGGACCCGGTCGAGTACAAGATGCAGGGGATGGTGCAGGTCCAGGTGCACGAGAAAGCCGGCCTGACGTTCGCGGCCGCGCTGCGATCCATCCTGCGCCAGGACCCCGATGTGATCCTCGTGGGCGAGGTCCGCGACCGCGAGACGGCGCAGATCGCGGTGCAGTCGTCGCTCACCGGCCACCTCGTCCTGTCCACGCTCCACACGATCGACGCGGCCAGCTCGGTCACCCGTCTGGTGGACATCGGGATCGAGAGCTACAAGATCGCCGCATCGCTGAAGGGGATCGTCGCCCAGCGGCTGCTCCGGAAGCTGTGCAAGGCCTGCCGCCACCTGTGGATGGATTCGGTGCCGGAGCGGATCCAGAAGTGGATCCCCAGCGGAACGACGCTCTACCGCGCCACCGGGTGCAGTGACTGCGCGCAGACGGGCTACCGCGGTCGCTTCGCGGTCACCGAGGTGCTGATCGTGACGCCCGAAGTCGGGCGCCGGATCGCAGCCGGCGAGCCGGCGGACCGGATCGCCGACGCCGCCCGCGAGGCGGCGATGAAGTCGCTGTGGGAGAGTGGGCTGGCGCACGTCCGGCAGGGGGAGACGAGCCTCGACGAGCTTCTGCGCGTACTCGAGGTTCCGGTCGAGGACGCGCCCTCCCGCGCCGGAGCTTCGACGCAGGCGCCGCAGTCACCGGCGGCCGACCCCCGCAGCGTCACCACGCCGGTGTCGAGCGGATACGGTGGGCCCCGCCCGCGCACCCGCTCGTCGCCGATCCCCTCGCTGCCGGCCGAGGCGCTCCAGTTGCGCGAGGACCTGATCGAGTCCGGCGCCGAAGGCCTGGACGGTGAGAAGCTGAAGGTCCTTCTAGTCGAGGACGAGCCCCAGCTCCGTCGGCTACTTCGGGAGATGCTCGAGCGCGACGGGTTTGCCGTGGCAGAAGCGGAGGACGGCGTTCGGGCGCTGGACGAAGTGGACCGGTGGGCGCCCGATGTAGTGGTGCTCGACCTGGACCTGCCGCGGCTCGACGGCTACGGCGTCCTCACCCACCTGCGGGCCCGCCGGGCAACGGCGCAGCTGCCGGTGCTCGTTCTCACGGCGAATGGGGACGAGGACAGCGAGGTGCGGGTGTTCGAGTACGGTGCCAATGACTTCCTCAGCAAGCCGCTGCGGTCGCGAGTGCTGAGCGCACGACTGCGCTCGCTACTCAAGCAGGCGCGCACGGGTCCGGTGGAAAGTTGATCGATCCATGCTGCTGGAGCATGCTCCGCCGATACGGAGCACGCATTGCCGGTGCTTCACTGCGCGGCGGAGCACGGGACAGAACCGCCGCCGGCCGGCGGCAGGGGGACGCAGCCGGTGCGGCCGAGCTCAGTGCACCAGTCGGAGGCCCCCACGCACCCCGTAGGGGGAGCGTGAGCAGTGGCTGAGCTGGTCATCGGTACCGTCGACGTCTATGTCGTCCGCCCGCTGTCCGCCGGCTGGCGCGTGCTGGTACTGCAACGGTCCACGGATACACGCTGCCCCGGCTCCTGGGAGACCGTCCACGGCCGGTTGGAGCCCGGAGAGGAGCCGGAGCAGGCGGCCGTTCGAGAAGTCCGGGAGGAGGCCGGCTTGGAGGTGCAGCGGCTGTACAACGTGACGGTCCAGCCGTTCTACCTGCACCGCTCACATACCGTCCAGGTTGCCGTGGTGTTCGCGGCGTTCGTCAGCGAGCCCGCCGACGTCACGGTCGGCGCCGAGCACCGGGGCCATGAGTGGATGACGGTGGACGGGGCGCTCGGTCGGTATACCTGGCCCCGCGAGCATCAGGCGCTCCAGGAGATCGTCGCACTTCTGGGCACGGGCGACGGCGGGGCCTGCGAGGACGTTCTGCGCGTGATCTGAAGTTCGGCTGGCGCGTGGAGAGTTCGGGGACCATCGACGACCAGGACCGGCCACGCGGTGGGGCTGGCACGTGGCCGGCGTTAGTGCGGTGTCGGCGGCGCCGTCCGTTCCAGCTCCTCACTCCGACTTCCGCTTCTTGACCAGCGAAAGCTCCGCCTCCTCCGGCGGCGCGCCGGGCTTGACCCGGACGCTCTTGGCCGGGATCCCGACGTTGACGTGCCAGGGCCGCACGTCCTTGGTCGCCACAGCCATCGCTCCCACCATCGCGTTCCGCCCGACCGTGGTTCCGGCCAGCACCGTGGCGTGGTAGGTGATCCGGACGTCGTCCTCCAGCGTCGTGACCGCATCGGTGACGTCGCGCTGGTCGACGATGCTGTGCGTGTGGCTGTAAATGTTCGCATAGTCCGCGATCGAGACGCGGTTGCCGAGGACAATGCCGCCGCGGTCGTCGAGCAGCACGTGACGGTGCACTACCACATCGTCGCCGACTTCGAGGTTGTAGCCGAAGGAGAACTCGACGTGCTGGAACGCCTTGAAGTTCGCTCCGCACCGCTTGAAGATGTACGGGGCCAGTATACGTCGCAGCCGGACACCCAGCGTTACGTTCTGTCCGCCTAACGGCGTGCGGTCGAAGGAGTACCACAACCAGAGGAGCGGCTTGACCGGCTGGAACTTCGAGTCATCGCAGTCGGCGTAGAATTCCGGTTCCAGGGTGATGTTGTGCGGATCCAATGCCAGCAACGCCGATCGCGTGGCGAGAGGGAGGCGATCATCCGCGACCGCGGTATCCCAGTTCGCGGCGTATTCCGGATAGCAGAGTTGGGCGAGCGCGGTGCGGCAGATGAGCGCCCGGTCGGCGTCGGGCGATGCGAGGGCATCTTCCATCTCACCTAACCAGGCGTCCATCACGCCGGACTCCGGTGCGGGTAGTAGCGTGCGCAGCGGGAGCATGACCATACGGAATCAACCGTCCTGCGACGGCGCGCGTTCCCCCGAGGCACGGGATCGAACCAGGGCCCGTTCACGCTCGATCGCCCGAAGGGTCGATTCCCACGAGTTGTTGCGAACGCCTTGCATCTCGACGAGTACCGGCTGGCTGATGTCGATCTCTTCCATGATGATTATCGCGCTTTGCGTCTCGCGCTGCTGCAGCCGCCGCTCCCCGAACCCCGACGTGAGCGGAATGAAGTCGATAGGACGGAGCTGGCGCGAGGAGGTCGAGATGATCAGCTCCGCCGGATCGAAGCGCGCGTCCTGCTGCACGCCATAGAACGACACGTACCAGAGGCTGGGGTTGCGAAGGTTGTAACGGCGCGCCGTCGTGAGCAGCTCGTCGCGGCGGTTCTCCACCAGATCGTGCAGCGCCCGATACGAATCCGCCGCCAGCAGACGTAGCACGGTCTCGTCCAGCGGAAGCACGCGCACCTGAACGCCGGTGAGCCCCAGCTTGATGGCGATGTCATCCTGCCGCAACGAGCCGAACCCTGCCGGAACGAACTGCGCGTGTGTCGAATCCAGCGTGAAGAACGCGGTGTCGGCCCTTGCCTGCGCTGCCACTTCGCCTCCACTTCCCGACGTCGAAGCGCACGCCGCCACCGTGAGCACGAGAGCGCCGAGCGCAACCAGCCTGGTGATCATTCGATGCTCCCTGAAGGTTCCTGCACGAGGTCGGCGATGGCGCGCGCCAACTCGTCGCGTCCCTCGCCACTGACGGCGCTGAAGGGGATTATCTGATCCGGCTCAAGCTGCAGCAGGCGCGACGCCTCCGCCAGCTTTTCCTCCCTCTCACGCGGGCGCAACTTGTCGATCTTGGTGAGCACCACCAATGTCGGCACCTCGACTTCTGACAGGAAATCGAGCATGCGGAGATCGTCCGGAGTCGGCGGATGCCGCGCATCGATCAGCTGCACCATGCCGCGAAGCGTGGGTGTCGTGCGCAGATAGCGCTCAATGACCAGCCGCCAACGCTCGCGCATCTCCTTCGATACCCGCGCGTATCCGTACCCTGGCAGATCCACCAGATAGAACGCTCCGTTGACGAGAAAGAAGTTGATCTCGCGCGTCTTGCCTGGCGTCTGGCTTACGCGGGCGAAAGCCTTGCGGCGCACCAGCCGGTTCAGCAGCGACGACTTGCCGACGTTCGACCGTCCTCCAAAGGCGATCTCCGGCAGCACTGTGTCAGGTCTCCAGCCATCGGGGTCGACCATGCCGCCGCAGAACTCCAGCGACCGGATGACGAGCGGCTCGCCGGTCCCGGGCTCGGTCAATGCTGCGTCGCCACAGCGGCGTCCCCGGCTTCCCGGACCGCCACATCGCGCCTGAGCGCCAGCGCGAGCACCTCGTCCACCGTCGACACCGGAAGGAAGGTCACTCCCTCCCGCACCTCATCAGGCAGCTCTGCGATCTCGCGCATGTTGCCGCGTGGAATGATCAGCTTCGTGATCTTGTTGCGCAGCGCGGCGACGGATTTCTCCTTGAGGCCGCC
>DATKCV010000124.1:0-67466 GCA_035513015.1 Gemmatimonadaceae bacterium
GATTCGCGTGATCAGCTCCGGATAATCGAAGCCATGGTGCTGCGCGGCCGAGGCGAACTCCTCACCATCGGCGATGTCCGGATTCGGATTGGCGTCGAGGAAGTAGGGCTCGCCAGTCGCGCTGAGGCGGAAGTCGATCCGTGCGTAGCCATCGAGCTCGAGCGTGCGATAGATCCGCTTGGTAATTCGCGCGATCCGCTCGGCCAGCTCGGGCGCGAAATCGGTGGCCGGCTTGAGGAAGATTCCCCGCTTCTCCTGATAGGCGACGTCGTGCTTGACCTTGGCGGTGGCGATCAGGGCGGCGTTGGCAGGCATGTTCTCGAACGTCAGCTCCCACACGGGGAGCGCTATCAGCCGTTCGTTCCCGATCACGCCTACGTAGATCTCCCGCCCATCGATGAACCGCTCGACGATCGCGTCGGTGGCGACGTGCTCGTGAACGAACGCCACGCGCTCGACGAGCCTTGCGTCATCCTCGACCAGAGAAGCCTGGGAGATTCCGAACGATGAGTGCTCCACGAGGCTCTTCACGATCAGGGGAAACTCGAGCTTGCGCGGGCGTCGCACCCGCCGGCCGCGCGGAACGACCAGAAAGTCGGGGACGTGGATCCGGTGGTAAGCGATCAGCTTCTTGGAGAGCGACTTGCTGCGTGCCAGCATCAGCCCGCGCGGATTGCACCCCGTGTACGGGACGCGCAGGAGCTCGAGCAGGCTGACCACGTTCTGGTCGAACAGGACGTTGTGATGGAATTCCTCCAGCAGGTTGAAAACCACGTGCGGACGGAACTCCTCGACCGCGTCGCGGATCGGCAGCAGCTCGTTCTGGACGCCGAGCGAACGGGCCTCGTGCCCGAGACCGCCCAGACAGTGGACGACGTCGTACTCGGCCTTCCAGGCGAGGATCTCCTGCGGCGAGAATCCATCGAGCGAGTCCGGAGGCACGTGATCGGGGTGCATCAGCACGAGGACGCGGAGGCGCTTCATCGCGGTCGCCTGGATCCGGCTCGGGACGATCGGGAACGCGCGATCACAGGGCAATCCAGTCGCGGCGGCCTTCGCTGTACAGGAAGTGCATGGTCTTCACGGTGAGGAGCACGGCGAAATCGGTCCGGAGCTGCCGCTCCGAACCGACCGCGCGCAGCCGGAGCTCGCGCGCGCGCCGGATCATGTGCGCCAGCACGACGTCGAGCGTGAACTCGTACTCGCCGGTCCACTTGGAGACCATACGGCGGATCTCGCCGCGGTTGCGACGAAGAAAGGCGGCGGCTCGCGGCTGGTTCCGGTGTCGCGGCGAATCGGAGAAGAGCCGCCGCAGGTCGCGATCGTAGATGTCCGGAACGGACACCGAGTACTTCTCCTTGCGCTCGGCGTAATGCTCGGCGATGGTCCGCGTTACCATCCGCAGCGGCTCGACCACCGTGCGGCGGCTCACCAGCGGGCTCGTCCCGGCGAGCTCCGCCATCAGCTCGTCCACGTACTCGAGCTTGCGCAGGGCCGGCCACCCCGCGTAGCGCTTGCGCCACTCCGTCCTCGGGCGCAGCCAGACGGCGAACGTCTCGGCGAAGTCCTCGTCCGGATGGCTCTGTGCGTACCAGAGGCGCAGGTGCTGCACGTAGCTGCGGCTCGCCGGATTGGGCCGATAGAACTCGGGATAGGGCGTGGACGACCTTCCGAACAGCGCCTGCCAGCGCCGGCGCCGGTTGAAGCGGTAGGCATGCTGGAGCGCGTGGCCCGTCTCGTGGCGCATGATCCGCGTGCATTCCTCGCGCGAGCCGCCCTCGACCTCGATGATCTGGCTGCGCTCGAGCCGCACCAGCCGCGGGTGGGCGAGATAGAAGGGAACCGCGAACCCGGGCACTCCGTGCGGCGAGAACCACTCCACCGAGAGCCAGAGGTGCGGAAGCGTGGTGATGCCTCGCCGGTCCAGCGACTCGTACAGCTCATCACGCTGCCGCTCGAGCCACGTTCCCTCTATGGTGAGTCCCAGGTCGCTGATGCGGGTCTGCATCAGTCTGTCGGTGGGCCAGGAGGCCCAGGGGAATCGGCGAACGCGTGGGGACATCGTCCTCGGCATTGAATCGGGGATCACTTTGCACAGGAAGTGGGGACCGGGGCAAGGCCGCCGGCGCCGACCGGCGTTATCTTGAGGCAGACGATCGACCCGCCCCTGTCCGACGATCGACCCCGTCCCCGTCCCCGTTGACCGTGCCCTCAGAGACCATCCCGATCGAGATATCCGATCCCCTGAACGCGCGGATTCTCGCCGTGAGCGAGGACCGGATCGCCGGATTCCACGTCGACCCATTCGCCGAGATCGCGCGGCAGGCCGGGCTTCCGATGGAGACGGTGCTCGAGCGGGTCGGGGCGATGCTGGCGGCGGGGACCATCCGCCGGGTGCGGCAGACGCTGATGGCGAACAGTCTCGCCCCTGGTGCGCTCGTCGCCTGGCGAGTGCCCGCCGAGCGTCTGGACGCCGCCTTCGACCTCATGGCGAACGACGATCCATTCAGCGGGCACGTGGTGATCCGCTCGACCGATGCCGCGACGCCCGGCTCCGCCTATCGGCTGTGGACGACGCTCAAGGTGCCGCAGGGGTTCTCGCTCGCGAAGCACTGCGGGCTGCTGCGTGAGCGCGTGGGTGCCGAGGCGTTCCGGCTGATGCCGGCGAAGAAGCTGTTCGCGCTCGGCGTCGGACACGTGCGCCGGCGCGGAATGCCGCCCGGCAGCCGGAGCGACGAGCCGGGCCAGGTGCTGGACACCGCCGTCGTGGAGCTGTCGTCGCTCGAGTGGCGGGTGCTCGAACCCCTGAAGCGCGAGTTCGCCGCCGACGAGGTGCGCGAGGATCCATGGCGCTCCCGCGCCGCCGAGGCGGGGCTCACGCTGGAGGAGTTCGCCCGCGTCGCTCGCCAGCTGAACGAGCGCGGCGTGGTCGGCCGGTTCTCGACCTTCCTCGAGCACGTGAAGCCCTCGGCGGCCGGTACGCGGGTCACGCGCTACAACGCGCTGTTCCACTGGCAGGTCCCCCCGGGACGCGAGCTCGACGCCGGCCGGGAGGTCGGCCGCCACCACATCATGACGCACGCCTACTGGCGCGAAGGCGGCCCCGAGTTCCGCAACGTCAACGTGATGGGCGTCGCCCACGGTACCGAGAAGGCCATGGTGCTCGAGCACAAGGCGGCGATCGACGCCCACCTCGCCGAGGCGGGGATCACGGTCGGCTACACCAATGTGTTCTGGGGCGGCCGGAGCGAGATCAAGCCGTCGGAGATCATGCCGTCGGCGTACGAGGCCTGGTGTCGAACGAAGGGCGTCGATCCGGCAACGATGCGCGAGGAGTCGGGTACGCGGTAGCCCTCAGGCTTCGGCCACCACGCGATCGGTCTCCGTGATGTGCTCGTCCGTGGATTCGTCGATCACGAGCCGGAGCAGCTCTCCCGCCATTCGCCAGCGCACGCGGGCCACCAGGACGAGGGCGACCACGACCAGCCCGACGACGAGCCCCCACCAGAGGCCGCGCGGACCGAGGTCGGTCCGGAAGGCGAGCCAGAGGCTGGTCGGCATCCCGATCAACCAGAAGCCGAGAATGTTGATCAGCATCGGTGAGCGCGTATCGCCGATGCCGCGCAGGACCCCGATCGCCACGACCTGCGTCCCATCGAACACCTGGAAGATCCCCGCCAGCGGTATGAGAACCGCCGCGAAGGCGATCACCTCCCGCTCGGTCGTGTAGACCCGTGCGAGCAGCTCGGGCGCCGACAGGAGCACGATCGCGCTCAGCACCATGAAGCCGACGCCGCAGGCGAGGGCCGTGGCGGCAGCCCGCCGCGCGGCGCCGGCATCGCCGCGGCCGACGGCCTGGCCGACGAGCACGGTCGCGGCCGCGGACACGCCGAGTGGAACCATGAAGGTGAACGACGCCAGGTTGAGCGCCACCTGGTGCCCGGCCATTTGCGTCGTCCCGAACCATCCCATGAACACCGCGACGATTCCGAAGGCGCCGAACTCCAGCTGGAACTGGACGCCGATCGGTGCACCGAGACGAAGCATGCGCCAGATGGGCGCGACGGTGAAGGAGTCGCGGCGCACCGGCGTGAGATACGGATGCACCGAACGCCATGCCAGGGCGAGGAGCAGCGACGCCATCAACAGCCGGCTGACACTCGATGCCCAACCCGTTCCCACCGCGCCCATCGCCGGGACGCCGAATTTTCCGAACACGAAGACCCAGTTCAGTAAGACGTTCGCCAGGTTCGCGACGACGATCGTGGCGATGATCGGGCGCAGGCGCCCCATCGCCTGGAGCGTCTGACGGAAGACGATGAACGCATAGAAGGGAAAGACGCCGGCGATCGACGCGATCGCATAGCCGGCGGCGAGCGGCACGACGTCGGCGGGCTGCCTGAGGGCGCCGAAGAGCGGCTCGCCGGGCAGAAGCAGCACCGACGCCAGCACCGCCAGCGCCGCCGCGAGCACGAGCCCCCGCTGCATGCCGCGCGCGATCGCCCGGTCATCCTTCGCCCCGACGGCCTGCGACACGATCGGATCGAGTGCCAGCAGCACCCCCATGCCGAAGATCGTGGCGGCGAAGAAGTACATGTTGCCCAGGGCCACCGCGCCGATGGCGGCCGCCGAGACGCGGCCGACCATGATCGTGTCCACCACGCCCATCAGCATCATGCCGACCTGGACGAGCGTCACCGGCACCGCCAGGCGGAGCAGCGAGCGCAGCTCCGCCTGGAGTGAGAACGGACCGCGTTCCTGGGTGAGGGCGGGATCGGGCATCGAGAATTCGGCGTTGAGCCCACCGGCAGGATCGGCGAGCACCGGAACGACCGACCATCGTCGGCTCCGGGCACTTGCGATGTGCTCCGGGAACTCTGAACCTAGGGAGGGAACGCGCGGAACGCAGCGCCGCCGGCCAGGACTCTGGCGGCCTTCCGCGCGGCCGTGCATGTTGTTCGTCCCTTGGAGAGCCGGCACATGACTTCATTTTTCCTGACCTGTGCGGCCCTGGGCGGAGCCGTGCTGCTCCTGCAGCTGGTCCTGGGCCTGTTCGGCATCGGTGACGATCACGCCGTCGATCACCACGGCATTCCCGCCGGCAAGGAATCGCTGACGCACGGGCTGCACCTGTTCAGTGTACGGGCGTTGTCCGCCGGCATCGCCTTCTTCGGCGTCGGCGGGCTGGCCGGGATGTCGACCGCGTTCGGCCTGCTCGCGGCCGTCCCGCTCGCGCTGATCAGCGGTTCCGTCGCCACCGTCGCCGTCGCAGCCATCATGCGCGCCATGATGCGGCTCGAGGACGATGGTACCGTGCAGATTCACGGCGCCGTGGGTACCTCGGGCACCGTCTATCTCGCCATTCCCGGCGACCGGAGCGGCGTGGGGAAGGTGCACGTCACACTGCAGAACCGCCTCGTCGAGCTTCAGGCGGTCACTTCGCAACAGTCGCTTCCGACCGGTTCCCGTGTCCTTGTCATCGACGTCGTCGGGCCGGACACGGTGGACGTAGTTCCCGACCCCATCGCTCTCGAGGTCCCGAATGTCGCAGTCTAACGTCTTCTTCCTGCTCCAGGCCGGCGTCGCCGACATCCCCCTCGGAGCCATCGTCGGCGTGCTCGGCGGCATCGTTCTGTTCAGCCTCCTCCTGCTGTTCGTCTCCCGCTACAAGCGGTGCCCGGCGAACCGCGTGCTGGTGGTCTCCGGTCGCGTAGGAGGCGGAGAGAGCGCGAAGTGCATCTCCGGGGGCGCGACGTTCGTCTGGCCGGTGTTCCAGGAGTTCGCGTTTCTCAGCCTGGAGCCGATGCAGATCGAGATCCCGCTCCGCGACGCGCTTTCCTACGAGAACATCCGCGTCGCCGTGCCGAGCGTGTTCACGGTGGCCATCGGAACGGAGTCCGAGGTGCGCCAGAACGCCGCGATCCGTCTGCTCGACCTCGGGCACGAGCAGATCAAGCGCCAGGCTCAGGACATCATCTTCGGTCAGCTCCGTCAGGTGATCGCGTCGATGAAGATCGAGGAGATCAATCGCGACCGCGATGCCTTCCTCAACCGCGTTCAGACATCGCTCGAGCCGGAGCTCAAGAAGATCGGGCTGGTGCTGATCAACGTGAACATCACCGACCTGCGCGACGATTCCGGCTACATCGAGGCGATCGGAAAGAAGGCCGCTGCCACGGCCGTGCAGCAGGCCCGCGGCGATGTCGCCGAGCAGGAGAAGCTCGGCGAGGTGCGCGTCGCCGAAGCCGAGCGCGAGCGGATCGTGCAGGTCGCCAACGCGACCAAGTTCCGCGAGATCGGAACGCGGGAGGCCGAGCGGGAACAGGCCGTGCGCGTGGCCGAGCTGCTGAAGGAGCAGACGATCGGCGAGCAGCGTGCCGCGTTCGAGCGCGAGGCGCAGGTCAAGGACGCCGAGCGCGAGCGTCGCGTTCGCGTTGCCGAGGCGGAGGCGAAGGCGATCGAGGGCGAGGCGGGCTCTCAGGCGCACATCGTGGCCACGCGGGCGCAGCTCCAGCTGCGCGAGGCCGAGGCGTACCAGCTCGCCGAGACGAAGAAGCGTGAGGCCGAGGCCGCCGTGCAGGAAGCGCAGAACAGGGCGCTGGCGCGGGCCGCGCTGGCCGACGCGGAGCGCGTCGAAGCCGAGCGCCGCGCCGAAGTCGAGGCGCCGGCGAAGGCAGACAAGGCGCGCACGATCGTCGAGGCCGAGGCCGAAGCCGAACGCCGGATTCTCGGGGCGAAGGCCGATGCGCAGGCCATCTTCCTGAAGCTCGAGGCAGAAGCACGTGGCCAGTACGAGATTCTCGCCAAGAAGGGCGAGGGGCTCCAGCGCGTGGTCGAGGCGTGCGGCGGCTCGACCCAGGCCTTCCAGCTCCTGATGCTCGAGCACCTGGACACCCTGGCCCACACGAGTGCCAAGGCGATCTCGAACATCAAGTTCGACAAAGTCGTGGTCTGGGAGGGGGGAGCGAATCAGCAGAGCGGCGCCGCCGGATTCCTCCAGAACATGGCGAGGACGATGCCTCCGATGATGAACGTGCTGCGCGACATCGCCGGGGTCGAGCTGCCCGGGTACTTCGGCGAGCTGAAGGCCGATGTGCCGGTGGAGAAGCAGGTGGCGCACGACGGCGCCGCCGTAGCCGCCCCGCCGGGTGCCCTGGCGTCGTCGCTTGCCGCCGATGGGTCCGCGAAGGCCGGTAAGCAGTCCCCCGCGGATCGCTGAACCAGACGGCCCGCGGTCCGCCCGCGACCGTACCAAGGCCCCGTCCCGGATACCGGGACGGGGCCTGCGTCGTCTGGATGGAGGCGCGGCAGCGGTTCAGCCGCAGCCCTGGCACACCTCCTCTGATTCCGAGCCGCCCATCCTGGAGCTGGCATGAAACCGCATCTTCGGTCGTCGCTCACGCTGCTCATAGCTGCTCTGCTGGCCGGTCCGATGCACTCCCTCGGAGCACAGGGGGACATCCAGTGGACCCCGGGGCCGACCGTCGGCCGACTCGGCTCCATCGCCCAGATCACCATTCCCGAAGGCTACAGCTTCACCGGCAAGGCCGGGGCGCAACGATTCATGGAGCTCACGGAGAACCCATCGTCAGGCGACGAGCTCGGCGTGCTGATTCCGAACACCGATGACGATGACGAATTCTGGTTCGTCGTCTTCGAGTTCAAGCAGATGGGCTACGTCAAGGACGACGAAAAGGCAGCGCTGGACGCCGACGACATCCTCAAGAGCATCCGGAAGGGGAACGATGCCGGCAACAAGATCCGTCGCAAGCGTGGCTGGCCGACGCTCAGTGTCGTTGGATGGGAGAAGGAGCCGTTCTACGACGCGAATACCAACAACCTGACGTGGGCGATCCGCGGCGCGGTCGACGACGTGGCGGACAGTGGCGAGTCGGTGAACTACTCCACGCGCGTGCTCGGCCGTCGCGGAACGATGAACGTGGATCTGGTGATCGACCCCGCCCTCGTCGAGCACGTCGTCCCCGAGTTCGAGTGGCTGCTGACGCAGTTCGAGTATCTCAGCGGCAACCGCTACGCCGAGTGGGTCGAGGGCGACGCGGTGGCGAAGTACGGGCTGACCGCGCTGGTGGCCGGCGGCGCGGGTGCACTGGCCGTGAAATCCGGGCTGCTCCAGAAGTTCGGGAAGCTGATCCTGGTCGCCATCGCCGCCATTGTCAGCGCTGTGGCGCGCTCGATGAAGTCGCTCGGCCGGCTGTTCGGACGAGGCGACGAGAGCCAGCAGCCGTCGCGGGGCTGACGCCCGTAGCGGAATGAGCAGTCCCTCGGCGCTCCTCGTGCTGATCGGAGCGTTGTACCTCATCGAGTGCGTCGCCGTCGTTCCCGGTGGGTACGTGGCCTTCCGCCCCACCACACGTGGATCGTGGGCGGTCGTGAGTGGCGGGATGCGGCTCGGCGAGCAGGGACGGAGGCTCGTGCTGGCGGCGGTGGCGCCGTGGCGGGCCGGCCTCCTGTTGGTTCCGGCGGTGCCGCCCGGCGCCGCCGACGAGCCCGGCGCCCGCCTCGCATTCGATCGGGAGACGATCGGCGCACTGATGGCCCGCGCTCGCGCGGCGATTGCGCCGGTGCGCGTCGATGGCGTCGCCGCGTTCGTCTGGATCTTCGGCCTCGCCCCCCTCATGGTGTGGACGCTGGGCTGGAGCGCGAGCTGGCCGACGTTCCTTCTGAGCGTCCCGCTATTCGGGCTGCTGGTGGTCGGCGACGCGCGGCGGGCTTTCCGCATGATCAATGACGGCCGGTCGGCGCCTGTGTCGCTGCTCGTCACGATGGCGCTGTCGCCGGCCGCGGCCATGCGCGCCGCGGACCCGCTGATGCGAGCGGTGCTCGCCCGACACCATGCCCTGGCAGTCGCGTCGGTGCTCTGTGATCAGGATGCCTACGAGCGGTTCGCCGAGGAATGCGTCCGTGCGCGCCGGCGCGTCGCCCGCTCGTCGATCGAAGAGCCGGCTGGCGAACCGCCGGCGAACGCGGCCGACCACGTGCTGGCCGCCGCCGAAGCCGACCTCGTCGCGCGCACGATCCCCGGTGCCGCGCGGTTCACCCAGCCACCGGCGCGACGCGATCCCTCGGCGCTGGCCTACTGCCCTGCGTGTCTGCTGGAGTACGTCGTGCGAGATGGCGCGTGCGAGGACTGCGGCGGGGTCGTGCTCGAGCGATATCCAGCCTAGCGCGTACGCTCGATCCGTTCGTCGGCACCCGGCGATGGAAGCGGAGCGTCCAGATCATCATCGGGATCGGGGTCGTCGAACGCAGGCGCCACCGCGCGCTTTCGTCCCTGACCGCGCAGCGCGTGCAGTACCGTTCGTCCGGTGGCGATGGCGCCGAGGAGGAGCAGAAGGTAGAACGTGTAGAACCGCCACCAGATCAGCGAGGCCGCGAAAATGGGGGCGGGAATCACATCACCGAGCGCCGCCGCGAACCCTACCTCGATCACGCCGCCACCGGCAGGAGCGGGCACGGCCACCCCGCCGTAGAAGAGAACCATCGGCCAGATCACCAGCGGCGCGATCGGGACCGTCGGATCGTAGGTGAGAACGAGCGCGGGGAGCACGGCGAACCGTGCCAGCAGGTGAATCACGGAGAGGAGGAGCGAGATGGCCGCCCACCGGAGCTTCAGCCGCCTCACCGCCGAGAACCCCGAGCGCATGCGCCGCAACGCTCTCTGAATCGCGCGCCACCGGCCCGCCCCGAGTCCGACCGCGCGGGCCCACCGGGGTGCCGGGCCGGCAGCCCGGCGCCGGGCCAGGATCATGCCCACCACCGCCAGCCCGAGCACGGTGCCGGCGTATCCGCCGACGACCGTCACCATGCCCGCCGTCGCGATCCGGCTCACCGGGAAGATGAGCCAGAGCGCGAGAGCCACGACGGCAAGCGAGATCATCTCCAGGAACAGCTCGGCGTAGAGCAGCAGCACCGAGCTCGAGACCGGAACGCGCGCCTCGGAGAGAACCAGGAAGCGCGCCGGCTCGCCGCCCGAGCGCGCGGGCGTGATCGAGGCCCCGAAGTCGCCCGCCAGGCAGGTGCGCGCGGACGTGCCGATCGTCAGCGGGATTCCCAGCGCTATCGCACTCGTGTTCAGCTTGAGCACGCGGCCGGCGATCTCGAGCAGCGCCGCGCACAGCGCGAGCACGTGCGCGAGCACCGGCAGCGACACGCCGAGCCGGCCCTCGGGCCAGGTCTGGACGACGATGAACGCGGAGACGCCGATCGACGCCGCGAACGAGATGATCGTGAGAAGCCAGCGTCTCCAGCTCACCAGGACCGACGCGCGAAAGGGAAGCGATGCGGCGATAGAATAGCGGACCACGGAGTGAGGCGCTACCGACCGCGGGGACTATTCCCGGACCCCCGCGTCACTCGGCCCGCGCGTAGACCTCGAGCCACGGAGTCGCCGAACCACGTAAGGCGCGCAGCATCGTCTTGAGCGCGCGTTCCTCGATCGCCGCCCAGCGGTGGGTCCACTCGTCGGCGATCGGAACGAGAACGTCGCCGACGATGCGTTCGATGCGGAAGTCGGCGTCGTGCAGCACGTGGCTCAGCGCGCGCACCGTGAAAGCGTGACGGTACGGCAGCGCGAGAAGGTTGTTGTGGGCGAGGAGTGCGCGCGCGGCTGCCGCGGCGGGGCCTCGCAGCCACCTGCGCAGTCGAAGCCAGAAGGCGCCGTTGGGCGTCCGGATCGCCAGGACACCGCCAGGTCGGAGGAGGGCGCGGGCCCGGACGGCGGCGGCGCGCGGATCGGGAAGCTGCTCGAAGCAGTTCCAGATCGCGACCGCGTCGAAGCGGCGTCCGGTGACGAACGTCTCCAGAGTGCCGGTGCTGACGGCGAAACCCCGCTCGCGCGCGAACGCGCTCGTCTCGGCGCTGATGTCCAGCCCCTCGAAATGCCACCCGGCGTCCATGGCGGCAGCGAGAAACGCCCCGACGTAGCTCCCGACCTCGACCCCGGCGCCGGTCCGGCCGAGGACGTCCGTCAGCCGGCGGGCCTGCGTTCGGTAGCTCCGCCGCTGATTCTCGAACAGCGCCGCGAGCACCGCCGGGGCCGGCGTGTCCACCTTGTACGCCGCCTCCAGCTCGCTCGGCCGCTCGCGCGGATTGCGAAAGAGGAGCGTGCACCCCTGACACCTGACCACTCGCCACGGTGGCGCCTGCGAGAACGCCAGGCGGTCGAGCAGACGCTCGGGAGGTGTCGCCGGGCGCAGCCGGCGCCCGTGAAACGCCCACAGCTCCTCGACTTCTCCGCGTATCTCGTCGGCCCCGGCGACCTGCTCGGTGTCGGCGGACCGACAGACGGGACAGCGCGTGAGCTCGTAGGCGATCGGCCGGAACATTGGATGACCAACAGGTGCGAGGTCCGTGCCCCGTCCGACCCCACACTTCCCAAGGCGGGCAACCGGTATTAGTTTAGGCTCGCCTAATTCTGTGCTGAGGGAAGCCTAATCATGCGCTCCGCTGTCTGCATACTGGTCGCCGGACTTCTGGCCGTGTCACCCCTGCCCACCGGGGCCCAGGGCGTAGTCGCCGGGCGGGTCGTGGTTCACGGGTCGGCGGTGCCGGCGGCCGCCGCGCGGGTCGGCGTGATCGGCGGCGATCGGATCACCGCTACGGGAGCCGATGGGGAGTTTGCACTACGGGCGGTTCCGGCGGGGCGGCACACGCTGCACATCGCGCTGATCGGCTTCGCGCCGGCGCGCGCAGTCGTGAATGTGCCGGTGGCCGGCCCACTGCGCGCCGACACCGTCCGCGTGCTGATCGAGCTGCTCCCGGCCGCCGTGACTCTCGACGGGATCCAGGTCACGGCCACCCCCACCGGGCGCGATCCGCTGTCCGTCGCCCAGTCCACGAGCACGCTCGGCGGCCGCGATCTGGAGCGTTCGATCTCCACGAGTCTCGGCGCCACCCTCCAGTCGCAGCCCGGACTCGCGGCGCGCTACGATGGACCCGGCGCCAGCGCTCCGATCATTCGCGGGCTCTCCGGTGACCGCGTGCTGATCCTCCAGGACGGCCAGCGCACGGGCGATGTCGCATCCACGGCTCCGGACCACGGCGTCACGATCGATCCGGCGTCGGCCGGTCGCGTGGAGATCGTCCGCGGCCCGGCGTCGCTGCTCTACGGGAACAACGCCGTCGGTGGTGTGATCAACGTAATCTCCGACGACATTCCGCTAACGCTGCCCACGCGCGCCTTCGGCTCGCTGACGGTGACCGGCGAGAGCGCGTCCCCGGGCGGCGGCGGACAGATGGAGCTGGTCTCACCCGTCGGCTCGCGCGGTGCGCTGCGCGTGCGCGCCGGCGCGCGCACGCACGGCGACGTGCGCGTCGCTCCCGGTTTCGGCGCCGCCACGCTGCCCAACACCTACATGCGCAACGCACACGGGGTGATCGGCGGTGCATTGATCGGCGACCGGCAGTCGATCGGCGCCGCCTATCGTGGCTACGGGTTCGATTATGGGCTGCCCGTTCCCCTGAATGCCCTGGACCAGGCGGTGACGATCGAGGGGTCGCGGCACGAGCTGCTCCTGCATGGCGAGACGAAGGCACCGGGCTGGCTCGAGGGCGTGCGGGTCGAGGCGAACGCGCAGTGGTATCACCACGACGAGCTGGATGTCGAAGGACGCATCGGGACGGCGCTCGAGCTGCGCAGTCAGCACGTTCGCGCGCTGGCGCGCACCCGCGCGATCGGGCCATTTCGCGACGGCGCGATCGGGGTCTCGGCCCTGCTGCGACAGAACGGCGTGTCGGGCGCGAGCGCGCTCACGCCGGCGAACGCGGGTTGGGGCGCCGGGGTGTTCGTATTCCAGGAGATTCCGCTGGCGTGCCTGGCGCGCTCGGAGCGGTGCGCGATCGCGGTCGACGGGTTGGAGCGCGAACTGCGAGTGCCGGTGGGGATCCGCTATGATCGCTACGTCATCGAGAGCAGGGAAAGCGAGGCGTTCGGGCCGGCCATGCGGCGCGAGCTCGGCGGGATCTCGGCATCCGTGGGTGTGACCGTACCGTTGATCGAGGGCGCTTCGGTGGGCGGGACGGTGGCACGGGCCTTCCGGTCGCCGACGGCCGAGGAGCTGTACTCCAGGGCCGGGCACACCGGGACGGGCGCGTTCGAGATCGGAGATCCATTGCTCGGTGCCGAAACGAACACCGGTCTCGACCTCGTGCTTCGCGTTGCGCGTCCGTCGATGACGGCGCAGCTGTCGGCCTACGCGAGCCGGATCGACGGCTACATCGCGCTTCACCCGACCGGTCGCGACACGGTCCTTGCCGATGCGCGCCGGTACCCGTTGTACGTCGTAGCCCAGCGCGATGTGCGGATGCGCGGTGCCGAAGCGTCGATCGAGCGTGCGGTGACGGCGCGGGTGGTCCTCGGCGCGATGGGCGATGTCGTGCACGCTCGGGACGCGACCGGCGGACCGCTCCCGTTCATGCCGCCGGCGCGGCTTGGTGTCTCGGCGCGCTGGGAGGCGCGGGCGCTGGCGATCGGCGGGGGCGTCCGGCACGCTTTCGCCCAGCGCACGGTACCCGGTGGCGAGTCGCCGACGCCCGATTACACGGTCGCGGATCTGCACGCCAGCCTGCGGCTGGTGCAGTCATCGCGGGCCCACACGCTGACGGTGCGGGTAGAGAACGCGGCCAACGTGCTGTACCGGGATGCGGCGAGCAGGATCAAGGATTTCGCGCCGAATCCCGGACGGAGCACGGTCCTCGTGTACAGGCTGATGTTCTGAGCCCGCCTGGTCGCCGGTCAGTTTCGCAGGTCCCAGACCTCGACGCGGTTGTCCATGAACAGCGGAATGAGCACGCGGTTCCGCTGCCGGTCCACTCCGATGTCGGCTGGCGCGTTGACACCTCCGATGGCGCGGCGCATGGTCGTAGCATCGATGACGTGGATGCTGGAGTCGGCCCAGCTCGACACGAGGATGCGGCCGTCGACGAGCACCTCGACTCCGTCGAACTGCCCAGGACCGACGGCGATGCGCGTCGGAGCGGCCTGACCGGGCCGCCAGCCGAGGACCGCGGTGCCGCCGAACTGGACCACGATGAACCGCTCGTTCCTTGCGTCCCAGGTGATTCCGTTCGGACGCGCCAGCGTGTCACCCTCGATGGCCACGGTGACCGCGCGTCCCTGTGGGCCGACGCGGAATATGCGATACGGTCCGGGCGCCGTCATCGAGCCGTCGGCGGCGAACTGGATACCCGTGTCGGTGATGTAGATCGCTCCGTCGGGTCCCACCGCGACGTCGTTGAGGAACCGGGCGCTCTGCGCGGCCAGACTCACGTTGGCCACCAGCGCGCCGGTTCGCTTGTGATAGCCGCGCAGGTGGTCGATGTCGGCAACCCACAGCGTGTCGCCGCGCACGGCCATGCCTTTGGGGGCGTTGAGCGTAACGCCGCCGCGGCCGCCGGCGATGAAGCGCAGCGAATCGATCGTGCCGTCGGGACGCAGGCGGCTGATGAATCCGTTGTCATCGGCCGCCGAGGGATTGCCGTTGATGTTGGAGACGAAGTAGACGTCCAGATCGCGGTCGTGGAGCACCGACTCGGGTGTCTGAAAGCCGCCGTCGATGGTCAGTACGCGGGAAGTCGAGAGCTGCTGCGTGTCGGCGGCGGCAGCAGCGACTCCGGGCAGGGCAGTGTCGCGCGTTGGGCGCTCGTCGCGAACGGTGCAGGCGGCGGCCAACGAGGCCGCGGCCACCCAAAGGATGACGCGCCGGGCGGGAAGTACGAGAAGCACGAGAGATGAATGCATTATGAGCCTCCTCAGTCGGTGCCGTCGGTACGCTCGATGGTGATGTTCTGCATCGGCACTGAGCCGCCGGTGAGCCGCCCACGTGCGTCGAATTCGAGCATGACGTCGATGCCTCCCAGCACGAGGTGGGCTCCGGTGGGAGCCAGCCGCACCCGGGCGGTCGATGGCTGTCCGCCGGCATCGGGAACCCAGAACGGTACGGATACATCGTCGCCGCCGATCGCGCGTGCGCGGAGCACCAGCTGGGCCATCAGCGACGGGCTCGGATTGACGTAAGCGACGGTGCCGGCCGGCAGGCGTACACGGGCCACCTCGCGGCCGCGGGTGACGATCACGCTGTCACCGGCAAAGTTGGCCGTCACCACCGCGCTCGGCTGCGCATCGCGGGCGGCGGCCACGGCGTACTCGCGTACCTCGATCGACGCGACCGAGCCGTCGGGATTCAGCCGCGCTGAGTACGTGGAGCGTGGACCGTTGACGACGACGAGATCGGCGACGAGCAGCGTGTCGGTGCGGGTGAAACGCTCCGTGATCACGACGGTCGTGCCCTGCCGCAGATTGAACGTGCCACGCTCGGGTGGCGCGGGCGGCGCCGCGGGTCTGGGAACCGCGCGCGGCGAGCTGGCACAGCCGAGGGCGATCGCCAGCGCGGCCAGCAAGGCGTGGCGGCACGCGGAGTTTGGTGGTCCCCGCATCTTGGTCACTGTAGGCTCCTGTCGAGAGTGAACGGCGGCGGCATCGACGCCAGGGCGGGAGTCCGGCGCTTCCCCCTTGCGTCTCCTCCAGGCCTCCCGTAAGTCAGAATCCTGCAAGAAAGTCGCTCAGGTCCCCACGAGCAGCACCATCCGGAGGTCGATTCGTGTTCGCGTCCTACGCTCGAGTGCGCTTGGCTCGCTTCGCGCCCACAGTGCCGCTTCTCGTCGTCGCTCTCGCCATCCACCCAGTCTCCGCACCGGGTGCCCAGACACCCGCCGTTGCCGCATCGGCCGCGACGGCGGAATTCGACACGACCCTGTTGGCGCAACTCCGGTGGCGCGAGCTCGGGCCCGCGCGAGGCGGCCGATCGGTCGCCGTCGCCGGCTCGGTGCAGCGCTCCAACGAGTACTGGATGGGAACCACGGGCGGCGGCGTATTCAAGACCACCGATGGCGGCACTACCTGGGTTCCTGTCTCAGACGGCTTTTTCGGCGGCACGATCGGCGCCATCGCTGTCGCCGCATCGAACGCGGACATCGTTTACGTCGGAACGGGCGAGTTCCCCATCCGGGGTAACGTGTCGCATGGCGACGGCGTGTACAAGACCACCGACGGCGGCCGCACCTGGACGCACCTCGGGCTCACCGAGACGCGCCAGATCTCGCGCGTGATCGTGCACCCTCGCGATCCCGACGTCGTCTGGGTCGGGGCGCAGGGGCAGGTGTGGGGCCCCAACCCGGAGCGCGGCGTCTACAAGACGGCCGATGGCGGGCGCACGTGGGACCGGATCCTCTTCCGCAACGACTCCACCGGGATCACCGACCTCGAGATCGACCCCACCGACCCCGACGTGCTGTACGCCGGATTCTGGCAGGTGCACCGCAAGCCGTGGCAGCTGGTCAGCGGCGGCGCGGGGAGCGGGCTGCTCAAGTCCACCGATGGCGGGCGTACGTGGACCGAGCTCACGCGAAATCCCGGGCTGCCGCAGGACCTGTGGGGGAACGTGGGAATCGCCGTATCGCCGGTTCTGCCGAACCGGGTGTGGGCGATCATCGAGGCAGACTCGGGCGGCGTGTTCCGCTCCGATGACGGCGGACTGACCTGGACGAAGCTCAACGAGGAGCGCCGGCTGCGTCAGCGCGCGTGGTACTACACGCGCATCTACGCCGACACCAGGGACACCAACACCGTTTACGTCAGCAACGTGCAGTTCCTCCGCTCGCGCGACGGCGGACGCACCTGGCAGGTGATCCGCACGCAGCACGCCGACAGCCACGACCTGTGGATTGCCCCCGACGACCCGCAGCGGATCATCGAAGGGAACGACGGCGGCGCGAACATCACGGTGAACGGCGGTCAGACGTGGACGCACCAGAACTACCCGACGGCGCAGTTCTATCACGTGCACGTCACCAACCATTTCCCGTATCACGTCTGCGGTGCGCAGCAGGACAACAGCACGTTCTGCGGCCCCAGCGCCGGGCCCGGCGCCTGGTACGCGGTCGGGGGCGGCGAGTCGGGCTACATCTTCTCGCGCCCCGACGACCCGGACATCTTCTTCGCCGGCAGCTACGGCGGGCTGCTCACGCGGCGCGACATGCGCACCGGCCTGACGCGAAACATCCACGCCTGGCCGGACAACCCGATGGGCCACTCGGCGGGCGACCTCCGGCACCGGTTCCAGTGGACCTTCCCGATCGTCGGCTCGCCGCACGACCCGAACGTCGTCTACATCTCCTCGCAGCACGTGATGCGGACGTCCAACGAGGGCGAGAGCTGGGAGATCATCAGCCCCGATCTCACCCGCAACGATCCGCGGACGATGGGCCCGTCCGGCGGGCCGATCACGCGTGATCAGACGAGCGTCGAGTACTACGGGACGGTGTTCACGCTGGCCGAGTCGCCGCTGAAGCAGGGCGTGATCTGGACCGGGTCCGACGACGGGCGGATCCACGTGACGCGCGACGGCGCGCGGACCTGGCAGAACGTGACGCCGCGCGGCATACCCGAGTGGATGCGGATGTCGATCATCGAGCCCTCGCCGCACGACACGGCGACGGCGTACGTCGCGGGAAACCGCTTCCAGATGAACGACATGCAGCCGTATCTCTACAGAACGACCGACTACGGCCGCACCTGGACCCGGATCGACGGCGGGATCGCCCGTGACGAGTTCACGCGCGTCATCCGCGCCGACCCGGTGCGACCGGGGCTCCTCTACGCGGGCACGGAGCGCGGCGTGTGGGTCTCGTTCGATGATGGCGCGCGGTGGCAGCGGCTGCGGATGAACCTGCCGCCAGTCCCCGTGCACGACCTCGCGATCAAGGGGAGCGACCTCGTCGCGGGCACCCACGGCCGTTCGTTCTGGATCTTCGGCGAGCTGCCGCTTCTCCGCCAACTCACCGCCGATGTGGTCGCCGCGGATGTGCACCTGTTCACGCCCCCGGATTCCTACCGTGCGGGCGGTGGAGTGCAGGTCGCCTATCATCTGCGCGACCCGACGGGCCCGGTGAAGATCGACTTCCTCGATGAGCGTGGTACGATCGTCCGCAGCTACTCGAGCGCGCTCGACTCGGCGGCTCTCGCCGACAGCATTGCCGGCACGTTCACGCCGGGACCCCGGCCGGGCGCGCGGCGCGGCGTCAACACGTTCACATGGAACACGCGCTACGCCGACGCAGCGTCGTTCCGCGGGATAATCATGTGGGCGGCGAACACACTGGGTCCGATGGCGCCGCCGGGCACGTACTCGGTGCGACTGACGACCGCCGACGGGAAGAGTGAGACGCAGGAGTTCAGGCTGCTCGGGCACCCGAAGTCCACCGCCACGCAAGCCGAGCTCGACCAACAGTTCGGCTTTCTCCTGCAGATCCGCGACACGCTCTCGGCCGCCAACAACGCGGTGCGTACGATTCGCAACGTGAAGGCGCAGCTCGACGATCGCGCGGATCGCATGCCGGCGAACCGGCGTACGGCTTTCCGGCAGCTGGCGACGCAGTTCTCCCAGCGGCTCAGCGTGGTCGAGGACTCGATCTATCAGACGCGGAACCAGTCGGGTCAGGATCCGCTCAACTATCCGATCCGGCTCAACAACAAGATCGCCGCGCTGATGGGCGTGGTCGGCAGCACCGATGCCAGGCCGACCACGCAGTCGTACGAGGTCTACCGCATGCTGACGGCTCGGCTTCACGGCGAGCTGACGGCGCTCGACCGCCTGATGCGGGACATGCTGCCGCGCGTGAATCAGCAGCTCAGACAGACCGGTCTGCCCGAGATCGTGCCGGGTACAGAGGAAATACGGCGGCCGGGTGCGGTCGCCAACGGATCAAGGGGTCAGAGTCGTTGAACGGGCAGGGCGACGAGTGGCCCTGCCCGTTCAGCGACTCTGACCCTTGATCGCGACTGCCTGGATCAAACGGCGCTGACGGCCATGCCCATCGCGTGGTAGCCCTTGTCCACGTAGAGCGTCGTTCCCGTGATCCCGCTGGCCAGTGGGCTCGACAGGAAGGCCGCGGCGCGTCCGACCTCGTCGGCGGCGAGCGGGTCGGGGAGCGGCGAGTTCTGCGCGCAGTACTCGACCATCTTCTCGATGATCCCGATCGCGCTGGCGGCGCGGGAAGCGAGTGGGCCGGCGGAGATCGTGTTCACCCGGATGCCGTGTCTTCGCCCCGCCTCGTAAGCGAGCACGCGGGTGTCGCTTTCCAGCGCCGCCTTGGCCGACGACATCCCGCCGCCGTAGCCGGGCACGACGCGTTCGCTCGCCATGTAGGTCAGCGACACCACCGAGCCACCCTTCCGCATCAGCGGCCCGAGGCGGGATACCATCGAGACGAGCGAGTATGCGGACATCCCGAGCGCGGCGAGGTAGCCGCCGCGGCTCGTGTCCAGCAGCGGCTTTCGGACCTCCGGGCCGTTGGCGAGCGAGTGTACCAGGATGTCGAGACCGTCGGAGCCGACATCCCCGGCGATGCGCGTCGCCATCCCCTCAACGGAAAAGTCGCCCACATCCCGGTAGCGCTTGTTGGCGCGGACCTCTTCCGGGGCGTCGGCGAGCGTGTCGAACGCCGCGTCGAGCGGGTATATATGCTCGAACTCCAGCAGCTTTCCACCGGCGAGCCGGCGGGACTCGTCCATCTTCCCGCGCTCGAGCAGATTCATGAAGATGGTGAGCGCGGGGGGCCAGGTCGCGACGGAGACGGTGGCGCCTGCCTCGGCCAGAGCCTTGGCGATCGCGAACCCGTAGCCGGCGTCGTCGGCCACGCCGGCGACGAGCGCGCGGCGGCCGGTGAGGTCGATTGTCAGCATGAGGGGGATATGGCGGCGACGTGGGGGAGAGGCAAGGGGCTTCGCCGCGGTGAGTCGGTCGGTGTATCAGCGGGTCGAGAGGTTCCTTCAATGCCCATCGGGGAATGAGCACCGAGATCGTCCCGGCGCCGCTTTCGCCAGACCTGCCCGAGCGTTCGAGCCCCGGCCCTGGTTTCGCGCGCGGGCTTTGGCGCATCGCCGCGGCGGACGTCTCGGCGGGCAATCGCGTGCAGCTCCTCCACGATGGGCCGGCGGCGTTCGACGTCATGATCGAGGCGATCGAGCAGGCGCGGGAGACCGTCGATCTCGAGAGTTACATCTTCAGGCACGACGAGGTCGGGCAGCGGTTCGCCGATGCGCTGCTGTCAGCCGCGAAGCGCGGGGTCGCGGTCCGGGTTCTCGTGGACTGGCTCGGTGTGCGGAGCACGCGGCGCTCGTTCTTCCGCGCGCTTCGGGAGGGCGGCGTGGTAGTATCGATCTTCAACCCGCCCGGACTCCGTCCGTGGCTGGGATTGGTGCCGCGGGATCACCGGAAGCTGCTGGTCGTGGATGCCGGCACCGGAGTCACCGGCGGTATGGGGCTGGGCGACGAGTGGCGCACCGGCGTGCACCGCAAGCGCAGGTCGAGGTGGCGCGACACAGCGGTGCGGATCGAGGGGCCGGCTGGATTGCACATGGCGCGGGCGTTCGACATGATGTGGAACCGGTCGATCCACGGCGAACGGCGCGGATCGCACCGGATGCTGGCGCGCCCCGCGCGCGGATCCCACCTCGATCCGATCAATGCCCCGCCGGCCCTGGTCGGGATCATCGAGGGCGAGCCGCTGCGCTTCCGAGTCGCCCGCGCGCTCCAGATGCAGGCGGTGAGTGCCCAGCGGTCGATCTGGATCGCCAACGCGTACTTCGTGCCTTCGCACGCCGAGGTCGAAGCACTGACCGGAGCGGCACGCGACGGCGTCGACGTGCGGATCCTAGTGCCGTCGCGCAACGATCACCCGTGGGTGACATTGATGACGCGCCGTTACTACCGCCGGTTGCTGATGAACGGTGTACGTATCTGGGAGTGGCAGGGCGAGATGATGCACGCCAAGACGAGCGTCGTCGACGGGCGCTGGGTTCGGGTGGGGTCGACCGACTTCAACCCCCTCGGCATGGCCCTCAATTTCGAGCTCGACGCGGTCATCGAGGACCGGCAGCTAGGGCTCGATGCGGAGGCGATGTTCCTCACGGATCTCGAACGGTCGAAACAGGTGGTGCTCTAAGACCGCTTCCTGCTGAAGGATTCTTCCGCTGCGGTTTCATGGTTGTGATGCCGCACCGGAATCCGCGAACAGCCGAGAAGAAAGGCTGCACGGAGAATGGGGGCCGCCGAATGGCGGCCCCCATTCCCATCGATACGTTCAGCGCCCGTCGGGCTCGCGCTGGTCGCGTTGGTCCTCGAGGCCGACCAGGCCCTCGATGCTCTCGCCGCGGTGCACCCAGACGACCTGTCGCAACGTCTGGCCGCCAACCGTGACCGAGACCAGATACTGACCGCTGGCGACCATGCCGCCGAGGCGCTGGCCGGTGAATCCGCCGCCGCCGCCCCCGCCGCCACCCCCGCCACCGCCCCCGCCACCGCCCCCGCCACCGAAGCCCCCCCCACCCTGGCCCGGAGCCGTTTCACCCGGGCGAACGTTCACACCGGGTGGTACCTGTCCGCCGGGAACGGAAGGCTGCTGGGCCGCGGCCACCGCGGCGGCGCCGCCGCCTCCTCCTCCCCCACCACCGCCACCAAAGCCGCCGCCACCACCGCCACCGAATCCCCCGCCGCCGGGCACCGTGCCGCCACGGGCGATGATCGTGCTGTCCCGGACCTGTGACGGGCGGAGCGGACCGGCCAGCCCGCGGAGATCCCATGTCACGCTGTGCGCTCCCGGTCCGCCGGGGCCGCGCAGACGGCGGACCGTGTCGCCGCGAATGTCGGTGATCACGATCGACGCCGAGTCGCGAGGAGCGCCGCTGGCGAGGCGATAGACGATCGATGCGCCCGTCGGTCCACTCTCGCCGATGAACCGCTTGTGACCGCCCGAGCCCACGGTGCTGACCGTCGGCGTCTGCGGCAGGACGGGCTTCACCGCGAACAGGTGCATCCGGCTTGCAAGGACCTGCGGCGTCATTTCCTGGAGGGGAGCGACGTCGACGATCCAGATCGAGCGCCCGTGCGTCGCCGCGATCAGCTCGCGGTCGCGCGGATGGATCTTCAGGTCGTGCACCGGCACGGTCGGAAGCCCGGTCATGAACTTCTGCCAGGACCCGCCCTTGTCGAGCGAGATGTACGCGCCGACGTCCGTCCCCACGTACAGCAGGCCCGGGTTGACCGGATCCTCGCGGATCACGTGCACGAAGTCGGGGCCGCCGCGCGGCAGATTCGACGAGATCGACCGGAAGGTCCGGCCGAAGTCGGTCGAGGTGAGCACGTACGGCGTGAAGTCGCCGTTGCGATGGTTGTCGAACGTCACGTACACCGTGGCGGTGTCGTACCGCGACGGCTCGACGCGGCTGACGTACGTTCCGGCGGGAACGCCGGGTACGTTGCGCGTCACGTTGGTCCAGTTCGCGCCGTCGTTCTTCGTGTACCAGAGACTCCCGTCATCGGCACCCGCCCAGAGAATGCCGGGCCGGACCGGCGATTCGGCGAGGGCGACTATCGTGTGGTAGGTCTCCGCGCCGGTGGCATCGGGGCTGACCCCGCCCGTCGTCCGCGTGCTGATGCGGATCTTCACCGTGTCGGCCAGCGTGAGGTCGGGCGAGATGGGGAACATGTTGTCGCCCCGGTCCGTGCTCTTGAAGACCCGGTTGCCGGCGGCGTAGAAGACCGACGGATTGTGGGCCGAGAGAAGGAACGGGGTGGACCAGTTCCAGCGGAGGTTACGGGCCGCGGAGTCGGCGGCCATGCGGCTGCGGAGCTCGGCGATCCGCGAGCGCTGCTGCGGAGTCTCCGGCCGCGTCGTGTCCGCGCGAGCGATGATGATCGAGTCCTCGTAGAAGCCGCGGATCTGGTTCCACCCGGGCGGTCGAATGCCGCGCTGCTCGCCGGTGGAGAGGTCGCGCCGCCGCATGTTGCCGCCCTGCGACTCGTTGTAGATGATGTTCGGGTTGGTCGGATCCTGGGCCGTGAAGAAGCCGTCGCCGCCGCCGACGTTGAACCAGTTGGCGTTGGTGATCCCGCCCGCGGTCGCCCGGCTCGGCCCGCACCACGATCCGTTGTCCTGGAGGCCGCCGCACACCCGGTAGGGGATCTGCATGTCGTAGGACACGGCGTAGAACTGCCCCAGCGCGACGGTGTTGATGTGCTCCCACGTGCCACCCTTGTCGTACGTGACCTGGAGTCCGCCGTCGTTGCCGAGGATCATGTGCTCCGGGTCGTTCGGATTGATCCACAGCCCGTGGTGGTCCACGTGTACGCCGATCGCGCTGCGGCCGAGCGTCTTGCCGCCGTCATCGGAGTAGTTGAACTGGGTGGCGATCTGGTAGACGCGGTCGGCGTTCTTCGGATCGACGTAGACGCCCGAGTAGTAGAAGGGGCGGTTGTTGACGCTGTTCATCCGCTCCCAGCTGCCGCCCGCGTTGGTCGAGCGATAGAGACCGCTGAGGCGCTGCTGGGCCGCCTGGCCGGTCAGCGGAATGCCGCCAGCCGACGGGTTGCCTGGCGCGTCGGCCTCGACGATCGCGTACACCACGTCGGGATTGCTCGGCGCGACCGCCAGGCCCATCCGTCCCTTGAGCGTCTCCGGAAAGCCGTTGCCCTTGATCTCGGTCCAGGTGCGGCCACCGTCGGTGGTCTTCCAGAGGGCCGATCCGGGGCCGCCGCTGCGGAGGAAGTAGGGGCCGCGCTGGCGCTCCCACGACGCCGCGTACAGCACGTCGGGGTTCCGTGGATCGATCGCGATGTCGATGAACCCCGCCTTGTCGCTGATGAACTTCGAGAGCGTCCAGGTTTGCCCGCCGTCGGTCGTCTTGTACAACCCGCGCTCCGGGTTGGAGCGCCAGATCGCCCCGAGTGCCGCGACCCAGACGATGTCCGGATTGGTCGGGTGCACGATGATCTTGCCGATCGCCTCGGTCTTCTCCAGCCCCATCAGCTGCCAGCTCAACCCGCCATTGGTGGACTTGTAGACGCCGCCACCGGGGGAGATCGAGTTGCGTGAGTCCTCCTCGCCCGTGCCCGCCCATATGATGTTCGGATCCGACGGCGCGATCGCGATCTCGCCCATCGACACCACGCGCTCGTTGTCGAAGACGGGGAAGAACGAGTGGCCGTTGTTGACGGTCTTCCAGATGCCGCCGGACGCGGCGGCGAAGTAGAAGATCTTCGGATTCGTCGGGTGGACGGCGACGCTCGTCAGCCGGCCGCCGAAGTTGGCCGGGCCGACGCTGCGCCACTTGAACAGCGAAAGAGTCGCCGAATCGAGCTGCGGCCCCGTCTGGGCATTCGCGATCGGCACCGCCAACGTCAACAGGCCGGCGAGGGCGATCACACGGGAGATTTGGTGTTTCATGGGGGGGGACTGGACTGAGGGGTGGAGGGGGCAGTGCGGTTTCTGGGGCAACACGAGTACGGGAGAGAACGGAGCTTCGTTGACGAACGGGACGAAGGGAACGAACTGGACGACGGGGGGAACTGGACGGATGATTGAAGGGACCCAGATTCGTCCAATTCGTCCAATTCGTCCAATTCGTCCAATTCGTCCAATTCGTCCAATTCGTCCAATTCGAGCTGGAGCTAACCTATCGTGTTTCGTGGAATTCTAATCCTCGCCTCCGTAGTTGTGCTCGCCTCGGGCGCGCCCCCGGCCGGCGCCCAGGCGGCGGCAGGCGCGGCGGTGGGGATCCGGTCGGCCGACTCACGGCTGCACTCGACGCGTGAAGGGCGAGTCGCGGCGCGGGTGCCGGCGGCATTCCTCTACCAGGCCGAGAGGGACCCGATTCTCCGCGGGGAGGACGGACTGCTCGCCGGTCTCTTCGTGCTCGGCGCGGTAGCGATCGCGCCGATCGACCGGCATTTCGCCGAGCGCCTTCAGAACCCGCGTACGCAGGAGAATCGCTTTCTCCGCGTTCCGGCGGAGACGTTCAACGTCGTCGCCATGCCGGGATCGCTGATCATCGGTGGGTCGATCTACGCCTACGGCGCTATCGCCGGTGACCGCGAGGCTGCCGCGCTCGGCCTGCACGGTACGGAGGCGGTGGTCCTCGGTACGCTGGTCGCCGGTACGATCAAGGGACTCGCCGGACGCGCCCGCCCGCACGTGGACGTGACTAACCCGCGTGACTTCGCGCTCGGCCGGGGGTTCGGAGACCGGCGCTACACGTCATTTCCCTCGGGGCATGCCGTCGCCGGTTTCGCTGCGGCGACGGTGGTGTCCCGGGAGACGGCACGCTGGTGGCCCGGTACGGAGTGGGTCATCGCGCCGGTCATGTACGGCGGCGCCACGCTCGTCGGAGTGTCGCGAATGTACACGAACTTTCATTGGGCGAGCGACGTGGTGATCGGCGCGGCGATCGGCACTCTGGCAGGCGTGATCATCGACCGCTACCACACCTCGCGCCCCGACAACTGGATCGACAGGCTGTTTCTGCCGGGCGAAGGGCCAGCAGCGGCGCAGCCGGTTCTGCTCGTGTGGTCCATTCCCATGCCGCGCTGAAACCGGGCGCGGCGCGTGGCGACCGGGATCTTCATCATTTCCGAGCTCGAAGGGGAGCTCCGGGAGCGCGTGCACACGATCCAGCGCCGGTTCGATCCGCGGTTGGCCGCGATCGCTCCGCCTCACATCACGATCGCCGGCTCCTCGGGCGTCGGGCCGTTGCCGCCCGACTTTCCGTCAGAGAAGATCCGCGCTGCGCTGGAGCCAATCACCGAGACGACGTCGCCGATCACCGCCGAGTTCGGACCGCCGATGCGGTTCATGCAGACGAACATCGTCGTGCTGCCACTCAGTCCGCACGGCCCGCTGCGCACGCTGCACGACCGGATCGCGACGAGCGGGCTCCCATTCCCGCCGGCGCGATTCACGTTCACGCCACACTGCACGCTGAGCCTCTATCAGACTCTGCCGCCCGAGGCGGTGCGCGAGCTGCTGGCGATCCGCATCCCCGATCCGATCGTGATCGACCGGCTGCAGGTGTACCGGACCAACGACCCGCTCCCGTCCCGCCGCCTGCTCGAGCTGGAGTTTCGCGGCGGCAGGGAGCCGGCGCGGCAGCGGGTGATACCGGTCAAGGGATAGGGGGCAGGCTGGCGGTCGTCGTCAAACGCGCGGTAGTCGTCGGCCGCGCGAGGGGGACCTCAGCTCCCGGTCGTCACAGCCTTCTCGAGCGCCGCGTCCAGGTTCTGGCGGCCGCCGAGTCCCGTGTAGACCACGGTGCCCGTGGAATCGATGACCACGATGTAGGAGGTCGCCGGGACCTCGAACGCCTCGGAGAGGTCGGCGTCGCGATCGTAGAGCATGTCGTGCAGAGGCATGCGGTGCTGCGCCATGTGGCGGCGCACGCGTTCCTGCGACTGGTTGACCGAGACGGCGATTCCGATGAAACGCACTCGGTCGCCGTACTTGTCGTGCGCGGCCCGAAGTGTGGGCTCGAGCTGGCGGCAGTTTCCACACCAGGTGGCCCAGAACTCGAGCAGCACCGGCGTCCTGCCGATCCACTGGGCGAGGTCCGCGGGCGCGCCGTCGAGCGATTCGATCACCGCCGTCGGCGCCTTCTGTCCGACGCGGATGCCGATGTCCTGCGCACCGGCGCGGCTCGTCACTCCCGCTGCGATGAGGAGCGTGGCTGACGCGGCGAGCGCGGTCAGGAGCGCGCGTCGCGCCGGGAGAGCGGAATGGCGGCGCGGGGCCGCTGCGAACGTCGTCAGATCCTGCATGCTCGACACCTCAGATCAGAAGCTTGCCCATCTCGATCAGATAATATTGCGCGACACCGATCATCAGGATCCCGAAGCCGCGCTTCACCCACAGCATCCACGTGCCCGCCCGCGGCAGCCGCGCAGCCACGCCGGAGAACAGCCCCACCATGACCAGCAGCGTCGTCATGCCGAGCGAGAACGCGAACAGATAGGCGAAGCCGAGCGTGGCGCTCCCGGTAGCGGAAACCCAGGTCAACACGGCCGCCATCACCGGCGCGCCGCAGGGTGCCGCGACCAGTCCGGACATCGCTCCCATGACGAACGCGCCGCCGACCTTCCCGCTGGTCCCCGCCGTCGCCGCCCGGTGCGCGAGCCACGCGGGCAGGCGAATCGGAATGACATCGAGCATCGCCAGGGCGGCGATCAGCAGCACGTTCGCCATCGCGAAGTAGAGCCACGGATTGGTGCTCACCGCGCCGAACATCGATCCGGTGAGCCCGGCGAACAGCCCCAGCGACGAGTAAAGCAGCGCCAGCCCGCTGACGTACGCCATCGTCAGCACCACCGGCCGCCACCGCGAGCGTGGCTCCTCCCCCACCGACGTCCCCCCGACGATCGCGACGGTGATCGGGATCATCGGGTAAATGCACGGGTTCAGGCTGGTCAGCACCCCCGCGAAGAACACCAGGGGAAGCGCCGTGACCGGGCTCGAGGAGAGCCGGGTCGCCGCGTCCATGAATGGGTCCACTGGCGATCTATCCTCCGCGGGGCGGGCTTGGTTCCCGCGGAATTGTACACCGGTACAGCGGATCGGGTCACCCGGGGCCGCGGAGGCCATCGCGGAGGGCTTGCTACGGACTCGTTGGCCGCGCAGCGGCCATCTACGTGCATCCGTGGCCAAATTCTCATCGCCTTTGGACTCACCCCCACCGTTCGGATGCCACGCAAACTCGAACGATGGAGCATCGCCGCCGCCGGCACCGAAGCGCTACCGAAGCAGCCGTTCCGCGGCGGCTCGAACCCCTCGCTATTGTTCCTCTTTCCGCAGACGTCCATGTTTAGGCACGGAGCTCCGGCTCCAGGCTCGGGACGCGAGGACGCGCCATTCGGGCGCCACGCTGTCCTGACCCCAGGCACCGCATGACCCAGCTCCTGCATCGCACCCTCCGCGGCGTCCTCGCCGCGGCACTGGTCGCCCTCTCCTCCGCTGCTCTCGCTGCGCAGGTCAGCCAGCCTGTTGCCGGTGGCGAGGCGGCGGTGGGGGATGCGGCGATCTGCGGTGACACCGCGCGAGACACCGACGACCGCGTCAAAGCATGCCGCGCCATGGTCGCGGGCGCGCCGGCCGACGCGGCGGCCCACGCCCGGCTCGGCGGCGTGCTTCTCGATGCCGGGGCGCTCGAAGAGGCGCTGCCGAGCCTCCGCGAAGCTGTCCGCTTGGCGCCGTCCAACCCCGTCAATCGGCACCGCCTCGCCGAGGCTCTCTACTATCTCGATCACGACGACGAGGCGGTGGCCGAGTACCGCGAAGCCGTCCGACTCGATCCGAAATTCGCGCGCGCGCACGTGGACCTCGCCGAGGCCCTCGCCTATCTCGACCGGAACGACGAGGCGTTGCGCAGCTTCGACGACGCGATAGCCGTCGCGCCCGCGAGCGCTCTGGCATACGAGCGGAAAGCTGGGCTGCTGGTCGAGATCGAGCGGTACGAGGAGGCTCTGGCCGTGTACGCTGCGTTCGCGGCGGCCCGACCCACTGATCCCGATCCGCACGCGCTGGCCGGGCTGCTGCTGATGGATCTGGAGCGCTTCCCCGAGGCGATCGCCGCCTATCGGTCGGCGCTGGCCGTCGCGCCCGCCGACGCCGCCACCCACAACGATCTCGGCGTGGTGCTCCAGCGCATGGGCAGCTCGGCGGCCGCGCTGGACTCGTACCGCGAGGCCCACCGGCTCGATCCGGCGACGGGCATATTCCTCCAGAACGTGCTCGCCCTGCTGATCGAGCTCGACCGCGGCGACGATGCTCTGCGGATCGCCGAGGAGCGCACGACATCGCGACCCGACGCGGAGTCGTTCCACGCGCTGGGCACGGTTCAGCTCGCGCTCGAGCGCAACGAAGCTGCGCTGGCGAGCGCGAAAGAGTCGGTCGCGCGCGACTCGACGTACATCCCCGGACACCTGATGGTCTCGATCGCGCTTCTGCAGCTGGAACGGCCGGAGGAGGCGCTGGCAGCGAGTCTCACGCTCACGCGCATCGCTCCGCGCGAGGCGCGCGGCTGGGCGCTCGCCGGCCTGACGGCGTTCGCCATGGAGCGTGCCGAGGACGCGGTCGGATACCTTAGTGAAGCACGTCGTCTGAGTCCGGGATTGTTCCGCGAGCAGCCGATGCTCGAGGAGGCGCTGGATCAGGCGATCGCGTTGCTGGCGCACCGGCCGCCCGGCCCGTGAGGGCGGGCCACCGACTACCGTTCACGACGCCATCCGCATCGACCCGATTTCGACCAGGACTCAGACCATGCGCCGTGCTCCGCTCCTGGGATCCCACATCGCGCTCGCCCTTCTCGCCTCGATCGCCGGCGGGCAATCCAGGCCGACGCTGACGCCGGCCGACTACGGCCGCTTCGAGACGCTCGGAGCTGCCACGCTGTCGCCCGACGGCCGGTGGATCGCCTACGGCATCTCGCGAGTCAACGACACGACCGAGCTGCGCATCCGGCCAGTCGATCGCGACACGGTGCGCACCGTCCGCTGGGGCTCGGCGCCGAGCTTCTCGGCCGATTCGCGGTGGCTGGCCTGGAGCATCGGCGTGTCGTTGGAGGAGCAGCAGCGCCTCCAGCGCGATCGCCGCCCGGTGCGGCTGCGCGTTGGCGTGCTCGATCTGAGCACCGGCGAGGAGCGCGTGATCGACGCAGTCCGCGCGCGCGCGTTCGACGCGTCCGGCCGTTGGCTTGCGCTGCACGGCTACGCGCCCGAGGAGCCGCGAGGCAAGGGCGCCGATCTGCGCGTCCTCGATCTCCAGTCGGGTACCGAGGTCACGTTCGGCAACGCCGCGGAGTTCGCCTGGAGCCGCACAGGCTCGCTCATTGCGATCACGATCGCGACGGGGACGCCGGCGGGCAACGGCGTACAGGTGTACGACGCGCGCACCGGACGACTGCAGGCGCTCGACGGCGGCGACGCAGCGTTCCGGCAGCTCGCCTGGCGCGAGCGCGGCCCCGATCTGGCGGTGCTCCGCTCGGTGCGCCCCGCCGCGCGGACGGGCGGGCGGCACGTGCTGCTCGCCTGGCGCGGCGTCGATCGCGCCTCGCCCGAGCGACTACAGCTCGACTCCGCCGCCGCGGGACTCGCCGACACGCTGATGATCTCCGAGCACTACCGCCCGCGCTGGTCGGACGACGGGCGGCGCCTGGCGATCGGCCTGCGTCCCGCGGAGCGCGATACCGCGGCGCGGGGCGCCGGTGCACGGCGCGACACGGCGGCGGCCACGCGCCCCGACTCGACGCGCCCGCCGGCCGACACGGCGCGGCCGCGTCCCGACTCGGCGAGCGCGGTCCAGGACTCGCTCCCGGGCGTGCAGATCTGGCACACGAAGGACGTGCAGATCATCCCCCGGCAGCAGTCGCAGACGCAGGCGCGTGGGCGGCGGACGCTGCTCGCGGTGTGGGATCCAGCGGCGAACCGCGTCGTGCAGGTGGGATCGAGCCTCGACGAGAACGCGACGCTCGCCGAGGGGTGGCGGCACGGCATCGAGCGCGTGACGGCGCGGTATCCGTGGGGGACGATGTTCGGCCGCCGGTATCTCGACGTGTGGGCGGTTGACCTCGCAAGCGGCGAGCGGCGACAGGTGGCGGACAGCGTGCGGTATGCGTGGGACAGCGGCGCCGGACGGTATCTGCTGACGTTCGACGGCGCGGATTACTGGACGCACGACCTGCGCTCCGGCGCACGCCGGAACATCACACAGGGAGTCGCAACGGCATTCGCCGACACGCTGTACGACACGCCGACCGATCTCCTCCCGCCGCACGGGACCGGCGGCTGGATGCACGAGGATCGCGCCGTGCTGCTCTACGACCGGCACGACGTCTGGCGCGTCGCGACCGATGGGTCCGGCGCGACGCGGCTGACGCGAGGCGCCGAGGACTCGGTGGCGCACCGCGTGGTGCGCGTGGACACGGCGGGGCGGACGATCGATCCCGCGGCGCCGCTCTGGCTGTCGTTGTACGGCGAGTGGACGCAGCAGCGCGGCTACGCCGTGCTGCGCCGTGGGGCCCGCACGCCCGAGTGGCTCGTGTTCGATGACCGCGGTGTGTCCGGGCTGCGCCGCGCCGACAGCGCCGACGTCTTCCTGTACCGCGCCGAGGCGCGCGACGTCTCGCCGAACTGGTTCGTGTCCGGTCAGACGCTCGCCGGCGCGCGGCAGGTGACGGAGACGAATCCGTTCCTGCGCGACTACGCATGGACGCGCGCCGAACGCATCGAGTACCGGAACGAGACCGGCCGGCGGCTCCAGGGGATCCTGCTGTTTCCGGCGAATCACGATCCGTCGCGCCGATACCCGATGATCGTCTACGCGTACGAGATCCTGTCGCCGTCGATGCACTCGTTCCAGGTGCCGAGCGAGCGGAGCTACTACAACCAGACGGCATGGACGCAGCACGGCTACTTCGTGCTGCTGCCGGACATCGTCTTCCGTGCGCGCGATCCGGGCGTCAGCCTGCTGGAGACGCTGCGTCCCGCGGTGGCATCGGTGGTGGCCAAGGGGCTGGTCGATCCCGCGCGCGTCGGGTTCGTGGGGCACTCGTGGGGCGGCTATCACGGGACCTACGTCGCGACCCATTCGAACCTGTTCGCCGCCTCCGTCGCCGGCGCCCCGCTGACGGACTTCGTCAGCTTCATGGGACAGATCCACTGGGGTCCGGGGAACGCCGAGACCGACCACTGGGAGACCGGGCAGGCACGGATGGAGGTGCCGTACTGGGAGGATCCGGACGCGCACGTCCGCAACTCGCCGCTCCACAACGTGCACAACATGACGACGCCTCTCCTGATGGCGCACGGCAACAAGGACGGCGTGGTGGAGTTCTTCCAGGCGACGACGTTCTACAACTTCGCCCGGCGGGCGGGGAAGCAGATGGTGCTGCTCGTGTACGAGGACGAGAACCACAGCTTCCAGAAGAAGCCCAACCAGATCGACTACCACCGGCGGATCGTCGAGTGGTTCGGGCACTATCTGAAGGGTGAGCCGGCGCCGTCGTGGATCACCGACGGCGTGCCGCTGGACGAGCACGAGCGGGAGAAGCGGCGCATCGCCGGACGGCGATCCGGGATCCAGACCGCCGATGGTGGTCCGCCCTGAGATCCGCGGCGCGGCGTCAGAAGAAAAAGAAGAACGACTCCTGGAAGCGCGAGTTCACCACGTTCTGGAAGACGGACCCGAAGCGGTAGCTCAGCCCCACGTCCACGCCGAACTGGTATCGCGTCGCGAGCTGGCGGCGCCGCAGGAGCACGTCCTCCACGGTCTCCTCGCTCTTCGGCAGATAGATCTGGTCGTTGATTCGCGCATAGCTGCCGCCGACCCTCAGATCGAAGCCGCGAAAGAGGCGGAAGTTTCCGAATCCACCGCCGGTGACCCGGAAGACGCTGGCGTCGTGGAACGCCTGCGATCCGAGGAGCGAGAAATAGACGCTCCCCCACGGCTGGGTCGCCGAATACCCGATTTGAAGCGAGTGATCGCCGATCATCTCATCGGACTTGAAGTAGATGGTCGTGTCGCGGTAGTCGTAGGCCGACACCCCCACCGTGTACCGTGCGGTCAGCTGCCGGCGCGTGGACTCGGAGTAGGGGAACAGGTTGGCCTCGATTGCCGGCGCGAGCCGGAGCGTGAGCCGCTGGTTCTCGCGCGTCGAGGCGCGGGCCGTCAACTGCACGCCGGAGGCCCACCGGCCGCCGAGGCTGCGGACGACCAGCGCGTTGTTGTTGGAGGAGTGCTGATAGTTGGTGATCGTCCGGGTGCTGCCGTCCTCCTCTGGTACCTCGAAAGCGCTCTCGCTGTACGAGCCACTGCCGGTAAAGCTGATCTTCCACAGCTCGGTCGTGCGGCTCGCCGAGAAGGAGCCGGAGGTGCCCGCGCTGGAGTTCGCCCGCTCCCCGCCGAACCGTCCCGAGCCGCTGATCCGGAAGGTCCACAGGTTCCATGGATCGCGCGCCGGCGTCGGCCGTTCCGCGGCGGCCGCCGGAGTGACGGAGACGCTGATCCGGGATGCCTCCGGCCGGCCGGCGACGTATCGCATCAGTCCGAGCCGGAGCGTGTGCGTCAGCCCGCTGCGGATCTCGGCGGAGACATCGGTCCCGCTGCTCACGTAGCGGAGCGTCTGGTCGGCGCCGGTGAGGGTCCCCTGTCCAATGAAGCCGAGCGTGAACTCCCAGCCGCCTCCTCCCGTCATCTGCGCCGTGATGAGAACGTGCAGCGGCGCATCACGCCGGTCGCGCACGTAGTCCACATAGGTGATCTCGGTGCGAATGAAGTCGAAGTCGCAGTACGGTGCCTGACAGTCGATGAAGGCCCGGAGCCGGTCGGATTGCCCGGCGGAGGTGTCCGACACGACCGGATCCTGCGCACGGGCGGCGGGCGCGATGGCGAGGAGTACGACGGCGAGGGCCAGGAGGCGGTGGAGGTTTGGTCTCGTCATCGGGCGTCGGGGCGGAGGGGGCAGGTTCGATCGCGCACGCTGCAGGACACCGGCCGGCGTGGACTGACTCGGCGAGGCGCCAGCCGCTGGCTGAAACACTGGGAACGGGAGGCAAGGAGGTCAACAGCCGGTCCGTCGTCGATGACGAGTGCTCGACCATCGGGGGCACGACTCGCGGTCCCGCGGGGGGGCATGACACGTGCCGGCGGCTCCGCGGTAGGCCCTCCCGGTGCGCGTTAGATTTCCGGCTGCACTCCACGGCGAGGTGTCTGGTGGCTCCACAGTTCATTTACGTGATGAAGGGTCTGCGCAAGGTCGTTCCGCCTTCGCGCGTGATCCTGGACGACATATGGCTCTCCTTCTATCCCGGCGCGAAGATCGGCGTCCTCGGCCCCAACGGCAGCGGGAAGTCGTCGCTGCTCCGGATCATGGCCGGCGTCGACACCGACGTTCAGGGCGAGGCATGGGCGGCGCAGGGCACCCGCGTCGGATTTCTCCCGCAGGAGCCGGAGCTCGATCCGACGAAGGACGTGAAGGGTAACGTGGACGAAGCGGTGCGCGAGCAGCGCTCGCTGCTCGACCGGTTCCAGGAGATCTCGATGCAGTTCGCCGAGCCGATGTCCGACGCGGCGATGGAGAAGCTGCTGGCCGAGCAGTCGCGCGTGCAGGAGCGGATCGACGCGCAGGATCTGTGGAGTCTCGACAACAAGATCGAGATCGCCATGGATGCGCTGCGCCTCCCGCCCGCCGACGCCGCCGTCGCGACGCTGTCCGGCGGCGAGAAGCGCCGGGTCGCGCTCTGTCGCGTGCTGCTCGAGCAGCCGGACATGCTGCTGCTCGACGAGCCGACCAACCATCTGGATGCCGAGAGCGTGGCCTGGCTCGAGCGTCACCTGGCCGAATTCCCCGGTACCGTGGTGGCCGTGACCCACGACCGCTACTTCCTCGACAACGTGGCCGGATGGATTCTCGAGCTCGATCGCGGGCGCGGGATCCCGTACGAGGGGAACTACTCGTCGTGGCTCGACCAGAAGCGCGTCCGGCTGGCGCAGGAGGAGAAGACCCAGTCGGCGCGGCAGCGGACGCTGGAGCGCGAGCTGGAGTGGGTGCGGATGGCGCCGCGGGCGCGGCAGGCGAAGAGCAAGGCGCGCATCCAGAAGTACGAGGAGCTGGCGGCCCAGGATGGCGGCGAGAAGGTCATGCAACACGAGATCGTGATCCCGCCGCCGCCGAGGCTGGGGAACGAGGTCGTGACCGCACGGGACCTCCGGAAGGCCTACGGCGACAAGCTGCTGATCGACGGGTTGTCGTTCGACCTGCCGCGCGGCGGGATCGTCGGCGTGATCGGGCCCAACGGGGCGGGGAAGACGACCCTGTTCCGGATGATCGTCGGCCAGGAGACGTCGGACGATGGCTCGCTCAAGGTCGGGGACACCGTCTCGCTGGCGTACGTCGATCAGAATCGCACGCTGGAGGGCGGGAACACGGTTTGGCAGGAGATCTCGGGCGGGCGGGAGACGATCCAGGTCGGGAAGCGGGAGCTGAACAGCCGGGCGTATCTGGCGAGCTTCAACTTCAAGGGGTCGGATCAGCAGAAAAAGGTCGGGGATCTCTCGGGAGGAGAGCGGAACCGGCTGCACCTAGCCAAGACCGTCATGGCGGGCGGGAACCTGTTCCTGCTCGACGAGCCGACGAACGATCTGGACGTCGATACGCTGCGGGCCCTGGAGGATGCGCTGGTGGACTTCGCCGGGTGCGCGGTGATCATCTCGCACGACCGGTGGTTTCTGGATCGGGTGGCGACGCACATGCTGGCGTTCGAGGGGAACTCGGAGGTCGTCTGGTTCGAGGGGAATTATCAGGCGTACATCGAGGATCTCAGGAAGCGGAAGGGGCCGGACGCGGATCAGCCGCACCGCATCGCGTATCGGAAGTTGGTGCGGGCGTGATCACCGTGCCGCTTCGCGCGGCCGATCGTCTGTGCTCGATGGATCTCCCTGGCGCGCAGGGGGTCTGACTCCCCCCCGCAAGGAAAGCCCGATTCAGGGTGGTGCGTCACTGCGCGGGTGGTGTGCATCGTCCAAGCTCCAGCCCGCTCATCGTCAGTGCCGGGGACTCACCGCGTCGCTGGCGGCGCCTCCCCGTACACGCATCGAGTTTTTCAGCCGACGTGTCTTCGACCGCATCACGCACGCCTCGCCTCGCCGCCGTACTCTCAGCCGCCGGGCAGACCCCTCTCACCATTGGGCAGGAAGCTGCCCAGGATCTCGGCCTCGCCGCCCTCGAGCATCTCGAGGGCTCGCCGGCGGAAGCCGATCTGCGCAGTCTGGTGGTCTACGCGGCGCGCCATGAAGAGACGGCGCCGGCGCGCGACGCGCTGGTGGCCGTGCTGCTCAACGCGAGCGGCACCCTCCCGGCCACGCTCGTCCAGCGCGCGCGCGCGGAGGTACGGAAGACGGACTGGGGCGGCGGACGAGAAGCGGCGGCTCCCACACTCGATCCGGACGTGGGGAGCGTACCTCGGCGGAAGGCGCTGGCCGAGCGGCTACTCGCTGAACGGGCGCGACGCCTTCGCCCGCGGATGCACGCCTATGTCGCGGCGATACTCGCCGCCGGCCCCGAAGCACCGGCAGTCCCGTCGTGGTTCCTCGAGCGCAACTGGCTGGACCTTCGCGACACGCTTGCACAGCGCGTGCGAGCCGAGCCGATGCACCGCGAGTCGATCGCGCGATGGCTGAGGAACCAGCAGCCCGCCGTACGGGCGCGTCTTCGACACGTCGAGGATGTGCTCATCGACGTGGCGACACAGGCGATCCTTCAGAACCCGCAACGGGCTCCGCTCGCGCCCTACGTGGGTGACGAACGCGTCGCCGAGGCGGTGAGGACGGCCGTGCAATATCGGGGTGAGCCGGCGCGCGCGAGGCTGGCGACCTATCTGTCGCGGTTGACGCCCGGGACGGCATGGTACGCGGCGGTCAAGGCGATCATGGCGCGGTCGCCGACATCAGCTGGTTGAGTAGCGAGTAGGTGGGGCAGGGTGTCGTGCCAGCGCACCGATTCGAGCCGCTCGGCCTCTCTGCCTTTGTCGAGCCGCACGCGCTCGAACCCTGATACGTCACACGGTGCTTCCGTACCCTTGCCGCATCAGAGGCCGAGAGCGTGAAGGAGCCGGCGGTCCTCGTCGGCCCCAGCGTACGAGGTGCCGTGGAAGTACGCGTCGGGATCGCCCCGCCACTCCCCTTGTCGGCAGGTCACCAGCGCCCGTGACTCGACGACCACGAAACCCGCCGGGCGCAGCAGGGCGAGGCACGCCTCGTAGGCAGTCGTCGAATGCATCGCGATCATCAGCCGCGTGTCGGAGCGCAGCACGCTCATCGCGCCCGCCAGCACTTCCGCCTCCGCGCCCTCCACATCGATCTTGACGAAATTCGGCGAGGGAAGGCCGGAGCCCACGAGTGACGAGACGGTCCGGACGGCTACGGTCTCGTCACCCTGGCCCAGCGCGTGCATCCGCGACGTCGCGCCTCCCCCGAATGTTGCGTCGCCATCGAACGATCCGAGCGCGAATGGAAGCACGTGCACATTGACGAGTCGGTTCCAGCGCACGTGGCGCCGGAGCACCGCGCGATTCTCGTGGGCAGGCTCGAAGGCGTACACCGTGCCGGAGGGCCCCACACGCCGGGAGGCGAGGAGAGTGACGAAACCCTGATGCGCCCCCAGATCCCACACGGTATCCCCGGGTCGGATGAGCGCGTCCAGGACCCGCATCCTGGTCAGTTCCCGGCGCCCACTGGCGTGACCGCTCCCGGCGCTCGCCAGATTCCACAGAAGGCTGCGGTTCACGCCGCTCATGATCGGGACGGGAATCCGCCGCGTCACCAGGTCGGTGATTCTACGGACGGGTCGGGGGAGCCGCATACTCTCGCGCGAGGAGGTGGAGCAGCGATGGCCTTGGAGCGACGTATTGTCAATACATATGTAATGACATAAAGACGGAGCGCCCGTCAGGTCGCACCGCGAGGGCCGATCGGCGACGTCGTAGCCGTGACCTCGGCGGCGCTCGTGGACGGATTCCATGCGCCTCGTCGGCCGGGCGTACCCGGATCCGTTCGAGGGGGTCGCCACGGCAGTCGACGCAGTGCACCTTTCCCGGATGGAGCACTCCGTGCTGCTGGCGGTCGCCTCAGGCCTTTGAACCGGTGCTCTGGATCATCGATCGTTTCGAGGGGAGCATCGCCGTCATCGAGCGCGAAGACGGCCTCACGCTCGACCTGCCGCGCGAGTGGCTGCCGCGACAGGCGGCCGAGGGCGCCGTCGTCAGGCTGAGCGCGACGCGTGCTGGAGAGTCATCTACGGTCGAGTTCCAGCTCGACCCTGAAGCCACCGCTCGACGTCGCGCTGAGCTCGAGCGTCTGAGGGATGCCATCCCGAAGGCGCCCGACGGCGACATCGCGCTGTGATGCGTTCGCACGCCATCCGCCTGTGCGTCATTGTCGCCGGCGTCATCGCGCTCGCGGCACCCATCGCCTCGGCGCAGGATGAGGCACCGCTCAGGATCGTCTTCTTCGACGTCGGACAGGGCGACGCGGTAGCCATCATCGCACCGGATGGGCGGACGGTACTTTATGATGGAGGCCCTCCTTCGACCGACATGCCGGCTCTCCTCGAGCGGCAGAAGGTCGCGTCGGTCGCGCTGGTGATCGCGTCCCACAACCACGCCGACCACATCGGCGGACTTCCGCGCGTGTTCGAGCGGTACCGACCGGCGTACTACCTGGAGAACGGCATCCCGCACACCACGCGTGCGTACGAGCGGCTCCTCCTCGCGGTGCGCGCCGCCGGCTCGCTGCGGCTGGAGCCCACCCGGCGCACGATCAGTCTGGGAGAGGCGCGACTTCACGTGCTCCCGCCCATCGGGCCATCGAGACGCGGCCAGAACGACAACTCGGTCGGCGTGATCGTCGAGTACGGTGCCTTCCGCGCTTCGCTCCTCGGCGACTCCGAGCCCAGACAGCAGCGATGGTGGTCGAGTAATCACGATGATCTGCTGAGTGCGGTGGCCGTTCACAAGTCCAGCCACCATGGCTCGCGGGCGGGCGACGTACGGGAGGTGATCCAGCGGCTGCGTCCGGCGATCGTCGTCATTGGAGTCGGCGCCCGCAACAGTTACGGCCATCCGGCGGCCGAGACGCTGGCGATCTATCGGGCCATCTGCGCGCGCGTCTACCGCACCGATCATCACGGGACGGTGACCGTGTCCGTGTGGAGCGATGGGAGGTTCGAGGTCGCCACGGCGCGGCAGCCCGCCACAGGCGGAATGGAAGTACGCCCGGCTCCCGAGTGCCATCGCGCCGCGTACTGATCGGATCGCGAGGTCAGCGGCGCGTTCAAGGCGTGCTCGGCGCGTCCAAGACCAGACTCTGCCTTGATCCGATCTTCGTGGTCTGTGTTCTGGAATCCATTTCCGGGAGCGTGCGGGTGATCTCGAAACGTAGCGCTCGGCGACCCGGTCGCCGACCCGGTCGCCGGGCCGGGCGTCGTTCCGCGTCCCTCGCCGCCGTCGTCGCGGCGATGGCCGTCAATGTCCAGTGCGGAGGCGAGGGATCGCCCGTCCGCGACCTCACCGCTCGTGGAGCGCCGGCGGCGACGACATCCGGTGCGACCGTGGCTCTCGCGCCCTGCCGCGTGCCGGGGATCGACTCCGAGGTGCGGTGCGGCACGCTGGAGGTGGTCGAGAACCGGGATGCCCGCGCCGGACGCCGACTCCAGCTCGACATCGTCGTCCTGCCGGCGCGGAGCGGTGAGCCGGTGCCCGACCCGGTGTTCTTCGTGGCCGGCGGTCCCGGGCAGGCGGCAACGATGGCTGCACCCGGCTTGTGGTCCTCGCCGCTGCGCGAGCGGCGGGACGTCGTGCTCGTGGACACGCGGGGCTCGGGAGGATCCCACGCGCTGGATTGCGCGCTCGCCGGTTCCGACGAAAATCTCCAGGGTTACTTCGACCCGATCTTCCAGACGCCGCTATTCGAGACGTGCCGGAGGCAGCTCGAGCAGCGAGCGGACCTGCGCTGGTATACGACCGCCGCGGCGATGGACGACCTCGACGATGCGCGCGCGGCGCTCGGCTACGAGCGGATCAATCTCGTCGGCCGCTCGTACGGCACGCGCGCCAGTCTCGTCTACGCGCGGCGGCATCCGACGCGGACGCGCACGGCCTTTCTCACCGGCCTCGTGCCGACCGCATTCAGGAATCCTCTGCACCACGCGCGAGCCGCGCAGGATGCGCTCGAGCTGCTCATCGCCGCCTGCGAGCGCGACGCGCGGTGCCGGGCGTCCTATCCCGAGCTGCGGAGGGATCTCGAGACCGTAGTTCAGCGTCTCGATAGCGCGCCGGCACGCGTGACGATCCCGCATCCGACGACCGGCGCGATGGTCGAAATCCGGCTCTCGCGCGTGGCGTTCGGCGAAGCGGTACGGGTGATGATGTACCAGACCGGTCGGGCGATGCGATTGCCCCTGCTCATCCACCGCGCGTCTCGCGGAGACTTCGTGCCGTTCGCCGAGCTGGGGCTGGCGAGCAACCGCGGGCTGCGCGGCGCGCTCCGCGCCGGCCTGCTGATGAGCGTGGTCTGCTCCGAGGACGTACCGCGGATCACCGAGGCCGACATCGTCCGCGAGACGCGCGGCACGATGCTCGGGGACACCCGCGTGCGCGAGCAGATGGCGGCTTGTGGCGTGTGGCCGCGGGGGGAGGTGGCGGACGGGCATGCCGACCCGGTCGCCGTCCGCGTCCCAATGCTGCTGGTCACCGGGTCGCTGGATCCGGTCACTCCGCCGGTGTGGGGGGACGAGGCGGCGCGGCATCTTCCGAACGGTCTGCACATCGTGATCCCCGGGGGTCATGCGGTCGCATCGCCGTGTCTCGACCGGATCGCCGTGAGCTTCCTCGAGCAGGGCACGGTGTCGGGGCTCGACACGACCTGCGTGGAGACGCTCGCGCTGCCGCCGTTCGTGCTGCCGGAGGTGCCTGATGCGCGCACGGATTAGCCGCTTCGTCTCCCTTCTCGTAGCGCTGGCTTCTCGGTGGCAGGCTGCTCGAACAGGCGAACCTGCTGCGGAACGCCGACGGCAACGATGCTAGATTCGGAACGAAGGAGATCACCGGAGCCCGCTCGACGTGCCGCCACCCACCTACATTGCGCTCATCCGCGGCATCAACGTCGGTGCCGCGGCGAGGATCCCGATGGCCGAGCTCCGCTCGTGTTGCGAGCAGCTCGGCCTGGCCGCCGTGCGCTCGTACATCCAGAGCGGCAACCTGATCTTCGGTGCGCGGAAGCCCGCCGACCGGCTGGAGGCCGAGATCGAGCGGGCGATCGAGAGACGCTTCGGGCTCGCCGTCCCGGTGATCATCCGTGCCGCCGCCGACTGGCCCGCCTACGTCGAGGGAAATCCCTTTCCCGAGGCGTCAGCGCGTGAGCCGAACCTGGTGATGCTCGCGCTGTCCAAACGCGCGCCTTCGCCGTCCGCCGAGGAAGCGCTTCGGGAGCGCGCAGCGGGTGGCGAGCGGATCGCGCGCGTCGGGGATGCGGTGTGGATTCACTACGCGCGGGGCGCGACGAAATCGAAGGTGTTTCCGGGACTGCTCGACAAGCTCATTGGCTCGCCGGTGACGACACGCAACTGGCGCACTGTGCTCAAGCTTCACGAGCTGGCGTGCGGTGTGGCCGGGTGACCCGCCCGGTCAGGGCCGCGGCACGATCCTCAGTATCTCGCCGTTCTCTTCGTCCGTCAGCACATACAGGGTCCCGTCGAGCCCTTGCCGCACGTCCCGCACGCGCTGACCGCGATCGACGAGCAGGTGCTCCTCGCCCGTCACTCGATCGTTCTCGATGACGAGCCGGATCAGCCGCTGGGCCGCGAGCGCGCCCACGAACAGATTGTCGCGCCATCCGGGAAACGCGTCCCCCGTGTAGAACTGGGCACCCGAGGGAGCAGGAGACGGATCCCAGTAGTACACCGGCTGCTCGAACCCCTCGCGGGCGGTCACGGCCCCGGCGATCGGCTGACCCGAGTACTCGATGCCGTACGTGACGACCGGCCAGCCGTGGTTGGTGCCCGGCTCGGGCCGGACCAGATTATCGCCACCGCGCGGCCCGTGGTCGACTATCCAGAGCCGCCCCTGCCGATCCAGCGTCGCCGCCTGAATGTTGCGGTGGCCGTACGACCAGATCTCGGGCAGCGCGCCTTCCCGTCCGACGAACGGGTTGTTGGGCGGAGCAGCGCCATCGGGGGTGATGCGCAGGACCTTGCCGAGATGATTGTCGAGGCGCTGCGCGTGCATCCGCATCTGACGGTCCGAGCGTTCGCCGGTGGTCACGTACAGCATCCCATCGGGCGCGAACACCAGCCGTGAGCCGAAGTGCATCGTCCCACCGTACGTCGGCATCACACGGAAGATCACGCGCACCTGATCGAGACGCTGGCGATCGGGCGACAGCACGCCGCGCGCTACCGTGGTTCCGTTGCCGTCCTGCCGACGCTCCGCGTAGCTCCAGAAGATCGTGCGGTCGCTTTCGAAATCCGGGCTGAGCGCGACATCGAGCAGCCCGCCCTGCCCTCGCGCATCGACCGCGGGCAGTCCGCCGATCGGCGGGCCCACCGTCCCGGCGGCTGAAACGATGCGCATCCGGCCGGGTCGCTCGGTGATCAGCAGGTCGCCGCCGGGGAGCGGCTCGACCGCCCACGGGTGTTCGAGGCCGCGGGCGAGCACGACGACGTCGAACGCGACGTCGGATGTGGCGAGGCAGGCGCGGGCCTGCCCCGGAAACGCGGGACGTTGATCGGACGCGTTGGGAGCACGCGTTTCGGCTCGCGGGCAGTCCGGCGCGGGCGGCCCTGCCCTCGAGGCGTCCGGCGGGGTCGTCTGGTCGTTGGTGCGCGCGACACATGCGGCGCCGACAGCGACCAGAAGCATGACCGGAATGATCGGGATCCGAGCGAAAAGCATGGTGTCCGTCCTGAGATGGCGACATCGCGGAGCGAGTCGACGTCCGCACACGTCGACCATGGGGCAGCAATAGACGGTCCACCTCCTCGACGTTGGGTCGAGCCCGCCCCGCCCACACCCTGGCTGTGACCAATTCGCGGGATGCGAGGTCAATCAATGCGAGGCCGGTGACGAATCCCAGCATGCCGGCGACCAAGTAAAAACCTTCCTTCCCGAGCGGTACATGCGATCCACCATTGGCTTCCTGGCGAGCGCCGGCGCACTGCTCGGCGTGCTCGCTGCTTGCGGCGGTTCCACCGGCGGCGGTACTGCCCCGGGCCCGGTCCCGTCGATCACGGGCGTTTCCCCTTCGCAGGGCACGGTGGGCACCGAGCTCACCATCTCCGGCACCAACTTCCGCAGTGGCGCGGCGGTTCGCGTCGGCTCGTACACGTCCAGCGCGGTCGATGTCGCCGGGCCGACGACCATCTATGCCTCCGTTCCTTCGGGCGTTACGGCCGGCCAGATCTACGATGTGATCGTGCTCAACAGCGACGGCACCGATGCGCGGCGAACCGCCGCGTTCACGGCCGTCGCTCCGACACTTCTCTACGTGAACGGTGCCACGAAGCCGAGCGGCAACGTTGGCAACACGGTCATTCTCGAAGGGATCGCCTTCGGCGACCAGCAGGGTCCCGGGCAGGTGCTCTTCTCCGACGGCGCGGGCGGCACGATCGCGGCGACGATCGCCGATCCCGCCGCCGACTGGACGGATGGCTTCATCCTGACGACGGTGCCGAGCGGTGCTGCCACCGGGGACGTGCTGGTCCAGACCGGAACCGGAACGAGCAACGCGCTCCCCTTCACCGTGACGGCGAACGCGCAGTTCAGCCCGTCCACCATCGCCTGGACTTCCACAACGCCGCTCCCGGTCGGCCTGAGCGGCCACCGTGCGACCTTCGCCGCGGTGCAGGGCGCTGGCGCGAGCAGCAACATCGTCTACGTGACCGGCGGCGCCGCCAATGATTATGCGCCGCGCACCGATGTGTCCTATTCCGTGATCCAGGCGGACGGCCATCTCGCGGCGTGGGCGAGCACGGCTCCGCTCCCGGCGGCTCTCGCCTTCCACGCCGCGGTGGCCGCCACACCGGCGAACTCGCGCGTCAAGGGCACCGGCTACATCTACGTGCTCGGCGGTGCGAGCGACGCGGCCGGCACGCCGACCAGCGCCATCTACCGCGGGACGCTCGCCGAGGATGGCAGCATCACGTCCTGGACGAACGCCGGTCAACTGCCCGCCGCAGCGCACTCGCTCGGTGCGGCGCTCTTCCGCGGTGATCTCTACATCGTCGGCGGTTCGGGGAGCGCAAATACCCCGGTGAGCACCGTGTATCGGGCCCGTCTCGATTCGCTCGGCGCTCTCGGGAGCTGGCAGCAGCAGCTGGACCTGCCGGCTGGCCGCACGTACCACGGTGTCCTTCAGTTCGGCGGCCACCTGTACGCCTTCGGCGGCGAGACCGCCGCGGTCACCCCCAACGACGCGAACTACACGAACAACGATTCGAAGCTGGCCGACATCGCTTACGCCAGGATCAGCCTGCGCACCGGCGACCTGGCGACGTCGGGCTGGGTCGTGAACTCCTCCAACCTGTTCAAGGCGACGAGTAAGCACACCGCGGTCGCCGTGGGCGGTAACGTGCTGGTCACCGCGGGGCTGTACAACGCCGCCAACACCGGCTCGACCGAGGAGAGCTACGCGCAGTTCAACAGCGACGGAAGCGTCGGCAGCTTCAACGGCGCGACCGGCTCCCGTACGATCGTTTCAGCCGGCGGACAGAACCTCTTCAATCACGCGGCGATCGCCTACGTGGATGCGAACGGCGTGGCGCACGTGCTCGTCCTGGGGGGCGATGACGTGAACGCACCGGGCCAGAAGCGGGCCGAGATCTGGTTCTACTGAGCAGATAGCTCGACCGATGTGTGTGGAGCCGGAGGCACCTTGCGGTGCCTCCGGCTTCGCGCATACCGGGGCGAGCCCCGAGGCGGTGAATTCGGTCGCAAGAACCCGGACGCGCCTGTGGTTGCGCGGCGATATCATCGTCGCACACGTTCAGGGGGGACATCATGTGCGCGGCCGTGGCGATGGGAGCAATGGAGATCGAGGACGATTCGGCGTGGGCCGCGCTCGAGCAGCGTGACCGAAGGTACGACGGCGTGTTCGTCTACGCCGTGCGGACCACCGGCGTCTACTGCCGGCCGTCGTGTGCGGCACGGCGCCCGCGCCGGGCCAACGTGGCGTTCTTCGCCACGCCCCAGCTCGCTGAGGAGGCGGGCTTCCGGGCCTGCCGCCGTTGCCGCCCGGCAACCGCGGGAGTCGCCGCCGCCGATGAGGCCGTGGCGCGCGCGCGGGCGTACCTCGACGCCAACGCGGACCGGACGGTGCCGCTCGCCGAGCTCGCGCGAGCGGTCGGGATGAGTTCGTTTCACCTCCAGCGCAAGTTCAAGGAGCGCCTCGAGGTCTCGCCCAAGGTCTATGCCGATGCCCGCCGGATCGAGCGTCTGAAGGCGGCTCTCCGGCGTGGAGATTCCGTGAGTCGCGCTACGTACGACGCCGGGTTCAATTCCAGCGGGCCCGTGTACGCGCGCACAGGCAGCGGACTGGGGATGTCACCGGCGCAGTACAGGCGCGGTGGGCACGGGGTCCGGATATCGTTCGCGACGGCCGGTACGTCCATCGGGCGCGTGCTGGTGGCGGCGTCGGACCGCGGCGTCTGCGCGGTGACGCTGGGCGAGGACGACGAGTCACTCGAGCGCGCTCTGCGCGACGAGTTCCACGCCGCCGAGCTCGCGCGCGTCGACGCCGGGCACGGCACACTCGGGCCGTGGCTCGAGGCCATCGTGCGGCACCTCGATGGCGGCGAGCCGCGACTGCACGTACCGCTGGACGTCGGCGGCACGCCGTTCCAGCGGCGGGTGTGGGCCGCGCTGCGGGAGATCCCGTTCGGCGAGACGCGGTCGTACGCACAGGTTGCCTCGGCGATCGGGGAGCCGGGCGCCGCGCGGGCGGTGGCGCGGGCGTGCGCGGCGAACCCGGCGGCGATCGTCATTCCCTGTCACCGAGTGGTTCGCGCGACGGGCGAGGCGAGCGGGTATCGGTGGGGCGCCGAGCGGAAGCGGCGGCTCCTGGCCGCGGAGAGGGCGATCGTGGCGCGGATAGTGTAGGGGCGCCGACAAGCTCGCGGCGGCTACCGTGCGGGCGCGCAGTCGGGCGTCATCCTTTCAACGGCCGCCAGCTGTCGCGCTCCGGGCGGGGGTGAGCGAGATTTCCGCCCATGCCGTCCAGGCGCCAGCCGCCAGCCACGCTCGACCTCGACGTGGAGACGATGCGGCGCATCGCCCGCGCCGTCACCGACCTCGTCGTCGATCACATCGCCACGCTGCGTGAGCAGCCTGCGCGGCGCTCGCTGAGCCCGACCGACGCCGAGCGGCTGCTCCATGGCCCGCCGCCCGAGCACGGCTCACACATCGACGAGTTGCTCGGCGTTCTCGCAGAGCGCGTCCTGCCCTGGCACGCGCGCGAGCCGAGCCCGCGGTTCATGGGCTACATCCCCAGCTCGCCGACGTTCCCGGCGATCGCCGGCGACTGGCTGGCGACGGGATTCAACTTCTTCGCTGGCGTGTGGACCGTCGCGTCAGGGCCCAACCAGCTCGAGTTGACGGTGCTCGACTGGTTCCGGCAGTGGCTCGGAATGCCGGAGGGGACGAGCGGGCTGATGACTACCGGCGGCTCGGCGGCGACCCTCACGGCGGTCGTCGCGTCGCGGCACCGCGTCGACCCCGACGGTGATGAAATCGCCCGGCTCACCGTGTACACCTCGGATCAGGCACACTCCTCGGTCGCGCGGGCGGCATGGATCGCCGGCATCCCGCGCGCGAACGTGCGCTCGATCGCCACCGACGGCGCCTACCGGGTGCAAGTCGACGCGCTGCGCGAAGCGGTCGCCGCCGACCGCGCCGCCGGGCTGGTGCCGTTTCTCGTCGTGGCGAGCGCGGGGACGACGAATACCGGAGCGATCGACCCGCTGGGCGCGATCGCCGAGCTGTGCGAGGGCGAGCGGCTCTGGATGCACGTCGATGCGGCGTATGCCGGGTTCGCGGCGCTGCTGCCGTCCGGTTCGCGGCTCCTCACAGGTATCGAGCGCGCGGACTCGGTTACGCTCGATCCGCACAAGTGGCTCTTCGTGCCGTTCGAGTGCGGCTCGCTGCTCGTCCGCGATCAGCGCGCCCTGGCGGCGGCGTTCAGCGTGCACCCGGAGTACCTGGGCGACGTGCAGGGACGGGCGGAGGAGGTGAACTTCGCCGACCTCGGTATTCAGCTCTCGCGGTCGGCGAAGGCACTCAAGATCTGGCTGTCGGTCGGATATTATGGCATCGCCGGGATCCGGGAGGCGATCGAACGGGGCATCCGGCGTGCCGAGTACGCGGAAACGCTGCTGCGGTCGCGCGAGGACGTGGAAATACTCTCTCCCGCGCAACTGGGCGTGGTCTGCTTCCGCCTGCATCCGCCCGGCATGGATCACCCCGGGGCGCTCGACGCGCTCAACGAGGCCATCAACGCCCGCGTCAACGCCGGTGGTCGATTCCTGATGTCATCGACGCGGCTCCACGGGCGCTTCTCGCTCCGGCTGTGCACCCACGTCCATCGGATGACAGAGGTCGACATCGACGAGGTCGTGCAGGCGATCACGACGGCCAACTTCCCCGTCGACTGAGCGCGTTTCAGTTGCTGCGGCGGAGTACCGGTCGGCGTCACTCGGCCCCGTTGGCGCGATCCGCGATCCTGCCGCGCCCCAGCTTCACAGGCCGCTGGTGCGACTCGATACACTCGCCGAGGTGCGAAGCGCGAATCCTTCGCGCGTCATCGCCCCCCACCTCCGCTCCCCTCGCGCGAAATTCCAGAACGCCTTCAACCTGAACAGCACAGTCAGCTGCCGGTAGCCGAACGACTCGGCGACCGCGTTGATCAGTATCCGGACGACATCCACTCGCCTCGTGTACCGCCGGAAGCTCACCTCCTCGAGCAGGATGGCCCAGACCGACAGGAGCATCCCGTACAGCACGACGACGGAAAAGAAGAGCCACGCGAACTGGAGATCGACCACGCCCAGCGCCAGCCCCGCGATCACGCCGATGTAGCCGAGGACCTCGATGACCGGCGCCAGCGCCTCGCCGAACAGGAAGTACGGGTACGCGAGCATCCCCACTCTGCCGTAGCGGTAGTTGAACAGCAGGTCGCGGTGGATCCACAGCGTCTCCAGAAGACCCCGGTGCCACCGTTCGCGCTGGCGGCCCAGCACCCGGATCGAGGTCGGCACCTCCGTCCACGCCACGGGATCGGGGATGAACGGCATGATGTCGCTCAGCCGGTGCTCGCGCAGATACCGGTGCAGCCGCACGACGAGGTCCATGTCCTCGGTCACGCTTCCGGTGCGATAGCCGCGGATGGCGAGGAGGTACTGGCGCTTGAACAGGCCGAACGCGCCGGAGATGATGAGGTTGCCGCCGAGCCGGTTCCAGCCGAGCCGGCCGAACAGGAACGCCCGCAGGTACTCCACCACCTGCACGGCCGGGAGCAGCCGCCGGTCCACGCGCGCCTCGACGACGCGCCCGTGCTCGATCCGGCAGGCGTTGGCGACGCGGATCGTTCCGCCGACGGCGGCGATCGACTTGCCGAGCAGGAACGGTCGCGACAGGCGCATCAGCGCGTCCGGTTCGATCAGCGTATCGGCATCGACGGCGAGCACGTAGGGAAAGCGCGCCGCGTTCAGTGCGGCGTTCAGCGAGTCCGCCTTGCCGCCGCTCTCCTTGTCGATGACGAGCAGCTTCGAGTGCCGCCGGGAGCGGTAGTAGCCCCGGATCGGTTGCGTCGCCAAGGTGACCGTGAACGCCGGCGGCACCTGGTAGAGGTCGTAGGCCTCGGTAAGCCGCGCCATCGTTCCGTCGCGCGAGCCGTCGTTGACCAGCACGACCTCGTGATGAGGATACTGGAGGGTGAGGAACGACAGCACGCTCTCGACGATCGACACCTCCTCGTTGTATGCCGGCACGAGGATGCTCATCGGCGGGAGCGCCTCGGTGCCGAGCACGCGCGTGAGCTGCTCGTCCTCGGCGAGGTGCCAGTGCGACCACAGCTCCGGGATCGAGAGGACGAGCAGGAGCGCGTAGAAGGAGTTGAGCCCGAGGAAGTAGACGAGCGCGGCGCCGTCGGCCCACGGAAGGATGGCGGCCAGGGCGTTGAGGATGGCGTCGATCACGCTTCGGCGAGCTCCACCACGGCGCCGTCGGAGAGTCCGCTGACCATCGCGGCCATGTCCGCGGCATAGCGGTCGGGAAGGGCCCGCGCGTCGCGGAGCGCACGCCGCCCGGGCTCTTTGAGCTGGGCGAGGGCGAGCGCCGCGCGAAACCGCACCCACCACGAGCGGTCGGCGAGCGCGCGGACGAGGTCCGGCACCGCGCCCGCCGCGCCGATCGCGCCGAGCGCCCGCGCGGCCTGCGCGCGGACGCGCCAGTCGTCGTCGGCGATCAGCTCACCGAGAGCGGCTTCGGCATCGGCGTGGAAGTAGCCTCGCAGCGCCCGCGCCGTGGAGATCCGGACCTGCGCGAGGGGATGGTGTCGCAGCGCGAGCAGCGCACCGAGGCAGTGTGGATCGCCGAACGACTCGGCGAGCGTGATCCAGACCTCGAGCTTCGCCACCGGCGCGTCGGGACGGAGCCGCGCGAGAAGCGCGGGTGCCGCGTCCTTCCAAGCCGTTCGCAGCACCCCGAGCTGGAACACGCGGACGACGGTGCACCGTGTGTGCAGCGTGTCGAGCACGTGCTCGATGAGCACCGAGTCGCCGAGCCTGTAGAGGCTGGCCGTCGCCGCCGCCTGCACCGCCGGATGCGGGTCGTCGAGGAGCCTTCGCAGGAGCGCGCGGTCGCGCATGCTCGCGACGATGGCGAGGAGGCGCGCCGCATCGAGCCGGCGCCACCACCACCGTGACGATGACTGTGCCAGCACGCGGCGCACCCAGGGCTCCTCGCGCACCGCCCGCGCGAGCTCGGCGAGCTGCCCGGGCGCCACGCGCGACGCGACCGCCAGGGTGATCTGCTCGAGCGCATCGGGCGGCGGCAGGGCGCGAAGCGCGTCGGCGACCTCGCCCGCGCGCGCCGTGCCGAGCACCCACCGCTGGAGCGGCTCGGCGACGTGACTCGCCGCCAGCGCCGCACGCCGCGCCTGGCGCATGCGGCGGGCGCGGTTGACGAACACCAGCAGCACGAGCAGGGTGAAGAACGCCGCCTGGCAGGCGGCGACGATGATGAGGATGGCCTGGTCCCTCACCCGCCGTGCCTCGCGCGGTCGAGCCACGAGGGGATCTTGGCCATCAGGATGCGCAGGTTGATCGGCTTGGCGAGGTAATCCATCGCCCCCGCGCGGTAAGCCCGGAGCTGCTCGGCCTCGCCGCCCCGCGCGGTCAGAAAGACGATCGCGTACGCGTCGGGCCGTTCTACCCGGAGCCGCTCGTGGAGCGAGAAGCCGTCGAGTCCCGGGAGATCCACGTCGAGCAGCACGATCGGCCGCCGGCGTCCGGTGTCGAGGGAGAGCATGACGTCGAGTGCCTCGGGACCGGTCGCGAAGTGGCGAAACGAGAAGCCGGCGGCGCCGAGCGCGTAGCTCAGCATGTCGGCGAGCGCGGGGTCGTCCTCGACGACGATCAGATCGGGGACGTCGCCGGCGCTGCCATGACTGCCTTCGCCGGCTACTGCATCGCGATCCGGGCGTCGGAGTTCCCGGCCGTCCGCCGCCGGTGTGGTCGCCGGGTGCGGGCGCGCCGGCGCAGCTGGTCGGGCCGCCGCCGGCGCGTTCGCTGAGGAACCCGATGCCGGAGCTTGCGACGCATTCATCGCCGAAACGCCGCCCAGCCGTGCCTCGAGCGCGCCGGCGAAGTGCTCGGTCATCGCCGCGCGGCGCTCCCGCTCCAGTGCCGGGTCGGCGGCCCACTGGATGGCGCGCTCCTCGAACATGCCGGCGAGCCGGCTCGCTTCGGGAAACCCGTAGGAACCCGCCGAGCCATGGACGCGGTGCAGCTCGCGCCGCAGCACCTCGATCACCTCCGGTGCGTCAGGCGAGGCCGCGAGCTGCGCCGCGAGGCGGCGAAACGCCGCCACCGTATTGGCGCTCGTCTCCCGATAGCGCTCGCGCAGCACGCGCAGCGCCTCGGTCACTTGCCCGTTCGGCGGAGTCCGGCGTGTCACGGGTCGGGTTGCTGCGGGAGGTGGGTGATCGTCGCAGGAGCGGGCCGGTGCCGCGGGACGCACGTGCGAGATGCCGCCGCCGGCCGATGACTCCTTGGCAGATGACTGATGCTCCGGCCGGGGCGTCACGTCGCGCCGGGACCGCTCCGTTCACCCGGCCATGCGACTGCTCTGTGTCGACGACGAGGAGGACATCCGCTCGATTCTCGCGCTCGCGCTCGGTCTCGATCCCGAGCTCGAGATCGAGCTCGTGGACTCCGGAGAGGCGGCGCTCGTCCGGGCGCCGGCCGGCCGGTTCGACGCCATCCTGCTCGACGGCATGATGCCCGGACTCGACGGCTACGAGACCTGCCGGCGGCTGAAGGCCGATCCAGCCACCGCCGCCATTCCGGTGGTGTTCCTCACCGCCAGGACGCAGCGTGCGGAAGTGGATCGCGCGCTCGCGTTGGGAGCGGTCGCCTGCCTCATGAAGCCGTTCGATCCGATGACGCTCGCGGGCGAGCTGCGCACGGCGCTCGGCTGGTAGGCGCGTCGGCCGTGTCCGCGCGCCCATCCGAAGCCGAGCGGTCGCGCCTCGAGGCGCTCCAGCGCTACGCGGTGCTCGACACACCGGCCGAGCAGGCGTTCGACGATATCGCGCGCCTGGCGTCGCTCATCTGCGGAACGCCGGTCGCGCAGATCAACTTCATAGACGCGACGCGGCAGTGGAGCAAGGCGAGCGTCGGTGCACCCCGCGGGGAACTGTCCCGCCGCAGCGGCCTCTGCATCCGCGCGATTCTCCAGCGCGATCCGCTCGTGGTTCCCGACGTGGCTGCCGACGAGTCCTTCGCCGCGCGCGCGCCGGCCGTCGGCGATCCGGCCGTGCGATTCTACGCCGGCGCCCCGATCGTGACCGCAGATGGCCACGCGCTCGGCACCGTGTGCGTGTTCGATCACCAACCTCGATCTCTGACCGCCGAGCAGACGGGCGCGCTCGCCGCGATGGCCCGCCTGGTGATGTCGGAGCTCGAGCTGCGGCGTTTACGCTCCGCGCGACGGGATGACGTGGGGGATGACGCGGCGCGCGAGCGCGGCGAGTCGTTCCGCCGGCTGGCGAGCGCCGCCAACGAGGGGATCACGATCATCATCGACGACCGGATCGTCGAGGCGAACAACGCGTTCGGCCAGCTGTTCGGCTACGAGGTGGCGGAGGTCGTCGGGCGGACGCCGCTCGACTTCGTGGCGCCCGAATCGCGGGACGCCGCCACGCAGCACGTGACGGTCTCGTCGGAGAGACCCTACGAGGCTCGAGGCAAACGGAAAAACGGGACGACCTTCGACATCGAGGTCATCATGAAGAGCATCCCGTACAAGGGCCGGACCGCGCTAGGCTGCGTCGTCCGCGACATCACCGAGCGCAAGGAGATCGACCGGCTGAAGAACGAGTTCGTCTCGATCGTCAGCCACGAGCTGCGGACGCCGCTCACATCCATTCGCGGCTCGCTCGGGCTCATGGAGGGCGGTGCCGTCGGAGAGCTCCCGCCGAAGGCGCACGACCTCGTCCGGATCGCGCGGCAGAACGCCGACAGGCTGATTCGTCTGATCAACGACATCCTGGACCTGGAGAAAATCGAATCGGGGAAGGTGCAGCTCCGGATCACTTCGCTCGATCCGGTGGAGCTGGTGGACTCGACGATCGCCGAGCTTGGCGCGATGGCGCTCCAGTACAAGGTGACGCTGACATCGCTGGTCACGCGGCGGGACCCGATCACCGGCGATCGGGATCGTGTGATCCAGGTGCTGACCAACCTGCTGTCCAACGCGGTGAAGTTCTCGCCCGAGGGTGGGGTCGTCACCGTCGCGGCCACCGATGGCCCTCCCGGGTTCCTGCGGGTCGCGATCACCGACGAGGGACCCGGCATCACCGAGGAGCAGAAAGCGCAGCTCTTCGTGCGCTTCCAGCAGCTGGAGCAGGCGAACACGCGGCGGCGCGGCGGCACCGGACTGGGGTTGGCGATCTCGCGCTCACTGGTCGAGCAGCAAGGCGGCAGGATCGGCGTGGACTCAGCACCGGGGCGGGGAAGCACTTTCTGGTTCGAGCTACCGCTCGTTCCGGCAGCGCGGACCGGTGAGGAGCCGAGCGCGCCGAACGCGGACGTTGAAAGGCCGGCCGTACTTGTGGTCGAGGATGATCCGGCGGTGGCCCGAGTGCTCGGAATCATGCTCGGACGGCATGGACACGAGGTCGTCATGGCGGGGACGCTCGATCAGGCCCGTCGCATCCTGGCGCGCAGCCGGCCTTCGGCGATCCTCCTCGACATGGGGCTCCCCGATGGAAGCGGGCTGGACCTGCTCGATCATCTCATCGGCACCGCCGGGCTCGAGCTGGTTCCCGTCATCGTTCTCTCCGGCGAGGGCCCGCAGGCCGATCATCGAAACTCCCGGGTGTCCGAATGGCTCACGAAGCCGTTCACGGAGCGGGAGCTCCTGCGCGCGATCAGTGGCGCCATTGGAGAACCGGAGCCCGAGCGCTGGCACACACGACCCTGAGGTCGCCGTGGAGCTGGGAGACCTGGGATGAGCCGCGCTGGTATCCGGAGATGAAGCCGCAGTTCGAGGCGATGCGCAGGACGTTCGGTGACATCGGCGACGCGCCGGCGCCCCTCGTGCCGCTCCGCGTCCAGGCTGCGCCGACGCGTTCGCCTACAGGCGGACGCGTCCCCTGAGCGACAGGCTCCAGACGCGATACTCGGCCGAGCTGACGGTGGTGGGGGATGCCACGTTGGCGAACGCTCCCGCGATGCTCCAGGCGAAGCCGGGAGCCGGCCGGTACGTGAGCGCCGCGTTGGCGCGCTGCGCGAACCGCGACGCGGTCGAGCCGTCGAATGCCGTGATGGTCTGGTGGCCGAGACCCACGTCGGCGTCCAGTCCCCACCCGAGCTCGGCGCCCAGCGCGGCGCGCATGCTGCCTTCGGCGAGGAGGTAGCGGCGTGGAGCGAAGTAGCCGTCGGCGGCGGAGCGCTCGTAGCCGAATGTGCGCACGCCCGCGGCCACCGACGTCCGGCGCGGGAGCGTCCAGCGAAGCACGCCCGTCACCGCATCGCGGCGATTGGGCACGCTTCCGCCGGACAAACGGGTGATGCTGCCTCCTGCGCCGAGCGCGAGCCGCTGGTGCAGCGCCAGCTCGGCATCGCCCTCGAAGGTGGTGGTGGAGATGCCGGCGATGATCAGGGGCGCCGTCTCGTCGAACGCGGCTCGGCTGGCCCCGATCCCGAGCGACATCCGCTGTGCCATCCGGCCCGAGACGCGCGCGGCGATGAGCGGCTCGGCTCGCGTCCGGCTCGGCGCGGCGGGCGCCTCGCTTCCATCGAGCCGGGTGGCGCCAGCTTCACCGCGAAGCGTCCAGCGGCCGCCGGCGGGCGTCCAGCTCGTCACCACACGCGCGGTGGTGGCCGTGCCGCGTGCTGCCGCGAGCTCCGCCACCCGATGGCTCGCGCCGGCGCGGAGGCGCGCACCCCACGGCATCGCGATGCCGGTCTCGACGACGTAGAGCGTGCTGCGGCTGTCGTCGCTGTCGTTCGTCGTGGTGATTGCGGGCTCCAGCGACGGGGCGAGCTCCACCTCCACCCACCGGAGCTCGGCGATGGCCTCCTGGTGGCCTGGGCTGACCTCGATCGCCCGGCGCAGGGCGCGTCGAGCCGCGCCCGGTCGTCCTGCCCAACGGCATACCCGACCGAGCGCCGACCAGGCATCAGCGTCGTCGGGATTGTCGCGCAGCCACGTTTCATGCCGGCCGATTGCGTCGGTGAGCCGCCCGCTCCAGGCGAGCGTCTGCGCGGCGCCTAGCACCGCATCGCGGTGGCCAGGGTGCCTCGCCAGCACGCTGTCGTAGGTGACCATCGACTCGTCGTAGTGACCGCTCCAGGCGAGCGTGCGGGCGAGGGCGACGCGGGCGTCGTCGTCGCCGGGCTCGAGGCGCGCGTACTCGTGCAGTAGCCGGATCGACCGGGACAGCTCGTTTCTCCAGGAGAGAAGAGTCGCAAGCCGGAACAGCGCGCGGCTGGCCGTGGAGTCGCGGCGCACGACCTCCTCGTATTCAGCGAGCGCCTCGTCGTGACGCTGCGCGGTCCACGCTCGATCGGCCGCCTCGAGCACGTCCGAAAGCCGCCGCTCGCTCTGAGCGGCGGCAAGGGCGGGAACGACGCAGTGGAGTGCCAGGAGGAATATTGCGAGCCGGCTGATCTCGATGCGCATCGATCGAAGGAGGTCGGGGAAGGGCGAGCCCCGGCGCGACACCGGAGCGAAACCGCGGTGACCCGGGGGCGACCGCGAGCGATCCGCCAAGTACAACCCGCCCTGCGGGGCCTTGCTATTCTCAGGACGCGCTCGCGGCGTTCCGGAAACACGCGCGACGCGAGACGACACGCATTCCCGCAGTCCGTCCCCGGATACTTGCGCTTCGGACGGCGGTGGTATAGGTATCCCTCGAAACCCGATGGGAGATCGAAGTGGCGTATCCCGCGCCCGACATCCTCCGAGGCACCTTCGACCTCCTGATTCTCAAGGCCCTCAGCTGGGGCCCCGCCCACGGCTACGCCGTCGGGCGCTGGATCGAGAGCGCCACCGGCGACGCGCTGGAGGTCGGCGAGGGCACGCTGTACCCGGCGCTGCACCGGCTCGAGGAACGCGGCTGGGTCTCGGCCAGCTGGGGGACGTCGGAGAACAATCGGCGGGCCAAGTTCTACTCCCTCACGAGCGCCGGGCGCGCGCAGCTCCGGGTCGAGGTGGCCAACTGGCGGCGCTATGCCGCCGCGGTGTTCGCCGCCCTCGAGGCGCCGGCGCTGCGGTAGCCGGCGATGGGCACGTCACGGTGGGAGCGCTTCCGGCGCTTCGTCGGCCCCGATCCGAGGGGCGACGTGGAGGACGAGCTGTCGTTCCACCTCGAAATGCGGGTGCGCGAGCTGGTCGAGCGGGGCGAGACGCCGCAGCGGGCCCGCGAGCTGGCACTCCGTCGGTTCGGCGACTACGAGAGCTCCCGCACGGCGTGCGTGGAGATCGATGAACGAAGGAGACGACGCATGGTGCGCACGGAATACCTCACGGAGCTCCGGCAGGACTTCGGCTACGCGTTGCGAATGCTCCGGCGCACGCCCGCGTTCACCACTGTGGCGGTGGCCAGTCTCGCGCTGGGCATCGGCGCCACGAGCGCGATCTTCAGCGTCGTCCGCGGCGTGCTGCTCCAGCCGCTGCCCTATCAGGCCGCCGACCGGCTGCACGTCGTCCAGACGCTCTATCCCGACGGGACCGCGTATCCGGCGCTGTCGGCGCCGGACTTCATGAGCATCCGCGAGAGCAACCAGGTCTTCGAGCAGGTGGAGGCGTTCTCGGGCGCGACGCTCACGCTGCTCGGCGCGGGCGAGCCGCGGGAGGTGCAGGGGGCGACGGTCAGCGATGGCCTGTTCGAGATGCTCGGGCTCCGCTTCGCGGCTGGCCGGGGGTTCGTGCGCGAGGAGTTCCAACCGGGGCAGGGGCGGGTCGCGGTACTGGACCACGGTTTCTGGCAGCGGCAGTTCGGCGGCGATGCAACGGTGCTCGGCCGCACGCTCACCGTGGGCGGCGAGGCGTACGAGATCGTCGGCGTTCTGGCGCCGGACGCGCAGCTCCCGATGCCGGCGGAGATGTACGCACCGCTGGAGTACGGACCGACCTTCAGCGCGACGACGGGCACCGGACGACGCAGCGAGTTCCTGGGCGTGCTCGGCCGGGCTCGCCCGGGCTTGCCGGACGACGGTATCGACGCCGACCTGGGGCGGATCGGGACGCTGCTCCAGTCCGAGTTTCCGCAGACAAACGGGCGACTGACCTTCTCCGCCAGCGGGCTGGGCGAAATGGTGATCGGCGATGTGCGGACCCCGCTCCTCGTTCTCTTCGGCGCCGTCGGCTTCGTGCTGCTCGTCGCTTGTGCCAACGTCGCGAACCTTCTCCTGGCGCGCATCTCCGCGCGGCAGGACGAGCTGGCGGTGCGGACGGCGCTCGGCGCCGGCCGGGGACGCCTGGTGCGGCAGCTGATGACCGAATCGGTGGTCCTCGGAGTCGCCGGCGGCGCGATCGGACTGCTGATCGCCTACTGGGGGACGAGGGCGCTCATCGCCGCACAGCCGGCGGACATCCCGCGCCTCGACCAGGTCGGCGTGAACGGCACGGTCGTGCTGTTCACGCTGGTGGTGTCGCTGGTGACTGGACTCCTGTTCGGAGTCGTGCCGGCGCTCCAGGCCACCGGTGCACGGCTGATGACCGCGCTTCGCGAGGGCGGGCGCGGCGCGCTTGGTGGGGCGGGGCATCGCGCGCGCGCCGGACTCGTGGTGGCCGAGATGACGCTGGCCGTGGTGTTGCTGACGGGTGCAGGGCTGCTGATCCGGAGCTTCATCGAGCTGACGCGCGTGGATCCCGGATTCCAGCCGGAGCGCTCGATTGCCTTCCGCGTGACGATGCAGGGCGACGAGTATGGCGAGGCGCAGCAGATCCGCGATCGCGTCGCCGAGGTGCTCGAGCGCCTCGGCTCGCTGCCGGGCGTGACTGCCGGCGCCGGCACCTCGCTCCTGCCAATGAGCGGACGTGGCTCGCTCTGGGACTTTCAGGTTGGCGACGCGCCCCCGCCGCCGAACGTGAACGCCGAGATCGGCATTGCCAGCGTCACGCCCGACTACTTTCGCGCGGTCGGCACGCGCCTCGTGCGCGGGCGCATGCTCTCCGAGCGGGACGGGAACGACGCCCCCCGCGTTGCGCTGATCAACGAGGCAGGCGCCCGACAGTGGTTTCCGAACGAGGATCCCGTGGGGCGGCGCGTCACCACGGGCGGCGTCGAGCGCGAGATCGTGGGCGTGGTCGGCGACGTGCTTCAGCGCGATCCCGGGCAGCCGGCAATGGCGCAGCTGTACCTGCCCTACGCGCAGCGCACCACGCGCTCGGTGCGGATCGTCGTGCGCACGGCGGGCGACCCGCTAGCACTGGCGCCGGACATCCGCACGGTGGTCCGCTCGCTCGATCCCAACCTTCCGCTCGCCGAGCTCGCGCCACTCGAGCAGCTCGTCGCCTCGTCGATGGCGCGGCCGCGCTTCTACACGGCGCTGCTCGCGCTTTTCGCCGGCCTGGCGCTGCTGCTGGCGTCCACGGGCATATTCGGGGTGCTGAGCTACGCGGTGGCGCAGCGGACGCGTGAGATCGGCATCCGCCTTGCGCTCGGCGCGAGCGCCGGCGGCGTGGTGCGGATGATCGTGATCCGCGCACTGGTGCTCGCGGCAGCCGGTGTCGGTCTGGGGATCGTCGTGGCGGTCGCGATGGGGCGGGTAATCCGGAGCCAGCTCTTCGGCGTGAGCGTGATCGACCCGCTTACGCTCGGCGGGGTCGTGCTGGTGCTCGGTGCGAGCGCGGTGGCGGCGAGCTGGCTCCCGGCGCAGCGCGCGGCGGCCGTCGATCCGGTGAACGCGCTGCGTGAGTAGCGGATAGGGGATAGGGGATAGGGGATAGGGGGACGAGCGATCGCGGGCTCGCGTCCCCTGCTCCCTATCCCCTATCCCCTATCCCCTATCTCGTCCATCCTCACCGCGCGCCGCTCGGCGCGCGACCGGTCGCATGCCACCGCGATGCGCAGCGCGGCCTCGGCTACCTCGGGTGGGCAGGGACTCGGCCCGCGCTCCCGGGCCATCGTGAGAAACGCATCCATCTCGGCGCGGTAGGCGGCATCGAAGCGTTCGACGAAGAAGGCGTAGGCGTCGCGTGGCGTACCGGGCATCCCGGGCTCGACCGAACGGAGGGGAGTCCGCGCGTCCCAGCCGACGACGATGCTGTCGCGCGAGCCGAAGAACTCGGTGCGGATGTCGTAGCCAAGCGGATCGTGTCGCGCGCCCGAGAGTATCCCGAGCGTGCCTTCGCTGAACCGGAACACCGCGGCGGTCGTATCGACATCGCCGTACTTCTCGAACAGCTCGGAGACGAGCACGGCGCCGGTCGCGTAGACTTCGGTCACCTCCTGACCGAGCACGAACGGAACGATGTCGAAGTCGTGGATGTGGAGGTCGCGGTACATGCCGCCGGAGTGCGGGATGTACTCCTCGTGCGGCGGCGCCGGATCGTGCGCGGCGATGCGTACGACGTACACCATGCCCAGCGTCCCGTCGGCGACCATGGCGCGGGCCCGCAGGTAGCCGGCGTCGAACCGGCGCTGAAAGCCGATCTGCACCGGGACTCCGGAGTCGCGCACGTGCCGGACGACATCGGCGGTCGATTCGAGGTCGAGGGTGATCGGTTTCTCGCAGAACGTCGGACGACCGGCATCCACCGCCCGCCGGATGAGCTCCCCGTGCAGCGACGTGGGCGCGGCGATCACCACCGCGTCGACGCGATCCAGCAGGGCGTCAGCCGATTCGGCCAGCTCGGCGTCGACCTCGACAGCCGTGGCACGGGCGCGGGCCTCGTCGATGTCGTGCACGACGACCCGATCGACGCCGGGATGTGACGCCAGCACGCCGGCGTGATAGCGGCCTATCCGGCCCACTCCGATGACGCCGATGCGCACGCGTTCCCGACCGCGGCTATTCGGTGCCCAGGCTCGCCGGCAGTGCGAGCACGAACGTGCTTCCCTCGCCGACGACGCTGTCCACCGTCAGTTCACCGCCCATGCCCCGGGCCAGATCGCGGCTGATCGCCAGCCCGAGCCCGGTGCCCTCGGAACGCCGGGACGGATCGGCCGGCACCTGCACGAACGGCTCGAACACCTGCTCGAGCTTGTCCCCCGGGATGCCGATACCGGTGTCGCGCACGCTCAGGCGCACGTGCGCTTCGGTGGCACTGCAGCGGATCTCGATCGAGCCCCCGCGATCGGTGAACTTGACCGCGTTCGCCAGCAGGTTGACGAGGATCTGCCGCAGCCTCTCCGGATCGGCGCGCACGGTCAGTCCCGGTTCGACGGCCCCGATCGTCAGCGCCAGCCCCTTCGCGCGCGCCTGCGGGGCGACGAAACCCTCGACTGCCGCCAGGGTGTCGCGCACCGGGACGTCGGCGATGGCGTAGCGCACATTTCCCGTCTCCAGCTTGGCGTAGCTCAGAACCTCGCTGATCAGACCGAGCAGATGCTTCTGACTCGCCTGGATCCGTTCGAGGTCGCTGCGTTGCTGCTCGTTCACCGGACCTCGCACCCCCATCTCCAGCAGCTCGGCGTAGCCACCGATGGCGTTGAGTGGCGTCCGGAGCTCGTGGCTCATGGCGGCCAAAAACTGTCCCTTGACGCGGTTCGCCTCCTCGGCTTCGGCGCGCGCCCTCTCGGCCATCTCGCGCGCCAGCTCGACGTCACGCCGTGCCCGGACCTGCTCGGTGACATCGGACCCGTGGCCGATGATGCCGGCGCACGTGCCGTCGGCTTCGACCAGCGGCTGATAGACGAAATCCACGAACCGCTCTTCCGGCGGAGCGCCCGGCGTCCGGCCGAGGGTGATCGCCATCTCCCGCGCGACGAACGGCTCGCATGACGCCAGCACGTGATCGAGGAGATCGACGAACCCTTGTTCGGCGAGATCAGGAAGCGCCTCCGCGAACGGCCGTCCGAGCAGTTCCCGGCGACCGACGAGCTCGTAGATGGCATCGTTCACGAGCTCTATCCGATGCGACGGGCCGCGCATGACGGACAGGAACGCCGGTGCCTGCCGGAAGATCTCCGCCAACCGCGCGCGCTCGATCTCCAGCTCGCGAACGAGTCGCTGCCGTTCGCGCTCCGCCTCGACTCGAATGGTGATGTCCACTATCACCGCGACGCCGGCAACGGTTCGGTCTTGCCCGTCCAGCACCGGCGACGCGGTGATCTCGACCATCGCCCGCGTACCATCGGCGCGCTCGACCTCGCAAACCCAGTCGGTGATCGTCTCGCCGTGCTTGACCGCCCGGGCCAGCGGCCATTCGCCGGAGCGGACCAACCGACCATCGGGGTGGTGACCGACCCATTCCGTGCTGTAGCGCGCGATCGACTCGGTGAGCGGACGTTGTGCTCCCCAGATGCGGCTGACGGCGTGGTTCGTCGCGAGCACGCGGCCGGAGGGCGCCTCGGCGACCACGACGGCGACCGGCAGCTGATCCAGCACCGTCTGGAAGAGACCGCGGGCCGCATCCCGCTCGACGAGCAGCTGCTCGGCGCGGGTTTCGGCCAGTCGGGTCTCGGCTTCCAGCCGTGCGTGGTCCTCGCGCAAGCCGCGTGCACAAACACGGTCGGTAGTCTCGACCAGCGTACTCAGCGAGCCGCCGATGCCGCCTCCCTCGAGCGGGACGGGCGCGAAGGTCGCATCGAAATACGCATCCTCGACGACTCCGAACCGGTCGAGAGGGTAGTGTGCATCGACGATGCGCACCGTCTCGCCTCTGAAGACCGCCTCGAAGATCGGTGTCTGGATCTCGCGGAGCGCCGGCCAGCACTCGTGAGTCGGCATCCCGAGCGCGTGAGGGTGCTTCCGTCCGATGAGGGACGCGTAGGCGTCGTTGTAGAGCTGAACGAGGCGCGGGCCCCAGACGAGGATCATCGGATAGCCGGCCCCGAGGACGATCGCCGCAGCGGTGCGAAGACTCTGCGGCCACGACTCGACGGGCCCGAGCGGCGTCGCCGCCCAATCGTGGTCGCGGCATAGCGCGGCGAGCTCGCTGTCGCCGACGAATACCTCATCGAAGACGCGCGGCAGGGTCTCGGCTGCGGGACGGCGGAGAGTCGGCCGAGGCTCCTCCGATGTCCGTGGTTCTGCCCTGTGCATGGATCCCAACTTGCTCCCGACTGGTGCTTACTCGGGAGGAGTCGAGCGATGGCGAGGCCCATCTGCCCGGCTCCGCGGAGTCCGGGAAACCTAGCCGGTCGTGCCGGAGGGCGGCGAGCCGGCGTGATGGTCGAGCCCGGCTGCTCGGGCGAAGGATCGGCCGGGCGATCGCGCAAACGACGGGCGCGGCGGGGCCGGTTCCGGCCCCGCCGCGCCCATTCGATCCGCTTGACGCGTCAGCGCTGCACGAGTATGAGGAAGCGGGAGCTCGCCCAGAACTGGCCGGCATCGGCGATCCGCAGGCTTCCGCGAAACGTCGTTTCGTCGCGTTCCTCCACGTCCGCCGACTCGATGTTCTGGCGCGACACGATCCGGTAGCGTCGTGTCGAGTCGGGGACCGGGATCTCTCGCACCTCACGCTGGTCGATCAGGATGAACAGCGCCGGATCGAGGATGCGTGCGGGCTGGAGGGTCCGGCCCGGACGAATGAACAGCAGATTGGCGCCACCCTCCCGTTCGATCACGCCCTTCTCCAGCAGCTCGCGCTCGGTGCCGACGATGTAGTAGGCGCGGTAGTGCGTGGTTCCGAGCGTTCGGGTCTCCGTGACCAGAGAGTCGATCCGCAGCTCGAGGACCGCGATCCGCTCCGTCTGCCGCTGGATCGTGGAGGCGAGCTCACCAACCATCGATTCGTCGTCGGCCATCCGACGGCGGGCATCGGCGAGCTGCTGCTCGAGCGTCTCCTTCTCGGTGCGCAGGGCGGCCTCGCGCTCGCGGCTGGCGGCGAGCTGCCGCGCGGTCGTGTTCGCGCGCTCGACCAGTGCCGTAACGCGGCCCATCACTTCCTGCCGCCGCTCGAGCTGCTCCTCGAGCGGGCTCTCGACGTTGCGGCGGGCGCGCTGCTTTGCCGGAAGTCCGCGTACGGTCTTGATCTGACTGTCGATCTCCATGATGAACTTGTCGGCGTCGAAGATGACCCGGGTGAGCGAGTCCTTCTGCGCGGACAGGGTAGTCGATAGCGCGAGCTGCTCCTCGGTCAGTGCGTGAAGACTGTCGGCGCGTGCCCGCGCTCCGTCGGAGGCGCATCCGACGACGAGGGAAACGATCGCCACCAACTGCAGAAAGCGCCGCGTGATCATGCCAGTTCTCCTGAGATGCGCTAGTCCATACCGGCTCGCCCGCCGGGAGCGGCGGGCGACTTTGCCGATTCAAGGACGATGGGACGTGGCGTCAGGTCTCGCGTGCGTTGGCGCGCACCTTTCCCTGGTGAGCGACATCACGTCGGCTCCAAAGAGACATCCCTCGGCCGGTCATTCACGGCGTTGCCGAGAAGCTTCGGAAAGAGTTGATCGAATGCACCGCGCTGCCCATGGTCACCTGAAGCGGACCGAGCTCGGCGTTGGACCGCTCGAGCTCGGCATCCGAGCCGGTTTGCCGGACTCGACCGGTGGCCCGGCCAGTCGGCCGCATCCCGGGGAGGGCGCGGCCCGCCCATGGCGGCGGCGCGCTAGGTGCGGTATGCTCGGAGGTTTCGAAGCCGCGCGAGGTCGTGGGCGAGCCCGCCGCGGTTCGTCGCCAACCCGGATCCAGGAGGTGTTTCATGCATCGCTGCGTCACCCGATGTGCGCTGGTCCTGCGCGCCACCGTCGCCGTCGCCGTGGTAGCCGCGATAGTCGCGTGCCCCGGCGCGCCGGAGCGTGCAGAGCCCACCGACACCGCCGCGGCGACGCCGCCCCCGACCGGGGCGCTGCCCCCCGGAGTCACGCCGCAGATGGTGGCGCTCGGCGACAGCATCTTCCACGGCCGCGTCGCCAACGGCATCTGCTTCACCTGTCACGGCCAGAACGGCGAGGGCAACCCGGCGCTCGGTCCGAACCTTCGCGACGGACAGTGGCTTCATGGTGATGGCAGCCTGGAGTTCATCCGGAACAACATCCGCACGGGTGTGGCCACGCCGATCCAGTTTCCGACCGTGATGCTGCCGATGGGCGGGACGTCGCTGACCGAGGAGCAGCTCGGGGCCGTTGCGGCCTACGTGTACTCGCTCAATCCGCGCCCGGGCGGGTGACCACCGCCGGGGCGCGGCGGGAGGAGGATCGATGAAGTACGAGAAGCCCGACGATGGTGAGATGAAGAGTCGTCTCACGCCGATTCAGTACAAGGTGACGCAGCGCGACGGCACGGAGCCGGCGTTCCGCAACGAGCACTGGGACAATCACGCTCCCGGGATCTATGTGGACGTCGTCTCGGGCGAGCCGCTGTTCAGCTCGTTCGACAAGTTCGACTCCGGCACGGGTTGGCCGAGCTTCACCAGGCCGCTCGCGCCGGAGAACATCACCACGCGCACCGACCGGGCTTTCCTGATGAAGAGGACGGAGGTCCGGTCGGCGAACGCGGATTCGCATCTGGGACACGTGTTCGATGATGGGCCGGCCCCCACCGGATTGCGCTACTGCATGAACTCGGCGGCGCTGCGGTTCATTCCGGTCGAGCAACTGGAGGCCGAGGGATACGGAGAGTTCCTGCCGCTGTTCACGCGCGCCGGGGCTACCGGTCCGGGCACGCCGGAACCCTGACGCCGGCAGACGCCGTGCTCCGCGAGGCCGTCCGCGCCGTGCTGGTGCGCGAGCTGCGCGCGCTGCGCCGCGCGGTGGAGACCTATCCCGACGACGCGAGCCTTTGGGCCCTGCCGGCGGGCGTACCCAACGCCGCCGGCACGCTCGTGCTGCACATGGCCGGCAATCTCCAGCACTTCGTCGGCGCGGTGCTCGGCGAAACCGGGTACCGGCGGGAGCGCGACGCCGAGTTCTCGCGCCGCGATATGACGCGCGCTGAGCTCCTGGCGGAGATCGACGCGGCGATCGCGGCGGTCGAGCTGACGCTGGAGCAGCTCTCCGACGACGCCGTGCACGAGCCGTATCCGGAGGAGATCGGCGGCCGCCGCATCGAGACGAGCGACTGGCTCGTTCATCTCGTGGCGCACACGGCTATCACCTCGGTCAGGTCGATTACCACCGGCGGCTGGTGAGCGGCAACTCCAGCTCCGTGGGAGCGATCGCGGTCGGCGAGCTTCCCCCGCTCGCTCGCCACGGCCAGCCGGCGGCGTCGAGGAGCGAGCGAGCGCGCTGAAGGCGACACGCGACGACCGGCGTCGCGGCACCAGAACGCGGCAGGTGCCTCCGCCAGGCGGCGGCTGAAGATCGCGGCGCCGGGCACGCTCCTCGCGCTCGCACGCTCGCATCCGTCAACGGTCGAGCCGCTCCGGACGTATTCGCTTCCGATGCGTCGTGATGGCGGCGCACGGTGAGGCGGCGCCAACGACTACAGGAGCATGCCATGACCCACGGCGAAACCGCCGGATGGCTTCGTCGCGTGTTCAACGTGAGGGCGGGGGAGGCCGCCGCCCTCATCTGGTCGTGCGCCTACTTCTTCTTCGTGCTCAGCGCCTACTACGTGCTCCGTCCGATCCGCGACGAGGCGGGGGTGGCGGGCGGCGTCAACGTGAACCTGGCGCTGATGTTCAGTTTCACGCTGCTGGGCACGATGCTGCTGCACCCGCTGTACACCGCCGCCGTCGGCCGCTATCCGCGGCGCCGGTTCGTGCCGCTCGCCTACCGGTTCTTCATCCTGAACCTGGTCATCTTCTGGGCCTTGTACCGCGTGGTCGATCCGTCGCAGAGCGTGTGGATCGGGCGGGTGTTCTTCGTCTGGACGAGCGTTTTCAATCTGTTCGTCGTGTCGGTGTTCTGGTCGTTCATGGCTGACCTCTACCGGCCGACGCAGAGCCGGCGGTTGTTCGGCATGGTCGCGATCGGCGGGACTCTCGGCGCCATGACCGGCGCGGGAATCACCGCGTCGCTGGTCACCGTAGTGGGGCCCATCAATCTGTTGCTCGTTTCGGCAGCAATCATCGAGCTGGCGACGCAGGCTTCCAACGTGCTCGATCGGCACGAAGCCAAGCTGCGCCGCGCCGGCGAGGACGACGATGCACCGGATGCGCCGCGTTCGGCGGCCGAGTCACGGCGGGACGAGGTCATCGGCGGGCGCGTGCTGGACGGCATCCGGCACGTCCTCAGGTCGCCGTACCTGCTCGGGATCGCGGCGCTGATGCTCTTCTTCACGGTCGCGTCCACGTTCCTGTACTTCCAGCAGCTCGACATCGTCTCGCGCACGATCACCGACGACCCGGCGCGGCGAACGCAGATCTTCGGCCTGCGCGACGTCGCGACCAATTTTCTCACGCTGATGGCGCAGGCCTTCCTCACCGGCCGCATCCTTCGCTGGTTCGGGGTCGGCGTCGCGCTGGCGTTCCTCCCCGTCGTCACGTTCATCGGTTTCGGCGTGCTGGCAGCGGCACCAGTGCTGGTCGTCGTCATCGCCTTCGACGTCCTCCGGCGCGCCGGCAACTTCGCCATCCAGCGGCCGGCGCGCGAGGCGCTGTACACCGTGCTGCCGCGGACCGACAAGTTCAAGGCGAAGAACTTCAACGACACCTTCGTGTACCGGCTCGGCGATCAGCTCGGCGCCTGGTCCTACCCGGGGTTGGCGTGGCTCGGGCTGACTCTCTCGGCCCTCTCGTTCACGATGCTCCCGCTGTCGCTCGGCTGGTTCGCGCTCGCCTTCTGGCTTGGCCGGCAATACGCGGCTCGCGAGCGCGGCACCGTCTCGCCGCCCGACGCCGGAACACCATCGGCGGGTTCGCCCGCGACTCGTGACCCATCCGTCGCCACCGGCGGAGCCGGCCAGCGGCCTTTCCGACCACTCTGACGAGGATCATTTCATGTCCGATGTCCCCAAGCATCCCTCCCGCCGCGAGGCTCTCAAGCTCGGCCTGACCGCGGCAGCCGGGTTCGCCGTCGGCTGCCGCCTCCCGCTGCACGCCGTCGAGAGCGGCCAGGGGACGCTGATCACCAAGCCCATTCCCTCGACCGGTGAGCGCATCCCGGTGATCGGCCTCGGCACCAACCGCTACAGCGTGACGTCCGCCGAGGAGCTCGCCGCCCGGCGGGCGGTGCTCGCGCGGATGCCCGAGCTGGGTGCCACGGTCGTCGACACCGCTCCCGGCTACGGTCGTTCCGAGGAGGTGATCGGTCAGCTCGTGAGCGAAATAGGCAACCGCGACCGGCTGTGGATCGCGACCAAGGTCACGGCGCCGCAGAACGACGTTGCGCGCGGACGGCAGATGCTCGCCGATTCATTCCAGAAGCTGCGCACCGACCGGATCGAGCTGATGCAGGTGCACAACCTGAACGGCGTCGAGCCGATGATGCCGATCCTGCGCGAGATGAAGCAGGAGGGAAAGATCCGCTACATCGGTGTCACGACGTCGAGCGACCGTCAGTACGATGCGCTGATCGCACTGATGCAGCGCGAGCCGCTGGATTTCATTCAGGTGGATTACTCGATCGGCAACCGCAGCGCGGGCGAGCGTGTGCTTCCGCTGGCCGCCGAGCGCGGGATGGCGGTGCTGCTCAATGTGCCGTTCGGGGGTGCGCGCGGGAACGCGATCGGGGTCATGGGGCAGCGCCCCGTTCCCGAGTGGGCGGCGGAGTTCGACGCCCGTACGTGGGCGCAGCTGTTTCTCAAGTACAACGTCTCGCATCCGGCTGTTACGGCCGCGATCCCCGGCACGACGAACGTCGCCCACCTCGAGGACAACGTGGGCGCCGCTCGTGGGCGGCTCCCCGACGAAGCTATGCGGCGGAGGATCGAGCAGCTCTTCGATGCGGCGTGAGGAAGCCGGGACGACCGGCCGACCGACGAAGGGCGGCCGGAACCGGACCCCGTTCGAGCCGGACTCTGGTATTGAGTCAGCCTTGCCGGCCGGGGCTGGTGGCACTACCTTAGGGTCGGGCGACAACACGTGTTCCGCGTGCATGATAGGGCGACCGCTGGGGGCCGGCCGATACGCGCTGGCCCCTTCGTTCGTCTATGTCGCGTCCGTCGTCGACGGAGCCCATCGTGAGGGCCAGGTTCACGAAGAACATCGTGTCGGGTACGTACGGCATCACCGGACTCCGAACACGAACAGATTACAGGGGTTAGGCACATGCGTACGACCGGCACCGTCAAGTGGTTCAACGACACG
>DATKCV010000125.1:0-2970 GCA_035513015.1 Gemmatimonadaceae bacterium
TTCATGCGCCAGTGCTCGTACGACCTGGATCGCCTGCGGAGCGAGATGGGCGAGCTGTGGGAGCCGTTCGTCGCCTACAACCTGGACAGGACGCGAGCGCCGACGAGCAAGGTCGCGAGCCGCCTCCTGCGCGAGGTCGGCCTCCCGCCGATTTCGCCTAATAATCTAGCGCGCCTGACAGTGCCGGTGACACTGATCTGGGGGCGACAGGACCGGGCGAACCGGCTGCCGATCGCGGAGGCCGCGAGCGAGCGCTACGGCTGGCCGCTCAACGTGATCGAGGACTGCGCCGACGACCCGCCGCGCGACGCGCCGGAGGAGTTCCTCCGGGCGTTAACGGCGTCGCTCGATAGGCACGTGCGGCGCGGCGCAGCGCGGGAGGACCGATGAGCACCCGCATGGCCATTCCCGAGGCACGGCGAGCCAGTCCGTTGCGCGAGGCGGTCTCGGCACGCGCCGACACCGCGATCCGGACCGCCGGAGGCTGGCTCGCGGCCGCGTCGCTCCTGATGATCGCGGTGTTCGCGCTCCACGGCCCCCTCGCGCCGGACCTTGGCGAACAGATGGCGAAGATCTCGGCGGCGCCCGACAGGTGGAGGGTGGCCCACTGGCTCGCGGCCGCCTCGCTGTCCTTCTACGCGATGACCGGGCTTCTCGTGCTCTCGGCCGGTTCGCGCCTGACGATCAGCGGCGCCACGCGCAGCGCATGGGCGGTCGTGTCGATAGGCGCGCTGTGGACGCTCACGACCGCGTTGGCTGAGGCGACCGCGGTGACCGCGGCGGCGATCGAGGGCAGGCGGGAGGCATTCGAGGCATGGTGGGCGTTCGCAGAGGGGAAGGCCACCGGTTTCGCGTTCCTCGCGCTCGCCGTCGCGGTGATCGCGTGGCACGAGTCCCGGAGCTCCGATCCGGCGACGCCGCGGTGGGCCGCGAGTGTCGGGGCGGTCGCGGGTGTTGCGTCATTCGCCGGGTGGGCCCTGGGGATGTGGCTAAACGTGGCCGCCGGAAGCCTCCTCTGGGTGGTGGCGTCGATGGTCATGAGCGCGTGGACGCTCTGGTTCGGGCTGCGAATACCGAACTCCTTCGTGCGCGACGCCACGCCGTAGCCCACCCCGATGCGCAGGTGACCCACCTCACAACCCCGCTATATCCTGTGACCGAATGCCCGTGGCACCAGTCAGTGAGGGGACCACCCTTTCAAGACACTTGGACCCCCCTATGCGAAAGATTCTTGCATTTCTAGCGCTCCTCGCCCTGCCGGCGTGCGGTGGTGACGGGGCCACGGCGCCGAAGGCGGAAGCGCCGACGTTGGCGACCGTCACGCCCGCCACCGGTACAGTCGGGACGGAGCTCACGCTCACCGGTACGAACTTCCGGAGCGGAGCGCAGGTGTTCGTGGGAGCGACGCTTGCGGACTCCATCGACGTCAGCAGTTCCACGACGCTCTATGCGCGCGTGCCGGCGGGCGTCACGGCCGGCACCTCCTACACCGTCAGAGTGCGGAACAGCGATGGGACGGAGTTCCAGATCCCCTCGGCGTTCACGCCCGTCGCGCCGACGCTGAGCTTCGTCAACGGCGCTACGCTGCCGTCCGGCAACGTGGGCAGCACGATCATCCTCGAGGGAAGTGCCTTCGGCGACGAGCAAGGGCCGGGGCACGTGCTCTTCTCCGACGGCGCGGGCGGCACTGTCGAAGCAGTGATCGCCGACCCCGTGAACGATTGGACCAACTCGTTCATCGTGACCACCGTCCCTAACGGCGCCGTCACGGGTGACGTGGTTGTAGTAACCGGCACCGGTACGAGCAATGCGCGGACCTTCACGGTAGCGTCCGCCGCAACCTTCAGCCCGTCCACGATCAACTGGACGAGCTCGACGGCATTGCCGGCCGCCGTGAGCGGGCACAAAGCGACGTTCGCCATCGTGGGCGGCACGAACCTCGTCTACCTGACGGGCGGTGCCGGCAACGACAGCCTCCCGGTGACCAGCGTGCACTCGGCGAGCATCCAGCCGACGGGCGGCGTCGGCGCCTGGACCGCCACCGAGCCGCTGCCGGAGGGCCGGGCGTTTCATGCGGCTGTTGCTGCCACGGCGCACAACTCGCGCGTTCTCTCGGACTCGCAGTCGATCTACGTGATCGGCGGTTCGACGGACAAGCTCGGGACGCCCACGACGACCGTGTACCGCGGTCGGCTCAACGTCGACGGATCCGTGCGCGACTGGGTAGCCGCTACCTCTCTCCCGGTGGCCCTGCACTCCCTAGGGGTCGTGATCTTCCGCGGCGAGATGTACATCGCCGGTGGCGCGACCACCGGGAATGCACCGACCACGCATGTATATCGGACGCGCATCGACTCGACAGGCATGCTGGGCGCCTGGCAGTCGCTTCCGTCGCTCCCCACCGCGCTGTCTCATCATGGTTTCGCCGTCTTCGGACGCTTTCTCTACGTGGTCGGCGGTGCGACGGCCACCGCGAACCCGAACGATGGCAGCCTGACGGGCTCGCGCAGCGACCAGGTGCTCTACGTGCCGATCAACCTTCGCACGGGCGCCTTCGCACAGGCATCGTGGACGGTGAACGGCAGTACCCTGACCAAGAGTGCCAGCAAGCACGGCCTCGCATCGGCCGGCGGCACGCTGTTCATGAACGCCGGGCTCTACAGCGCCGCCAATACCGGCTCGTCGGAAAACTCGTATGCAACGATCAATGCGGATGGCAGCGTGACCGCCTTCTCCGGTGCCACCGGCTCCAACACGAGCCGATCGAGTGGCGGCGGCAATCTCTACAACCACGTCACGCTGAGCTATGTGGACGCCAATGGTGTGTCGCGTGTCCTCGTGCTGGGCGGCGATGATGTGAACGCACCGGGCAGCAAGCGATCGGGCGTCTTCTATTACTGACGGGCACTTCCGCAGGTTGAGACGCCCCGATGCCGCCAAGGTGTCGGGGCGTCGCTCGTTCACAAGCGC
>DATKCV010000126.1:0-9507 GCA_035513015.1 Gemmatimonadaceae bacterium
GATCCCCGACGGTACGGTGATCTGATCTCTCCATCGCCGCGCCCATCGACCGCCCGCAAATGCGCATCGCGCTTCTGACAAACGAGTACCCGCCCAACGTCTACGGCGGGGCGGGCGTTCACGTCGAGTACCTCTCGCGCGAGCTGGCGCGGGCGCAGAACCGCGCCCACCAGGTGGACGTCCTCTGCTTCGGCGATCAGCACGAGATCGGCGACAACCTCCGGGTCCACGGCGTGGCGCCGGGAGTTCGATTCCCGGTGCAGGATCCGCGTCACGCCCGGCTGCTCGACGCGCTGGTGCGCGACCTGGCCATGGCCGGAGCAGTCGAGTCGCCGGACATCGTGCACTGCCACACCTGGTACTCCCACTTCGCAGGGTGCCTCGCCCGCCAGCTCACCGGCGCGCCGCTGGTGCTGACGACGCATTCGCTCGAGCCGCACCGCCCATGGAAGGTCGATCAGCTCGGCACCGCGTACGACGCGACACTGTGGATCGAGCGCACGGCGTACGAGAACGCGGACGGCGTGATCGCCGTGTCGCGGGCGATGAAGGAAGACGTGCAGTCACTGTACGGTGTCGCGGCGGAGCGGGTTCGCGTAATCCACAACGGCATCGATCCCGACGAATACCGCCCGCGGCCGGCGCCGGCGACCCTGCGCCGGCTCGGCATCGACCCCGACCTGCCGGTGGTGCTGTTCGTCGGACGGATCACGCGGCAGAAGGGAATCCTGCATCTCGTGCGCGCGATCCCGCACCTTCAGCCCGGAGTCCAGGTCGTGCTCTGCGCCGGCGCGCCGGACACGCCGGCGATCGCCGAGGAGATGACCACGCTCGTCGCGGCGGTGAAGCGCGAGGCGGCCGCCGAAGTGATCTGGATCCCCGAGATGCTCCCGAAGGAGGATGTCATCGCCCTGTACACGCATGCGTCTGTCTTCGTCTGCCCATCGGTGTACGAGCCGTTCGGGATCATCAACCTCGAGGCAATGGCCTGCGAGACTCCGGTCGTGGCGGCGGCGGTTGGTGGGATTCCCGAGATCGTCGTTCCGGGGGAAACCGGGATTCTGGTGCCGCTCGACGCCGAGCCGGCGTCGCCCGAGCCGCGGGATCCGAACGCATTCTCTCTCGCGCTCGCGGCTGCGATCGAGAAACTGATGAAGAAGCCGGAGCTGCGCGCGAAAATGGGCAGGGCGGCACGGGCGCGCGTGCTGGCGCAGTTCAGCTGGCGGCACATCGCCGAACTGACGCTCCAGTTCTACGGCGAACTGCTGGAGAAGGCGAGCAGTCGGATCTAGTCAGGTGTCGAGGGCGATCACCGTGACGTCGGCGAAACCATCCTCACGATAAACGACCCTGACGCCCCAGGGCTGACAGCAAACCTGACAATCCTCGACGTAATCCTGCATCGCCCCGCTTCCCGGATCCAGGCCGATCACCACCGACTCCCCGCAGTACGGGCACGACACCGTGGCCTCCGTGTCGGCAGTGCCGTCGCCGAGCGGGAAGTCGCGATCGAGCTCGGCTTCCAGGGCGGCGTCCTCGCTCGGGTCGGGTTCGAAGGAGTCGCCCAGCCGATCGGAGAACCGCATTGGCTACAGCGCCTCCATGGCCCGTGCCAGCAGCGTCCGTAATGCATCCGCATCCGCCGCCGGTATCACGCCCGCGCGTCCGAGCGCGACTACCTGGTTCAGCACGGCGGCCAGCTGCGCCCTGGCCGGCGTCAGGTTGCCGCGCTCCAGCGAGCTCTTCGCCGCGAGCAGCTTCGCCGTCAGCGATGTCCCGATCCCCGTGCCGATCCGGCCTTCGGCGACCAGCCGTTCGACCATCGCGATCACGAGATCGATCCCCGCGACCGGCGACAAGACCGTCACCACGCTCGAGCGCGCCGACGTGTCGTCGCCGTCGTCGATGCTGACCGTCACGGTGAACGTGCCTGGCGCCAGGTACGTGTGGGCGAGCGCGAAGCTCTTGTCGGCGAGGGCGAGCGGCTGCACGCCGGATCCGTCGCCATAGTCCACCGTCGCCGTCCACGCGTCGGCGCCCGGATCGGTGAACGATCCGTCGATGATGTAGGTCTCCCCCGGAAGCAGCTCCGCGCCCGCGAACGGAGCGATGATCGGCGCGACGTTGGCGACCGTCGCCGTGGTCGTCGTGGTGTCGGCCAGCCCGAGCGGGTCGCTGACGATCAGCCGCACGGTGTATGCGCCGTTCCGCGAGTAGGTGTGCGATGCCGTGACGCCGGACGCGACGCCTCCGTCGCCGAAGCTCCAGTGATGGACGAGCGGGTCGCCATCGAGGTCGGAGGAGCCGGCCGCGCTCATCGCCACCAGTGAGCCCTCGAGCGACTCGTACGGCCCGTCGTGCGCCGCCGCCGGCGGGTGAGTACCGCTCTCGATGGCGATCTCGATGTGGTCGGGGAGCAGCGCCAGCAGGTCGTAGCCGCTCAGTTCCTCGACCGCGTCGACGGTCGTGCGGTACGTCTCCCAGGCGACGTTCCGCACACCGGGTTCGTTGGGCATGATCACCGCGATCGCCTCGAGGTCGCGGTAGCTGGTAATCGGGCCGAGGCCGTGGTCGCGGGGCATGATCACGGCGACCTTCCAGACGCTCGCCGGTATCGTGATCCGGCCCTCGTCCTTGACCGTCCCCCTGCTGCCGGCGACGCCGGCGATCATGTAGACCTCGCGGTCGTTGTGGCGGGCGAGGTCGCCGAGGTGGTTCTCCATCACCGCCCACGGACCCTGGTTCAGGTCGGCCGCCTGCGGGATGATGTTGGTGAAGTAGAAGGTGGACGCATTGTCGAGGCTTCCCGACGTCCGGTCGAACGAGCGGGCGAGGTGTCCGCGATCGATTCCGTACCCGGCAAACGCGCCGGCGCCCGTGTAGTCGGCCGTGGTGTAGCGCTCGAACGCCGCCGGCAGCGCGGGGTCGAAGGTGAAGCAGTCGCAGCGATCTTCGTCGCCGAAATGCGTCGCCTCGAGGTTGTAGCTCACCCAGTTCGGGGTTCCCCGCATCTGGTTGTACGATGCCGTGTACTGTGGGCGGCGGATGATGAAGTCGTCGCCTGGATCGGCGTCCGCCGGCTCGCCGAACTCCGCGTTGCCGGCGTACGCGGCCGTCGTGCTCGCGGTGGCGACGCGCGTCGGGAGGGAGAACGTCGCTGTCGCGATTCCCTCAACGGCCGTCGCGCGGACGATCGCCGTGCCGGCCGCGAGCGCGGTCATGACGCCGCGATCGTCGATGGCCGCGATCTCCGGCGACTCGGAGCTCCACGTCACCGCCACATCGACCACCGAGCCGCTGCCGTCGCGGACGGTCGCGAACAGCTGGTCCTGGAAGCCGACCGGGAGCGGTGGCTCGCTCGCCGAGCGGCCGCTGAAGGAGATCGAATGGCCCCCCGGCTCCGGCGGTTCGCCGCTGTCGTTGCACGAGCCGAACGTCGATGACGCCGGACCGAACCACGCGCCGGTGCCGTCGCGTTGCAGCGACTGCCCGATCGGAGTGGAGGAGGCCTGCGCGACGCCGATGTCCGCCGACATCATACCGCTCGCCGGGCCGTTCGTGGCCGTGAACGTTCCCTCGTACGACAGGAACTCGACCACGACGCCGCCGGGCGCGACCAGCGCCATGCCGTCGGGACTGCCGTTCTGTATTCCGTCTTGCGGGTACGTGAGTACCACCACTCCCCGCGCGCCGCACGTCACCGGGATCGTTCCGTCGAGCATCCGCGTGCTGTACGACGCGCCGCCGTTGCCGTTGTAGAGGATGACGCTCCACCCGGCGAGGTCGGTGCCCGCCGGTCCCTCGATCTCGATCGCCTCGCCGGTATCAGTGCCGACGTTGTCGTAGTGGATCTCGCTGAACCGTACCGGCGGCGGCGGTTCCGGCGGCAGTTCCGCTTCGACCCGCAGCGTGGCTGTTCCGGTGACGCCGTTCGACGCCGTCGCGATTATCGTCGCGTCGCCGGCCGCCAGTCCCGTCGCCAATGCGTTCCCGAGCCCGTCCGCGTCGACCGAAGCCACATCCGGGGAACCGCTCGACCAGGCGAGCGCTTCGTCTACCGGTGTCCCGTCCGCATCGACTGCGACCGCCGTGTATTGCCGGGTAGCCCCTACCAGAATCGTCGCATCGCCCGGCGTGATCGTGATGGTCGCAATCGGCCCGGCGGGTGGCGGCTCCTCGTGGTCGTTGCATTCGCCGAAGCTGTTCGCGCTCGGCCCCGTCCAGAGGCCCGAGCCGCTGCGCTGAAGCGAGTGACCGATCGGCGTCGTGCCGCTCTCCTCCACGCCGATGTCGGTGGACGCCAGTCCGTCGGCCGCGCCTCCGACGGCCGTGAACGTGCCCTCATAGGAGAGAAACTCGACGACCGTACCGGCCGCCGACACCAGCGCCATGCCGTCTGGTGCGCCGTTCTGGATGCCGTCCGGTGGATAGGTCAGGACCACCACGCCGCGCGGCGAGCAGGTGGCCGGGATCCTCCCGCTCAGAGCCCGCGTGTTGTAGGCCGCACCGCCGTTGCCGTTGTAGAGTACGAGCTGCCATCTGGTGAGGTCCGTGCCCGCCGGGCCCGAGATCTCGATCGCCTCGCCCTCGTCCGCGCCGCTGTTGTCGTAATGGATCTCACTGATCCGCACCGGCGGCAGGGATTGCGCGGCGACCGAGCGCGGCGCGGCATACGGTTCGACCGGGCTGACAGTGCCGTCGCCATTGCAGGAGACGAAGGCGAGGAAAAGACCGACGAGCGCGGCGCTCGAGGACCGGAGGTGCATCGGTGTTCGTTTGGGCTGCACGATGGTCGGGGCCGGAGCTTCGGGCGAACTATGTGGCCATGCGCGCGCCCAAGATAGCGGACGCGGCCGTACGGCGATAGAAGGTCCTGGCCTCTGCCAGACGGTGCCCGCGCCGGCGCGCCGGCGCGGGACTGACCGCCCGGTTCACACCGTGGCGGCCGCCTCCAGCCGCTCCGGTCGCGCGTCCCCTTCGCTGTCTCCGCCGAGGCGCCGGTGGCGCTCGATGATCCCGGTCATCGCCATCTCGAAGTGCAGTCCCTTGATCGCGCACTGGAATGCCTTGTTGATGCATGCGCCCGGGAAGCGATGCACCCGCCAGCGATGGATGAAGAACTCTCGGCTCCATTCGTAGAGCGCACGGAGATCGTCGGCGGTCGCGCTGCGCTCGTGGAGCCGGCGCTCGACCGAGCTGGCCCACTCGCGGATTTCGTCGATCGTGCGCGCCGGATCGGCGCGAATCATCGCTTCGCGTGCGTGGTCGACCAGCCCGGCGAGGACCGCAATGTCGCCATCGAAGCGCTGTCGCGCATCGTGGCCGAGCGAGCGGAGCCGCCGCTCCAGCTCCTCGACACGGCGGGCGGCGTCTCGCGCATGACGCCGGTCGAGACGCGCCGCCTTCAACAGGAGCCTGAAGTACTCGCCGCGCTCCCGCCGCATCACCCCCTGGCGCCAGAGGGAGCGCATGGCCACGCGAACATCCTCGCGCCGGCTGCCGGCGCTGCGGAAGATGTGCGGGCGCAGGCGATCGAGCAGAGCGCCCGAGCGGCGGTACATCGCACGGGCCGAGAAGAGGCGCTCGAGGATCGCGTAGTAACCATCCTGCATCTCGCCCACCGACATGCGCCGTGGAAGGAACTGGACCTCGTCGTCGGTGTTGTTGCCCGAGTACTCGGCCTCACGCAACCGTCCCTCGGAACGCAGGCGCTCGCTCAGAGGGGTGTGGGGGACCGGAGTCAGCATCCCCGTCATCGCGCTCGGAATCGCGGTCGCCGTGGCGAACGTCGCGATCGCGTCGGCGGTTTCCGGCGTGTCTTCGTCACCGCCGAAGATGAATCCAGCCATCACCTCGATGCCCGCCGCCTGCATCGTCGCCACCGTCTGCGCGATGTCGACCATCGTGTTCTGCTTCTTGTTCATCCCCCTGAGCGCGGCCGGGTCGGGATTCTCGATCCCGAGGAACACGGAGTCGAATCCGGCCTCCTTCATCAGCGGCAGCAGGTGCCGCAGCTTGGGAGTGCCGAGATCGAGGCTCGCCTGGGTGTAGAACGAGAAGGGATAATCGTGCCGGCGCTGGAAGTCGCTCATCACGCGTAGAATCGCCTCGATCGCGGTCGGGCTGCCGACGAAGTTGTCATCGACGGTGAAGATTCCGCCGCGATATCCGAGCGCGTAAAGGACCTCCAGTTCCTCGCGCACGCTCTCCAGCGTCTTCGGGCGCGTGAACCCTCCGTTGAACTGGATGATGTCGCAGAAGTCGCAGCGGAAGCGGCAGCCGACAGTCGTCTGAATCATCAGCGCGCGGTAGTCGGCGATGTTCACCAGGTCCCATCGCGGCGGCGGCGTCCGTCCGAGCTCCTTGAAGATCGAGCGGTCGTTGAGTGCGCGGCGCGATCCCGGAGCCTGCGCGGCGATCGCCTCGGGGACGAAGAGCTCCGGAGTGGCGTCGCTGTGCCGGCGCCCCCGGTGCAGGAACCGGTCGATCGACTCCACCCACTGTCCGCCCTCGCCCCAGACGAGCAGATCGAGGCCGCCATGGAGCACACGGTCGGACTCCGTCTGCGGGTGGAGGATCTGGTCGCGATAGCTCGACGGATAGGCGCCGCCGAGCACCCACGGCGTGTCGAGCCCCAGTGCCGGTCCGCGAAGGACATCGACCAGCGACCGCTTCTGCACCGACATCGCGCTCACGAACACGGCGTCCACCGACGCGATGCGCTCGCGCAACTCCTCATCGTCCGGCTGCGTGACGTTCAGGTCGATCAGCTCGAACGACCAGTGCTCGGGCATCAGCGACGCGAAGGTCAGCAGGCCGAGCGGTGGAAAGGCCGCCTTCCGGTCGATCATTGAAAGGATGTGGCGATAGCTCCAGAACGCGCTGTCGGGAAACTCGGGATAGATCAGCAGGCCCCGTCGCGGGGACTCGTCCGCCTTCGTCGAACCGCTGGCCATGGTGCGTTCTCCGGGTGCAGGCGTCCTGATACTGGTCAGTCCGGCCCATCGCAGCAAGGTGAGTGCCCGTTGCGGGGCCCACGGGCGGATCGACTGCGGCGGAGACGGGTAGTACCAAACCAGGGACCGGGCGGTACGCCGCCGCTGGTGTGCGCGGGAGAGGCGATCGTGTGCTGATCGTCCCGGTCGCTCGTCTTTCATATGACACGTACCAGCCGCACGAGCATGCTACGGAGCACCACGATGGCACGGCAACCGACCGACTGAGACGGCGCCATGCGCGCCGGGAGGCGATCATGGCGCGCTTTCGCGTGCACCTGCACGGGTACAACCTGATGGTGAACCTCGACGGCGTACGGCGGCTCGTGGGCTTCCGCGGCGCCAGGCTCGTCGAGGCCGAGACGGTCGCCGACGCCGGGCAGCGAGCCCTCGCGCTCATCCGCACCCACCCCGCCGTCACCGCGCCCCTCAACGGGCCCGAGGATCCTCCGCCCCTCGTTCTGCTGGCGAGCATCGAGCCGGTTTCCTCCCGGGCCGAGCGCTCAATGCCGCAGCCCGGGCTGACGTTCTACGTACAGCCGCCCGGGGACCACCCCGTCAGCTGACCCGAGACGCCTGCGTCGTGCGCGGGGCCGGCATCGTCATCCCGACCGTTCGGGCGTAGATTGGGATCGTTCGGAGCTGTCCACCCAGCCATCCCGATTGCCAGACCGGAGGTCGAATGCGCGGCTGTCGAGGGCACGCGCGCGCAATAGGACGCGGGGTCGTGGCCGCTGTGCGATGATCATCCGTCTTCTGCGTTGATCCCCATGCTTCTCCTTGCACCGCTGCGGTACCAGGCCGCCGCGCTGGCTGCCGCCGTGCTGCTTCTCGGCGGCACTGCCGCCGACGCCCAGGACATCGCAGTCCCCGGCGGCGCGATCGCGGCCGTGGACAGCATCTTCGCGCCCTGGGCCGGCACCGAGTCGCCGGGTTGCGCGGTCGGCGTCAGCCGCGGCGGCGAGGTCGTCCTCGAGCGCGGCTACGGGATGGCCAATCTCGAGACCGACACTCCGATCCGGCCGGGGTCGATCTTCCATGTGGCATCGGTCTCGAAGCAGTTCACGGCGATGGCCGTGATGCTGCTGGTGCGCGAAGGAAAGCTCTCGCTCGACGATGACGTGCGGAAGTTCGTACCCGAATTGCCCGACTACGGCCAGGCGATCACGATCCGCCAGATGCTCACCCACACCAGCGGGCTGCGCGACCAGTGGACGCTGCTCTCGCTGGCCCGAGGGCGCTTCGAGGAAGAGCGGATCACCGAGGCCGACGTGATGGCCATCGTGCCCCGTCAGCGGGCGCTCAACTTCGAGCCGGGGATGGAGTACCTGTACAGCAACACCGGCTACACGCTCGCCGGCGTGATCGTCCGGCGAGTCACCGGCACTTCGCTGAGGGACTTCGCCGAGGCGCGGATCTTCGGGCCGTTGGGCATGACGAACACGCACTTCCACGACGACTACACCATGCTCGTGCGCGGCCGCACCTCGGCCTACGCGCCGCGACAGGGAGGCACGTGGCGGGTCAGCATCCCGAATTACGACACCTACGGGGCTACGAGCCTGTTCACGACCGTCGGCGATCTGTTGCGCTGGCAGGCGAACTTCGACGACCCCGTGGTCGGCGACCGCGAGCTGCTGCGCGAGATGCAGACGCGCGCGGTGCTCGCGAACGGGGACACCACCGGCTACGGGCTGGGCCTGGCCACCGATCGCCACGCCGGACGGCTGCTGATCGGTCACGGAGGCGCCGACGCCGGCTATCGGTCCTACCTCGGCCGTTTTCCGGACGACGGCCTCTCCGTCGCGGTGCTTTGCAACCTCGCGACGGCGAACCCCGCGGCGCTGGCCCGGCAGGTGGCCGACGCGTACCTCGGTGTCGCGCCGGCGACGGCGGCTTCCACCGCCGGGTCTGCGCCGGCGCGTCCCGCGACCGCGAGAGTGAGCGAGGCGGAGCTCGCTCGTTACGCCGGTGTCTTCCACGACGAGACGACCGACGACGTGTTGTTTCTGACGTTGCGCGATCGCCGGCTGGTTCTCGGACGCACCGATGGGCCCCCGCTCATCCCGCTGGGTGCCGGAAGATTCCTCGTCACCGCCCGCGCGGCCGAGCTGACGTTCGGCGGCCGTGACCAGGGCAGCGTGGAGATGCGGAGCACGACGGGCGGATCGGGCGCGCGGCGATTCGAGCGCCGGAACGTGCCTGCGCCATCGCCTCAGGCGCTCGCCGCCTTCGCCGGCACGTACTACAGCGAGGAACTCGACGCGACGTATCGCGTGACGGCTGCGGACAGCACGATCCTCCTGCAAACACGGACCGCGATGCCACGCAGCCTGTACCCGGCGTTCGATGATGCCTTCATGGCGGGTGGCATGCTGGTGCTGTTCTCGAGGGCGGAGGATGGCCGCATCACCGGATTCCGGCTCAGCCAGGGCAGAGTGCGGGGAATAATGTTCGTGAGAATGGAAGAGCCGGGTCTCGATGCGGAATCAAGGGGACAGAGTCGTTGAAC
>DATKCV010000127.1:0-17730 GCA_035513015.1 Gemmatimonadaceae bacterium
CGAGTACAAGCCGCAGAAGGCCGACGGAAGCCTCGATGGTCCGGTCAAGGCCGGCTACGACGTGACGAAGAACGCCAAGGTGTGATGTGACGGCGCCTCCGCACACGAAGGCCCGCGCGCTGTTCGACGCGGGGGCGCTCGATGCAGCGATCGAGGCGCTGGGGGTCGATCTGCGGTCGAATCCGACCGATGCCCAGCGCCGCACGTTCCTCTTCGAGCTGCTGTGCTTCGCCGGGAGCTGGTCCCGCGCGGAGAAGCAGCTCGAAGTGCTTCGCCCCGCCGGGCCGCAGGCCGAGCTCGGCGTCGCGCTCTACCGGAGCGCGCTCCATGCCGAGCAGACGCGGCAGGCGATGTTCGAGACCGGCGACCTGCCACGAACCTCGGTGACCGACGCCGTCGCCGGCACGATCAACGGCACCCCGTTCTCGTCGATCCGCGATGCGGACCCGCGCATCGGCGCGCGCCTCGAGCTGTTCGCCGCCGGTCGCTATCTCTGGGTGCCGTTCGAGCACATCGCGTCGATCCGGATGGAGCCGCCACGCCGGCTGCGCGATCTGCTCTGGATCCCGGCCGTGGTGCACACTGGTCCGGGTATCCGCGGTCTGGAACTGGGAGAGGTCATGCTCCCGGTGCTGGCTCCTCTGACCTGGAAGCACGCCAGCGAGGCCGTCCGGCTCGGCCGGATCACGGAGTGGAGCGAGCTGGAAGATGGCAGCGCGGCGCCGGTCGGACAGAAGCTCCTGCTGGTGGACGATGAGGAGGTTCCCATCCTCGAACTGCGCGAGCTCGAGATCACCGCGGCACCGCCCGTCGCGTCCTGAGCTCCGATGCTGCCGCGCGAGGATCTGCTGGCCCCGATCTCGGGTCCGAGTCGAGCCGGCGCCGACCTGCGCTACGAGCCGGTCTACGATCAGATAAAGGAAGCGCGCCGCGAGGATGACGACGCCCCGCAGGGCGAGTGGCAGCGGGCCCGCAAGACGGCCGACTGGGCGCTGGTAACGCGTCTGACGGCCGAGGTGCTCGCGACGAAGTCGAAGGATCTCCAGGTCGCCGCCTGGATGACCGAAGCCCAGCTCCGCCGACAGGGGATCGCCGGGTTGCGCGATGGCCTCGTTCTCATCCGGTCGCTGCTCGAGGAGTACTGGAACGATCTCCACCCCGCTCTCGAGGACGGCGACGCCGAGCTTCGGGCGGCGCCGCTCGACTGGCTCGGGCTCAGGCTCGACACGGCCGTGGCGAGAATAGCGCTGAACACGTCGGGGCACGATCTCTTCGCCTACCGTACGTCGCGCGCCGTCGGCTACGAGAAGGATGTGGAGAACGACGAGGCCCGTCAGGAGGCTCGCGCAGCGGCGATCGCCGACGGGAAGCTGACCGCCGAGGAGTTCGATCAGGGGTTCGAGTCCACGCCGAAAGCCTGGTACAAGACGCTGGTCGCCGATCTCGGCGCGGCGCTGGACGCGCTGCGCCAACTCGACGCGACCTCGCGCGAGCGGTTCGGAGATCTCGCACCATCCTTTCGGCGGCTCGAGGATGCCCTGGGCGAGGTAAGGCACGTGGCCGGCCAGTTCCTGAAGCGGAAGCTCGAGCTCGATCCGGATCCGGTCGGCGACGTGGCGGTGGACATGACGGCGGTGCAGGACGAAGTGGCCGCCGGTGGAGCGGCGCCTGCCGCTCGCGGCCGCGGCTCACCTGCCGGGCTGGCCGCCGAGCCGCTCTCGCGGGAGGATGCGGCGGAGCGCGTCGCCAGCGCGGCGCGATTTCTTCGGCGCCAGAACCCGCGTTCACCGGCCCCGTATCTCCTGCTCCGCGGCTTCCGTTGGGGGGAGCTGAGGGCCAACGGCAGCGCGCCCGATCCCAAGCTGCTCGAGGCACCACCGACCCACGTCCGCTCGCAGCTCAAGGGCTTCCTCCTCGATGGTCGCTGGGAGGACCTGCTCGAGGCATGCGAGTCTCTGATGGCAACCTCCCACGGCCGGGGGTGGCTCGACCTCCAGCGCTATACGCTGACGGCGTGTGCGGGGCTGGGCACCGAGTACGACCACGTTTCGTCGGCGATCCGCGCCGAGCTGCGGACTCTGCTCGGCGACATCCCTGCGCTGGCCGAGATGATGATGATGGACGATACGCCGACGGCCAACGCGGAGACGCAGGCGTGGCTGCGCGACGTCATACTCGCCGGCGGCGCCGAGCCTTCGGCGGCGCTCGAGCTGCTCCGCGGCGCGGCATCGGCGCCGGGCCACGGCGCCACTGAGCGCCGGGCCGATCCGGCACTCGAGCACGCGCTCGCCGAAGTCCGCGCCGGACGCGCCCAGAAGGCGATTCAGGGCCTGATGCGCGACGTCGAAAGGGAGAAGACACCGCGCGGCCGGTTCCTACGGCAGGTGCAGATCGCCGAGCTGATGGTGGAAGGCGGCCTGCAGTCGGTGGCGCGCCCGATTCTCGAGGATCTGGTCACCGAAATCGAGGCGCACAAGCTCGACGACTGGGAGGGCGGCGAGCTGGTCGCCCGGCCGCTGTCGCTTCTCTACCGCTGCCTGGCCGACGGGAACGGCGGCGACGAGGCGATGATGCAGAACCTCTACCTACGAATCTGCCGGCTGGATCCCGTCCAGGCGATCGGCTTCGCGCAGGTGTAGCCATGGCAAGAGGCGAGATCGAGCGCACGGTACAGCAGTCGGTTCTCGACCGGCTGATCGACAACGATCCGCGGGCCGCCGCCGATCCGCCGACGACGTTCGTCCAGTCGGCGCGCCAGTACAAGGCGACGGTGCGCCGCGACATCGAGGCGCTGCTCAACACGCGGCGCATCCCCGAAGAGGCGCCCGACGAGCTCGAGGAACTGCGCCACTCGCTCTACCACTACGGGCTGCCCGACATCTCGTCGATGAGCAGCGACTCGGTTCATTCGCGGACGATCCTCCTCCAGCGCGTCGAGGAGACGATCGCGCTGTTCGAGCCGCGACTGGCGGATGTTCGCGTCTCGCTCACCGAGGCGGTCGGCACCGCCGGCCGTGAGCTGCGCTTCATCATCGAGGGTACGCTGCGCATGGACCCGTCGCCGGAGCAGGTCGTGTTCGACACGGTGCTCGAGCTCTCCCGCGGCGAGTACCAGGTGGGAGGGGCCACCGGTGCGTGACGACCTCCTGCAGTACTACGAGCGCGAGCTGACGTATCTCCGCCGAATGGGGGCCGAGTTCGCCGAGCGCTACCCGAAGGTCGCCAGCCGGCTGCTGCTCGAGCCTTCCAAGTGCGAGGATCCGCACGTCGAGCGGCTGCTCGAGGGAGTCGCCTTTCTGGCGGCGCGCGTGCACCTCAAGCTGGACGACGATTTTCCCGAGCTGAGCGAGTCGCTGCTCGACGTCGCCTACCCCCAGTACGTGCGGCCGATACCGTCGATGTCGGTGGTCGAGCTCCAACTCGATCCCGAGCAGGGGAAGCTCACGAGCGGGCTTCGGATTCCCAGGGGGTCGATGCTCTACTCGCGCCCCGTCGACGGCGTGCCGTGCAAGTTCCAGAGCTGCTACGACACGACGCTCTGGCCGCTCACGCTCGCCGGCGTGCGGTGGACATCGCCCGACCGGCTCTCGCCGGCGGTGCGGGCGAGCGATGCCGTGGCCGCTCTGCGGCTCGAGCTCAAGTGCCTCCCCGACGTGCGTTTTCCGGCGCTCGAGCTGTCGTCGCTCCGTGTGCATCTGAACGGCGAGAGCAATCTCGTCTACACGCTGTACGAGCTGCTCTGCAACAACTGCGGGCGGATCATGGTGCGCGAGCCGGGCCGCGGCGCCGCGGCGCGGACGCTCACGCTTCCGCCGACGGCCCTGCGCCCCGTCGGCTTCGCCGACGACGAGGGGATGCTCCCGCACCCGCGGCGTTCGTTCCTCGCCTATCGACTCCTCCAGGAGTACTTCGGGTTTCCGGCCAAGTTCCTGTTCTTCGATCTCGACATCTTCGATGCCGTGCGTGCCGCGGGGTTCGGCGATGCGGTCGAGGTGATCATCCTCATCTCGCCGTTCGAGCGGGCCGACCGGCGGGAGATGCTGGAGACCGGCATCAACGACCGGGCGCTGCGGCTGGGGTGCACGCCGATCGTCAATCTCTTTCCGCAGGCCTCGGAGCCGGTGCTGCTCTCGGCGCAACGGCACGAGCACCCGATCGTGGCCGACGCGCGTCGTCGCGCCACCACCCAGATCTATTCGATCGACGAGATCACCGGAGTGGCGTCGGCATCGGCGCGCGCGGTCCGGTTCGAGCCGCTGTACGCGCACCGGCACCGGAGCGACGGTGCGGGCAACGGAACCCACGTGTACTGGCACGCGTCGCGGCGGGCCAGCGGGTGGCGCACCGATGGTGGCACCGACACGCACCTGGCGCTGGTCGACCTGAGTGGAAGCCCGGTGCACCCCGAGCTGGAGGCGATCACTGCCCGGCTGACGTGTTTCAACGGCGACCTTCCGAGCCGGCTCCCTTTCGGCAACGACGACGGCGACTTCGAGCTCCAGGGAGGCGGACCGATCCGGCGGATCGTCGCGTTGCTCAAGCCGACGCCGGTCGTGCATCCGCCACTGGGTCGCTCGCAGCTGTGGCGCCTGATCTCGCAGCTGTCGCTCAACCATCTGTCGCTGGTCGATGAAGGACCGTCGCCGCTCCAGGAGATCCTGCGACTGCACAACTTCGCCGACTCGATGGCCGCCGAGCGGCAGATCCAGGGCATCACCGCGGTGCGAAGCGAACGGTGCTACGCGCGGGTGAACACCGAGCAGGGGCTCACCTTCGCCCGGGGCCGACGCATCGAGATCGAGTTGAACGAGGAGCAATTCACCGGGGGCGGCGTGTTCCTGTTCGCGAGCGTGCTCGAGCACTTCCTCGGGCTCTACGCCTCGATCAACAGCTTCAGCATTCTCCAGGCGCGGACGCGACAGCGAAAGGAACCGCTGCGCGAGTGGGCGCCGAGGTCGGGATGGAGACCTCTGCTGTAGACGCCGCTCTGCGCGAGCCGACGCTCGCGACACGCTCCGACCCCTCGCTGATGGGGCCGGAGGCGGACGCGCGTGCGGCGTCGGGCGAGTCCGAGCTGCTACCCGGCGGCGCGCGCGCGTACGAGTTCTTTCAGGCGGTCCGGGCTCTGATCCGCGGCGCGCCGGAGCGCGATCCGGTCGGCGGCTACGGCGATCCGGCGAACGAGGTGGTGCGCTTCGGCGTCGATCCGACTCTCGGGTTTCCGCCGACCGACATCACGTCGTTCGAGGAGCGGGATGGCGCGCCGCCGCGGATGGCAGTGGCGTTCATGGGACTGATCGGACCGTCCGGCCTGCTCCCGCACCACTATACGCTGCTGGCGGGTGATCGGGGGCGCGTGCGCGACCACGCGTTGCGCGATTTCCTCGACATCGTTCATCACCGGCTCCTCTCGCTGTTCTATCTGGCGTGGGAGAAGCATCGTTTCGCAATTGCCCACGAGCGGAATCCGCAGGATCATCTAACGCGCCACCTGCTCGACCTCATCGGGCTGGGCACACCCGGGCTGCGCGAGCGGCTCGGAATTCCGGCGGAGGCGCTGCTGCCTTACGCCGGCCTGCTGTCGCTGCGCCCGCGGCCCGCGGTCGCTTTGGAACAGATGCTCGAGGACCATTTCGGCGTCCCGGTGGTGGTCGAACAGTTCGTCGGCGGCTGGTTCCCGCTGGGGCGGGGCACGCAGTGCGAGCTGGGCGAGGAGACGATCGGCGCGGCCACCCTGGGCGAAGGCGCGGTCGTGGGTGACGAGATCTGGGATCAGCAGGCGCGAGCGCGGATCCGTCTCGGTCCGCTGACCCGTGCGCAGTACGAGGATTTCCTGCCCACCGGCAGCGCCTACGCGCCACTGCGAGCGCTCGCGCGGTTCTTCACCGGCGATGAGGTGGATCTGGAGGTCCAGCTGGTGATGGCGCGCGACGAGATCCCCGCGTGCGTGCTCGGGGCCGACGAGGATGCACCGCCGCTCGGCTGGTGCACCTGGCTTCGATCGTCGCGGCCCGGGCACGATTCCGACGACACCATACTTTCACTCGCGGACGCGAGGAGCCCGTCATGACCGTCAATCTGCGAGCGCTGATCGGCAAGCTGAACCACGAGACGCGCAACGCCCTGGAAGCGGCGGCCGGGCTGTGCCTCGGCCGAACGCACTACGATGTCGAGATCGAGCACTTCCTGCTCAAGGCGCTCGACGCCAGCGATACCGATCTCGCGTTCATACTGAGGCACCATGGCGTGGACCGCTCGCGTCTCGCCGCCGAGCTGACGCGGAGCATCGACCGGCTGAAATCGGGGAACGCCCGGACGCCGGCGCTGAGCCCGACGCTCGTCCGCATGTTCCAGGAGGCCTGGACGATCGGGTCGCTCGACTTCGGGGCGACGCAGGTGCGCACCGGTCACGCGGTCCTCGCGTTGCTCGCCAACGACGAGCTGCGCCGCCTGCTGCTCGACGTGAGTCGCGAGCTCCAGAAGATCTCGCCCGAAGCGCTGCGGAGCACGTTCGGCGCGATCGTCGGAGAATCGGTGGAGGAGGCCGGGGCCGGATCCGTCGCCGGCGGAGGGGAGGGCGCCGCGGTGGGCGGAGGCGGTCTCCCGGCCGGTGGCGGCAAGACGCCGAATCTCGACCAGTACACGGTCGACCTCACGGCGAAGGCGCGGAGCGGCAAGCTCGATCCCGTCCTCGGCCGGGACTTCGAGGTGCGTCAGGTCGTGGACATCCTCACCCGTCGCCGGCAGAACAACCCGATCCTCGTCGGCGAGGCGGGCGTGGGCAAGACGGCGATCGTCGAGGGATTCGCGATGCGGATCGCACAGGGCGACGTGCCGCCGCCGCTGCGCAACGTCACTCTGCGGACGCTCGACCTCGCGCTGCTCCAGGCGGGCGCCGGGGTGAAGGGCGAATTCGAGAACCGGCTCAAGGGGCTGATCGACGAGGTCCGCTCGTCGCCGGCGCCGATAATCCTGTTCATCGACGAGGCGCACACGATGATCGGCGCCGGCGGGCAGGCGGGGCAGAACGATGCCGCCAACCTCCTCAAGCCGGCGCTGGCCCGCGGCGAGCTGCGCACGATCGCGGCGACGACATGGTCGGAGTACAAGAAGTACTTCGAGAAGGATCCGGCCCTGGCGCGGCGGTTCCAGCTGGTGAAGGTCGAGGAGCCGACGGAGGAGAAGTGCCTCCTCATGATGCGCGGCGTGGCCTCGATACTCGAGCGGCACCATGGAGTGAGGATCCTCGACGATGGTGTGGATGCCGCGGTGCGTCTCTCCCATCGGTACCTCGCCGACCGGCAGCTGCCGGACAAGGCAATGAGCGTACTCGACACCGCCTGTGCGCGCCTTGCTCTGGGTCAGAGCGCGACGCCGGCGGCGATCGAGGACGCGCAGCGCCAGCTGGAGGATCTGGCGGTTCAGACGCGGGTGCTGGAGCGCGAGAAGGCGGTGGGAACCGACCATGATGAGCGGCTCGCCGAGCTGGAGGCTGCGCGCGCGGCGACCGAAGAGCGGCTGGCCGGACTCTCCGCCCGGTGGAAGGACGAGCGCGAGCTGGTGCGGCGGATGAGGACGATGCGAGAGCAGCTGGAAGCGCATGCGGAGCCGAACGGCAGCGGCAACGGTGCGGCGAGCAGCGCCGGCGGTCCCGACGGACAGGCTGTCGACGCCGAAGCTCCGCTCGATCCCGAGGCGCTGCGCGGCGAGCTCGCCGCGCTGAGCGCGGAGCTCGAGCGGATGCAGGGCGAGACGCCGCTGGTGCGCGTCTGCGTCGATGCGTCGATCGTCGGCGAGGTGATCTCCGGGTGGACGGGGATCCCGGTCGGGAAGATGCTGCGCGATGAGCTGGGCACGGTGCTCGCGCTCGAGCGGCACCTGGAGAGCCGCATCATCGCCCAGTCGCACGCCCTGGAGGCGATCAGCCGCCGCATTCGCACGTCGCGGGCGCGGATCGAGGATCCCAACAAGCCGATCGGCGTCTTCCTGCTCGTCGGTCCGAGCGGGGTGGGGAAGACCGAGACGGCCCTCGCGTTGAGCGACCTGCTGTACGGCGGCGAGCGGAACCTGATCACGATCAACATGTCGGAGTTCCAGGAGCCGCACACCGTCTCTACGCTCAAGGGATCTCCCCCCGGCTACGTCGGCTACGGCGAGGGCGGGGTGCTCACCGAGGCCGTGCGCCGGAGACCCTACTCGGTCGTGCTGCTCGATGAGATCGAGAAGGCACACCCCGACGTGCTCGAGCTCTTCTTCCAGGTGTTCGACAAGGGCGTGATGGAGGATGGCGAGGGCCGGCAGATCGACTTCAGGAACACGATCATCATTTTGACCACGAACGCCGGTACGGACACGCTGATGCGGTTGTGCGCCGACCCGGAGACGATGCCGGCTTCCGACGGACTGGTGAAGGCGCTCAAGCCGGAGCTCGACAAGACGTTCAAGCCGGCGTTTCTCGGAAGGACCGTGATCATCCCGTTCTTCCCGGTGCGCGATGAGGCGATGAAGAAGATCATCGTGCTCAAGCTGGGCAGGGTGCAGCGGCGGCTCCTGGAGACGCACCGCATCGTGCTGTCGTACGACGACGCGCTGGTCGAGGCGGTCGCCGCGCGGTGCACGGAGGTCGAGAGCGGCGCGCGCAACGTGGACAACATTCTCACCAACTCGCTTCTCCCCGAGGTATCGCGCCTCCTGCTCGAGACGGTAGCCTCGGGCGGCCGGCTCGAGCTGGTGCGCGTCGGCGTCGGCGAGGATGGGAACTTCGAGTACCGGCTGCGCTCGGCGGAGTCCGGTGGAGAGGTGCTGTGGCCGGCGCCGCGCGGCGGTGACGAGGCGCGGCCGGTGGCGCGGGCGAAGGAACCGGGCGTCGGCGCTCCGGCGGCGTCTCCAGGCGCCACGATGGATCGTGAAGGCGAGCGGATCATTCATTCCTGAGCGGCGAGGCGCCCATGGGTGCATACACGCAGGCGACGCGTCCGATGACGATCGAGTCGGTACTCGGCGCCGACAAGCTGCTGCTGCTGGGGTTGTACGGCGAGGAGGGCGTGTCGTCTCCCGCCGTGTTCACACTCGACCTGGCGAGCGAGGATCCGCAGATCCCGGCCGAGCGGATGCTCGGGTCGGCGATCGCGATCGGCGTCGAGACTTCGGCGGGCGTGCGCCGGCTCCACGGAATCGTGCGGCGATTCACGCAGGGTGAACGCTCCGACCGCCGCACGGAGTACCAGGCCGAGATGGTCGCTTGGCCGTGGCTGCTCTCGCTCGATGCCGACTTCCGGGTGTTCCAGAATCAGTCGGTCCCGGAGATCGTCGAGGAGGTGGTGAAGGCGCGCGGCTTCAGCGACTTCGAGCTTCGACTGCGCGGCTCCTACGCGCCGCGCGAATACTGCGTCCAGCACGGCGAGAGCGACCTGGCCTTCATCTCGCGTCTGCTGGAAGAGGAGGGAATCTTCTGGTTCGTCGAGCACGAGAAGAGCAAGCACGTGGTCGTGTTCGCCGACCAGCCGTCGGTGCTCAAGCCGCTGAAGAACGCCGAATCGATCCACATGGCCGCGGCCGGGGCCGGATGGGAGGCGCAGGACGTCGTCATCACGCTTCACGCCGACCACCGGATGCACTCCGGCAAGGTGACGCTCAGCGACTTCGACATGGAGAAGCCGACTGCGCGGCTGCTGCGCACGGAGGGCGGCGACAAGGGCGAGATCTACGCCTATCCGGGCGGCTATCGTGATGCCGACAAAGGCGAGCGGTTGGGCCGGCTGCGCGTCGAGGCGGAGGAGGTGCACCGCCAACTGGTGCGCGGCGAGAGCACGAGCCGGCACCTGCGTCCGGGCGGGATCGTCGAGATCACCGGTCACTACCGCCGCAGCTTCAACGCCAAGTACCAGATCCTCCAGGTACGTCACTCGATCCAGCAGGGGCTCGGCGACGCGCCGTTCGAGTACCGGAACGAGTTCCTGGCGATGCCGCACGATGTACCGTACCGGCCGCCCAGGCTGACGCCGAAGCAGCGCACGCACGGCGTGACGACGGCGATCGTCGTTGGGCCGTCGGGCGAGGAGATCTGGACCGACAAGTACGGCCGGGTGAAGGTCCAGTTCCACTGGGACCGCGTCGGAAAGAAGGACGACAAGAGCTCGTGCTGGGTGCGGGTATCCACGCCGTGGGCCGGGAAGAACTTCGGCGCCATCCACATCCCGCGGGTCGGCGACGAGGTGCTGGTCGACTTCCTTCACGGAGATCCCGACCAGCCCTACGTGATCGGCAGCCTGTACAACGGCGAGAAAATGCCGCCGCACACACTCCCGGCCAACCAGACACAGAGCGGCATCAAGACGCGGAGCAGCAAGAGCGGCGCGGCCGACAACGCCAACGAGTTGCGGTTCGAGGACAAGAAGGGAAGCGAGCAGATACTCCTGCACGCCGAGCGCGACCTGAAGATCGAGGTCGAGAACGACGAGATCCGCGACATCGAGAACGAGCGCAAGACCACCGTCAAGAAGGACGACACGCGCACGGTCAAGGAAGGGAACGACGTCGTAAAGATCAGCAAGGGCGACCAGACGCTGGACATCGCCGCCGGAAAGCAGACCGTCACCATCCAGGGCAACCAGGCGATCACGGTCAAGCAGGGCAATCAGGAGCTGATCATCAAGATGGGGAACCAGAAGACCGAGGTGAAGCTGGGCAAGAGCAGCTCGGAGGCGATGCAGTCGATCGAGCTCAAGGTCGGGCAGAACAGCATCAAGATCGACCAGGCGGGTGTGACGATAAAGGGGATGCAGGTGAAGGTGGAGGGGCAGATCCAGGCGCAGGTGAAGGCCCCGATCACGCAGATCAACGGCGACGGCATGGTGAAGATCCAGGGCGGCCTCACCATGATCAATTAGCGGGAGGCGATGACGATGACCAGATCGGTACCGCCGTCACCCGCGGCGACCGGCGCCACAGCGCCAATGCCGGCCGCGACCGGCGCGACGATGACGGCGCTGGAGTCGCTGTGCGCGACGGCGCAACTGAGCGACGAGGCTCGAGGGATTCTCGGCGAGGTGCCGCCGGGCCCGCCGGCAGACTTCGTGCGCGCGCTCGTCGAGCGGGAGCAGTTCGCCGATGCCGTGCGCCTCATCGCCCATGCGCTGCCCCGCCGTGAAGCGGTGTGGTGGGCCTGGGTTTGTGCCCGCCGCTCGGCAGGTGCATCACCGCCCCCGGCGATCGCTGGTGCGCTCGACGCCGTCGAGCGCTGGATAGCGCAGCCCGACGACGCCAATCGCCGTACGGCCATGAAGGCGGCCGAGGAAGCGGACATTGGCACGCCGGCCGGGTGTGCGGGGCTGGCCGCTTTCTTCAGCGGCGGCAGCATCGCGCCGCCGGACGCCCCGGCGATGCCGCCCGCCGAGCACATTTCAGCGCGCGCCGTGGCGGGGAGCGTAGTGCTCGCCGCTGTCGTCGCCGAACCCGAGCTCGCGGCCGAGAAGTTCCGCGCGTACGTCCAGCAGGGACTCGATGTCGCCGACCGCACGGGTGCGTGGGCGGCAATCACCTCCCGCGGCTGACGGCCGCCCTACCAGCGCGTCAAAGGAGGCGACATGGGACGACCAGCAGCTCGCGTCGGCGACATGCACGTCTGTCCGATGGCCACCCCGGGGGTGCCGCCGATACCGCACGTCGGTGGTCCGGTGCTGCCGCCCGGATGCCCCACGGTGCTCGTCGGCAAGATGCCGGCGGCGCGGTTGGGTGACATGTGCACGTGCGTCGGCCCGCCGGACGTTATCATCCTCGGTTCGGCGACCGTGCTGATCGGCAAAATGCCGGCGGCGCGGATGGGTGACAGCTGCGCGCACGGCGGTACGGTTGTGATGGGCTGCCCGACCGTGTTGATCGGTCCCTAGTCAGCCGACCTGGCTCACCCTCCACCCGATCGACCGGTCGAGGTGCGGGATGTAGTACTGCTCGAGCCCGCCCGGCAGGAACTCGTTGGCGTCGTGCAGGAGCACGAGCTCGCGGGACCAAGTCGGCTGCCGCCGCGTGCGGCCGACGAGTCCGATGAGAGCGGCACCCGGCGGGAGGTGCAGCCGCCACATCCTGCTCATCGTGTTCCAGTCGTGACGCACCGCCAGCCGATCGCGAAACAGGTCGCGCTTCCAGCCGGCGCGGTCCGGCCAGAGCCCGCCGCGCGGATCGATCCGTGTCATGGCGTCGTCGAAGCGGCCGAGCCATCGCTCATCGAACCACCACTGACCGGCCGGGTCGCTGTCGCGCACCGTGAACGGCTGCCGTGCCGCCATCGACGATCCGGCGAACCGGGCCAGGGGCACCTCGGCGCCGATGGCCACGGCGCGGGCGGAGCGCCCGGCGACGAAAGTCTTCTGGAGCTCGCGGACCATCTCCGTTGCCGCCCGGCGCGACGAGGTGGCCTGCGGCGCGATCTGGCTCGGCCAGTGCTCGAGCGCGTACTCCAGCCGCTCGCGCAGCGCCATCCAGCTCAGATCGCGGCCGAGGAACTCGGTGCGGAGTACGAACGCGAGCACCTCGCGTACGTTGCTCGCCTTCGCGTTGTCGATCGTCGGGACGGGCACGGGGCTCCTCGGCTTTGCCGGCTTCGCTGTTCCGGGAATCGCGGTCGAGTTGATGCTCACCATAATGGGGATCGGCGGCGACTCCTGCAACGACGGACGGCCTGCTGCCGGAGCGCCGTCCGAGGGCTGCACGTGCGTGCAGGCTGGCGTGTTCTTCAGTCCGGCGCGGCGACGGGCGCGCCCGTCAGCCGCTCGCTCAACTCCCACAACCGCGCCGCGACCGCGGGATCGCGCGCGCGGCGCGAAGGCGTGGCCTCACGCCCGCCCGGTCCGAAATAGCGGCCGGAAAGTCCGGCCACATCCGGTGCCGAGGCGAGGCGGACGACCGTCCGGGCACCCTGCTCCGGCGTCAGCAGCAGCCACTCGTACGACCGGCGAAGCGGAGCCGGAAAGCCACGAAGAAGTCGCGTCGCCACCAGCCCCGGATGCATCGCGTTTGCCGTGACCCCGCTGCCGTCGAGTCGCCGGGCGAGCTCGAAGGTGAAGAGCAGATTGGCGAGCTTGGACTGGAAGTAGGCGCGGAAGGGGCTGAAGCGCCGTGCGCCGTCGAGATCGTCGAACGAGATTCGGCCGAAACGCTCGAACCACGAGCTGATCGTGATGATCCGCGAAGACGCCGAGGAGCGAAGTCTCGGCAGCAGGAGCGTGGTGAGAAGAAACGGTCCGAGATGATTCACCGCGATCGTCCGCTCGAAGCCGTCGATCGTCTCGAGGCGCCTGGTGGCGTGCATGCCCGCGTTGTTGATCAGAACGTGCAGCGCCGCGAACCGGCGCTGGACATCGACGGCGGCCGTGCGGACCGAGGCCAGCGAAGCCAGGTCGAGTGGGACGATCGCGATGTCCGGGTTCCCGGTCTCCGCGTGGATCTCCGCTCGCACCGACTCGGCCCGGGCGGGGTCGCGCGCTGCGAGGACCACGGTGGCACCGCGCCGCGCGAGATCGAGCGCGGTCGCGCGTCCGATTCCCGAGGTGGCGCCGGTGACCAGGCAGACGAGACCGCGCATTGGGGACAAGATATCAGTATCTTGTCGCCGTGAGGCCCCGGCTTGGACACGCGGGAGCCCGCGGCGCAATCACGACACCGCCCCTGCGGACAACGCAGCCCCGTGATCAACCTCGCTCGCCTACTGGGTCTGATCCTGCTCGCCGGCACCGCCATGGTCGCCGCCGGCGCGGCCGTGCATCCTGTGCTTTCCGGCGATGCCACCGAGCAACTGCGCACGATCGCCGATACGCGCTACTGGCGGCAGATCCACCTCGTAATGCTCGCCGGCACCGCGCTCGTGGTGTGCGGCGTCTGGGTCCGCATGCTGCACGGTCGGTCGGCGCCGGTGTCCCCGGGGCTGGTAGCCGCGCTGGCGATGATCTCGCTCGGAGTGGCGATCAACGGGCTCAACATCGCCTACATGACGGGTTCGGGCTGGCGCATGGCGGCACGATTCATCGAGGGGGAGGCCTCCGTGGCGCAGCTCTTCGACCTGACGCACCCGATCGGGCTGGTCGCCGCCCGCTACGGCAACCTGCTGGTCGCGATCGGCGCCGTGGTGCTCGGATGGGCCGAACGCTTCGATGAGGGTACACCTGACTGGCTCGCCTGGCTGGCCTGGGTCGCGGCGGCCGGTGGGCTGATCGGCGTCATCTTCTTTCACGAGTCGAGTCGCGCGACGCTCGGCGCGGTCGCGCTCCTGTCCGGATGGCAGGTGGCGACCGGGCTCAGAGCCGTGCGCGGTACATCCACGCGAGCCTAGCACATGCCCCCGCACATCCCGGCGACGCCCGACACACGATCGATGAATGCCGGCCTCGAGCCCCGAATACTGTCGCTTCCTGCCCTGGCCGAACTTGAGGCCGCCGAGGCCATCGTGTACGAGGTGCTTGCGCCGACGCCGCAATATGCGTGGCCGCTGCTCGCCGAGCGCGTCGGGACGCAGGTGTGGGTCAAGCATGAGAACCACACACCCGCCGGTGCGTTCAAGGTGCGGGGTGGCCTCACGTACTTCGACTGGCTGCTGCGCGAGCAGCCCGGAGTGAAGGGCGTCGTCGCGGCCACGCGTGGCAATCACGGCCAGTCGATCGGGTTTGCCGCGCGCCTGCACGGGCTCGGGGTGGCGATCGTCGTGCCGCACGGCAACAGCCGCGAGAAGAACGATGCGATGCGCGCACTCGGCGTCGAGCTGATCATCGAGGGCGGTGACTTTCAGGACTCGCTCGAGGCGGCGCAGCGGATCGCCGCGGAGCGCGGGTGGCACAGGGTGCCGGCGTATCACCCTGCGCTGGTGACCGGCGTCGCCACGTACGCACTCGAGCTGCTGCGGGCGGTACCGGGGCTCGAGACGATCTACGTTCCGATCGGCATGGGGTCGGGGATCGTGGCGGTACTCGCGGCGCGCGAAGCACTCGGACTCGACACGCGGGTGGTAGGCGTGGTCTCGTCGTCGGCGCCGGCCTATGCTATTTCGCTGAACGCCGGCGTCCCGGTGTCGCACCCGGTGACGACGCGGATCGCCGATGGCATGGCCTGTCGTACGCCGGATCCGACGGCGCTCGACCTGATCGCCCAGGGAGCCGACAGGGTGGTCGAGGTCGACGACGATGAGATCGAGGAAGCGATGCGGATTCTCTTCTCGACCGCGCACACGATCGCCGAGGGGGCCGGCGCCGCCGCATTGGCGGCGGTGATGCGGGACCGGGGCTCCCTGAGCGGCCGTCCGGTTGCGATCGTCGTCACCGGTGGCAACGTCGATCGTGATGTATATGCGCGCGTGCTTGCCGGGAGCTGAGCGTCACTACTTGCCGAAGTAGGCCTGTATACAGGCCTTGACGAGCCATTCCTTCAGCCGGCGCTGTTCCTCCAGGTCGGAACGCGGCTTTTCGGCCGCGGCTTCCCCGAGCACCATTTTGAGGGAGACGATCAGCTCCTCGGGGCGCAGCGAACGCGCCTTCGCTTCGGCCGCGACTTCCTGGAGGGCGGCGCGAAGCTCGTTCTCCCCGCCTTCTGGTTCGCGCAGCCGTGTCGCAATCGCCTTGCGGAGGCGAGAGAGGCAGGCCTCGCTCGCGATTCGCGGCTGGGGCGTCGACGAATCCGGGGCGTTCATCAGGTGTCCACGCAGACAGGGAGTCGGGTGGAAGGGATCCCTCGACCGGCCGGGCGGACGGACGGCGCGGCCCGTCCAGCCCGGGGGCGTCATCATACGTCGGTCCGAACCGGTAGTCAAATGATTGTAGGGGCCGGCAGCGGGTCCACCCACGGATGCGTTTTGCACCCCGCCAAAGGGGTCCGGCCGCGTGGCGGTCCATTGATTGCTGGGCCGGGCCACCGTAGTCCCCTTCACGCCCAGTCCTCTCTCGAAGGACCTAACGCTTGCCGACGGCCAACAGCACCGCCCGGGTCCTGATCCTCTCCGAGCAGCCGTTGCTCGCGGCGCTCGTCGGAATGATCATCGAGTCGGGCTCGTTGGAAGCCGTTTTCGCCGAGCCCGGGGAGCGGGCCGAGGACGCGATCACCAGGATTCGACCTCTCCTGGTCATTCTCCTCGATGCCGACATGAACGCGTCTGGTTCCGACCTCTTCTTCGTGAAAGCGGCGCGCCGCGGCGTGCCGGTGCTCCTGTTCAGGGCTCCCGGGAGCGCCGTCGACATCGAGGCGATCGCCGAGGCGAGGCAGCTCCGCTGGATATCGCTGCCGGTCGATGGCGCCCGGCTCGTCGGAGTCATCGCCGCGCTGAGCAGAGACGAGCGAAGCGGTACGGAGCGGAGGCGACGCCCCAACACCACCCGGGCCATCGATGGAACGCTAATCTTCGAGGACAGTGGCGGCGGTCGGTGGTACGTTTTCGACCGGAGAGGCGGCGAGCGGCGAGGTGAGGATCCCGCAATACCCAGCGGGTCCGACCCGACCGCCTATCGCGCCTTCGTCAATGAGGCGGGTGAGGAATGGCGGTTTTCCTTTCCGCCCGGACCAATTCCGGCGGCGTCGGCGTTGGCCCTCGAGAGGCAGCTCGCTTCGGCGATGCGCGTTTCACCGGACGGCTGAACTGGAATGAGATCGCCTTCCGCGCGCCTCAGCCCCAGTTCCTCCTTCCCTTCGCGAACGGACCTCCCGCCTGAGCCGCGCCGGCGCCGGGCGCCGCACGAACGGGAGTGAGCTGCACGGGTGGCCCGGGTGGGCCACGCGCGCCTCGCTGCCTCGCTGCGTACACGCGACGTCGGCCCCTGCCCGCATCACGCATTCGGGACGGGACGCACACCCGCCGCGGCGATCCTCGCCGGCGCGTGCGTCGCGACAACGCTCAGGGGGAGGATCCGATCCAACTGAGACTCGCCGAAGGAAGAGTGTAGACGTCTCGAATTCCCGCGCGGCGGCAACCCGCATCCCGGGTTTGCGTTACCGCGGTTTGCCACTCGAGCGCCGCCGGTCGATATTCCGCAGATGCGGAGCGAGCACCCATGAACGAACAGCGCACGGTCGGGAGCGTTGTGCGACAGGCGCGCGAAATCAGAGGGTTGTCGGTCGAGGAGCTGTGCCGGCGCGCGCACCTGCAGCCTGTCGTACTCTTCAACATCGAGGAGGACCTGGACGACCGGCCGCCGGCGTCGGCGCTGTTCTTCCTGGCGAAGGAGCTGGGTCTGGACTACGCCGAGCTCCTCCGCCTCGGCGGCCACTTCTCGCACGACACGTGAGCAGGGACGAGGGCCGTGCAGCGCGGTTCGAGCCGCGCACGAGCGACTGGGAGACTCGGGTGCGCGAGAGCTTCGCTCGCCAGCGCGTGATGGCGACGCTGGGGGCCCGGCTCGTCGCGGTGGAGCCGGGAGCGGTCGAGATCGAGCTTCCTTTCCGCGACGATCTGACACAGCAGCACGGCTATCTGCACGCCGGTATCGTGACCACGGTCGTGGACAGCGCGTGCGGGTACGCGGCGTTCACGCTGATGCCGGCCGAAGCATCGGTGCTCAGCATCGAGTTCAAGGTGAACCTGATCGCCCCGGCGCTCGGCGACACGCTGGTGGCTCGCGCCCGCGTCGTGCGCGCAGGACGCACGATCACGGTGTGCGCCGGCGATGCCCTGATGCGTCGCGACGGCGCCGAGAAGCTGGCGGCGACGATGCTCGCGACGATGATGACCGTCGAGGGATCAAGGGGTCAGAGTCGTTGAAC
>DATKCV010000128.1:0-2025 GCA_035513015.1 Gemmatimonadaceae bacterium
TTCGTTCGCGACCTGTCGGGCGACGCCGCGTACGTCGAACGGAAGTCTTTCATCGAGCCGCTGCCCGGGAGGCGGATTGAAGTCACCTTCCTCGATGACGAGATCATGGTCGGAGCAACCCTGAGCTATCGACCCGACGGCGTCGGCTTCTTCATCACCCCCGCCGACCCGAACGGCAACAACCTGCGCGTCTTCATCGGTCCCTCCGCCGTCCGCCACGTCCGCTACCTGTAAGGTGAATCGGTCCGATTTCAAGCCCTGTCGATCTCCGCCCAGGGCCGATGTGCGTGCGGCCAGCCAAACCGGTTCGGATGGAAGAGGTGCGCGAGCAGCTCGATCCCTTCGGCGACTCTGGGTCCGGGCCGGGCGAAATACCCGCTCGCGTCCACGGCAATGACCCTGGCATCGCCGATGGGCGGCACGCCGCGCGCAAGCTCGGCAGCCCGGGTGAGCCCATACCCGCAAGGGGCGACCACGACCAGCTCGGGCGCCGCAGCGGCCACGGCATCCCACGTCACCCGCTGCGACTCGGCGCCGGATCGTCCGAGCGGATCCTCGCCTCCGGCGAGCGCGACCATTCCTGGGACCCAGTGCCCCGCGCAGAACACCGGCTCTGTCCACTCGAGAAACACGATCCGGCGGCGCTCGGCGCCGGCGAGGGCGCCCTGCACGCGTGCGATGCGGGCACGAATCGACATCACGAGCGACTCTGCGGCGCCGCGCCGGCCGATGGCCTCCCCGACCGCGAGCACATTCTGTTCGATGTCGGGGATGGTCCGTGGCGAAAGCCAGACGACCTCCGGCTGCGTGGGAAGGTCGCGCACCGCGCGCGCGAGCTCGGTCCCCGACGGCGCGCACACCTGGCAGAGATCCTGGGTGAGGACGACGTCCGCCGCCAGATCGCGCAGAAGACGCTCGTCGACCTCGTACAGACTCCCGCCGCTCCCCAGCCGCTCGGCAACGGCCTTGTCGATCGCGCCCTGGCTCATCCCCTCGAGGCGCAGCGCGGGCCGGCTCACGATGGGGAGCGCCGCCGCCTCGTTTGGATAGTCGCACTCGTGGGAGCGGCCGACAAGGCCGTGTCCCGCCCCGAGCGCGTACACGATCTCGGTGCCGGCCGGAAGAAAGGAGACGATGCGGGGCATCGCCAGGCCAGGCAGCAGATCGCAATACATGAATCGCCCGTCGCGGAGCACGGTGTCACCCGGCACGTACGGCACGGGCCGGCTCAACACCGGTCCCGCCGAGACGAAGGTGTGAAACTCACCGCGCTCGCCACAGGGGTCGACGCCGGCCGGCAGCTCGGCGAGGAGCGCGTCGTCGAACCGGCGCCCGGCGAAACTGGAGTCGAGCCGGGTGGTGTCGACACATACCAGTCGCGCGGCGAAGCCGTCGTCCACGAACTGGCGCGCGAGGGCGGAGGTGTCGCGCCCCCAGATCGGAAAGACCGGGTCGAAGCCGCTTCCGGCGAGCATTCGCTCCCGGTAAGCCCGGACGTCGGCGAGAAAGAGATCGCCGAAGGCGATGTGCGCAACCCGGGGATGTTCGCGCCGCACCTGGCGCAGGGCGGCATGGAACGCGGCCTCGTAGGCGTCGTTCGCCGCATCGGGCTCCAGCTCGATCGTGATGAGGGGAAGACCGACGGCCGCGACCTGGGCATCGAGGAGGGCGCGTCGCACGCCGTGGATGCTGACGCGATCGTAGCCGCGCGTGACGCTCGTGAGCAGCGCGACGACGTCATGGACCGGATCGGCGCGAAGCGCCTGCAGCGCCAGCGCGCTGTCCTTGCCGCCGCTCCAGCTGAGGAGAATCGGAGTCCGCATGAGCTCTCGCAGGCGCCCACCATCATAGAGTCAACTCCTGGCTGGTGCCCAGGCCGATACGGAAGCCACTCAGCGGCCGCCGATCCTCGCCAGACACCACACCATGTGCCCGGCGCTCCCACCGAGGGTCAGAGAGACGGCACATGCGCAAGACGAGGCTCTTCCACCTCTCTCGTGTGGGCCCACTTCCGAGTACTCTTGG
>DATKCV010000129.1:0-72877 GCA_035513015.1 Gemmatimonadaceae bacterium
AGTACCCTCGTCCCTCGTCCCTCGTCCCTCGTCCCTCTCAGAGCGACAGCCCCCCGCTTCTCCCGCTTCGGCCTTCGCTGGAGATCCGCATCAGCAGTCCGATCGCGATCCAGCTGGCGAGGAGGAACGAGCCGCCATAGCTGAAGAACGGGAGCGGGATGCCGGTGATCGGCATGAGGTTCAGCGTCATCCCGATGTTGACGATGACGTGCACCAGCCAGCTGCCGAGCAGTCCGAAGGCGACCATCGAGCTGAATGCATCGTTGGCTCCCGAGGCGATCCGGACGACCCGAAGAAAGAGATACGCGAACAGCCCCAGGGCGATCGAGACACCGATGAACCCGAGCTCCTCGCCGAGCACCGAGAAGATGAAATCCGTGTGCTGGGCCGGCAGGAAGGCGAGCCGCTTCTGCGTCCCCATCAGGTAACCCTTGCCGAACCATCCCCCCGAGCCGATCGCGACCTGCGACTGGATGACGTGCCACCCCGACGCGCGGGGATCGACCGATGGATCCAGGAAGACGAGCAGTCGGTTGCGCTGGTACGGCGCCAGGCGCTCCCACAGGATCGGCGCGGCGACGCCGGTGAAGATGTTCGCCGTGATCAGAATGATCCCCTCGAACAGGTACGGCTTGTACCAGAGTACGAGGGCGATCAGAAGGAGGAACCACGCGCCCCACAGCCCCGTGCTCGGCGTCAGCAGAAGGCTGACCGCTGGGCTGGCGACGAGCAGGAGCATCGGCGCCGAAACGCCGGCCCAGTACAGCATCGTGAAGAAGATGCCGATGAAGACGATCGCCGTGCCGAGGTCCGGCTGGGCCATGACCATCACCCACGGGATGGCGACGACCAGCCCGGGCTTCCACAGGTCGAGCAGCGACTTGGGAGTCCCCCGGCGGGCGGCGAGCACGCGGGCGAGCATCAGCACCACGGCGATCTTCGCCAGCTCGGCCGGCTGTCCGATCCGGATCCCGCCGATCGTCAGCCACCCTTTCATCCCCGCCGCTGTTCCGGCGCCCGTGCCGAGAATCAGCGTGAGGCCGAGCATCGCCAGCGTGGCGACGTACAGCGGCGTGGTCATCCACTCGACGAACCGGATCGAGGAGCGGCTGACGGCATAGGCCGCCACCAGCGCCACGCCGAACCAGATCAACTGACGCTTGTACAGCCCGACGGCTACCGTGGGCGCATCGGTCTCACCGGCCGAGTACACCATGGCGATCCCGAACGCCGTAAGCAGGATGGCGACGGCGAACAGCGGGATATCGGTGACGAACCTGCGATCCTTCATCCTTCGACGTGAATGATCTGCGTGGCGGTCTGCTTGAGGTAAAACTCGAAGATCGACTTCGCTACGCGTGCGGCGCGGCCGCCCCGCTCGCCGAACTCGAGCATGACCGCGATGACGATCTTCGGATCGTCGAATGGAGCGAATCCCACGAACCAGGCGTGGTTCGGCCGGCCGATCCCGCTCTGCGCGGTGCCGGTCTTGCCCGCCGTCACGAGGCCCTGGATCTGCGACCCGGCTGCCGTCCCACCCGCCGAAATTACGCCGGCCAGCGCGGCGCGCAGACCGGCCTGCTGCGCCGCCGTGAGGTCGAACAGGCGCACTCGGTGCGGCTCCCGCTGCACGATCTCCGGGGTCGCGGCCATTCCGTCGGTGGCCAGCGCGGTGTAGAACCGCGCCATGTTGACCACCGTCTGGCTGTTCTCGCCCTGGCCAATGGCGAGATTGAGCACCACGGCGTGCGTCCAGTTTCGCGGACCGTAACGCTGATTGAAGTAGTCGTCCACCGACGGCTCGGAGTACGGAAAGATCGGCGAGTTCTCCCGCGGGATGTCTATCCCGGAGCGGTCACGGAAGCCCAGCGCCACACCGCCGGCGACCAGCCGGTGGAGGTTCACCCGAAGCCCGAGCTGGTAGAAGTAGACGTTGCAGGAGACCTCGATCGCCCGGCGCATGTCGATCGAGCCGTGCCCGTCGCGCTGCCAGCAGGCGAACGCGCGCCCGCCGAACAGATAGGCCCCGGTGCACGGCGTCGGCATCCGCTCGTCGAGGCGCGCGACACCGTTCTGGAGCGCAATCACCGCCGTCGCGAGCTTCCACGTGGAAGCCGGCGGATAGCGCCCCTGCACCGCCTTGTTGTAGAGCGGTCGCCGGGGATCGGTCTGGAGCTGCGTCCAGTAGCCCGCCGGGATCCCGCCGATGAACCGGTTGGGATCGAAGCTCGGTGCGCTGTGGAGCGCCAGCACCGCACCCGTATGCGGCTCGAGCGCCACCACGCCGCCCTGGAGCGAGTCGCCGAAGATGGAGACGATGTGGCGCTGGAGCTCGAGGTCGATGTTCGTCTGGAGCGCCGGTCCGGCCTCCGGGAGCAGCTCCGGCCGCGCTCCCGCTTCGCGCACCACCCGACCCATCGCGTCCACCTCGACGAACCGCCGGCCCTCGTGTCCGCGCAGCTGGTTCTCGTACGCGTGCTCTATTCCGGCGACGCCTATCTGCTGTCCAGCCTTGTAACCCTGGTACGCCGGCAGCGTGAGCTGGTTTTCGGCGATCTCGCCGATGTACCCGACGAACGACGCAACGGCGATCGAATCCGGGTAGTATCGCTTCGGCGCCGACTGGATGATCAGGCCCGGAAAGTCGATCCGGTGCTCCTCGAGCACCGAGACGACGTCGAACGGTGCATCGCTGAACACCAGCGCCGGACGGGCCGGTTCCCGCTGGAAGGCACGGACGGTCCGGTCGATCTGGCCCGGGGTGAGCGGCACGGTCTCGGAAAGCCGGCGCAGCATCTCGCGCAGCTCGCCGAGCGATGAGCTGAGCACGGCGACGGAATAGCCGGGGACGTTCTCGGCGATCACTTCCCCGCGGCGATCGTATATGATGCCGCGCGGCGCGGGGAGCGGCACCTCGCGCAGCCGGTTCTTCTCCGATTCGAGCGCGTAGAGCTCGTTCTGGAGGACCTGCTTGCGGAAGAACGCGCCGCCAAGGACCAGGAAGATCACCACGACGGCGATCCCCGAAGCCTGCGCGCGCCGCGCGATGTCGTTCGGATGAAAGCTCATGTGGGCGCCGCCTGGAGAAGGGGCCGCATGACTATCAGTACCAGCACGCCGGCGAGCGCGGTCACCGCCGCCGAGAGGGGCGACCAGACGCCGAGCTGGATTGCCAGGTCCATCCCCTCGAGCCGTCGCTCGACGATGAGGAACATGACATCATACGCCCACTTTCCAAGAAAGAAGAAGAACCCGTTCAACGCCAGGTTGTCGGCGAAAAAAGCCGCCTTGAGCCAGGCGGCGCCGAAGCCGACGAAGGCGAAGGCTATCGCGCTGGAGCCGTAGCCCTCCAGCAGCAGCGCATCGCGGCCGAGTCCGAGGAGGAACCCGATCACCGCCGCCGTGCCCGGCCGGACGCGCACCGCGGCGAGGAGCAGCGCCACCGTGAGGAAATCCGGTTCGGTGCGCCAGCCAAGGAAGGGCCGGAGTGTGAAGTGGAGCACCACCAGCATCATGAACGCGAGCAGGATTCGCAGCGCTCGCCCGCCGCTCATGCGGGCTCCTGCGGCACGACGGGTTTCTCCGGTGGCACCGGCGGCCGCGGGACGAGCCTCGTCGTGTCGGGGCGGAGCGTGTCGCGACGCGTCGTGTCCGGCGGGGTGGTGCCCGGTGGGACGGTGTCGCGGCGGGATGTGTCGGGACGGGCCGTATCACGCCGCGCCGTGTCGGGGCGCGGACCGGTGTCGCTGGGCGGCGCCGCGGCGGGACGCGCTTCCGGGGTGCGCACCGGCTGGCCAGCGGCGCGGCCAGGCGGGGGTGCCGGCGACGGCGACTCGCCCGCCCCCTGCGCCGGCTGCGGCGCGACGGTCTGGGGAGTGGCCGCGGCGGCGCTGTCGGTTTCCGCCTGGCGGCGGGCGGCTTCGGCGAGCGCGGCCTGCCGTCGCGCGATCGAGTCGTTGGCGGCGACTATGCGGCGCGTGACGGAGTCGCGCGAGCTCTGACGGGCCCACACCTGCTGCACGCCCTCGCTGGCGCGCTGCGGATCGATGACGACGACGGAGCGCACGTCCTGCGGACGAACGGAGGGCAGCAGCAGATACGTCCGCGTCCAACCCTCCGGCGTCTCCAGCTCGTGGAGGACCGTCCCAACCGGAATCCCGCGCGGATAGACGCCCCCGAGCCCCGAGCTCAGTATGAGCGTGCCCGGCGCGATCTCGCTGCGGTACGCCACTCCGCGCATCTCCAGCAGGTAGCGCTCCGGACCGCGGCCGAGGTGCGCCTGCGCGATCCCGAACGCATTCCCCTCCTCGTCCATCACGCTGACCCGGAAGTCGGGGTGAGGCCAGATGATCGCGATGCTCATGCTCGGATCGACGGTCTGGACCATCCCCACCAGCCCTTCGGGCGCGACGACGGCGCTCCGCGGCCGGACGCCGGCGTTCGAGCCGACCGTCAGTGTGAGCGTGAACTCGGATGTGGCCGACGCGCCGCTCAGCGCCTCGGCGGGGATCCAGCCCCAGCGCAGCCGCGGTCCCAGGGCGAGGAGGCCGCGCAGCGCATCGTTCTCCGCGGCCAGCGAACGCGCCTCCATCGCCTGGAGCGCCAGGCTGTCGAGCGCCACCGTGCGCGAATCGTAGGTGTCCAGCGCGCCGCGCGTGAGCTCGGCGCTCCGCTGGAGCGATACGAGCGGCGCGAGCACGGTGCGGCGGATGGTCGAGGCCAGGGGGTCGCGGACGTGCGCCGGCAGCGCACGCACGAAGAACCCCAGAAAGGCGCACCCCACGAGCAGCACCAGGTCGAAGCGGGTCTCGAACCGACCGGCGCGGGACATCGTTACCTCAGGTGCTCAGGACCGACCAATATCTCTCCTCGTCGTCGAGTATCCGGCCCGTGCCGCGCACCACGCAGGTCAGCGGATCCTCATCGACATGGATCGGAAGGCTCGTCTCCTGGCTCAGCAGGAGATCCAGGCCGCGGATCAGCGCGCCGCCGCCGGTCATCACGATCCCCCGGTCGACGATGTCGCTGGCCAGCTCCGGGGGCGTGATCTCGAGCGCGCGGCGCACGGCATCGACGATCTGCTGGATGGGCTCCTGGATCGCTTCGCGGATCTCGCTGGAGTGCACCCGCACCGTCTTCGGGATCCCGGAAACGAGGTCGCGGCCCTTCACCTCCATCTCGCGCTCCTCACCCACCGGCGCGGCGGAGCCGATCCCGATCTTGATCAGCTCGGCCGTCGGCTCCCCGATCAGGAGATTGTAGTTCTTGCGCATGAACTGCACGATCGATGTGTCGAGCTCGTCGCCCCCCGTCCGGATCGACGTGTCGCTGACGATCCCGTTCAGCGCGATCACGGCGATCTCGGTCGTGCCGCCGCCGATGTCGATCACCATGTTGCCGGTGGGAGTCTCGACCGGCAGTCCGACGCCGATCGCCGCCGCCATCGGTTCGGCGACCATGAAGACTTCCTTCGCCCCCGCCCCCAGCGCCGAGTCGCGCACGGCGCGCTTCTCCACCTCGGTGATCCCCGACGGCACGCAGACGATCACGCGCGGCTTCACCTTGAAGACGTGGTTGTCGATGATCAGCGTCAGGAAGTAGCGCAGCATCTTCTCCGTGACGTCGAAGTCGGCGATCACGCCGTCCTTCATCGGCCGGACGGCGATGACTCCATCGGGTGTGCGGCCAAGCATCCGCTTGGCTTCCAGGCCCACGCCCTTGATCTTCTTCGTCTCGCGATCGATCGCGACGACGGAGGGCTCGTTGAGGACGATTCCCTCCCCCTTGACGTAGATGAGCGTGTTCGCCGTACCGAGATCTACGGCGATCGCGTTGGCGGGAAACAACGAGCCGCCTTTGAAGAAGGGCCAGCGCATCAACTGTGTGGGATGGGGCGCCCCGTCGGGAGCGGCGGTACTACGAAGAGGAGGGGAATCGCGTGATAACCTAGCGGGCCGTTCATGCTCGGGCAAGGCGTTGGCTTGACACGACCTAGACGCTCCGGTATCGTCGCGCGCATGACGTTTCGAATTGCTCCGCGCGTTGCCGTCGTGGACAAGGACCTCTGCGATGCCTGCGGCCTGTGCATGCCGCTCTGCCCCCCGCTGGCAATCGAGCTGCGTCGCGATGGGCTCGTGATTGACGATCGATCCTGTACTGGATGTAACAAGTGCATTGCGCCGTGCCCGACCGGCGCGTTGCGCATGATCCCCAATCCCCGCGCGTCGTGACCACTCTTACCTGCGACGCCCTCGTCGTCGGCGGGGGGCCGGCGGGTCTCGTCGCCGCCCGGGAGCTCGCCGCGCGCGACCCTGGACTCGAGGTGATCCTCGTCGAGCGCGACCGCGCGATCGGGGCTCCCGTGCGATGCGGCGAGGGGGTCGGGTCGAAGGGGCTCGCCGAGTTCATCGATCTGGAGGGCGCCGACTGGCTCTCCCGTCGAATCACGAAGGTGATCTTCTGGGCTCCCGATGGCACGGAAGTGCGTGTCGCCGAAGGAGATGTCGGGTACATCCTGGATCGCACACGGTTCGAGCCCGCGCTTGCGGCCGAGGCCGCTCGTGCCGGCGTCGAAATCCGGATCTCGACCGAGGTGGTCGGCCTCAGCCGCGACGGCGACTGGTGGGTGGTCAACGCGCGCGGTCCCTCCGGCGAAGGTACGATCCGTACCCGGCTGGTGATCGGCGCCGACGGCGTGGAGGGACTCGTCGGTCGCTGGGCGGGTCTCGATACCCGCGTACCGGCGCGGGACATGGAAAGCTGCGCCCAGTACGTCGTCACCGGGATCGACTTCGATCCCGACGCGATCTACCTGCATTTCGGCGATCAGGTGGCCCCCGGCGGCTATGCGTGGGTGTTTCCCAAGGGAATCGGTGTGGCCAACGTCGGGCTCGGGCTCGTCGCGTTGAAGGCCGACGGCCGCCCGGCGCGCGGTTGGCTGGACGCCTACATCGACAGGTTCTTCCCCACCGGCGCCAAGATCGGCTTCACCGTCGGCGGGGTCATAGTGCACACGACCATCAAAAGAACGGTAACCGATGGGATGATACTGTGCGGCGACGCAGCGCACATGGTGAACCCCCTTTCGGGCGGTGGGATCGTGAACGCGATGAAGGCCGGACGCCTCGCCGCCCACGTGGGAGCGGACGCGCTGGCCCGCGGCGACACCGGCGCCCCACGGCTCCAGAGGTACCACGAGGAATGGATGTCGATGCTCGGCGACGACCACCTGCGGTTCTACCGCATCAAGGAGGCGCTGAACAAGTTCGACGACTCGTTCTACAACCGGCTCGCGCGGACGGTCAATCGAATCGACCCGGATCGGAGGACGCTCTCACGGATCTTCGCCTCGGCGCTGGTGCAGCACCCGACGCTTCTGCCGGTTGTTGCGCGGTATTTCGTCTGACCCTTCAGGTTCCGAGCACGGGCAACCGGAGTCCGAAGGGGCGAGCGGCGCCGGCCACCTCGATGAAACTCAGTCCGCGATGACTGGCTCGATCCGTTTCACGGATCTCGGTCCCCTGCGCAGGCTCTGCCATAGCGTCGTTCCCACGGCGCAGCGGTTGGCCAGCCAGGCGGCCGGCCACTCGAGCGACGCCAGTGGACCCACGCCCGGTTTGGGCGGAGACCAGGGATAGACTGGCAGCCGCGGAACGACCATCGGGTCGCCCGTCCAGCGCGCTGCGAGCGCGAGCCCAAGGTCGAATCCCTCGAGGCGGGCGATCGCCAGCTCCCGCGACGTGACCGCACCGAACGGCCAGGCCACCGCGGTCACGGACACGTCGAGTGCCCGCTCGAGCGCCCGTTTCGAGCGGGCGAGCTCGAACGCAACCTCGTCGGCGCTCAGCCAGGTCAGGCGAGGGTGCGTCGCCGTGTGAGAGGCGAAGTCGATCCCGCGCGCCTGCCACTTCCGCATGTCGCGCCACGCGAGGTGGGCGAACCGCCGGCCGCCGTACGCGACATCCCACCGGTTCAGGGTTCCCGCGTACTCGGAGATCACGAAGCAGACGGCCCGGAATCCGTGGTCGGCGAGCACCGGGAAGGCGTGGTCGCGGAGCCCGCGATACGCATCGTCGAAGGTGATCGCCAGCTCGCGCTCGCGCAGCCGCCGCTCGCCCTGCACCACCGCGCGCACCTCGGCGAGCGACAGCGACCGCCAGCCGGCGGCCGCCAGTCGGCCGATCTGACGCGCGAAGCGCCGTGGCGAGAGCCGGGTTACCCCGACCTCGCGACGGCGCTCGACCTTGTGGTAGCAGAGAATCGGAGCCGGAGCGCGCACCCGGCACGGTGAGTCAAGAGGCGTGCCGCGCGGTGCAGACGCTACTGCGTCAGACGAACGTCGCCGCCTCCTCGTAGGCCAGATCGAACTCCTCCGCCACCGCCCGATACGTGACCTTGCCACCGGTCATGTTCAGCCCTTTCAGAAGCGCGGGGTTCTCGCGCAGCGCCTGCTTCCAGCCCTTGCTGGCGAGCTGTTTGGCGTAGGGGAGCGTGGCATTGGTGAGGGCGAGGGTGGACGTTCTCGGCACCGCGCCCGGCATGTTGGCCACCGCATAGTGGACCACGCCATCGACCACGTAGGTCGGGTCATCGTGCGTCGTCGGATGAATCGTCTCCACGCACCCGCCCTGGTCCACCGCCACGTCGACGATCACCGAGCCGTTCTGCATGGCCTGCAAGTCCTCGCGGCGGATCAGTCTCGGCGCCTTGGCGCCGGGGATCAGCACGCCGCCGATAACCAGGTCGGCATCGCCGATCTGTTCGAGGATGCTGAACCGGTTGGAGTAGAGCAGCTGCACGTTGGCGGGCATCACGTCGGAGAGGTAGCGGAGCCGCTCGAGCGAGACGTCCATCACGATCACGCGGGCGCCGAGTCCGGCTGCCATCTTCGCCGAGTTGATCCCCACGATCCCGCCGCCGAGGATCACCACCTTCGCTGGCTGTACGCCGGGAACTCCGCCCAGCAGCACACCACGGCCGCCGTAGAGCCTTTCCAGGTACTTCGCGCCCTCCTGCACCGCCATCCGGCCGGCGACCTCCGACATCGGCGTGAGCAGCGGCAGCTCTCTCGTCGGCAGCTCGACCGTCTCGTAGGCGATGCACGTGGCGCCGCTCTCCAGGTGCGCGCGGGTGAGGCGCTCATCGGCGGCGAAGTGAAAGTAGGTGAAGACGGTCAGCCCCTCACGCAGGTGAGGCCACTCGCGCTCGATCGGCTCCTTCACCTTGAGGACCATGTCCGACTCGCGCCAGGTTGTCGCGGCGTCGGGAGCGATCTTCGCTCCGGCTCGCTCGTAGACCTCGTCCGGGAAGCCGCTTCCCTCTCCCGCGCCGCGCTGGACCAGCACGGAATGCCCGGCCGCGACCAGGGACTCGGCGCCCGCTGGCACGAGCGCGACGCGGTTTTCGTTGGTTTTGATCTCGCTGGGAACGCCGATTCTCATTGGGGCGGCGACTTGCGACTGACGAGGGGTGAGGGTCGAGTGAAAACGTCAGGCCGTGGCGCGAGGGCCAAGGCTTACAACGGTCTGCGCGTCCGGGGCGAAGAAGTCGCGGCAGACGGCGGCGACCTCGTCCGGCTCGATCGCGTCCACGAGTGCCAGGAGCTCGTCCATCGTGCGATAGGGCTCACCGTAGAGCTCGAGGGCGGCGGCGCGGTACATCCGCGAGCTGGGGCTCTCCAGCCCGAGGACGATCTGGCCCTTGAGCTGACGCTTGCCGGCTTCCAGCTCTTCCGGCGGGATGCCCTGCTCGGCCACCTTCGCGAGCTCCTCGCGGATCGCCTCCACCGCGCTGGCGGCCGTGCCCGGTGCGGTGCCGACGTAGATGCCGTGGACTCCGCTGTCGGCGTGGAACGCCTGGAAGGTGAAGATCGAGTAGGCGAGCCCGAGCTCCTCACGAACTCGCTGAAACAGCCGCGAGCTCATGCCGCCGCCGAGCAGGGTGCTGATCAGCACCAACGCATGGCGCCGCTTGTCGCGATACTGGACGCCGGGCGCACCGAACACGATGTGGGTCTGGACTCCGTCGCGCTCGACGTGTCGCACCAGCGGTGCGGCGGCGGACACCGGCGGTGCCGTGAGCGCACTCCCCGGCCCGCGGGGCACGTCCAGCCAGCCGGTGTGCTGGAGCACGTCCAGCAGGTGGTCGTGAGCGAGGTTGCCGGCGGCGGCGACGACGAGCTGCTCCGGGTGGTAGGCCCGCTCGTGCAGCTCGCGCAGCTCGCGGACGCCCAGGGCGCCGACCGTTTCACGGGTACCGAGGATCGAATAGCCGTAAGGGTGATCGCCCCACAGCGCCTCGTTGTGCAGCTCGAAGACGAGATCGTCGGGGGTGTCCTCGACCATGCTGATCTCCTCGAGCACCACGTTCCGCTCCAGGTCGAGGTCGGTTCCGCGCAGCACCGGACGGAAGACGAGGTCGTGCACGACGTCGGCCGCCTGCTCGAGGTGCTCATCGAGGATGCGAGCCTGATACGAGGTGTGCTCTCGCGAGGTATAGGCGTCCAGCGATCCGCCGAGCGCCTCCAGAGCGAGGGCAATCTCCCGCGAGGTGCGCCGCGCCGTTCCCTTGAACACCATGTGCTCGAGCAGGTGCGAGACGCCCATGCGGTCGCGCGGCTCGTGGATCGAAGCGGCGCGGACCCACGAGCCGAAAGCGATCGAGCGAACGCTCGGGATGTGCTCGGAGAGCACGGTCAGGCCGTTTGGGAGTACGGTTCGCAGCACCCCCTCGTGGAGGAGTACCGGCACGTCGAGTGCGCTCCGCGTCAGCGCGACTCGCCGCCCCGACCGCCGCGACCCCCTCGCCGGCCGCGTCGCGGGCCGCCACCGCCGCCGCCCCCACCGCCTGTCTCCCCCTCATCGTCATCGCCGTCGCCGCCCCGGTTGGCTGCCGCCATCGCCGCCTCCTCACCAGTGCGCTCCTCGCGGCCGCCCTCAGCCTCGCCACGGCCGCCCCGACCGCCGCGCTCGCCACCGCCGTCGGTGCCTTCCGGTTTCGGCAGGAGCGCCTTTATGGAAAGCCGCAGCCGCCCGCGCTCATCGCGATCGATCAGCTTGACCTTCACGCGCTCGCCCTTCTTGACGACATCCTCCGTTTTCTCCGTGCGTCCGTGCCGGAGCTCGGAGATGTGCACGAGCCCTTCGGTACCCGGGAGGATCTCGACGAACGCGCCGAACGCCGTCGTGCTCTTCACGACGCCCTCGTACGTCTCGCCGACCACCGGCTCGGCGGTGATCGCCTGGATCATCTGGCGGGCACGCTCCATCGACTCGCCGCCGACGGCCGCGATCGTGACGACGCCCGTATCCTCGACCGAGATCTCGGCGCCAGTTTCGTCCTGGATCCCGCGGATCGTCTTCCCCTTGGGTCCGATCAGGTCGCCGATCTTCTCGGGGCTGATCTGCATCGTGACGATGCGCGGTGCGTACGGCGACAGGTCGCCGCGCGGCTGGGCGAGTCCCTTCGACATCTCCTTCAGGATGTGCAGCCGGCCGACGCGCGCCTGCTCCAGCGCCTCGCCCATGATCGCCAGGTCGAGCCCCTCGACCTTGATGTCCATCTGCACGGAGGTGATCCCGTGCTCCGTCCCGGCGACCTTGAAGTCCATGTCACCGAGGTGGTCCTCGGCGCCGAGGATGTCGGAGAGGATCGCGTAGTCCTTCCCCTCCTTGATCAATCCCATGGCCACGCCCGCGACGGCGGAGCGCATCGGTACGCCGGCATCGAAGAGGGCCAGCGAGCCGCCGCACACGGATGCCATCGACGAGGAGCCGTTGGACTCGAGCACATCGGAGACGATGCGGAGCGTGTACGGGAATTCCTCGTGGTCCGGGAGCATCGGCTGAATCGCGCGCTCGGCAAGGTTGCCATGGCCGATCTCGCGCCTGCTGGTGCCGCGCAGCGGACGCACCTCGCCGGTCGAGAACGGCGGGAAGTTGTAGTGCAGCATGAAGGTCTTGGTGGACTCGCCCGGCTCGTCGATCGAGTCGAGCCGCTGCACGTCGTCGCGTGTGCCGAGCGTGGCCACGACGAGCGCCTGCGTCTGTCCGCGGGTGAACAGTGCCGAGCCGTGGGCGCGGGGGAGGAGCCCGGTATCGACCGTGATCTCGCGGATCTCGTCGAGCTTCCGTCCGTCGATGCGGTGCCGGCTCTTCAGCACCTGCTGGCGCATCGCGTTGTACTCGACCTCGCCGACGAGATCCTTGATGTCCTTGGCGTTCTCGGGGAACTCGCCGGCCAGGGCCTCGATGATCTCGCGCTTGACTTCGGCGACGGCCTCGGCGCGGGCGTGCTTCTCGGAGGTGTTGATGGCTTCGACGATCTTGCCTTCGGCCAGTGACCTGACGCGAGTGACCAGGTTGTCCGGCGGCTCGGCCTTCGTCCAGGCCATCTTCCGGACCTCGACCTTGCCGAGCATCTCCTGCTGGACGCCTACGAGCTCCTTGATGCCGCGGTGGGCGATCTTGATGGCATCGGTGACGTCGGTCTCGCTGACCTCGAGGGCGCCGCCCTCGACCATGACGATGGAGTCGTCCGACCCGGCTACGACGAGCTCCAAATCACTGTAGGTGAGCTGCTGGAAAGTGGGATTCAGCACCCACTTACCTTCGATACGGCCGACCCGAACACCGGCGATCGGAGTGAGGAACGGGATTTTCGACGAGTTCAGCGCGTAGGAGACCGCGAGCAGGGCCAGCATGTCGGCGTCGTTTTCCTGGTCCGCCGAGATGACGTAGACGAAGACCTGGACTTCGTTCTTGAAGCCGTCGGGGAAGAGCGGACGGATCGACCGATCGATGATCCGGGCGGAGAGAATCTCGGCATCGTGGGGGCGTCCCTCGCGCTTGATGAACCCGCCCGGAATCTTGCCGGCCGCGTATGACCTTTCCTTGTACTCGACAGTCAGAGGAAAGAAGCTCAGGTGACTGAGAGTATCGCTGACGGTGACCGTGGCGAGGACGACCGTATCCCCGAACTGCACGAGGGCGGCTCCTGCCGCCTGCTTGGCCATCCGGCCGCTCTCGACGATCAGCTTGCGACCGGCAAAGGTCCTTTCGACGCGTTGCATCATTCCGTTTCCGCCTTGTCCGCTTCGGTGCATGAGGGGTGTACGCGCGAGCGCGCGCACACAAAACGCGCGGGCCGCAAGAGAAGCGCCCGCGCAATGAGTCTGGTCCGTTTTCTAGTGCCGCAGGCCGAGCTGATCGATGATCTGCCGGTAGCCGTCGATGTCGGTTCGCTTGAGATAGTCGAGCAGTCGGCGCCGCTGCCCGACCATCTTGAGCAGGCCGCGTCGCCCGTGATGATCCTTGGCGTGGGCGCGGAAGTGATCGGTGAGATAGTTGATCCGCGCCGTCAGGACGGCGACCTGTACGCGCGCCGAGCCGGTGTCGGTTTCGTGGGAGCGGTACTTGTCGATCGTCGATGCCTTTTCGAATGCCATGATGTTATATTCCTTGCCCCGCCGGTCCTGAACGCGCCCGGTGCGCCGAATCGATTGTAGCACAGTAATTTACTGGCACCCTCCACCTGTGTAAAGGCTCACCCCGTTGCCTGAGCGCTATCTCGGCCAAACGCTGGGCAAGTACCGCATCGATGCGATCATCGGGAGCGGTGGCTTCGCATGGGTGTACAGGGCGTGGGACCCCGAGCTCGAGATCCCGGTCGCTCTGAAGATCCTCAAGCCGCAGTACGCCGGCGACCCCCTGTTCGAGCAGCGGTTCCGGCGCGAGGCGTCCACGGCGGCCCGGCTCCGGCACCCCAACATCGTCAAGATCTACACGGTCGGGCGCGAGCGCGAAGCGGTGTACTTCGCGATGGACTTCCTCCCGCAGGGGCTCGCCGACCGGCTCAACGTCATGACGACGCTGCCGGAGTCGATGCTCATCCGTATGGCGATCGACGTCGCCAGCGCGCTCGGCTTCGCGCACCGGGAAGGGGTGATCCACCGCGACATCAAGACCGACAACATCCTGTTCGACGACCACGGCAACGCGATCGTCGCCGACTTCGGGATCGCCCGCGCCGTGTCCGGATACGCCGACCAGACGGGCACGAACATGGTGGTCGGGACGCCGCAGTACTTCTCGCCCGAGCAGGCTCGGGGACAGGCGCTCGACGGGCGCGCCGACCTCTATTCGCTCGGGGTGACCGTGTTCAAGGCGAGCACGGGTGTGCTTCCGTTCACCGGCGACGACTGGTACGAGATCGCCCGCCAGCACGTCGAGGAGAAGCCGCCGCGTCCGCGCACGATCAATCCGACGATCTCGAAGGAGCTGGAGGACATCATCCTCCAGTGTCTGGAGAAGGATCCAGCGGATCGGTTCGAAAGCGGCGAGCACATGTGCGAGGCGCTGCTGCACCTGCTCCAGGACCGCGGTGAGACGGCATCGTTCCTGACGATGGTCGCGCCGCCGGTGGCCACTCTCAGCGGTCCCCGCTCATCGAGGCGCCTGCGGCGGCGACTGAGACGAATCGATCGGAAGTGGATGGTGGCCGGCGGCATCGGGATGCTTTTCCTGGCCGGGTTCTTCTCGCAACTGGGCGGGAACGACGTCGTGGGGACCGCGACGCGTCCGGACAGTGCTGGCGGACTCGTCAATGGGCCGCTTCGGGACACGGCCGCACCGCGGCGCGTTCTTCAGATCGCGGCACCGCCTGGCGCCGATCTGACGCTCAACGGCGCGCCGCTGGGGCGCGGGCCATGGCGAAGCGACACGCTCCCGCCCGGCAGGTACCAGCTGGTCGCCAGCGTGCCGGCCAGCCTGAACGGGTGCAACACGACCGTCGAGACGCGTGACGTGACGCTGGCCGAAAGGGACAGCCAGCTGTTGCGTGTGAATCCCCGCGGCTGCGGTCTGCTGTCGATGGCGGTGGAGCCCGCGAACGCGCGTTGGCGGATCTGGGACTTCGCTGGTACGGTGGATCGGCAGGGAGGGCTCCCGCTCCGCGCGCCGCTGCTCCTGCCCGAGGGCGCCTACCGGGTGCGCATTTCCGCGCCGTACTGTGCCGACTACGCGCACGATACCTTGCGCATCAACAGCGGGCGTCAGGCGCGGCGGCTGAGCGTCAAGCTCATCTGCTGAGCCCCGGCGCCAAGTCGCCGATGCTCCAGCGGCGTCGTCAGGATCCGGCGATCAGGCCCAGCACGCCCCCGGCGACCACTCCGATCCAGAAGACCGGCTGCCGGTAGAAGGGTGGTCGCGGCCGTTCGAGGAGCGCGGCGTGCTGTGTCGAGAGAGCCGTGGTCTGACCCGTCACGACCGCGGTGGCGAGGCCCCGGTCCACACGCTGAACCCTGAAGCGCGCGACGAGCGCGTCCCGCCGGCGGGGATCGACGACGATCCCCTGCTGTCCGCGCGCCACCCACTCGTGTCGTCCGATCGCGAACGAGAACGTGCTGTCGGCGATGCCTGCCAGCTCGAAGCGGACCGCGGTCTCCTGGGCCTCGCCGCGCGCCGTGGAACCGACGAGCAGGACGATCGCCAGAAGCGAAACGAGTGTCGTACGGATCACAGGAAGAAGCTCCGGACCAGTCGCCTGATGTCGTTGTACATCACGAGCACGAACAGCAATGCGATCATCAGCAATCCCGCCCGCAGGATGTACTCGCGAGTGCGGGCGCTGAACGAGCCACCCTTGATCGACTCCGCCACGTTCAGCAGGATCTGACCACCGTCGAGGATCGGGATCGGCAGCAGGTTGAAGATCGCGATGTTCACGCTGATCAGCGCGAGCAGCGAGAGGAAGCTCTGCATCCCGCTGCGGGTCGCCTGCGCCGTCACCTGGGCGATCGCGATCGGCCCGCCCAGGTTGTCGAGCGCCACCTCGCGCATGGCGATTCGGCGAAGCGCGTCGAGCACCCAGGTGGTCATCCCCCACGTCGCATCCCAGCCCACGACCGCCGCCTCGCCGAGCCCCACCGGCTCCCGCACCACGAGTGGGCGCACCGACGCGCCGATACGTCCGACCTCGCGACGGCCCCGCGCGTCCCGAATCTCCGTCGGTTCCGGTTCTACGACTATCTGCTCCGGTTGGCCGTCACGGATCAGGTCGATGGTCAGCGGCACGCCCGCGGACGCGCTGATGCGTTCGACCATCTCCTGCCAGCTGCGCAGCGGCTGGTCGTCGACCGCGACGACGCTGTCGCCGCCGCGCATTCCGGCTCGCTGAGCGGGGCTCCCGGTGACCACCGACTCGATGACCGGAGGATAGTACGGCTCGAGTGACAGGGCCACCTGCTCTCGGGCCGGCAGGTCCGGCCCACCGACGGGTACCACCACCTCGCCGCGGTGGAGCTGGAACGTGATCTCGCGCCCGGTGCCGCGAACGATCGCCGATGTGATTTCGTTCCAGGTCTCGACCGGCGTGCCGTTGACCGCCAGGATGGTGTCGCCGGCCTGGAGCCCCACCGGAGGCGGCGCTTCATCGACCGCCGCGATGCCGCCGATCACGCGTGTCGGGATGATCTGCCGGCCGTAGGTGGCGGCCAGCCCGATCATCACCACCAGAGCGAGCGCGATGTTCATGGTCACGCCGGCGAGCAGTATGAAAATGCGCGCGGGGAGCGACTTCGACTCGAACCAGCGATGCTCGGGGATCGGACGGGGCCCGAACGGCATCATTGCCTCCGGGTCCCAGTCCCTTGGCTGGCCGACGACCTGCTCGTCATCGAACACCCTGCCCTCCCCGCCAGCCCCGACGGTGGCCGGTCCCCTCGCCGGCTCCTCGCTGCCGCCCTCGAGGAACGCGGTTGCCTGGTCTTCGCGGGACGCCATTCGTACGTATCCGCCCAGCGGCAGGGCGGCGAGGATGTACTCCGTCTCACCCCACTTTCGCCGCCAGAGCGCGGGCCCGAAGCCGATCGAGAAGCGGGGCGCGTATACGCCCATGAGCTTGGCGGCCATGAAATGTCCGAGCTCGTGGACGAAGATCACGAGTCCGAACACGACCACGACGCCGAGAACCGGAGTGAGCGAGTCTAGCATGCGAAGCGTTCCTTGACGTGTCGTCGGGCGTCGGCATCGGCGGCGAGGAGGGCCTCGCGCGATTCCGCGGGGACGTGCGAGAGATCGGCGAGCGCCGACTCGATCGCCTTCGGGATCTCCCCGAATCGAATCGTGCCGGCGAGAAACAGCGCTACCGCTTCCTCGTTGGCGGCGTTGAATATCGCCGGCGCCGCACCGCCGGCGCATCCGGCGCGGATGCCGAGCCGGAGCGCCGGGAACGCATCGTGGCGAACCGGCTCGAAGGTCAGCGGCGAGAGCGCCACCGGGTCCAGCGGTGGTACCCCGTCGTCTTCGACGCGTTCAGGGTGGGTGAGCGAGTAGAGGACGGGCAGCTCCATGCTTGGCACGCCGAGCTGGGCGAGCACGCTGCCATCGACCAGCTCGACGAACGAATGCACCACGCTCTGCGGATGGACCACGACGTCGATCCGCTCGTAGGGGAACCCGAACAGATGGTGGGCCTCGATCACCTCGAGTGCCTTGTTCGCCAGCGTGGCGCTGTCCACGGTGATCTTGCGCCCCATGCTCCAGGTGGGGTGGCGGAGCGCGTCATCCACGGTTGCCCTCTCGATCCGTGCCCGGCTCCACTCGCGGAACGGTCCGCCGGAGGCGGTGAGCACGACGCGGCGGACGTCGCCGGGCGCGCGCCCGGCCAGGCACTGGAGGATCGCCGAGTGTTCGCTGTCCACCGGGACGATCTCGCCGCCGCCCCGCCGGCAGGCCTCGCTCACCAGGGCCCCGGCGACGACCAACGACTCCTTGTTGGCGAGCGCGACGCGCTTGCCCGCTTCGAGCGCCGCCAGTGTGGCATCGAGCCCCGCGGCGCCGACGACGGCGTTCAGAACGATGTCGGCATCGGAGCGCGTCGCGGCCTCGACCAGGCAGGCGGCACCGGTCGGCCACCCCCGGCCGGCGCCCGGCTCGACGTTCACGCAGCCGACGTACCCCGGCCGAACGCGCGCCGCCTGCTCGGCGAGGAGCGCGGCGTTGTCGAACGCCGTCAGCGCAGCGACGTGGAATCGACCGGGGTGACGATCGATCACCCGAAGTGCGGTGGTGCCGATCGAGCCGGTCGAACCGAGGATCGCGACGCCGCGGGTCATCAGCGGAGCGCCGGGATGAGCAGCCATCCCAGAAGAAGATAGGCGACCGGAAGCACGAACAGCAGGCTGTCGAACCGGTCGAGAATCCCGCCGTGCCCGGGCAGGAGTCGCGAGCTGTCCTTCACGCCGGCCTCGCGCTTGATCAGCGATTCGGCGAGATCGCCCACCTGGGCGGCGACGCTCACCAGCGCGCCGAAGAGCACGATTCCCGCCGGGCGCATTGCCAGCAGCGCGGTGGGCTGGAGCACCCAGCGAACGTAGATCCAGGCGAGTATCACGGCGGCGATCAGCCCGCCGATCGCGCCGGCGACGGTCTTGCCCGGACTCACCGAGGGGATCAGCTTGCGGCGCCCGAGAGCTCGTCCGACGAAGTAGGCGGCGATGTCGGTTCCCCACGTGAGCACGAGCGGGAACGCCACGACGGCCAGCCGGGCGGTGTCGCCGATTGCGTACTCGTGGTAGCGGAGCGCATAGCCGAAGGAGAGCATCCCGCCGGTGTAGAGGACGCCGAAGGTCGTGATCGCGACGGCGAGGAGCGGGCGGCCGCCGATGCCGCGCATCCAGATCGCCGCGGTGAACAGCGCCAGCGGAACGACTGCGGCGAGCGCGAGGAGAAGGCCGAGCCGCGGCGCGAAGACGCGGAGGTAGTACGCGTGCACGGCCAGCGGGATTGCGGCGGCGAGCGCGATGCCCGCGCCATCGAGCGGGACGACGCCGGACGCGCGGGCGATGCGGAACAGCTCCCAGGCGCCGAGCGCGGCGATGACCGCGAGCAGCGTGGCGAGCCACGCGCCCCCGAGCCAGGCGATGCCGATCGCCACGGGTATGGCGATGACGGAGAACAGCACCCGGCGAGCGAGCTCCGACATGGCGCCCGCTCAGACTTCCATGATGTCGGCTTCCTTACCCTTGACCTGGTCCTCGATCCGGTGGATCGCGTCGTCGTGCAGCTTCTGGAGGTCCTTCTCGGCGTGCTTCTTGTCGTCCTCCGAGACGCCCTCGAGCTTCTTCAGCTCGGCGCGGGCGTCGGTCCGCGCGTGGCGAACGGCGATCCGTCCCTCTTCGGCGAGCCTGTGCACGATCTTCACCAGATCGCGGCGGCGCTCCTCGTTGAGCGCGGGAAGCGGGACCCGGATCGCGCCGCCCTGCGACGCCGGGTTGAGCCCGAGATCGGAGTCCCGGATTGCCTTCTCGATGACCTGCGACAATCCCTTGTCCCAGGGAGTGACCACGAGCATCCGCGGCTCGGGTGCGGACACGCTGGCGACCTGCGCCAGCGGCATGCTCTGGCCGTACGCCTCGACTCGCACCGTGTCGAGCAGCGACGGCGATGCCTTACCGCTGCGGATCGAGCCCAGCTCCTTGCGGCTGTTCTCGACCGCCTTGTCCATCGCGGCGCGGCAGTCCTTGAGGATCTGCGAAATGGTGGGAGGGGTCATCGGACGAGAGTGCCCACGCGCTCGCCGCGTATCGCCTTCGCGACGGCACCGGGTCGGTGGATGTTGAGGACGATCAACGGCAGCCGGTTTTCCTTGCACAGCGTGACCGCGGTCTGATCCATCACGCCGAGCTCCTCGAGCATCACGTCGCGGTAGCTGATCTCCTCGTAGAACTTCGCGGTCGGGTCCTTCTTCGGGTCGGCGGAATAGACTCCGTCGACGCTGGTCGCCTTGATGATGACGTCGGCCTTTATCTGGATCGCCCGCAGCACGGCGGCCGTGTCGGTGGAGAAGTACGGGTTGCCGGTGCCGGCGGCGAAGATCACGGTGCGTCCCTTGTCGAAGTGTCGCAGCGCCCGCCGCCGGATGTAGGGCTCGGCGAGCTCCTCCATCCGGATGGCCGTCATCACGCGCGTGTCCACGTCCTTGCGCTCCAGGACATCCTGGAGCGCGAGAGCATTGATCACGGTGCCGAGCATCCCCATGTAGTCGGCGCCGACGCGGTCCATGCCGACCTTCGACAGCTGGGCGCCCCGAACGATGTTCCCGCCGCCTATCACGAGGCCGAGCTGCGCACCGACCTCCAGCACGCCGCGCACCTCGTCGGCGAGCCGGTTGAGGGTGTCGAAATCGAAGCCGAATCCCTTGTCGCCCGCGAGTGCCTCGCCGGAAAGCTTGAGCAGGACCCGCCGGAAGCGAAGGTCGGCCACCGGGCGCCCTAGTCCGCGCCCAGCTCGTAGCGACTGAAGCGGCGGACCTGGAGGTTCTCGCCGAGCTTGGCCGAGGTCTCGCGGATCAGGTCGCCGATCGTCTTCTTCGGTTCCCGCACCCAGGGCTGCGAGAGCAGCACGACTTCCTTGTAGTACGACTCGACCTTGCCATCGACCATCTTGGCGACGATCGCGTCGGGCTTGCCGCTCGAGCGCGCCTGCTCCTCGAAGATACGGCGCTCGCGCTCGACGCGTTCGGCGGGGACGCCGTCCTTGTCGACGGCGACCGGGTTCGCTGCGGCGATGTGCTCGGCGATCTGCCGCACGAGCTGCCGGAAGTCATCGGTGCGGGCGACGAAGTCGGTCTCGCAATTGACTTCGACGAGCACGCCGATCCTTCCGTTGTGGTGGATGTAGCTGCCGACGAGTCCATCGGTCGCCTGCCGGCCGGCGCGCTTCTCGGCCTTGGCAATCCCCTTCTTGCGCAGCAGCTCGATCGCCTTTTCCTTGTCGCCGCCCGTTTCCTCGAGCGCCTTCTTGCAATCCATCATGCCGGCGCCGGTCCGCTGGCGCAGCTCCTGTACGTCTTTCGCGGTGAACGTCATGGTGCTCATCTGATCATCCCTGCGGTTCGTGAGAACGCCGCCGGCGGACCGCCGGCGGCGCATCAAGTCTAGTGCAAAACAGCGACGGACACTACCGGGTCACTCGCTCTCGTCGGAGCCTCCGGTCTCGACACGGACCTCGTCGCCGTTGCCGCCACCCTCGGAGGCGCCCTCGGAGGCGCCCTCGGAGGCGCCCTCGGAGCCGCCCTCGGAGCCGCCCTCGGAGCCGCCCTCGGCAGCCGCCTCACCGCCCGCTTCGTCGGCTGGACCGGCGCCCGGATTGCGCATGCGCTCGATCGCCTCGGGTTTGGCGCGGCGGCGGCGGGGACGACGGCGGCGCTTCTTGTCGGCCTCGCTCTCCGGCTCGGCGCCGCGGTCGGAGCTGTAGGTGTAGCTCTCCCCCTCCTCGGCCTCATCGCGCACCGGCGCGGCGAGCCTGGCTTCGGCGATCGTATCGGCGATCGAGCGTGCGATCAGCTCGACCGAGCGGATCGCGTCGTCGTTTCCGGCGATCGGGACGGTGATCAGGTCGGGATCGGCGTTGGTGTCGGTAATCGCGATGATCGGGATGCCGAGCTTGTTGGTCTCGGCGACGGCGATCCGCTCCTTCTTCGCGTCGACGACGAACAGCAGCCCGGGGAGCCGGACCATGTTCTTGATGCCGATGAGGTTCTTCATCAGCTTGTCGCGCTCGCGGCCCATCATGAGCTGCTCTTTCTTGGTGTAGTTCTCGAACTCGCCGCCCGCTTCGGTGCCGCTCTCCAGCTCCTTCATCCGGCGGAGCTGCTTCTTCACCGTCTGGAAGTTGGTGAGCAGCCCGCCGAGCCACCGCTCGGTGATGAAGAGGGCGTCGCACCGCTCGGCCTCCTCGCGGACGATGCCGGCGACCTGGCGCTTGGTGCAGACGAAGAGGACGTTCTCACCGCGCATGACGACTTCGCGCACCAGCTGCTGCGCGAGCTCGATCTGGCGGAGCGTTTTCTGGAGGTCGATGATGTGGATCCCGTTGCGCTCGGCGAAGATGAAGCGGCGCATCTTGGGATTCCATCGGCGCGTCTGGTGGCCGAAGTGCACGCCGGCGGCGAGCAGGGCCTCGAGATTGGGACTGGTCATTGGTGTGATCCTTACCGGGTTTGTCGTCCGCCCTCGTCGGCATCACCTGCGACCGGAGAATCCGGCACCCGCGGTGACTCGGAGGGCGTGAATGATTGGCTAAGGGACGAGGGACGAGGGACGAGGGACGAGGGACGAGGCCGATGAACGAGGCCGATAGACGAGTGAGCGGGAGCCGCTCGCCGAGGCGTGTACCCTGTCGCCGTGTCTCGTCCCTCGTCCCTCGTCCCTCGCCCTTCTACCGCTTGCTGAACTGGAACCGCTTGCGCGCCTTGGGGCGCCCGGGCTTCTTGCGCTCGACCGCGCGCGCGTCCCGCGTGAGCAGGCCGAGATCGCGCAGCTTGCGCTTGTACCCGCCGTCCACCTGCACCAGCGCGCGGGCGACGGCGAGCCGGAGCGCGCCTGCCTGGCCGCTCATGCCGCCGCCGTTGATGTTCGCCCTCACGTCGTAGCGGCCGAGCGTATCGGTGGCCGTGAACGGCTGCTGAATCGCCGAGACGAGCGCCGATCGCGGGAAGTAGTCGCCGAGCGTGCGGCCGTTGACGTCCCACTTGCCCGAGCCGGGCCTGAGATAGAGCCGGCAGACGGATTCCTTGCGGCGGCCGACCGAGTGCACCGTGGCTCCGTCGCCGGCGATGACCGGTGCTGGAGCCGGCTCGGGCTCGGGCGTGGCCGTCGACTCCGGCTCGGACGTCTCGGTCGGTTCCGGGATCGTCTCCGGCAACTCCAGGGTGGTCGGTTCGGCCATTACTTCTTCTCGCTGGAAGTGAAGGTCAGGGACTTGGGCTGCTGTGCGACGTGCGGGTGATCGGCCCCGCCGTAGACGCGGAGCTTGCGGCGCAGCGACTGCCGGGCGAGCGCCGTCTTCGGGAGCATCCCGTAGACCGCCTTCTCGATCACCCGGTCCGGGTGCTTCTCGAGCATCGTCTCGAACGACGTGAAGCGCTCGTGCCCCATGAAGCCGGTATGGCGAAAGTACTGCTTCTGCTCCGCCTTCCGTCCGGTGACCCGCACCTTCGACGCGTTGATGACGATGACGTTGTCGCCCGTGTCCATGTGGGGCGTGAACATCGGCTTGTGCTTGCCGCGAATGATCTTCGCGATCTCCGTGGCCAGACGCCCGAGCACCATGCCGTCGGCGTCTACGATGTACCACTGGTGCTCGATGTCCTTCGGCGTGGCGGTGTATGTCTTCATTGTCGCAATGGATGTGCGCTCGGCAACGGCTGCGTTTTCTTTGACAGACACCTAAGCTAGGTAAGGACTTAGGGGAAGTCAACGTGGCCCCGGCTGCCCCGGCAAGGGCCACCCACCCGCGATCGAGTCCTACTCGAAATCGACGAGCGGAGCTCCCTTCTCGACCGCCGTGCCCGGCCTGGCGTGCACGGCGCGAACCGTCCCCGCGCCGGGTGCCCGCAGCTCATTCTCCATCTTCATCGCCTCGATGACCACGAGCCCCTGCCCCGCCTGCACGGCGTCGCCGGGCTGCACGTTCACGCGCACGATCAGCCCCGGCATCGGGGCGACGAGTGGCGACGGGCCGGAGGCTGCGCCGCCGGCGGCGGAAAGCCGGCGGATGGCGTGCATGCGCTCGTCGAGGGCCTCGACCTCGTAGCGGTGTCCGTCGATCCACAGCGCGTACTGCCCACGCCCGTCTCCGCGCCTCACGACCACGCGGTGCACGACGCCGTCGATCGTGACGAGACTGATCGGCGTCCCCTCGACGTCGGCGAGATGGGCCGAGACCCGCTGGCCGGCCACACGCACGCCACCGGCGTCGAGCGCCACCTCCATCGTCCGGCCGTTGATCGTCACGATGTAGTTCAAGCGGCCTCCGGGACGAGCTCGCACACGGTCTCGACGTGGGCGGTCTGGGGGAACATGTCGAAGCCGAGCAGCGACGCGATTCGGAAGCCGGGGAGCCGCCCGAGGTCGCGGGCGAGAGTGGCCGGATTGCAGCTGACGTACAGCAGTGCCCGCGGCGGCGAGGCCTCGGCAATGGCGGCGGGCACGCGTGGGTCGAGACCACCGCGCGGGGGGTTGAGTATCACGACATCCGCCGGAAGCGCTCCGGCGATCAGCCGCTCGACCGGCCCCGTCAGCGCGCGGGACGGTGGGGACAGGCGCGCGCCGGCGGCCGATGCGGCGTCGCGATCGATCTCGATCGCGGTCACGCTGATTCCGCCCTCGGCCAGCGCGACCGCCGTGTCACCCGTTCCGGCGTAGGCGTCCACGACACTGTTCGGAGCGTAGGCGCGCGCACGGGCGACGACGTGTTCACGCAGCGCCGCTGCCACCGGCGCGTTCACCTGCGCGAACGCGGCGCCGGCCTCGCGACCCGCACGGGAGGCGGCGGCCGCGCTTGGCGAGTCCACGGCGGCTGCGTGCGCGGCCGGCGGGCGGCGCGCGATCAGCCGGCGGCGATGCCCGTCGGGCTGCCACCAGAGCGCGGCCAGCGCCGGGACCGCGTCGAAGAATCGTCGCGCGTTGGGCCAGCCGCCGGCGCCCTCGAGCACGAACGCCGCCCCTTGATCGAGAAGTCGGACGGCTCCGCGAAGCGACGGCACGCGCGGGAAGTGCGAGGCCTGAAGCATCACCAAGCGCCACACCTCGAGCACCGGCTCCTGCGTGATAGGGCAGTCCTCGAGCGCGAAGATCCCCACCGGGTCGTGCCAGGGATGAAGCCCCGCACGCCACCGGCCGCCCGACCAGCGGATGGCGAGGGTCAGCTTGCGGCGGTAGCGCCACTCGACGGGGCTCGGCCGCACGTCGGGTAGCTCTACCTGACGCCGGGCGATCCGGACGAGCGCGTCCCGAACGATCGCGCGCTTGGCGTCCAGCTGCGCCGGGTAGGTGAGGTGCTGGAGCTGGCATCCCCCGCAGTCCTGCGCGGTATAGTGAGGGCAGGGTGGCTCGACGCGGTGCGGCGATGGGCGCTCGACGGCGAGAAGCCGGCCGCGCGCGAACCGGCCGCGCTGTTCGACACGGATGGTGACCACGTCGCCCGGCGCGGTGCGCGGGACGAATACGACGAGGCCACCGGTACGGCCCACGCCATCGCCGCCGGCGGCGATCGAGTCGATCTGCAACCTGAGCGTGTCGTCGTCCACTCAGCGCAACCCGTCCCGGAGCGCGGCCTCTCGCCACGCCGCCGCCGGATCGGCGGCCGAAGACGCCCGCATCCCATCGCGCGCCGCTCCCCGTGGGCGGCGGTCGCGGTCGGCGAGGAGCGTCGCCGCGATCGCCGCGGCGCGGATCCCGTCCGGAGGCGGTTCGGCGGCCAGCAGGTCCGGAAGACGCCGTTCCAGCCACTGGATGGAGAGCTCGCCGCGCTGAAACTCCGGGTCGTCCATCACGCGCAGGTGGAAGCCCTGTGACGTCTCCACGCCGTCGACCACCAGCTCGAGCAACGCGCGGCGCATGCGGGCGATCGCCAGGTCGCGCGTCCGCGCGAAGACGATCAGCTTCGCCAGCATCGGGTCGTAGTGGAGCCCCACCTCGCTGCCGTGCTGGATCCCGGCGTCCCAGCGCACGCCGGGCCCGCTCGGCACGACGAGATGATTGATCCGTCCGGTGGATGGCAGGAAGCCGTTCCGCGGATCCTCGCTCGTGATGCGGCACTCGATCGACCAGCCGCGGGGCCAGATCTCATCCTGGATGAACGGCAGCCGCTCGCCGGCGGCGATGCGCAGCTGCCACTGCACGATGTCGATCCCGGTGACGAACTCGGTGACCGGGTGCTCGACCTGAAGACGCGTGTTCATCTCGAGGAACCAGTGCTTTCCCTCCTGGTCGAGGAGGAACTCGCAAGTGCCGGCATTGACGTAGCCGGCGGCGCGGGCGGCGCGCACGGCGGTCTCGCCCATCGCCGCGCGAATCTCCGGCGTCACGGCGACGCTCGGTGCTTCCTCGATCATCTTCTGGTGCCTGCGCTGGATCGAGCACTCCCGCTCGCCGAGCGACAGGACGGTGCCGTGGGAATCGGCGAGGATCTGGATTTCGACGTGGCGCGGCCCCTCGAGATACTTCTCCACGTAGACCGCGTCATCGCCGAACGCATTGCGCGCCTCGCGCCGCGCCGACTCGAGCGCGTCGGCGAGCTCGCCGGCCGAACGCACCACGCGCATCCCCTTCCCGCCCCCGCCCGCGGCCGCCTTCAGCAGCACCGGGAATCCGAATCGCTCGGCGATCTCGCGGGCCTCGTCGGCGTCGCGCACGTCCTCGGTCGTGCCGGGGACGATCGGCACGCCGGCCGCCAACGCCAGCGTGCGCGCCGCGGTCTTGCTGCCGAGCGCCTCGATGGCGTCCGCGCCGGGCCCGACGAAGACCAGACCGGCCTCGGCCACCGCGCGGGCGAAGAACGAGCGCTCGGCAAGGAACCCGTACCCCGGATGGATCGCCTCGGCGCCGGTGCGCCTCGCCGCGTCGATGACCCGGTCGGCAAGGAGATAGCTGTCCCGCGCCGGCGCTTCGCCGATGCGCACCGCCTCGTCGGCGGCCCGCACGTGCGGTGCCTGGGCGTCGGCATCGGAGTACACCGCGACCGTGCGGACTCCGAGCTCCTGGCAGGCACGCATGATCCGGATGGCGATCTCGCCGCGGTTGGCGACGAGGACCTTGCTGAACATGAGAAAGCAGGGTCTCAGGGAATCGTACGGGCGAACGGCGCTTGCCCGTCTACAGTGGAACGTTTCCGTGCTTCTTCGCCGGATTTCGATCGCGCTTGCTCCGCAGCGCGTCCAGGGCGTCTATCAGCCGGGGTCTGGTGTCGCGGGGGTCAATGATGTCGTCGAGGTAGCCGCGCGACGCGGCGATGTAGGGGTGGGCGAACTTGGCCCGGTACTCCTCGATCCGCGCGTCAGTGGCGGCGACCGGGTCGGTGCCGTCGGCGATCTCGCGGCGGAAGAGGATCTCGACGGCGCCCTTGGGGCCCATGACGGCGATCTCGGCCGTCGGCCAGGCGACGTTGAAGTCACCACGAATGTGCTTGGAGCTCATGACGTCGTAAGCGCCTCCGTAGGCCTTGCGCGTGATCACCGTCAGCTTGGGCACCGTGGCCTCGCAGTAAGCGTAGAGGAGTTTGGCGCCGTGCTTGATGATCCCGCCGTGCTCCTGGCCGAGGCCGGGAAGGAAGCCCGGCACGTCCTCGAGGGTGAGCAGCGGGATGTTGAACGCATCGCAGAAGCGGATGAAGCGTGCAGCCTTGATCGAGGCGTCGATGTCGAGGACGCCGGCGAGCACCGCAGGCTGGTTGGCTACGATCCCGATGCTGGTACCACCGAGGTGGGCGAAGCCGCAGAGGATGTTGCGGGCGTACTGTTCGTGAATCTCGTAGAACTCCCCGTCATCGACCAGGCGGCGGATGACATCGTGCATGTCGTACGGCTTGTTGGGACTGTCGGGCACGATGTCGAGGAGCGCCTCGTCGCGACGATCGCGCGGATCGGTGCCGGCGCCGCTGGGCGGCTCGCCGAGATTGTTGGAGGGAATGAACCGGAACAGGTCGCGGATCGCCTGAAGGCTGGCGAGCTCGGAATCGTGGGCGAAGTGGGCGACACCGGAGATCGAGGCGTGGGTGTCGGCACCGCCGAGCTGCTCCATCGTCACGTCCTCGTGGGTCACCGTCTTCACCACATTGGGACCCGTGACGAACATGTACGAGCTGCCCCTCACCATGTACGTGAAGTCGGTGATCGCCGGCGAGTAGACCGCGCCGCCGGCGCAGGGGCCGAGGATCGCCGAAATCTGGGGGATGACGCCCGAGGCGAGGGTATTGCGCAGGAATATGTCGGCGTAACCGCCGAGGGAGACTACGCCCTCCTGGATGCGGGCGCCCCAGGAGTCGTTGAGCCCGATCAGCGGCGCTCCGTTCCGCATCGCCAGATCCATGATCTTGCAGATCTTCTCGGCATGCGCCTCGGACAGCGAACCGCCGAAGACGGTGAAGTCCTGGGAGAAGACGTACACCAGGCGGCCGTCGATGCGTCCGTAGCCGGTTACTACGCCATCACCGTAGATGCGCTGTGCGTCGAGCCCGAAATCGTGGGAGCGATGCGTGACGAAACGGTCGAGCTCCGTGAACGAGCCCTCGTCGAGGAGAACGTCGAGCCTCTCGCGCGCCGACAGCTTTCCCTTGGCGTGTTGCGCGTGCAGCCGGGCCTCGCCACCACCGAGCTCCGATTCGGCGCGCCGCCGCTCGAGGAGCTCGAGTTTTTCTCGCATGGACATGGATGGACGAATTGGACGAATTGGACGAATTGGACGAATTAGACCAATTGGACCAATTAGACGAATTGGACCAATTAGACGAATAAGAGCAATTCGTCCAGTTCGTCCAGTTCGTCCAATTCGTCTAGTTCGTCCAATTGGTCCAATTGGACTGATTCGTTCTACGGGTTCGGCGGCGGGGTCGCCTGCTGCCCGCCACCTGCCGGCGGACTGGCGGGCGCCGGCGTCTCAATTTCGATCGTCGTGCGGCTTTCGGAGCGCATCGGACCAGCGAAGACGAACCACGCGATCAACGCGATGAGCACGATCACCACGACTGCCCACACCCACCCGTAGCTGCTGTCTGGCGCTTGCTGGATCTGGACGTCGGCCATGTCTCCTCCTGATTTCGCGTCGCCCTGGCGGGACCATCCGGTCACCTGCCGAGCTGGGCGGCGCAGGCGTTGGTCTGCCTATGCAACGCGCGCGCCACTGTTCAGCGGCCGCTTCAGATGCGACGAGGCCACCCGACTGGTGTCGGGTGGCCTCTGGTGCGGGTCCGGCTTGCGCAATCGAGGAGGTCGGAATCAAGGGGGTCAGAGTCGTTGAACGGAGTTCAACGACTCTGACCCCCTTGATACGTCCGATCGGCGGTCCGGCTCGTCAGATCTCGTCGCCCGGCAGGCCCTCGTCGGGCGCCATGACTTCCTCGCCCATCTCCTCGTCGATCGGCGGTTGAACGGCCGACGGCTCCGGCCGCGGGGGCTGATCCTCGGGGACGTTCGTGACGGCCAGCACGATGCGGCGGTGGATCGGATCCACCTCGAGAACGCGCATCTCCAGATTCATCCCCTCATAGACGGCGTCGGCTGGATTGTTCACCGTCCGGTCGGGCAGCAGCTGGCTGACCGGAACGAAGCCCTCGATGTCGTGGCCGATGTCCACTACCGCGCCCTTGTCCATCAGGCGAACCACCTTGCCGAGCAGATCGGTGCCGACGGGATACGTCTCGCCGATCCGGAGCCAGGGGTCCTCCTCCGCCTGCTTGAGGCCGAGGCTGATCCGCTTGTTCTCGCTGTCGATGTTCAGGATCACGACGTCCACGGCGTCGCCCTTCTTGACGACCTCCGACGGATGCTGCACCCGCTTGGTCCAGGACATGTCGGAGATGTGAATCAGACCGTCGATCCCCGGTTCGATCTCGACGAACGCGCCGAAGCTCGTGAGGTTGCGAACCGTGCCGTTGATCCGCGTGCCCACCGGGTACCTGAGCGGGAGAACCATCCACGGGTCCTGCTCGGTCTGCTTCATGCCGAGCGAGATCTTCTCCTCGTTCGGATCGACCTTGAGCACCACCGCCTCGATGGTCTCGCCGATCGAGACCAGCTTCGAGGGGTGGCGGACGTTGCGCGTCCAGCTCATCTCGCTGATGTGCACGAGCCCTTCGATTCCCGGCTCGAGCTCGATGAACGCGCCGTAGTTGGTGATCGAGACCACCTTTCCGGTGACGCGCGTACCGACCGGGTACTTTTCCGCGACGTCCTTCCAGGGATACGACTGGAGCTGCTTGAGCCCGAGCGAGATGCGCTCGCGCTCCCAGTCGATGTCGAGAACCTTGACCTCGAGCTCCTGTCCGATCTGGACCATCTCCGACGGGTGCGAGATCCGTCCCCACGACATGTCGGTGATGTGGAGGAGGCCGTCCACGCCGCCGAGATCGATGAACGCGCCGAAGTCGGTGATGTTCTTGACGACGCCCTTCCGGACCTGGTCCTTCTGGAGCTCCTTCATCAGCTTCTCGCGCTTGCCGGCGCGCTCGGCCTCGAGGATCACGCGGCGCGAGACGACGATGTTGCGGCGGCGCTTGTTGAGCTTGATGATCTTGAACTCGTACTTCTGGCCGAGGAGCTCGTCGATGTTCGGCACGCGGCGGAGCGCGATCTGCGAGCCGGGGAGGAACGCGTCGACGCCCATCAGGTCGACGACGACGCCGCCCTTGATCTTCTTGACCAGCGTGCCATCGACGGGCTGATCGCTCTCGTAGGCGACGCGGATGCGCTCCCAGACGCGCATGAAGTCGGCCTTCTTCTTCGAGAGCACGACGGAGCCTTCGGCGTCCTCGAGGTGCTCCAGCAGCACCTCGACCTCGTCGCCGGGCTTCAGGTCGGGATGATCCTTGAACTCCTCGAGCGGGACCGTCCCCTCGGACTTGAAGCCGATGTCGAGGACGACCATGTTCTCGCGGATCTCGAGAACCCTGCTCTTGACGATCTCGCCCTCGTCGATGGATGCGAGTGTACCATTGTACATCTCCATCATCGCCATTTCTTCTTCGGGCGTGTACTCGTCCTCGTCGTAGAGTTCCGGACGGCGGTTGGCAAGCGGCCGCAGCTGCGACCTCTGGAGGTCACGCTTGTCGCGAGGCGAAAGCGGCGTGCCGGTTGAAGGGGTTTCGAGCTCGGACATACCTGGTGAGAATCTCCTGATTCGCGAAGTTAGGCTCGCCGCGCCGAGTCCAAGAGGATGAAGGTGATGGCGAACACCTGCTGCGGCGCTCACCCATCGCCGGGCCATTCGGCAGTTCTGGTGGTAACCGTGGAAGCTAGCCGCGTGGTGGCTGATCGTCAATGGACGAAGTCGTGTCCGGATGCTGAGTTACGGCACGCGCCAGGGCCACGATCCGCTCTACCTGATCGGCCTGCGTCAGGTATGTCGTGTCGATCAGAATCGCATCCTTCGCCTGGAGGGTCTGGGTCGCGTCGTTGGCGTCGCGCTGGACCAGGCGGTCGGTCTCCTCGGCGATCTCTTCATCGGTCGCTCGCCGTCCCAAGCGCTGGAGCAGCCGGCGAGAGGCGCGCTCCCAGGGGTCGGCCACGAGGAAAACCTTGAGCGTCGCCTGCGGGAGCACCACTGTGCCGATGTCCCGGCCATCGACCACGACATCGCTCTGCGACGCCGCCCGGCGAACCTGTGCGTTCACCCAGTCCCGCACCCGCGGCATCCTGGCGACCTCGGAGACGTGGCGCGTGACCTCGCCGTCGCGTATCCGCTCGTCCACCGGTCGACCGTCGATCGCCGGCACGAACGAGGTGCCGCGGGCGATCAACGTGATCCGCCTGGCGGCCTCGAGGACCGACTCCTCGGTCCACGCCTCCGATGTCCCACCGGCGGCCAGCCGGGCGGCCGTCGCCGCGCGGTAAAGGGCACCCGAGTCCACGTGACGGTATCCGAGCTGCTCGGCCACCCACTGCGCCGTCGATGACTTGCCTGATGCCGCCGGACCGTCGATGGCCACGACCGCCGGCGACCCGCGGCGTATGCGCGGCGAGAACGGGGGAGTCGGATGAGTCATTGATGCACGATACCTCTAGTGCACTCGCACGCTGGCCAGATCGTTCCAGAAGCCGGGGTAGGACACGGCGACGCAGTCCCGATCATCGATTTCGATTCCGGAATCGGGAAGCGCCGCCAGGACGCCGAACGCCATCGCCAGACGGTGGTCACCGTGCGTGACGACCCGGCCGCGGAGCGGGTGCGTGGTGCCGGTGATGGACATGCCGTCGGGGCGCTCCTCGACCGGCACGCCAAGCGCGCGCAGGTTCGCTGCCACCGCGGCAATGCGATCGCTCTCCTTCACGCGCAGTTCCGCCGCGCCGGCGATCGTCGTCCGTCCCGGCGCCCGCGCGGCGAGGCAGGCGACGAGTGGCAGCTCGTCGATCATCGAGGGCACATCCGGTGGGGCCACCTCGATCGCCCGCAACGTCCCCGGGGCGACCCTGACGTCGGCCACCGCTTCCCCGCCCTCCAGCCACGACCGTTCGGCGGCGACCTGCGCGCCCATGCGGCTCAGCGCGCGAAAGAAACCGGTTCGCGTCTCGTCCGCGCCCACCCCTTCGAGCGTCAGCTCGCCGCCGCCGGCAAGGGCCGCCAGCGCGGCGAAGTATGCTGCCGAGGACGGATCGCCGGGGACGGCCATGTCCAGTGCCGCGATCCGCGGTACCGGCGTCAGACGGACGGTCATGCCCTCGACCGCGATCGGCACGCCGCGCGCGGCGAGCATTCGCTCGGTGTGCGTGCGCGAGCGGGCCGGCTCGCGCACCTCGGCGGCGACGCCGGCGACGAGCGCGGCAAGGAGGATCGCGCCCTTCACCTGGGCGCTCGCCGCCTCGCTGTCCCACACGATCGGCCGGAGCGTCCCGCCGGTGATCTCCAGCGGAAGCCCGTCGCCGTGGTCGAACGCCACGCGCGCCCCCATCGCCTCCAGCGCCCTCGTCACGCGGCGCATCGGACGCCGACTGAGACTCTGATCGCCGATCAGCCGGCTCGGGAACGAACTGCCGGCGAGGACGCCGCTCATCAGCCGCGCAGTCGTGCCGCTGTTGCCGCAGTCGAGGGCGCGCGCCGGAGCGCGCAACCCACGAAGACCGACGCCCCGCACCTCCATCGCTCCGGTGAGCGGCGGCAAGTGCACTCCTACCTCCCGGAGTACGCCGGCGGTACTCCGCACATCCGCCGAGTCGAGAATCCCGGCGATCCGGGAGGCACCCTCGGCCAGCGAGGCGCAGATGAGTGCACGGTGCGAGATGGACTTGTCGCCCGGCACCCGGAGCCGGCCGCCGACGCGCATCACTCCGATTCCGCCGCGGCGCGCCAACTGCGCGCCCGCTCCCACCGCGACTCGACGGCGTCCCAGTCGCCGCGGGCGATTTCGGCCTCCACCTCACGCAGGGCGTCGCTGGCCGCCAGCAAGGCAATGCGGGTTTCGGCCGGCGCACCGCGAAGGATCGGCCGCCAGAGGGCGAACGAGCTCTGCGCGAGCCGCGTGGCATCACGCAGTCCGGGGCCGCCGGCGGCAGCTGCAACGGCGCGGGCATCGAGCGCGGCGGCGATGGCCGTGGCGGCGAGCTGCGGAAGGTGGCTCGCCCACGCCATCAGGCGGTCGTGCTCTTCGGCGTCGCGCCGCTCGAGTCGAGCCGCACCGGCCGCGCGCCAGAGCGACGTGGCGACCGAGAGCCCCGGCTCGCCAAGCCGCGCCTCGATGCTGACCGCGGCGCCGCCGAAGATCTCCGCACGCGATGCGGCGAAGCCGGTTCCGTGACTCCCGGCCATCGGATGCGTCCCGAATACGCGTCCGATCAGGTGTTCGGCAAGGCCGAGTGCCTCGGGGCGCTGGAGGCTGCCGGCGTGCAGCACGAGCGTATCGGGGCTGGCATCGACAATCGCTCCGGCGAGCGCGGCTACACCGTCGAGTGGAACGGCGAGCAGGACTGCGCCACCGCGCGCGTGGGCGATCGCGCCCGCAAGGTCGGGGGCCACGCGGATTCCCGCGCCGGTCGCCGCGGCACGATCGTCGGCCCTGTCGGCCCAGCCGAGGAGATCATGGTGTCGATCGTCGCGAAGCGCGCGCGCCACGGAGCCGCCGATGACGCCGAGTCCGATGATCGTCAGGCGAACCGGCGTCACCGGAGCCACCGCTCGAGCGCCGTAGCCGTGTCGGTGCGCTCGTCGCGATACTTCACGATCACCGGAGTCTGGAGCGACAGGCGCTCGCCGGCGCTGCCGCCCCATTCGGCGCGGACCTCGCGCGCACCCGGGACGACGACGGCGCCCTCGGGGATGACGAGCGGCGTGGCATCGCCGGCGCGGTAGACCGTCTGGCGCACGAGGTCGTAGACCGGCGTGCCGCGGGTGAGGATCACGCCCGGCGCGAGCACGGCCCGGGCACGCACGATGGTGCCCTCGTAGACGCCGCAGTTGCCGCCGACCAGCACATCGTCCTCGACGACGACCGGCGCGGCGTTGATCGGCTCGAGGACGCCGCCGATCTGCGCCGCCGCGCTGACGTGGACGCGCTGGCCCACCTGGGCACAGGAGCCGATCAGGGCGTGGGAATCGACCATCGTTCCGGCGCCAACCCAGGCGCCGACGTTGATGAACATCGGCGGCATGCAGACGACTCCGGGGGCCACGTACGCGCCGCGGCGAACGGAGGAGCCGCCGGGTACGATGCGCACCCCATCGGCGGCGACGAAGCGGCGCGCCGGGATCGTGTGCTTGTCGACGAACGACAACAGGCCGTCGGGAGGCGACATCTCGATGATCCGGCCGGCACGAAAGGCGAGCAGGATCCCGCGCTTGACCCACCGTTCGGCGCGCCACGCGCCGTTCCCGTCCACCGCGGCCGCGCGCACCGTGCCGGCCTCGAGGGCGTCGAGCAGCGCGGCGACGACCTCCCCGGCATCGGCGGGCAGCGGGCGCTCGGCGGGAATGGCGGCGAGCTCCTCGACGCGTGCGGTCAGCTCGCCGACAGGGATCACGACAGCGCTCCCGCGCCCTTGAGCGCGCGGCGCACGGCATCGGCGTGCGGCTCGGCCATCGGCACCAGCGGCAGGCGGACGACGTTCCGTATCCTGCCCATCATCGCCAGCGCGGCCTTGACCGGGATCGGATTCGACTCGATGAACGCCGCCTGCATCCACGGCAGCAGACGCTCGGCGACCTCGCGGGCGGCGCGATAGTCGCCCGCCGCGGCATGGTTGCACAGTTCGGCCATCAGTCGCGGCGTCGCGTTGGAGACGACGGAGATCACTCCTTCGCCGCCGGCGGCCATCACCGCGAGCGTGAACGCATCGTCGCCCGAGAGGAGCGCGAAACCGGGCGGCCGCTCGCGGGCGATCTCGAGCATCTGCGACAGGTTGCCCGAGGCCTCCTTGATCCCGATGATCCCGTCGATAGCGGCCAGGGCGAGGGTGGTGCCGACCTCGATGTTGCTGCCGGTGCGTCCGGGAACGTTGTAGACGATGACCGGCAGCTCCGTGGCCTCGGCGATCGCGCGGAAGTGGGCGACTATGCCGCGCTGCGGCGGCTTGTTGTACATCGGCGAAACGTGGAGCAGATGCGTCGCGCCGGCTTCGGCCATGGCGCGCGAGAACTCGATCGCGCGGCGAGTGTCGTTGGCGCCGGCGCCGGCGACCACGGGCACGCGCCCGCGCGTCTCGTCGACGACGATCTCGACCACGTTCCGGTGCTCGGCGGGCGTGAGAGTCGCGGCCTCGCCGGTGGAGCCGCACGGCACGAGAAAGTGCACCCCCTCGTCGATCTGCCAGGAGACGAGCGCGCGCAGCGACGGCTCGTCCACCGCCCCGGCATCGGTGAACGGCGTGACGAGCGCCGTGCCGCAGCCCCGCAGTGGCGCAGCGTTCATCGGGCGTCCTCCGGAGTGGTGAACAGGTCGCGCAGCTGGTAGATCCCGCGCCTGCCGGCGAGCCAGGCGGCCGCGGCGAGCGCTCCTTCCGCGAAGACGCGCCGGTCGCGGGCGATGTGCTCGAGGCGGAGCTGCTCGTACGGCGCGTCGGCGAGCAGAGTGTGGGTGCCGGGCACGTGGCCGACGCGAATGCTGGTGATCGGGAGCTCGCGTCCGAGCGCGGCGGCGGCGTCGCGCAGGGCGAGAGCGGTCCCCGATGGCGCATCACGCTTGGCCGCGTGGTGCACCTCGACGAGCTGCACGTCGAACCCGGGCGCGGCAGCGAGCAGCCCCGCCGCACGGGAGACCAGCTCGTGCAGGATCGCCGCGCCGAGCGAGAAGTTGGGCGCGAACAGCATCGCGCCGCCTTCGCGCTCGACGAGCGCGGACACGTCGGCGAGGCGGTCGTTCCAACCGGTGGTGCCGACCACCACCGGCACGCCCGCGGCGGCGCAGGCGATGACGTTCGCGGGCGCCGATTCGGGACGCGTGAACTCGATCGCCACGTCGGCGCCGGCGAGCGTGTCGCGCGTGATCCCCTGTCCTTCCCTGTTCTCGCGGCTGCCGATCGTCGCGGCCACGCTCCACCCGCGCTCGGCCGCCAGCGCTGCGGTCTCGCGTCCCATGCGGCCGAGGCCGATGAGCGCCAGTCGTGGACCGATCGTGTTCACCTCGCGCCCTCCTCCTCGAAGAAGGTCCGATGCAGCCGCCGCACGCCGTCGGTCACGGCGTCCTCGTCAACGACGAGGGTCAGGTTGATTCCGGTCGCGCTGAGCGACAGGAGGTGCACGTGAACGCCGGCGAGCGCGGCGACGGCACGGGCCATCGTCGTGGCGTCCTCGGCCAGCGAGGCTCCGACCACGGCGAGCAGCCCGCGACCGCGCTCGACCGACACATCCCCGAGGATGCGCAGGTCCACGATCAGGCCATCGAGACGAGCGGCATCGTCCACCGTCACCGAGACGGAGACCTCCGAGGTCGCGACGACGTCCACCGACACACGGTGGCGCTCGAAGATCTCGAAGAACGCGCGCAGAAATCCGTGCGCCAGGAGCATCCGCCCCGTGCGCACCTTGACGAGCGCCACCCCGCGGCGCCCGGCGATCGCGGTGACGACGCGTCCCGGTGCATCGGACGTGATCAGCGTGCCGGCACCTTCCGGGCGCGCCGCGTTCAGGATGATCACCGGGATACCGAGGCGCACGGCGGGCGCGATCGTGCTCGGGTGGAGCACCCTGGCGCCGAAGGCGGCGAGCTCGGAGGCCTCGTCGAAGCGGATCCGCGGGATCAGTCGGGCGCCGCCGGCGATGCGCGGGTCGGCGGTCAGCATGCCGTCCACATCGGTCCAGATCTCGATCGCCTCGACGCCGAGCGCCGCGCCGATCAGCGCGGCCGAATAGTCGGAGCCGCCGCGGCCGAGCGTCGTCGTTATCCCTTCCTCGCTCGCCCCGATGAATCCGCCGAGGATCGGGATCGCCCGCCGGCGGACGTGGGGCAGCAGGACGCGCCTGCTCGCCTCGGCGATGCGATTGTCGAGTGGGCGCGCCCGGCCGTGGCCGCCATCGGTGATCATGACCTCGCGGGCATCGACCAGCACGGCATCCAGGCCGCGGTGCCGGAAGACCGCCGTGATCAGCTGTGATGACAGGCGCTCTCCCATCGCCGCCAGAGCGTCGCGGCTGCGCGGCGTGAGGTCGCCGAGCACCGAGAGCGCCTCGGCGAGATGGGCGAGCTCGTCGAACATCGCGCTGAGATCCTCGCAGGTCTCGGTGCAATCGGCCTCGGACGGGAGAAGTGCCTCGGCGGCAGCGAGGTGGCGGGCGCGCAATCCCTCGATCGCGCTGAGTGCGACGATGAGCTGGCGTCCGGCGGCCTGCTCGGCGATCTCCAGCAACGCGTCGGTCACGCCTCCCATTGCCGACACGACGACGATCGGCTCGCGATCGATCCGGGAGCGGACGATCTCCACCGCGCGGTCGATCGCCGCGGGGTCGCCGACCGACGTACCGCCGAACTTGAGGACGATCACGGGCGCGCGAGCCGCTGGGCGTGGTGCGCCATCAGGAGCTCGGCGTTGAGCACCGACGCGCCGGCCGCCCCGCGCACCACGTTGTGTCCCATGGCCACCAGTCGCAGGTCGAGCACCGGGTCGTTGCGCACGCGACCGATGACGACCTGCATTCCGCCCTCTGACCAGACATCTCGCCGCGGCTGCGGCCGGTCCGGCTCGTCGGAGACGCGCAACGGCAGCGACGGCGCGCTCGGCAGCCCGCGCGCGGCCTCGGCGCCGCGCCACTCACGCAGCGCGTCGAGCGCATCGGCGGCTGAGGCCCGGCGCTCGAGTCCCACGGAGATGCAGATGGTGTGACCGTGCTCGACCGGCACGCGGTTGGCGTGGACGCTGATGCCGATCGGCGCGGGAACGACGCGCCCGCCATCGAGCGTGCCGAGAAGCTTCGCCGTCTCGCGCTCGATCTTCGGCTCCTCGCCGTCGATGAACGGGATGACGTTGCCCAGGATGTCGAGCGAGGCGACGCCGGGATAGCCGGCGCCGGAGACCGCCTGCATCGTGGCGATGAACAGCTGCCTCAATCCGAACCGCTGGTGCAGCGGCGCCAGTGCCATGACGGCCACGATCGCCGCGCAGTTGGCGTTGGTCACGATGCCGCCGCCGGCCGGCCAGCCGCGCCGCTCCCGCTGAACGTCGAGCAGCGCGAGGTGATCGGGATTGACCTCGGGGATCACCAGCGGGACGTCGTCATCCAGCCGGTGGTTGCGTGCGTTGCTCAGCACCATGCGGCCGGCGCTGGCGAACGCGATCTCGATCTCGCCGGCGACCGACGCGTCGAGCGCCGAAAAGAGGATGTCGGCCGATACGGCTTCGGGATCGGCGGGCAGCACCGTCATCCCGGCGACCTCGGCCGGCGGCGCATCGCCGATCCAGCGAGTCGCCTCGAGATACGCGCGACCGGCGGAGCGGCCGGAGGCGGCGAGCTCGGCGAGCTCGAACCACGGGTGTCCGGCGAGCAGCCGGACGAATGCCTGCCCGACAGCCCCCGTCGCCCCGAGCACGGCGACGCGGCGCCGTGCGCCCGGCGCGTTCACGGGCGCCGCGCCCCTCACGCGGCGAGAACCGCGCGCACGAGCCGCGCGTAGTCGTCGACCGCCGCGCGCAGCTGCGCCACCGGGATGTGCTCATCGGCGGTATGGGCGACGTGAATGGAGCCCGGGCCATAGAGGAGCGGCTTGCCCCACCGACCGAGCAGCGGGATGTCGGTCGTGTACGACATCGGCGCGACGTCGAAGCCGGGCACGACGTGGAACCGCTGCGGCGGGATGTAGGAGCCGAACTCGAGCTCGGCCCACCCCTTCGCCCAGCGCCCGAGCATGGCGCGCAGCGGCTCGACGTCGCCGACGAGGCGGAACATCATCTCGGCTTCGGCGAGTCCGGGGACGATGTTCGCCTCGGTGCCGCCACGGATCACGCCGATGTTCACCGTCGTCTCGCCGAGCGCTGGATCGCTGGGAAACGGGAGCTCGTACAACGTCGGGAGCCGCTCCAGCATCGGCATGATCGCCGATTCGCCGAGGTGTGGGTAGGCCGAGTGGGCCTCGCGCCCACGCGTGCGGACCGTCACGCGCTGGGATCCCTTCGCGCCGCTGGCGAGCAACCCTTCGGTGGGCTCGCCGTTGATCAGGAAGCGGCTGGTGGCCGGGAGATGGTTGGCGGTGCGGGCGCCATCGGAACCTCCTTCCTCACCGACGACGAACAGGAGATCGACTCGATCCTCACCCTCGTCGGCGAGCTGGTCGGCGGCGACGAGCATTGCCGCGACGATCCCCTTTGCATCGCAGGCGCCGCGACCGAAGAGGAGGTCGTTCTCCAGTCGCGGGGGGACGAACGATGGAACGGTGTCGAGGTGCGTGGAGAGCGTCGCACCGCCTCCGGCACGCGACGCCCAGACGTTGCCGCGTCCCGGCGTGACCTCCTGAACCGTGACGTTCCACCCGCGGGCAACGAGCCAGCTCGACACGAAGTCGACGGCCGGTCCCTCGCTTCCAGTCGGCGACTGGATGGCGATCAACTCCGCGGCGAGCGCGACGACGTCGGGCATCCGCCAAAGCTATCGGACCCGGCGGCGAGGGGCGAGGGGCGAAGAGGCGCGGGCGAGGTGACGCCTGAACCCTATTCCTCCCGGTCGCCACCCCTTCGTGCGCCGCCGCGGCCGGAACGCGGCGTGCCGCGCCGGCGCTCGCCCTCGGCGCCCTCGCAGTCTATGCGGCGCGGAGTGCCGGTGGCCGTGTGTGTGCCCGCCTCGCCGGACGGGATGGCGGTGTCCCGTTCCGCCGGGCGAACGACGTCGTCGCACATGGCTCCTCCGAGCTCGATTGGCCGTCCTGTCGTACCGGTCACGCGTGCGGGCGGAGCCGCCGGCCCGCACGCGTCGCCGGCAGTGGTGGCGCTCCTGATCAGAGGCTGGTGCGCGGTTCGTCGGTGCGCGGAGGCGTGGTGCGCGGAGTGGTCGTGGCCGCGATGTCGCTCGCTGTCGTGCCGCGGACGTGCTCCACGAAGATCTGCTGCACGAGACGGTTGGCATCGCGAACGTACTCATCGTGACCGCGCTCGCCATGATCGCCGATCTGCTGGAGCTGCTGGTTGCCCAGCATCTTCCCTGCCTCGCGGAAGGTCTTGAACGTGTCCTCCGACTGGCGCGCCATGACGATGTCCTCGACCAGGCGGAGATAGTCGGATTCACGGGCCGAATCGGCGAGCCCCTTGGCCGCCGCCAGCGCCTTGCCGAGCACCTTCTTCGCCCCGCCCTTTTCGGCGCCGATCTGACGCGCATAGTCCTCCAGCGTGTGCTGGTGCTCGCGCATCATCGGAATGTTCTTCGAGCAGAGGTCGCGGAATCGCGGGTCTTCCGCCTGCTTCTCGTGGTCGATCAACGACTCCAGAAACGTGTCGTGCTGCATGACCGCGTTGGCGACCTGGCTCCTGAGAAAATCCATGCCTCGTTCCATGATGTCCTTCCGGGTGAGAGCCGGCCCGGCGGTGCACGAGGCAGGCCACCAGCACCCGAACGGGACGAAGGACGGCGCCTGCGCAAGGCGTGCCGCGTCAGACTACAGTCCGCTCGGGCGACGCTCAGCGGTCGTCGGGAACGGCCGGGTCGTCCAGGAACGGCAGCGAGTCGGGCCGGATCGCGAGGTACAGGAACAGACCAGCCACTACGAGCGTCGCCAGGGCATTTGCCCAATAGCGACGCAGGTCGGAGATGGCGAGCAGGATGGCGAGCGGAACCAGAAGACCCGCGATGAGTCCCGCGGCGATCCGAACGATTCGACCAGGACGGACGGAGTTGCTCATCCAGCCCCTCCGGTGCCCGTCAGCTTCCCTGTTCGGGAATCAGCAGCCACAGGATCGCATAGAGGAGGATTCCCGGCACGGCGGCCGAGACGAGCGAGATCACGACGTAGCCGACGCGGGCCAGGGTCGGATCGATCGAGAAGTATTCCGCGAGGCCGCCGACCACGCCGGCGATCATTCGCTCGTTCGTCGAGCGCTTCAGGGGTCGCCGCAGATCCTGTGACATAGTCCGTGTCCGCTTGGGTGGAGTCCACGAGGGTTCTCGGAGTGGAGACCGGCGCCATCAGCGCCGGCGGCGCAGCCGGCCCAGCCGTTCCGTGGGCTCGCCCCGTCGTCTGACCATCATCACGCCGGCAATGAGCGCAGCCGCGCCGCACGCGACGTAGAGTGGAGTCGAACCGCCGGAGAGCATTGCCGCACCGCCGACGGCGGCGGCGGCCCCGAGCAGCGCCAGCCCGCCGACGCGCTGCGGCTGCGAGCCCGTGCGTCCCCACCTTCGCAGCGAGGATGCGACGAGCGCAAAGCCCGAGAACAGCAGGACGGCGCCGACTACGGTGAGCGCACTCATGCGCGGCTGAAGCTGGAGATCGACACGGCCCGCCGAAGTTAATCCCCTGTGCCGGACGCACAAGGGAACTCCGGCGTCGAATCGAGCAGGATCGTGATCTGGGGCACGTCACCTGCATTCATGGCGTTTCACGGGTGGAGCGAAGCGGCTCGGGCCGGCGTTACCGAGGTATTATTGAATGGAGTGGGCGATTGGCACGAGTCCGAAAGACATAGCGAAAAGGATTCGCGTGCTGATCGCCCGCCAGGACAGCGGCGACGTCACGCGGGCCGCTCAGCGGCTACAGATTCCGATCGAGGCGCTCCACCACATCGAGGAGACGCTCACCGGGAGCACGCCCCACGAGCGCTTGCTCCTGCTCGCTTGCGTCGTGCGTCGCTACGACGCCGATGCCTGCTGGCTGCTCACCGGCAGTGAATCGAGGTCGATCGCCGATCTCCCGCCGGACCTGCGGATCGAGATTGCGGGCCTGCTCAGCGAGATCGGCAACCGGATCGTGGCGGATTACTGGGAGCGGCGTCCGCCGCCCTCGCCTCCATCCTGACCGATTCGTCAGCGGCGCGAGTAGACCAGAATCACGCCGTGGCTGTGGCCGACCCCGAACCGCTGCTGTGCCGCGCTCGCATCGAGGAACTGCATCCTGTCCACCGCGACGAGCGAGATCTGCCGCAGCGACTCGGGACCGCCGAGCCGGCTCTCGTCCAGGTAGACCAGTATGTCCCCGTCCATGAGAATGCTCGTCTGACCGCGACGGCGCAGCCAGATCGGGCGGTTGGACTGGATGTAGTCGTAGGCGTTCAGCGCGACCGACTCGCGGATCTCCTCGGATGTCACCAGGTTGCGGTCCCCCCGCGGAGCGCCGGAACGCGCACCGGACGAAGCGCAGGCCGTCAGCATCACGGCGATGCCGATCATGGCGATGATCGATCCAGGTCTCACTACCATCTCCCGCCACGGCGCAGCGTGGCATTCGCGCTCAGTGGCTGGAGTACACCGTGGTGCGTCCGGCGCGGTCGAACGTCACCACATCGAAGGGATCCTTTCGCGGGCCGGTGTCCATTCCCGGCGAGCCCATCGGCATTCCCGGGACGGCGATGCCGACCACGGCGGGACGCTCCCGGAGAAGTCGGGAGACCGCCGATGCCGGAACGTGTCCTTCGACCACGTAGCCGTCGACGATCGCCGTGTGGCAGGACTCCAGCGCGTGGGGCAGCCCGAGCCGGCGCTTGACCGCGCCGACATCGGACGTGTCGCGACTGGTGATCTGATAGCCGGCGTCGCGCATCCGATCCTCCCAGAGGCCGCAGCACCCGCACGTCGGGCTCTTGTAGACGATCATCTCCGGCCGTTCCGGATGTGATCGCGCGGCAACCGAATCGGGCTCGGCGAGGCCGGCGGCAAGGCTGGCCGCCGGGAGCGGCTCCACCTCGGCCGCGAGCGCGTCAGGCGCCGGCGCTCGATCGTCAGTGTCGAGGCCAAGACCCAGCGCAACGGCGGCGAGCACGATCACGGCACCAGCGCCGACGATCGCTCGCGTGGGCAAAGACATGAGTTGATCCGGATTGAAGTGGTGCTCGTACGCTGGCGAACGCGACCGCCGCGCACGCGTGGTGTAGCGTAGTCCCGGTGCCGGCAAGGCGCAAGCTGGCGCGCGGAGTTACTTCCCTCCGCTGTCGTGTTCTCGCATCGCCTCCTTCCGTACGCTCTCCATGATGCGCTGCAGGTCGCGCTCTGCCTGCGCCCGCTCCTCGGCTGTCCAGCCGTCCTGACGTACCGCGTCACGCAGTTGCGCCATCATCTCCTCGATCAGCTTGCGCAGGGCCTGTCTGGCTCTGCGTTCGGCGTCGGGTGGTTGGTTCTGCTCGGGCATGCCGGCTCCAGCGTTGGGCGTTTCTGAGGGGAATCGCTCGAACTCGCCGGTGAAGCAACGGCGCAGGCTGCTCGCCCAACATAATTGCGCCGGATCGGCTCGCCGGCCAGCCCCTGAAGCCGCCGTCCGCGCGGGCGCCAGGTTCAGGATTGGGCGCCCGAGCCGGAGGGTGGCGGACGTTTCGCCATCCGGACATTCATGGCGCCGCGCAACAGAAACAGCGCGGCGAACGCGATGTCGATCCACCGTGACCCGGTCACCGGTGCACGCGCGAGACCGATCAGCCGCCAGAGGATCACCAGGGCCAGGGCGATCATCGCCACGCCGATCACCAGCGCAATGCGGCGTCGCGCTCCCGAGAGCGTCGGGCGTCCGCCGTTCACGAGCTGCAGTCGCGCGGAGTGGCGGTCACCTCGCTTCTCGGCACCACCGCGCGGCCGTCGGCGACGAAAGCCGAGGCGGTGCCGCGAACCGTGTCTCCGCGAAAATTTCCGTGCTCCAGGCGGACGACTATTCCGACCGGCCACCAGGTGGGAAACAGGATCAGCACCGTGTCGGCACCGGCTCCGCTCCAGGCGGCGAGATCCCGGGCCGGCGGCGCAGCAGCCGCCAGGCCGTCAGCGGCGGCGCGCGCGGCCTCGGGCCCATCGCCGGCATGACCGGCCTCACGCCAGTCGAGCGGTGGGGACCACGGGCCGAAGGAGAAGCGGAAGCACTCCGGGCGCGCGCGTTCGTCGGCGCGTTCCCCCGCGGCCTGGGCCAGCGCGTCGTTAGGTCCGGAGAGGAGAAGCGACAAGGCGCCGATCAGGAGCACGAGAGCCGACGAACGTCGCCGTCGTGCCCGCTCGATCCAGATCGCCTCGAGAATGCCTGCCGGGGATGTGCTCACGCGAGTCCCATCCGAACGTGGTGGACTGTTCGGAATCTGGCGGGTCGGTGCGGCTGTGCGCCAGCCGAGCCGTCGGTCGTCGCTGGTCCCCGGCGCGTGACCATGGCGGTCGCTGGCCAGTCTTCCATCGGACGATGCGTGGAATCCACCGGCTGCTGCTCGCACTGCTCCTCCCCGAGGGCGTCCTCCTCGCCGCGGCACTGGTGTTCGTGCACCGCGTGCCAGCGTCGGAGGGGAGCGCGCTGCTGCTCGAGATGCTCCCGTACGGGGTGCTCGCCGCCGGCATCTTCCTGAGCTGGCGATTCCAGCGCACGCGCCTCCTGTTCGGGATGGCCCTGCTGGCGCTCGTGTTCGCCCTGATTCAGTCGGTCGCCGAGCTGCCGGACGCGGAATCGGCGACGCTGCTCGTCGGTGTGCAGGCAGTGGCGCTGCTGCTGCCGGCGAACCTGGCGGTGCTCGCGTTTCTTCGCGAGCGCGGGCTGTTCTCCCGTACGGGCGTGATGCGTGCGGCGACCATCGCCGCGCAAGCCGGCGCCATACTGCTGGTCGCGAAAACCGCGCACCTCGACGCGCTCCGGCTCCTGTCGCTCTCGCCGATCCCCGAGCGGTGGCTGAGCGCGCCGCAGCTGGGCCAGGTGGCGGCCCTGGCGTTCGTGCTCGCCGGCGGGGTCCTGGTCACGCGCGCACTTCTGTCCGGCGAGCCGTTCACGCGCTCCCTGCTGTGGGCACTGGCGGCGTCGTTCCTGGCGCTCGACGCGATGCACGACCCGGTGGCCTCGACGACGTACCTCTCGACGGCCGGGCTGATGCTCGTCGTCGGCACGATCGAAGGCGCTCACGCGATGGCGTTCCGTGACGAGCTCACCGGACTCCCGGCCCGCCGTGCGCTCAACGAGCTGCTCGGCCGGCTGGATGAGCCGTACACGGTGGCGATGGTGGACATCGACCACTTCAAGCAGTTCAACGATCGCCACGGCCACGAGGTGGGCGATCAGGTGCTGCGCATGGTGGCGTCGCGACTGTCACGGGTCGGCGGCGGCGGACGCGCGTTCCGCTACGGCGGGGAGGAGTTCACGATCGTGTTCCCGGGACGGTCGATCCAGTCTGCCCTGCCGCGGATCGAGGAGCTGCGCGCGGATGTGAAGGGCGCGACGTTCACCCTGCGCAGACCGGGACGTCGGAAGAAGCCGAAGAATCCGCCGGCGAAGCCGAGGGCAGCCGGAGCGGCTCAGCGGCTCGTGGTGACGGTGAGCATCGGCGTGGCGCAGCGCACTGAAGCGCGGCCGGAGCCGGAGCAGGTGCTCCAGGCAGCCGACAAGGCGCTATACCGGGCCAAGGATCTGGGCCGCAACCGGGTGGAGCACTGACCCGCCCAAAGGGCGCCTGATCGAGCTCAGCGTTCGCCGGGACCGTGGAGCCGCCGATCGGATTCGTCTTCGGGCTCGATGGTCATGACTTCGAGCGCCGGATCAAGGGCCGGGTCCTCGCCCGCCGGGCGCCGGCTTCCGATACCGAGGGCGCGTCTCATCCGGCGATAGAGCAGGTAACCGGCGCCGAGCGTGGCAACGCCGGCCGCGAATGCGAGCAGCAGCAGCATGCCGAGCGCGAGCATGACGCCGCCGACGGCGACCATGAGCACGGCGAGCACGACGGCCAGTCCTCTCGGGACGTGAACGGCTCGCACGTGGACGTGCGGGAACTCCTCTCCTCGGATCGGTTCGGGCATATCGGATACTACACCGGGTGCGTCGCAAGGCTCCGCTGCATCTCGTCCGCAATGCATGGGCACCTCGGTCTGGTCGGGGCGCGCGTGCGTCGGCATCTCGACCGAAATGCGGGCACCTCACTCCGTCGGCGCAGGCGCTTGCACGCTGCGAGCCCGCGGCTTGCGGGTTCAGGTCATCGCATCGGGCTGAGTCCGCGGTCTCTTGCTACGCGCCAGCGCCTCCTCCGTGAGGCGCCCGCATTTCGGCCGGAGCTCCCCAGACTTTCGCGGGCGGCGATCCTGCTCGAGGCACCCGCGATCAGAGGCACGCGCAATTCACCGGTAGCGAATCAGACTTCCACGGACCGGCGCCTCCTGCGCGACGCGCCCGCATTTCACCGCTGGCACATCGCTAGCACATCGCTAGCACATCGCACTTCCGCGTGCCGGGGCCGCTTTCGTTAGGCGCAGTGATGAGCACGAGACCGAGTCGCTGCGCGAGGAACGTGGTGTGCGACGCGAGGCTTCGCGGGATCGGCCGGCGAGAAGTCCACTGGCACCGGACAGCGCGGGCGTGCTTGGCGCGGGAGTCGCCGACGCGGCTGGCCGCTCGGAGGTCGCGCCGGCTGGCCTCGGTCGGGACGAGGCGGACGAAAAAGAAGGGAACGTATCCAGGGATCGGTGACGCTTCCGGCGATCGCGTTCTATATTAGACGGCGACCGGGTGCGAGGTCGCCGCGGTGGCGGCGAAGCGAGCCCGGCCATGAGTGTCTGCCCGGACGTGAATTACGTGAGCGAGCAACGATCGTCCTGGAGATCGGAAAGTTCGTTCTCCCCGTGACCAGACCCCGACCGGTAATCGCGATGGAAGCAGTAAGCGAAAGAGCCAAGCCGGAGCGACGGCGCACACGTCAGTCTCCCTACTTCCTCAAGCCCGCACCCGGTGGTGCGATGACGGTGCTGCGGCGGCCGATCGGCAATCGCGCGCAGCCGAAGGACTGCGGCACGATGCCGACGCGCGCGGCGGCGATGGCGTTGATCGGGCGGCTCCAGCGTGCGGAGTCGGTGGTGCACGATCTTTTCCTCGAGGCGACCGACGACGGAATCGAGGCGCTGGAGGCGATCCTCGAGGCGTGCCGCACGGCGGTGCTGGAGCGTTCGCAGAACGGTGGGCGGCGCGAGCGCGGCCGTCGGGGGCGCCCTCGTCCGCACTGACAGCACTACGTACCGACCGTACTACCGCACCCCAAGGTCAGTCCAGGGCACCGTCGGGGTGCTCGCCCGGAGCGCCGGTGTGCAGCGGACTCCAGGCCGGCGGATCGCTGGCCGGAAAGCTTTCCGCGGAGGCGACCTCCACACGGTCCTTCCGCGGCCGGCCCGCCGCCGAATCGACTTCAGCGGCGATCGCGGCGCCGCGATCGGGTGACGAATGCGGCGCCGCTTCGGCTTCGTCGCGCTCCTCGTCGATCATCGTCACCCGACGCGCGTGTCGTCCTCCCTCGAACGGCGTCGCCAGCCACACATCCACGATCCGCAGCGCGACCTCTTCGGTGAGCAGCCGCTGGCCGAGTGAGAGCACGTTGGCATCGTTGTGGGCGCGGGCCAGCCGCGCCGACTCTTCGTTCCAGCAGAGCGTGCATCGCACGCCGCGCACCCGGTTGGCGACGATCGCCTCGCCGTTGCCGGAGCCGCCGAGGATGATGCCGCGCTCGTATTCGCCGCGGGCGACCGCGCGGGCCAGGGGCCTGATGACCACCGGATAGTCCACCGCCTCGCTGGAGTGCGTGCCGAGGTCGTCCACGCGGTGGCCGCGCTGGCGCAGCCATTCGGCGATACGGGCCTTGTACTCGAACCCGGCGTGGTCGGATGCGATGGCGATCAGCACGGCGACTCCTGTGCGTTGCGGGACTCGTACTCGAACCGCGCATGGTCGGATGCGATGGCGACCAGCGCGGCGGTTCCTGGGGGATCGAGGAAGTAAGATGCCGACTTTCCCGGCGAAGCACGATGCCTGCCCGCGCTTCCCGTCCGCTGGACACGGTCGCGTCCCCCAGGCAGGACGCTGATCGATCGGCAGCGTCCGACTGCGATCGCGAAGGTGGTGTCGCCCTTGCGGTTCGATCGACGAGCACAACCGGCCCCGGTCATGCCTTGCGCAGAATGTGACGACTGCCGGGAGGCCCTCATGTTCAGAATTCGCATCGCCGCCGCCGCGCTGCTCGGAGCCGCGGCGCTGGCGGGACGCGCGGAGGCGCAGCGCACCGCGCTGGCCGGAGACATCACGCCGTACGCAGGCTTTCTTCTCACCGGTGATTTCATGACCGGGCCGCTGGAGACGCGACTCTCCAGCGCTAATGGTCCGATGTACGGCGTCCAGGCGTCGTTCCCGGTCGGCAACGGGCTGTCGCTGTACGGGCACGTTGGCTCATCGCAGGCCGCGCTCGAGGTCGGGATCCCGTTCCTCGGCGGGCTGAAGATCGGCGACGTTTCGACTCTGGTGTACGACGGCGGCATTCGCCTGACGCTGCCCAACACGATCGGCGCGCGGCAGATGGTGACGCCGTTCGCGCAGGTGGGCGTCGGAGGCATGCGTCACGACATCACGGTGTCGGTGGCCGAGTACGATGTGCTCCAGACGAAGGCGACGAACTTCGCGGTGAACGCGGGGATCGGGGCGCACATCGCCGTGCTGCCGGGGTTCGGCGTGCGTGTACTGGCGTCGGACTACATGGGGAAGTTCGATGTGCGCGAGGCGACGTCGTTCGGCCTGGACACGAAGACGGCGCACAACTTCGGGCTCGTCGCGGGAATCAGCATCGAGTTCTGATGCAGATCCACGGCGAACGCGACGAGCAAGGGATGCCCGGAGCAGGACTCGAACCTGCATGCCGCTTTCGCGGCAAGGGATTTTAAGTCCCTCGCGTCTACCATTTCGCCACCCGGGCGGCTTCTCAAGTTAGCGCGTCGAGGTCGCCGCGCGGAGACCGCGGCGGCAGGCTCGTTCAGGGGCTCGGGGCGCGACCCGGCGTCGGGTCGACGTACGGGATGCGACGAGGCGGGAGTGGCTCCGGCCACTCCCGCCTCGCGCGGCATCAGAGCGGGAAACGGGACTCGAACCCGCGACCCCAACCTTGGCAAGGTTGTGCTCTACCAACTGAGCTATTCCCGCGTGCGTCCAATATAAACCGATCCATCAGGCCGGTGAAGACTGACGAGGCCCGCGCGGGGCAACCGGCTTTCGAGGGGCGTCGAGGGCGTTCAAGGGGATCGTTCAAGGGGGTCAGAGTCCTTGAACGCCCTTGAACATCTTTGACGCGACGGCGGCCCGTCGTGGAACGTCCACGTCAGGGCCGGACCCCGAGCGCGTTGACCGCGTACCAGGCGCACCAGGCGACGAGCCCGGACAGCGCCGCGTCTCCTCCGTTGGCCAGCGCCCGCCCCTCGGCGTCGACGAATTCGGCGGCGACGCCCTGGTCGAGCGGGGCCCGGCGGAGCCAGCGGAGCACGTCGTGCCCGTCGGGGCCGAGCAGTCGCGCACACTGGAGCGCGAGCTGATCGGGCTGGGCGCCGACTCCGCGGACCGTTCGCCGCCAGGTCGAGTCGTGACGCTCCACGGCCTCGTACGCCGGAAGCCAGAGCGCCGACGCGTGAGGATCATCATCGGCGGCGTGGGTGCCGGCGAGGTCGGTGGCGGAGGCAAAGGCGGGCTTGCCGCCGCGTTCGATGACGAAGTGCCGCAGCAGAGCGGCGCGGACTATCTCGGGGTCCTCGACCTCGCGCGCCGCTTCCTCGTCCAGCGTGCGACGGAACACGTCGAGCGCCATCGCGACGACCGCGTTGCCGTGCAGCGTGAACGGGTGCGCGACCGGCTCGCCGGTGGGCCCGACTTCGGTCGCATACAGCGGCAGCCGCTTGTCGCGACGCCGCGCGAGGTCGTCGGCGGCGACGTAGAGCGTGTCGGCGAGGATCGGTTCGTCGACGATCCCGTCGTCGCCCGTCTCGCGGATGTAGCGGTCGGCGGCGAGCGCGTACGCCGCCGCGCCCTCGAGCGAGAAGCCGGGCTCGAACAGCGTCCCATCCACGTAGTTGACGCCGCGCCCGGGCGCGTAGCCGTGGAGTTCGCAGGCGCGGAGAAGGAGCTCGCGGGCCAGCGGAGCGTCGGCCAGCTGAATCGCCGGCAGCGTCCACATCAGCGCTTCCCAGTCCCGCACCGTGATCCCGCAGCCGTGCCATGGGATGCGCGAGCGCAGGATGTAATAGTGCGCATCGTCGAGCGCGCGCGCGACGCCGTAGAAGTAGGCGAACAGCAGGTTGCGGTTGATGACGTGGTCGAGTCCCTCGCCTCCGCCCGTCTGCTCGAGTGCCTGGAGCGCATCGCGCGTCGCTCCGAGGAGATCGCGCCAGCCGCGGCGGCGCATCATCGCCCCGGTGGCTCGCGCGCCGTCGCGCTCCGGGCCGGCGGCGATGTAGAACGCGACCTGCTCGCGGCCGCCGCCGCTCACGCGGACGTCGCGACGGATCGTGAAGCTCGCGTCACCGGCGGCGCCGCCGGTTTCGATCCGGGCCTCGCCATCGGCGCCGAGGGCGAGCGCGACCAGCCCGGGAAGCGCGCTCCCCTCGAGCACCACCATCCCGTCGCCCGCCGCGGTGGCGCGATGGGTGTCGTCGAACGGGCGTATCGAGCGAATGCGCAATTGCCGGTGCCCGAGCACGCCCTCGAGTGCGAGCGATGCGTTCACATCCTGCTCGCCGCGATTCTCGACCACGATGACGTACACGGCGCCGGGCACGTCGGCGTCGCGTCCGAACGGCGCGAAGATGGTACCGCGTACGACGAGCGTATCGATCGTGCAGGTGAACGTGGGAAGCCAGCCGACCGCCCGCTCCCAGGCGATGCGCTCGGCGCCGAGCTCGCGCCGTTCACCGTCGATGTACAATACCGGACGCGCCAGCGCGGATCCGGTGCCGGCGACGAAGTCGCTCGCGCCGGCGAACTCCACCGCGGCCCGCGCTCCCCGATGCAGGATGCCGATGGCGTGCAATGCGCCATCGGCAGGGTGGATGCAGGGGAGTGAGAGCCAGTGATTGCCGGTGATCTGCCACGGAACCGGCGGAAGTGGATGCGGCATTTCCCTTGCGCGTGCGTGCTTTCGGTCGTTGACAGGTTCGGCGAACAATGCTAATCTAGCGACCGATCGTCAACGGCCGTGATGTGCGCGCTAAGCGTTGACCGACAAGCGGTTATCCCCCCGACAACTTCGGCTTCCAACTCCGCTCGGAGATGTCCATGCGTCCTCCGCCGGCCACATGGCTAGGACCGGCATTCGCACTGCTTCTCCTGCTGCCGGTCGCCGCGGAGTCGCAGGCGGTGCTCGGGCCGCAGGACGACGCGCTCGTGCTCCCGCGCGGCGTGCTGCGCGCGCGCGTGCTCAACCAGTGGGTGCGATTCGACGAGCGCTACGGGATGAACACTCCCGGTCGCCCCGACGGCGCTCTCGAGCCGATCGGCATCGACTTCAACCTCGACACTGTCGGAACGAACGTCTTCCGCAATCTCACCCCGCTGGAGTCGGGACTGCGCCAGCTCACCGGCATTCCCGACTTCACGCTCTCGCTCGGCCGCACGGTACTGACGGCCGACGTCAACATCACGGTGACGCCGTTCGTGTTCGAGCTGGGCGTCACCAACCGGCTCTCGATGGGGCTGGTGATCCCCTACGTCCGGACGCGCAGCACCCTCGCGTTCAATGCGAATCCGCTCGGGCGCGAGGGGAACGCCGGGTTCAATCCGGCGCTCACCGTGCAGGCCGCGCGCGATGCGAACACGGCGGTCGTGACGTCGCTGCACACCGCCGCCGGCCAGCTCGAGGCCATGCTCGGTGGACCGGCGTTCTGCACCGCCAATCCGGGCGACCCCCGATGCGTGCTGATCGCCAACACTCGCAGCTTCGCCGATGGCGTGGCGGCGACCTACGGCACGACGAGCCCCCTGGCGCCGGGCTCGCCGTTCATCCCGATCGCCGAGACGGACGCGCAGCTGGCGATCGAGGCCCGCATTCGCGCGTTCGAGTCTTTCTACGGCGCGCCGTCGGGATCGTTCGGCAATCCGTTCGCATCACAGGCGCCGCTCACGGTGACCGACGCGCAGCGGATCCTCACCGATCCGGCGTTCGGGATCAACGCCGAGCCGCTGGAGACGGTCGAGCGCAGCGGGATCGGCGACATCGAGCTGGGGGCGAAGTATCTCCTGTTCGACACCATGCTCCGTCAGGGCGTGGACAGGCTGACCTCACCGGACGGGCTCCACTTCCGCGGCGCCGTCGGCGCGCTGTTCCGGTTCGGCACCGGCGAGCCGGACTCTCCCGACCACTTCGCCGACGTCGGCACCGGCCAGGGCCAGAACGATCTCGAGCTGCGCGGCTTCGCCGACATCGTCTACGGCCGTCACCTGTTCACCAGTCTGATCGGCCGCTACGGCTGGCAGTTTGCCGACCGGCTGACGATGCGCATCCCCGAATCACCGGAAAGCGCGCTGGCGGCGGAATGGCGGAGGCGCGAGGTCGAGCGCGATCTGGGCGACTTCTTCGAGCTGGAGGCGAACCAGCGCGTCGTCGTCAACGACTACGTGTCGGTGACCGGGCATTACATGTACCGGCACAAGTACGGCGATCGGTACACGGGGACGTTCGAGGTGCCGGCGGACGTCACCGGCTACGCGCCGGTGACGCTCGACGCATCGATCCTGAACCAGCAGACGGAGGCGATCGAGCATCGACTCGGCGGCGGGCTCTCGTTCTCGACCGTCGCCGCGTTTGCGCAGGGACGGGTGAGGCTGCCGATCGAGGTCACCTATTTCCACTTTCAGACGACGCGCGGGTGGGGTGGACAGGTGCCGAAGCTGAGGTCGGATCAGATCCAGGTACGAGTGTACTTCAGGCTGTTCGGAGGACCGTGACGTTCGTCCCGGAACCCGGGACTGGTGGTCGTCGGTAGTGTGCTTGATCACCGCTTGCCGCTCCGCCGCGCCGCGCGCCGCGCCGGCTCCGGAACGGCGGCCGTCTCCAGCAGCTCCCGCGCATGTTCGCGGCTCACCAGACTCTCCGGATCCCCGCCGAGCATCCGCGCGACCTCGGCGACGCGCTCCTCGCCGTCGAGCACGGTGATGTCGGCCGTCGTCACTCCGCCCCGCGCGCCCTTGGCTACGACGATGTGATGGTGGGCCCGCGCCGCGATCTGCGGCAGATGAGTGATCGCGAACACCTGGTGGTGCGCGGCCACGCGCCGCATGGTCTCGCCCACCTGGAGCCCGACGCGGCCGCCGATTCCCGCGTCCACCTCGTCGAACACAACGGTCGGGACGCCATCGAGCCGGGCGAGGATCGTCTTCAGCGCGAGCATCACGCGCGACAGCTCGCCGCCTGACGCCACGCGGGCCAGCGGCCGCGCCTCGTGGCCCACGTTGAGCGCGACGCGGAACTCCACGTCCTCGGCGCCCGTCGCGCCGATCTCGGCACACGCGGACAGAATCACCGAGAGGCGGCCGTCGGGCATCCCCAGGTCGGGAAGCACCTCGCCCACGGCGCGCGACAGCCGTTCGGCGGCGGCGGCGCGCAGGGCCGAGAGAGCGCGCGCCGCATCCTCGAGTCTCGAGCGAGCCTCAGCCTCGCGGCGCTCGAGCTGCCGCAGGTCGAGTCCCGCCGAGTCCACGAGGTCGAGCTCCGCGCGCGCGCGGCGCCCGGTCTCGAGCACTTCGGCCACCGAGCCGCCGTGCTTCTTCGTCAGCTTGAACAGCAGATCGCGCCGCGCCCGCACCTCATCGAGCCGCGCCGGATCGAGGTCTACCGATCGCTCGTAATCCTCGAGCGCCCGGGCGAGCTCCTCCAGCGCGTAATAGCCGGTGTCGTACAGCTCCTGGAGCCGGGCCAGCGACGAATCGATTCTCAGAATCGATGCGAGCGAGCGCTGCACGCCGCCGAGCCGGGTGAGCACGGCCTCCTCGTCGCCCTCCAGCGCGCCGGCCACGCCGCCGGCGAGCGTGCGCAGCTCCTCGGCGTGCTCCAGCCGGCGTGCCTCGTCCTCGAGGCGCACGTCCTCGCCATCGACGAGCCGCGCGTCCTCGATCTCGCGCACCACGTGCCGCAGCCAGTCGGCCCGGCGCTCGGCCTCGGTGCGGCGGCGCTCGAGCTCCGAGCGCTCGCGCCGAACCTCGGCCAGCGCACCGTGCGCGGCGCGCACGGCGAGTGCCGCCTCGGTCGCGCCGCCGAACGCGTCGAGGATCCGGCGCTGCGACTCGGCGTCGAGCAGCGTCTGAGCCTCGTGCTGTCCGTGAAGGTTGACCAGCAGCCGCCCCGCCTCGGCGAGGACTCCGGTGGTCACCGTGGTGCCGTTGATCCAGGCGCGCGCGCGGCCGCTTCCCGAGCCCACCAGCTCGCGCTTGAGCACGACGACCTGTTCGTCGACCTCGATCCCGCGCTCGTCGAGCACCGCGGCCAGCTCCGGCCGGTCGGCGATGTCGAACACGCCTTCCACGCTCGCCCGGTCGGCTCCGGTGCGCACGAGGTCCGCGCTACCGCGCTCTCCGAGCAGGAGCCCGAGGGCGCCGACGATGATCGACTTCCCCGCCCCGGTTTCGCCCGACAGCACGTTGAACCCGGCGGCGAGCGGCAGCGTGACCGACTCGATGATCGCGAAGTTGCGGATCCGCAGCTCGGTCAGCATCGCGTCAGGATCTATAGTGCCCGTCGCGCTCGGCCAGCCCGCCCCATCCGAGCTTGCGCCGCATGCGCGTGAAGAATGTCATCCCCGGGAAGCGGACCAGCTTCACCGGATGGGCGTCGCGCTTCACGGCCAGGGTCTCGCCCGCGCTGAAGGTCGTGCCGACCTGTCCGTCGACCGTCACCAATAGCTCCTCGGGCCCATCTTCCGCCTGCACCGCGATCTCGGCCGTCGGCGGGAGGACCAGCGGCCGGATGGCGAGGGCGTGGGCGGAGATCGGCGTCAGCACGATCGACTCGACCGTCGGCACCACGACTGGCCCGCCGGCGGAGAGGCTGTAGGCGGTGGAGCCGGTGGGCGTGGCGATCACGATCCCGTCGGCGGCGTAGGCGGCGATGATCTCGCCGTTCACCGCGACGCGCAGCTGCACGACGCGGGCGAAGCCGCCCTTGTGAAGAACGATGTCATTGACCGCGCTCCATTGCTTGCGCTGGTCGCCCTCGAGGTCGTACACGCGGCCGTCGAGGCGCATCCGCGGCTCGGCTCGGAACTCGCCCGCGGCGAGGCGCTCGAGCGCCTGGGGCAGCTCGTCGAGTCCGCAGGCGGTGAGGAAGCCGAGGCGTCCCAGGTTGATCCCGAGAATCGGCACCTCCTGTCCATCGAGAAGGCGGGCGCCGCGGAGGAGCGTCCCATCACCGCCAAGCGTGAGCATCGCGTCGAGGTTCTTCGGGATCTCCATGCACTCGCCGCCCTGGGCGAGGTCGTGGATGTCCTCCTCGATGCACAACTCCACGCCGAGCGCCTTCGCCTGATCGAGAAGCGTGCTGAGGACCTCGGGCAGTCCCTCGTACCCGCGGTTCCCGATCACGCCGACCCGCATCAACCCGCCATCGCTTCGGTCTCGCGAAGCGCCCGCACGCGGTCGGCGATCCCGGCGGCGTCGAGCCCCACCTGGGCGAGCTGACGCGCCCGCGGCGCGTGCTCGATGTAGCGATCGGGAACGCCGTGCGTGAAGACCTTCGTGCCCGGATCCATATGGGTGACCACGCCGCTCATGTACGCGCCGAACCCGTTCACCACCGTGCCCTCCTCGACCACCAGCAGCTGCCTGTGGTCGGAGATGATCGCGGCCAGCGTGAGCGCGTCGTACGGCTTGAGGAAGCGGCAGTTGACCACGGTCACCGAGAGGCCCTCGGCGGCCAGCGACTCGGCGGCGGCGAGCGACGGCAGCACCATCGTGCCCACGGCGAGGATCGCCACGTCGGCGCCGCGGCGGAGCACGTCCCACGTTCCGTAGGGCACGGCGGGGATCGAAGCCGCGGGTGCCGGGATGTCGGGCGACGCGTCGCGCGGGTAGCGGAGGCAGAACGGTCCGTCGTGCTCGATACCCGCGCGCAGGAGCCCGAGCATCTCGGTGCCGTCCTTGGGCGCGGTGACCGTCATCCCAGGCACGGCGAGCATGTAGGCGATGTCGTACAGCCCCATGTGCGTCGGTCCGTCGTCGCCGACGAGGCCCGCGCGATCCATGCTGAACACTACGGGAAGGTTCTGGATCCCGACGTCGTGGATGATGTTGTCGTAGGCGCGCTGGAGGAAAGTCGAGTAGATCGCGCACACCGGCTTGATGCCGCGCGTCGCCAGTCCGGCGGCGAAGGTGACGGCGTGCCCCTCGGCTATCCCCACGTCGAAGAACCGGTCCGGGTGCGCCTTGGCGAAGATGTTCGTGCCGGTGCCGGTGTCCATCGCCGCCGTGATCGCCACCAGCCGCGGATACTCGTCGGCGAGTTCCGACAGGCCCTTGCCGAATGCAGCCGTCCAGGCCGGATTGGCGGACGACGGGGTGAGCTGCTTGCCGGTGGCCGGATCGTGGCCGGCGGGGAGCGCGTGCCACTTCTGCACGTGCTCACCGGCGGGGAAGCCCTTGCCCTTCTGGGTGAGGACGTGGACGAGCCGCGGACCCTTGAGCTCGCGCACGGCTGTCAGCGTGTCGACGAGCGAGTCGAGGTCGTGTCCGTCGATCGGGCCGAAGTAACGGAAGCCGAGCTCCTCGAACAGCACGCCCGGCGTGAGGAAGGACTTCATGCTCTCCTCCCACTTCCGGACGAGCGTCGACATCGCCTGCAGCGGTCCGGGCGCCGAGTCGACGACGTTGCCGATCGCCGTTCGCACGCGGTTGTACAGCGGATTCGTCTGCACCGAGTTGAGGTACTTGGACATCGCGCCGACGTTGGGCGCGATCGACATCTCGTTGTCGTTGAGAACGACAATGAAGTCGCGTCCACCGGCGCCGGCGTTGTTGAGCGCCTCGTAGGAGAGTCCGCAGGTCAGCGCGCCGTCGCCGAGGATGGCGACGACCTTGCCTTCCTCGCCGCGCAGATCGCGGGCGACGGCCATGCCGTAGGCGGCGGAGATCGCGGTGCCGGCGTGGCCGGCGCCGAAGGCGTCGTACTCGCTCTCGGCGCGGCGGAGGAAGCCGGACAGCCCGCCCTCCTTGCGCAGCGTCTCCATCGCCTCGCTTCGGCCGGTGAGGAGCTTGTGCGGATAGCCCTGGTGGCCGACGTCCCACACGACCTGGTCGCGCGGCGCGTCGAACGTCGCGTGCACGGCGATCGCCAGCTCGACGACGCCGAGCCCGGCGCCGATGTGCCCGCCGGTGCGCGAACAGACGTCGATCAGGCGCGCGCGCATCTCGGCGGCCAGATCGCGAAGCTCGTCGCGCGAGAGGCTCTTCAGATCGGACGGACCGGTGAGTCGATCGAGGATCGGCATTGCGTCTCTCTACGGGTGTTCGCCGCGCGTCAGGATCGACGGGCGACGGTGAAACGGGCGAGGTGCTCGAGCTCCTGCGTCAGCAGTCCCTCGTCGCGCAGAGCCTCGCACGCCTGCGCCACCAGCGCCTGCGCGCGGTCCACCGCGCCGGCGACTCCGAGGAGCGCCGGGTACGTGCTCTTGCCGAGCGCGAGGTCGCGTCCCGCCGTCTTGCCCAGCTGGTCGGTCGTGGAAGTGACATCGAGGACGTCGTCGGCGATCTGGAACGCCAGGCCGATCGACTCGCCGTAGCGGCCCAGCGCCGCGACAGCGTCCGCGCCCGCGCCGGCCGCCATGCCGCCGAGCCTCACCGACGCCGTGATCAACGCACCGGTCTTCGCCCGGTGGATCCGCTCCAGCTCGTCCACGGTCAGCGCCAGCCCTTCGCCCTCGAGATCCAGAAGCTGACCGCCGATCATACCCCCCGCACCGGCGGCCCGCATCAACTCCCTAACGATGCCACCGGTGACGTGCGGCGGCAACAGAAGCTCGCGGGCGGCCGCGCTGGCGCGGAGGGCGGCCAGGGGGACCATCACGACTCCGGCGGCGGTGGCGGCGGCGGTGCCGAAAACCTTGTGCACGGTCGGGCGTCCACGGCGCACGTCGTCGTCGTCCATGCAGGGGAGGTCGTCGTGGACGAGCGAATAGGCGTGCACGACTTCGACCGCCGCGGCCAGATCGCTCGCGTCGCCGCGCCCACCGGCCGCTCGAAACGCGGCGAGGAGGAGCACCCCGCGCAGACGCTTCCCCTCGCCGAGCAGGGCGTAGCGCACGGCCTCGTGGACCGGGCCGCCGCCGGCGAGGCCATCGCAGATGCGCAGGAGCGCCGCGTCCACCGCGGCGCGGTCGCCGGCGAGACGCGGCACGGGAGCCGACGCCTCAATCACGTATCTCGGTGACGTCGACAGTGCCATCGAGTCGCTCCACGAGCAGTTTGACGCGCTCCTCGGCGCGGGCGAGTCCGGCCGATGCATCGCGAAGGCGCTCGATCCCTTCCTCGAACAGCCGGAGCGCCGCATCGAGCTCGAGCTCGTCGCCTTCCAGCTCGGCGACGATCTCCTCGAGACGGGCGAGGTGGGATTCAAAAGAATTGGACGAATTGGACCAATTGGACGAATTGGGCGAATTGGACGAACTGGGGGAATCGGACGAATTCATTCGCTGGGTTCCACGGCATCCGTGGTTGCCTGCACGGTGCCGTCGCGGAGGACGAGACGGAAGGGGAGCCCTTGTTCGAATGCGGCGACGTCGGAGAGCGTGTTGCCCTGGTCGTCCTGGGCGACGGCGTAGCCGCGCGACAGGACGGCGAGGGGGCTGAGGGCGTTCAGCGCGCCGGCGATCCCCTGGAGCCGGGCGCGGCGGCGCTCGGTCGAGAGGCGGGCTTGCGTCCCGACCTCGCGGCGGGCCGTCTCCAGGCGCCGGCGCGCGACGGAGACGCGGCGGGCGAGCGCTTCGGCGAGGACGTTGCCCACGTGCCGGAGCTCGGCGCGCAGCGCATCGCGCGATGGCACCGCCGCCTCGGCGGCCGCCGACGGCGTCGGCGCTCGAAGGTCGGCGACCAGATCGCACACCGTGACATCGACCTCGTGGCCGACCGCCGAGATGGTCGGGATCGGGCAGGCGGCGAGCGCGCGGGCGACGCGTTCGTCGTTGAACACCCAGAGGTCGTCGCGCGCGCCGCCGCCGCGGCCGATGATCAGCGTGTCGGCGGCGCCCCACCGCGACACGCGCTCGATCGCCGCGCACAGCTCGTCGGCCGCGCCCTCGCCCTGCACGCGGGCCGGCGCGAGGACGATCTCGACCATCGGACAACGGCGGCGGATGACGGCGACGATGTCGTGGAGCGCGGCACCGTCCTGGCTGGTGATCACGGCCACGCGCCGTGGATGACGCGGGATCGGACGCCTGCGCTCGGGCGCCAGCAGTCCCTCTCCCCGGAGGCGCGCGATGATCCTCTCCAGCGCCTTGCGCCGGAGCCCATCGCCGTCGGCGGTCAGCGCGCGCACTGCGAGCTGCATGTCCCCGCGCGCGGTGTACACGCTCAACTGGCCGAGTGCGACGACCTGCATCCCGTCATCGGGCGAGGCGGGGATGCGGAACTGGTCGCGCGACCAGACCACGCACCTGATCTGCGCCGACTCGTCGCGAAGCCAGAAGTACCAGTGGCCGTTGCGGTGCGACTTGAAGTCGCTCACCTCGCCGCGCACCCACAGCGGCGTGAATGCGCCCTCGAGGACATCCTTCGCCGTACGGGTCAGCGTCGAAATCGAGACGGCGGACTCGGGAGAGAGCCCGGGGATCGGCGAGGGGGACCGCGTTTCGCCCGCCGGCCGACTTTCTTCCAGCGGCCTGGCAGTCCGCGCGGCGGGCTTCTTCGGCGACCCGACGCCGGGCTCGAACAGGCCGAGGTCGTCGGCCGGAGGGCCCTGGCGAGCGCGACGTCCGCGCGGGGGACGGCGCTCGGTCATGCGGCGTGCGACGCGTGGGCCGCGCGGACGGTGTTCTTCAGGAGCATCGCGATCGTCATCGGGCCGACGCCGCCGGGCACCGGCGTGACCAGCGAGGCTACCTCCTTCACGCTGTCGAAGTCCACGTCGCCGACCAGCCGGTAGCCGCTCTTCCTGGACTTGTCGTCCACGCGGTTGATCCCGACGTCGATCACCACCGCGCCGGGCTTGAGCATGTCGCCGGTCACCAGCTTCGGCCGGCCGGCGGCGGCGATCACGATGTCGGCGCGGCGGACGTGGGCGGCCATGTCGCGCGTCCGGCTGTGGCAGACGGTCACCGTCGCGTTGGCGCCGGGCCGGTCCTGGATCATCAGCGCGGCCATCGGCTTGCCGACGATGTTGCTGCGGCCGATCACGACGCACTCCATGCCCTTCGTCTCCACCTTGCACTGGACGAGGAGCTCCTGGACGCCGGCCGGCGTGCAGGGGACGAAGCCGTCGCGCTCGCCGATCAGCAGCTTGCCGACGTTCACGGGGTGGAATCCGTCCACATCCTTGGTCGGCAGGATGCGGCGGATCACCGTGTCGGCGTGGATCTGCTTCGGCAGCGGCATCTGCACGAGGATCCCGTGCACTGCCGAGTCGGCGTTCAGCGCGTCGACGTGGGCGAGGAGCTCGGCCTCCGTCGTCTCGGCGCTGAGGCGCAGCGTGATGCTGTGCATCCCCGCCTCCTCGCACGCCCGTCCCTTGGAGCGGACGTAGACGGCGCTCGCCGGATCGTCACCGACGAGCACCACCGCCAGTCCCGGCCGCACGCCCCGCTGGATCAGCTCGGCCACCTCGGCCTTCACCTGCTCGCGGATGCGCCGTCCTACGGCGGCGCCGTCGATGACTTCAGCGGGCAAAGTCCACCGCCCTCGTCTCCCGGATGACGACCACCTTGATCTGACCCGGGTACTGGAGCTCGGCTTCGATCCGCCGCGCGATCTCCTCGGAGAGCGACGCCATGCGCGGATCGTCGACCTCCTCGGGGGTGACGACGACGCGGATCTCGCGACCGGCCTGAATGGCGAAGACCTTCTCGACGCCGCGGTAGCTCGACGCGATCCGCTCCAGTCCCTCGAGCCGCTTCACGTACGTCTCGAACGCCTCCCGCCGCGCGCCCGGCCGCGAGCCGGAGATCGCATCGGCAGCCTGGACGAGCACCGACACCTCGCTCTCGTGCGGCACGTCGTCGTGATGCGCGGCGATGCAGTTCACCACCAGCGGATGCTCCCCGTACTTCGTGCCTACCTCGACACCGAGCTGTACGTGCGTACCCTCGTGCTCGTGGGTCAGCACCTTGCCGATGTCGTGGAGCAGCGCCCCGCGCTTCGCCATCGCCACGTCGAGCCCGAGCTCGGCGGCCATGATCCCGGCCAGGAAGGCGACCTCCTTCGAGTGGAGGAGGATGTTCTGACCGTAGCTGGTGCGCCAGTGCATGCGGCCGATGAGCTTGATGATCTCCAGGTGCATCCCGTGCACGCCGGTCTCGTACGCGGCCTGCTCGCCGAACTCCTGGATCTGCTGGTCGATCTCCTTCCGCGCCTTGGCCACCACCTCCTCGATCCGGCCGGGATGGATCCGGCCGTCGGCGACCAGCTTCTCGAGGGCGAGCCGGGCCGTCTCGCGGCGGATCGGCTCGAAGCAGGAGACGACGACGGTGTCGGGCGTGTCGTCGATGATCACGTCGACGCCGGTCGCCAACTCGAACGCGCGGATGTTCCGTCCCTCACGGCCGATGATGCGACCCTTCATCTCGTCGTTGGGAAGCGCGACGGTCGAGACCGTAGTCTCGGCGGTGTGGTCGGCGGCGATCCGCTGGATGGCGAGCGCGACGATCTTCTTCGCCTCGCGCTCGGCGTTGCGGCGGGCCGATTCGCGGATCTCGCGCAGCTGGTTGGCGGCGTCGGCGTGCGCCTCCTCCTCCAGCCGGCGCATCAGCTCGACCTTGGCCTGTTCCACCGACAAACCGGCCAGCGCCTCGAGCTTCTTGCGCTCCTCGGTGATCAGCTGGTCGAGCTCCTCCTCGCGCTGCTGGACCGTCTTCTCCCGGCGCCCGAGCTCGCTCGCCCGGCGGCCGACCTCGCGATCCCGCTGCTCCAGCAGGTCCAGCTTGCGCTCGACCTGCGTCTCCCGCTCCTGTATCCGGCGCTCCTCTCGCTCGATCTCCTCCCGCCGGCCCCGCGCCTCGGCCTCCCAGCCTTCGCGCAGACGCATCGACTCCTCGCGCCCGGAGAGCATCGCGCTCTTCTTGACGCTCTCCGCCTCGCGTTCCGCGTCCCCGACGATCCTCTGTGCGGTATCCTCAGCCGTGGCCTTCGCCGCTACCTGCCGCTTGACCTCGCCGGAGCGGCCCGCGGACCGCCCAAAAAAGAAGAACGCCGCGGACGCGACCAGAACAAGGACGCCAAGCGCGGCGAAGAGCAGTATCGTGTCGTTCATTTGATCTATGCTCCACCACGGCTCGCGCCGCGGATACGCAAGGGACCGTGAGGTCCGCCGGAGGGATCCACTGAGCTCCATGCCCGATACGGCACCGGCGAAGGGCACCGAATGGGGATGGCTAACTACAATGGATGCTTGTACCTACGGAGCTGCGACCAGCTGCGGCAACCTATCTTCCGCGGCCGGAAAAGGCAATCAGCCGGTCGGCTCCCCCCTTTTCGCGGGTGGAAGCCAGCGGCGGACTTCGTTGCCGAGCGAGCGCATCCCGGTCGTCAGCTCGGCCGACGCTTCCCGCGCCTTGAACAGCTCATCGGTGATCTGAAGCATCGCCAGGATGGCCGCACGCTGCATCTCGACCACCGAGCCCGAGTTCATCACGCGTCGTATTGCCTGATCCACGTACTCGGCCACCGCGCGCGTGTGCTCGGGCGTCTCGTCGCTGCGGATCGAGTATTCCTCGCCGACGATCTGCACACGCACCACCGTCCGCTTTTCGCTCATCGTTCGCTCGCCCGGTCGTGCTGCTGGCGGAGGAACCGCATGCGGGCGAGCATGGCGGCCGTTCGCGACCGGGCCGCTGCGAGCCGCGAGCGGAGGGCTTCGTTCTCGTTCTCCAGCTCGGCAAGCCGGGTTTCCGCGGCCGGGTGTGAAGACCCATCCGCAGATTCGCGCTCGCGAAGCCGCGCCTCGGCCTGCAGGGCGCGGCGACGGAACGATCCGAGCTCGTCGCCGAGGTGGCGGATCAGCTGCTCCAGTTCCCGGAACGCAAGGACGTCAGGACGTTCGCTGTCGGACACCGAGCTCTTTCTCCAAGGTTTTCAGCAGTTTCTCGCGTCGCCCTTCAACCTCCTTCTCACGTAGAGTGCGCTCCGGATGGCGAAAGATCAACCGCCACATCAGGCTGCGGTGGCCTGCCGGCACATGTGGGCCACGATACTCGTCGAGGAGCTGGAGGCGCTCGAGGAGCTCGCCGGCATCACGGCGGAGGACTGCCTCGACGCGCTCGGCGGAAAGGTTCTCCGGGACGACCAGGGCCACGTCGAGCTCGGCCGCGGGCGTCGTCGGCAGCGGCTGGTATGTTCGCGAAACGACGACGCGAGCCGTGGAACCCCCGGCCGCCCTCTTCTGCCCTCCACCCTCGGCACTCACGCCGACATGAGCCTCGCTTCCACCCGCCATGTGCTTCCCGGGGCGAACCGCATACGTGCTCTGTCCTCGTGGAGCTACGTCGGCGTTCTCCACCCGGGCGAGCTCGACCTCGATCCCGAACGCGGGCGACGCCCATGGAGGCGCGTCGAGTCGCAGCCGGCGGACCTCGCCCACCTTGCTCGGTGCTCCGCCGTTTGACGCCGAGTCCTCGACCAGCACGTTCCACAGGACGCCGGCGCCGTCCGCGGGCTCCAGCACCGCGCGCGCCGCCGGGAACGCGGCGCCGGTCACCAGCTCGGCGATGCTTCGGGCGTCCCATTCGTCGAACGCCGGAGGGTTCCGCTCGGTGAAGTGCGGAGGACGGCGCGCGCCCATGATGACGGCCGCCGCCCGCATGGTCTCGCGCGGGAGCGCGCCGGCGCCCGGCTCGAACGCAGCGCCGATCTCGAAGATGCGCACGTCGCCCTGCATCCGCGCGAGATTGTACTCGGCGCGCCTGGCGAGCGTCTCGAGCAGCGACCGCCGAAGATGCGCCTCGTTCTCAGCCAGCGGGTTCGCGACCCTGAGATGCTCTCCGTCGCGGCCGGCGACGAACGGCATCGGCCGGGTCTCGAGGAGCCCGGCGGCCACGAGCGCTTCCCGCACCCGGCGGGCGAGGAGCCACTGCGGGTCGTCGGACACGGTGGTCGGGCGGTACGCGCGGAGGTCATCGGGAAAGGTGTCGTAGCCGCGAAGCCGGGCCACTTCCTCGATCAGGTCCACCTCGCGCTCGATGTCGACGCGCCAGCTCGGCGCGACGACGGCGATCTCCTCGTTGCCGCGGAGCATCTCCGTGCCCGGCACGATGTCGGCGACGAACCCGATCGAGCGGAGCAGGAAGACGATCTCCTTCGCCGGCAGCCGCTGGCCGAGTAGCGTGGCCACGCGGTGCGCGCGAAGTGTGAGCAGCGCCCGCGCTGGCGCGGGCGAGGGGTAAAGGTCAACCGGCGAGCCCTCGACCCGTCCACCGGCAACAGCGGTGATGAGCCGGACCGCCCGGGCGAGGGCCACCGGCGTCAGCTCGCGGTCCACGCCGCGCTCGAACCGATGGCTGGCGTCGGTGCTCAGTCCGAGAGCGCGCCGCGTGGTGCGCACGGCTCGCGCGTCGAACGACGCGACCTCGAGGAAGATGTCGGTCGTCCCCTCCCCCACCTCGCTGTCGTTACCGCCCATCACGCCGGCCACCGCCTGTGCGCGCTCGGCGTCGGCGATGACGGTCATCGACGGATCGAGCGCGCGGTCCACGCCATCGAGCGTGCGTAGCCGCTCGCCTGGTCGGGCCCGCCGGATCACGACTGTGGTCCTGCCCAGCCGTGCCACGTCGAACGCGTGCATCGGCTGCCCGACCTCGTGCAGCAGGTAGTTGGTCGCGTCGACGACGTTGTTGATCGATCGCGACCCGACCGCCTCGAGCCGGCGGACGAGCCAGTCGGGGCTCGGCCCCACTTTCACGCCGCTGATGGTCACGCCCATGTAGCGTGGCGAGCCGTCGGAATCCTCGAGGCGCACGGTCACGGGACCGGCACGTCCCTCGCGCGGCTCGCGTACGGCCGCCGGCGCCTCGACGCCGCCGGCTGGGATCTCCGGGAGTTGGAGCGGGATCCCGGTCGCGGCGGCCACCTCGCGCGCGACGCCGAGGTGCGAGAGAAGATCGGGACGGTTGGGGCTGACGTCGATCACCAGGCGGGTGTCGCCGACCGGCACGGCGCGAAGGAACGGCGTCCCCGGCTCGGCGTCCACGTCCAGCTCGAGGATTCCATCCTTGTCGGTGCCGAGTCCGAGCTCGCTCGCCGAGCACAGCATCCCGGCGGAAAGGGCGCCGCGGATCTTGCGCTTCTCGATGCGCAGTCCGCCGGGCATCACCGTGCCGACGGGCGCGAACGGGTAGAGCTTTCCGGCGGCGACGTTCGGTGCGCCGCAGACGACGTCGAGCAGTTCGCCGGTGCCCGCATCGACCTTCGTGACGGAGAGCCGGTCGGAGTCCGGGTGCCGCGCCGCCTCGACGACCCGGGCGATCACGATCGGTGCCAGGTCGGCGCGCAGCGCCACGACCTCATCGACGGTCGCGCTCCGGCTGGTGATGAGATCGCGCAACTGCTCCGGCGCGAGCTGATGGGCGACGAAGGCCTTCAGCCACTCGTGCGAAACGTTCATGTGCCGATCTGCTCGAGGAACCGCACGTCCGAGTCGTAGAGTATGCGGATGTCGGGGATCCGATACCGATTCATCGCGATCCGGGCGGGGCCCATCCCGAATGCCCAACCCGTGTACCGCTCGCTGTCGACGCCTGAGGCCTCGAGCACGCTCGGGTGCACCATGCCGGAGCCGAGGATTTCCATCCAGCCGGTGCCCTTGCATGCCGCGCATCCGCTTCCGCCGCAGACGAGGCACTGCACGTCCATCTCGGCCGAGGGCTCGGTGAACGGGAAGAAGCTCGGCCGGAACCGTGTTCTGGTGGCGCCGAAGAAGCGCTCGGCGAACCTGCCGAGTGTGGCCTTGAGGTCGACGAAGCTGACGCCCTCATCGACCGCGAGCCCTTCGATCTGCGCGAACATCGGTGCGTGCGATGGATCGAAGAAGTCGCGGCGGTAGACGTTGCCCGGAATGAGCACGCGCAGCGGCGGCGGGTGGCTCTGGAGCAGGCGCACCTGCACGGGCGAGGTGTGCGTGCGGAGCAGCGTGTCGTCGCCCAGGTAGAGCGTGTCGTGCATGTCCATCGCCGGGTGGTCGGCGGGAAAGTTGAGCGCGCGAAAGTTGTACCACTCGGTCTCGGCCTCGGGGCCGAGGGCGATGGTGAATCCGAGCTCGCGAAAGATGGACTCGATCTCCTCGACGACGAGCGTCACCGGGTGGCTGGCGCCGCGCCACGGGTGGCGGCTGGGCATGGTGAGGTCGAGCGGCGGGCCGCTTCCGGTGTCGGCGGCGAGCGACTGTTCGCGCTCGGTGAGCGCGCTCTCCAGCGCTTCCTTGGCGCGGTTGGCGGCGGCGCCGGCTTCGCGGCGGGCGTCGGCCGGCAGGGCGGCGAGCTGGCGCATGAGCGTGCCGAGCGCGCCGCTCTTGCGGCCCACGAGCGCATTGCGGGCTTCGGTCAGGTCGTCGGGTGTCGCGGCGTTGCGGATTCTTTCGAGGCCGGCCGTCGTCAGGCTCCCGGCGGATTCGAGGAATTGATCGAGGGTCATCCGTGGCGGCGTTGTTCTGCGTGGAGAGTTCAGGGGTCGGACTGCCGGGATCCGGGCGGCGAGCGATTCGGCTGGAAGCCTGCCAGCTGGCCGGCTTGCGGCTGGGCACTGGAGGGGCTCGTAAAGCGTCGGGCCTGCAAGTGCGGGTTTGCCGGCAGCACGGCAGCAAAGAGCGCCGGCAGCATGACGAGTCCTACTCGTCGCGCCGCCGGCGCTCTCCGCGCGGGTCTCGTCGATCCCTACGCTGCGTCCAGGGCGGCGCGCGCCTGTTCGGCGAGCGCCGTAAAAGCCGCCGGATCGCGAACGGCGAGGTCGGCGAGGATCTTCCGGTTTACCTCGATCCCGGCCTTCTTGAGGCCGTTGATCAGGACGCTGTAACTGAGGTCGTTCTGGTGCGCCGCGGCGTTGATGCGGGTGATCCAGAGGCGACGGAAGTCGCGCTTCTTGTTCTTGCGGTCGCGGTAAGCATAGCGCCAGCCGCGCTCGACGTTTTCCTTGGCGGCCTTCCACAGCTTGGAGCGCGCGCCGAAGCCGCCGCGGGCGGCCTTCATGATCTGCTTCTTCCGCTTCAGGCGGACGACGTTCGATCTCACACGAGGCATGGTTCTCCTCCGCCGTTATGCCTGGATCAGGCGCTTGATTCTCTTGGCTTCACCCCTGGTGGCCACGATCGTGGCCCGGCGCAGGCGGCGCTTCCGCTTGGGGTCCTTCTTGGTCAGGATGTGGCTCTTGTAGGCCTTGAGCCGCTTGACCTTTCCGGTTCCGGTGACCTTGAAGCGCTTCTTGGCGCCCCGGTGGGTCTTCATCTTGGGCATGACACGCTCGCTCTATTTCGGCGTGAGAATCATTGTCATCGACTTTCCTTCCAACCGTCCCTCGCTCTCGATCTTGCCGACGTCGGCCAACTCGGTCGCGACGCGGTCGAGAACATCCTTGCCGAGCTCGGGGTGCGCGACCTGCCGGCCGCGGAACATCATCGTGACCTTGACCTTGTTCTTCTCCTCGAGGAAGCGCCGTGCATGGCGCGTCTTGGTCGCGAAGTCGTGCTGGTCGATCCCTGGTCGGTACTTCACTTCCTTGAGCTGGATCACGTGCTGCTTCTTCTTCGCGATGCGCGCCTGCTTGGCCTGCTCGAACTTGTACTTGCCGTAGTCCATGATGCGGGCGACTGGCGGCCGCGCCATCGGGGCGACTTCGACGAGATCGAGTCCCTGCTGTTCGGCGGTGGAGAGCGCCACCTCCACATCCATGATTCCGAGCTGGGTGCCATCGGCTCCGATCACCCGGATCGGACTGATCCGGATCTGCCGATTCACGCGAACGCGCTTGGTTGTGTCTTGAATACCCGTGATCCTCTTGGAGAGTACTAAAAAAAAACGCGGATCCTCATGCGAGGAGTCCGCGAAAACGCGACGCCACCCGCCGGCCGGCGGGTGATCGACAGCTTCCTGAACTCCTTCAGCACGCCTCGCAGCGTCGCGAGGGCCAGAGGGTGAGAGCGCCACGTGCGCCCTGCTTAGCGTATTGTCGGAGTGGAAGTTAGGTAAGCCCGGTGGGCGAGTCAAGCCGCTTTCAGCGGGTCTTTCATGGCTCCTCTTCAAGGGGGTCAGAGTCGTTGAACGAAGTTCAACGACTCTGACCCCTTGATTCGAGGTCGTAGCCCTTCCCATCCCTGGCGAGGATCCCCCAGGGGATCTCCCAGTCGTGCTCGAACACCACCAGCCAGCGCTCGTCGTGCGCCCGAGCCAGTATGCGGCGCTTCGTCTCCAGCGTCACCAGAGGCTCCACGTCGTAGCCCATGATCCAGGGGAGCGGAAGGTGGGCGGCGGTCGGGACCAGGTCGGCGAGGAAGAACGCCCGCTCGCCACTGGATTCGATCAGGATGCCCTGGTGGTGCGGTGTGTGGCCCGGGGTCGGGATCACCCGCACACCGGGTACTATCTCGCGCTCTCCCTCGACCAGATCGAGCAGGCCCGCGTCGCGTACCGGCTCCCAGTTGTACGGGAAGTAGCTGGCCCCGGTGCGCTCGTTGGTGTGGCTGGCCCAGGAATGCTCGCCGGCCTGGACGACGTAGCGCGCGTTGGGAAAACTCGGCTTCACCGCGCCGCTCGCATCGCGGAACGTGTTGCCCCCGGCGTGGTCGAAGTGCAAATGGCTGTTGATGACGAGAACGATGTCGTCCGGGGCGAATCCCGCGGCGCGGAGCCCGTCCTCGAGCATCGTGCGACCGCCCTCGCCGGCGTTTTCGATTCCGTAGATGTCGATGAACTTCTCCGACTCCTTGTTCCCTGCCCCCGTGTCGATCAGGATCGGGCCGATCGCGTGCTCGACCAGCAGGCAGCGCATGCCGAGCTGGATGCGGTTGCGCTCGTCGGCCTTGATGCGGCGCTCCCACAGCGGCTTGGGCACGACGCCGAACATCGCGCCGCCGTCCAGCTTCTGACCGCCGGCCTGGATGGCGTGAAGGCGGTTTTCGCCGAGGGTCAGCGACTGGACGAGCATGGTGCGTTGGAGGGTCGGGGGAGGCTACGAGTCACGAAGGAAGTCCGCTTGTTCACCTGTCCACCTGTCCAGCTGACACCTGGCGAGCTCTCGCCCCGGTTCGTCATGCTGTCGTATCGCGCTCGACCGGCCCCGGCCTCGCCTGTCGTCGCCTCCGTCCCCGACCGGTGCGTCGATCGACGAGCGCTCGCAGCTCTTCCCAGCTCGCGATCCCCCGATCGGCTGCGTCGCCGAGCAGCCGGAGCAGAACCTCCGCGGTCGCTACGGCGTCGCCCCCCGCCCGGTGACGCGCGGCGATCTCGACGCCGTAGTGCAGACAGACGTAGTCCAGCGAACGCCGGCGGAGCTGCGGGAGGAGCTGGCGCGCCAGTCGCACGGTGCACAGTCGCTCGCCGTCGAGCCGTTCGCCGGTCGCGCGCTCGACCTCGGCGCAGATGAAGCGCCAGTCGAACGTCGCGTTGTGGGCGACGAAGACCCGGCCCTCGAGCACCTCGAGCAACCGCGGCGCGACCTCGCGAAACGTCGGCGCGTCCTTCACCATCGCCCACGAGATGTTCGTCAGGGCGGTGATCCACGGCGGGATCGGGCGCTGCGGGTTGACGAGCGACTCGAACACATGCGTCACCCGGCCGTCGTCCACCGCTACGGCCGCCACCTCGGTGATCCGGTCGGCACCATAGGCGCGGCCTCCGGTGGTCTCCACGTCCACGACCACGTACGGCAATCCGGCGAGCTGCGCCATCGACGGCCGCGCGCCGAGCCCGGCGGCGTCGAACAGCGTCGGATCGCCGACTGGCGGTGTCGGGTCCGGTGTGTAGCTCCCGAACCCGCGCGCCGAGCGGGGGGCGTGAGTCACGTCGATCGTCCAGCGGCCGTCGGCATCCTGCACGAACTCGCGGTGCGCGGCGAGGAGCGCGGACGCGATGTCGGCGGCGACGGCCGAGGGCACGCCGCTCAGCTGGCAGACGCTGGCGACCAGCTCGGTCGAGGCGATGGGGCCGCCGCGAAGCAGGTCGTGCGCGCGCTCGACCAGGGTGGACCGCGGCGGATGGCGGACGACCGTCACGTGTCGTCCCGCGTCACCGGACATGTCATGCACCGCGGTCCGCCACCGCCGCGCACCAGCTCGCCGCCGTGGAAGGTCATCACCGCCCGTTCGTCGTCGTCGATCCGGTCCTCGCCGGTGAGAAAGTCGACCGACGACACGACGCGGTAGCCGGACTTCTCCATCTCGGCCAATGTCGCCTCGTTGCGGGCGTAGGAAAGAACGAGTCCCGGACGCACGGCGACGAAGTTGCAGCCGGATGCCCACTGCTCCCGCTCCTGGGTATGCCGCCGCTCGCCGCCGCAGAAGATCGGCTCCATGGCGGCGCCCACCTGCTTCAGCGCGGCGAAGATGTTCGGCATCTCGCGCAGCTGCTGCTCGCCCTTCTTCCAGTGGAGCACCGCCAGCCGCTCGGGCCCGATGAAGTGCGGCGGATAGATCACGCACTGCCCGGTGTCCACCTGCGTGAAGATCATGTCGAGATGGATCGCCGTGTTTTCCTTCGGCATGACGACGACGATGATGTCGGTCGTGGGTGTGCGGTCGAACAGGACGCGGGCCAGGTGGTCGATCGCCGCCGGGCTCGAGCGCTCGCTGAAGCCCATCATCACGAGATCCGGACGCAGCGGGTGGACGTCGCCGCCCTCGAGCGTGTAGTTGAACCGCCGCTCGACCGAGCCGTCGTAGAGGATGCCGGCGTTCTTCAGGATCGGGTGGTGGATGAACAGGGCTTTCATGATCAGCTCCTCGGACCACCGGATTCCGTAGCGCATCGAGCCGATCATGACGTGGTCGCCGATCCCCATCGCCGTGTCGCGGGTGAAGAACAGGTTGGGGATCGGCGGGAGCTCGTAGCCGCACTCGTTGAGGGCGAGCGCGAGCGGTCCCGGATCCTCCTCCCGTCCCTCGATCAGCATCTGGACGAGCGTGCCGACATCGACCTCGCTGATCTGGCGCGCCAGCGGCTCGCTGGGGACGATGTCCATCGTCTCCCTCACCAGCAGCTCGCGCACCTCGCGCTGCTCGAGGACCTCGGCCAGGAGATCGCGAACCTGGTACACCCGGGCGAACCGCTCGAGGATCGCGACGAACCGCCGGTGCTCCCGCTCGGCGATGTCGAGATCGATGATGTCGTCGTAGAGATAGTCCGCGCGGTTCGACGGTGTCACCGCGAGCAGTTCCGGACCGGGAGTATGTACGAGGACGGTTCGCAGGCGACCGATCTCGGATGTGACACGGACAGGCATGAAGCGAAAATAACCAGGGGCGGGACGAGAGAGAGACCGGGGAGGAGGGACCAGGGAGCAGGGACGAGGATCAGGGACGAGGGCGCGGCACGCCGGGAAGCCGGGTGAGCGAGGGAGCGGCACGCCGGGGAGCCGGGCGAGCGAAGGAGCGGCACGCCGGGAAGCCGGGCGAGCGAGGGAGCCGGGGGGCAGGCCCGAGAGGGGACGCGGCGCAATCTGGTGAATCGGGGTTGCCCTGCGTAACTTGTGAACGATTTCACAAGCACCAGCCCGTGAAGCGCATCGCCGATTCCACCGTTCGCCGGCTCTCCCTCTACCTTCGATTCCTCGAGGAATTCGAGGGGCGGGGACTCGCGACCATTTCCAGCGACGAGCTCGCCAGTCGTGGAGGGACGACGTCGGCGCAGGTGCGGAAGGACCTCTCCAACTTCGGCTCCTTCGGCAAGCGCGGTCTCGGCTACTCCGTTCCCGAGCTGCGTGCACGGATCCGCGAGATCCTCGGCCTCGGCCGCAACTGGCGCGTGATCATCGTCGGCGCCGGCAAGATCGGCGCGGCGCTGGCGCTGTATCGCGGCTTCAGCCAGCGCGGTTTCGATGTGGCGGCGGTCTACGACAGCGATCCGCGAAAGATCGGCACGCCGTGGGACGGCACGACCGTCCGCGACATCGCATCGCTGGAGCGGGATGCCACCGAGCTTCGGGCCGAGATCGCGATACTCACCGTGCCCGCCGACCAGGCGCAGAAGGTCGTGGACAGGATCGTGGCGGCGGGTGTCAGGGCGATCCTGAACTTCGCGCCGGTGCAGCTCCGCGTACCGGCGGACGTGACGATCAAGACCGTGAACATGGCCATGGAGCTCGAAGGCCTCTCATTCGCGCTCACCAACCGCGAATAGTCTCCGCGGGCGTGCTCGAGTGCGCGCGTGCTCGAGTGCGGGCACCTCATTACGTCGGCGCAGGCGCTTGCACGCTGCGAGCCCGCGGCTTGCGGGGTCGGGTCCTCTCGTAGATCGGAGTCCGCGGTCTCTTGCTTCGCGCCAGCGGCGCCTCCATGAGGTGCCCGCACTCGAGCCAGGACGCAAGACGCGAGTTCGGCATCGGGTGCGGTCACGATCACCGGCATAGGGGCGTCTTCCGCGTTCACGCGCCCTGTCGCGCCTCCTCAGTCGAGATGCCGAGTCCGTAGTATTTTGCTCTGCGTGAGCTGCGCGGCTTGGGCTGCCCGCCCCGGCTGCCGTGCCCCGGCCAGTCGGTGGAAGTGCGGGTGTCTCACGCAGGAGGCGCTCGCAGCGTGCAAGCGCATGCGCCGACGGAGTGAGGCACCCGCACTCCACGCGATGACGGTCCGTACACGATCCGCACCACGGATCAGGAATCCAGCGCCAACTCGAGCATCGCGAAATCGCGAGGCGAAAGAGTCTCCGGCCGCG
>DATKCV010000130.1:0-85534 GCA_035513015.1 Gemmatimonadaceae bacterium
TGGGTGAACGCGATCCGGATGACGGTGATCCCGCTCGTCGTCTCGCTGCTCATCTCCGGGATCGCCGCCGATTCCGACACCCGTACCGTCGGTCGCATCGGCATCAGCGCCTTCGTGGTGTTCGTGCTGTTGCTCTCCGCGACCGCGCTCCTCACGGCGCTGGTCGCTCCGGTCGTCTACGGGGGGCTCGCCGTTGATCCAGCCGCGGCCGCGGCGCTCCGTGCCGAGACCGCCGGCGCCGGCGGAGTCGAGCTGCCGACGTTCACGAGCTGGCTGGTCGGTCTGGTTCCGCCGAATCCGATCCGCAGCGCCGTGGACGGCGCGCTGCTGCCGCTGATCATCTTCTCGGTCGCGTTCGCGCTGGCGCTGGGACGCGTGCCGGCGGAGCGACGGCGGCCGGTGGTGCAGTTCTTCCGCGCCGTCGCCGAGGCGACGCTGATCATCGTGCGCGGCGTGCTGGCAGTGGCGCCGATTGGCGTCTTCGCGCTCGCACTTTCGCTCGGACTCAACCTCGGCATATCGTCAGCGAGCGCGGTCGGGTACTATCTCGCCGTCCACTCGGGGATGCTCATTGTCGTGATCGCGATGCTGTACGCCGTGGCGACGACGGTGGGACGCGTGCCACCGGGCCGGTTCGCTCGCGCGGCGCTTCCAGGCCAGGTCGTGGGCTTCAGCACGCGGTCGTCGTTCGCCGCGCTGCCGGCGATGATCCAGGGCGCCGAGCGCACGCTGCAGCTGCCGCGCGAGGTCAGCGGATTCGCGCTGCCGCTGGCCGTGACGACGTTTCGCGTCAACCAGGGCGTGTCGTGGATCGTCTGCGCTCTGTTCATCGCCCGGCTCTACGACCTGCCGCTCAGCGGTGGGCAGATCGCGCTGTTCGCCGCGGCATCGGTTGCGATGAGCTTCAGCGTGCCCGGAATCCCCAGCGGCGGTCTGTTCGTGATGGCCCCGTTCTTCATGACCATCGGCCTGCCGATCGAGGGGATCGGCATTCTGATCGCGCTCGACGCGGTGCCCGATCTCTTCAAGACGGTGACCAACGTGACCGCCCACCTGACGGCGGCGGTCCTGCTCGCGCGGTGGCGCGGCGGTGGATTGGCTGATTCCGACCTCGTGCCCGCCTACCTCGAACCGCCTGCCTCGCCCGAGTAGCTGACGGCATTGAACAGCAGCTTGAACGTCGGATGCGGCTGCGCGCGCTGGAGGATCTCCGGCCCGAACAGGTACACGCGCCCGCGCCCGAGCGTCGCCTCGACGGCAACCACGCCGCCGTCGAGGTGCTCCTGCCCCCACGCCCACCCACTCCGCAAGGGCGACGGCGAGTCGAACCAGGCGATCCGGTGCACGCCCCGCGCCTCGGCATCGGCGCCGAGCCGGAAGACCGGGCTGTTGTTGAAGTAGAAGTCCGTGTACTCGCGCATGCCGTGCGCCACGGGCCGCGACGCGTCCACCCGGGCTCGCAGAACCGATCCCGGCACGTAGTATCTAGTCCGCGGAATCGCCGAGCCGTCGGAATCCAAGAGATGGCTCGTCACCGGCAGTCCGAGGTGTTGCGCGAGATTGAGTGACGATGAACCGATCGCGACCACTGTGCCGCCATCCTCGATGAACCGCCGGAGCTGCGGGATCGTCCGTTCGGCCGTGACCCGCCCCTGCTGCCCTCGATACTCCGGCGGCAGGCTCGCCTCGGGAATCGCTGTGCCCCCACCGCCGAATCCTCCACCGCCGCCGCCACTACCGACCGGCGGGATCGCACCGCCGACGAACACCAGCACGTCGAAGCGGTCGGCGAGCCCACCGGCATCGAGAGCCGGCGCGAAGACGCGCTCGAACGGAAACCCGAACTGCTCGAAAATCCACCGCGTCCATCCGGCTGGCATCGAGCCCCCGTACTGGTCCCACAGCCCGATCCGCGGCGCGCGCAGCTCGACCGCGCCCGCGGGTGGGCGCATCGTCGTCGCCTGCACGACCAGCCCCAGCTCTCCGGCGGCGCGACTCAGGATGTCCATGGAGGTACCGCCGGCAGGCACGTAGAGCGACCCCGCCTCGTAGCTCGCTCCGCCGGCGGCGACCGGCTCCTGAAGCCGGAACGTGCCGGCGCGCCTGCTCTGCAACCGGTTGGCGATCGTGAACATGTCGTTCGCTTCCGCCCGCACGATGAAGCCGGTTGCGCGCTGGGCGTCGCCGGCGATCCGGCCGCCGGCCGGGGCGATGTTCCACGCATCGATTCGCTCGAACGGGCCGTCGAAGCCGTCGAGAATGCGGTCGAACTGCACGCCCATCTGGAAGGCGAACGTCCACCCCGCGGCATCGTACGGCGGCGTCGGCGGAGCGCCCGGGTAGGGGAACACGTCCGGGTGCTCCTGCGGCTCGAACATGTCCATGACGTGCGGCCGAAACGCCTGCGCCGTCTTCACCACGAACGATCCGGCGGGGTATCTCTTGCCGGCGACGGTGAAGCCGCTCGTCGCACGGTGCACCGTGATCCCGGTCTCGAGAAGAGCGTTGATGAACTTCGTGACCGTCGGGAAGTCGGGCTGGTCCGAGGGAATGATGAACCCCCGCGGATCGCGAAGCCCCGGACGCCGGAGCCACGCCCACTCCACCGAGTCGCGCGCCGCCCCGCCCGCCTCTCGCATCCGCGCATCGACCTCGGCGAGCCGCTTCGGCGATGGAGTCCACGTGTCGGTGCTGCCGCGCTCGATCGAGTTCATCCCCATGCGCCAGATGTTGAACAGGAAGTTCTCCTTCATCTTTGCGGCCATGTCGAGGACGGCGCGGTTGGTCGCCACCGAGTACTCGATCGACTGGCGGAAGTGCCACCGCTGCGGCGGCACCGGAAAGGGGATGTCGCCGGTCGGGATCTGCCGCTGCACCACGAGCGGGATCTGCATCGGCGTCGGGCTCCCGATCGTCTCGGTCAGCAGCCCGATCATGTTGTGGAACGTCGTGGTGTTGCGCAGTCCGCCGTTCCACCATCCGTCGTACGACGCCCCGCTGCGCATCGTGGCCCCCGGCTTGCCCTCGGCGGCGAGACGCGCGTGCATGGCCGTACCGACGAGCCCGATGCCGAGCACGAGCAGCGGATCCTGGTTGTAGTTGAACGGATCGCGGAACGGCGGCGCCCACAGCACGGTTCCTCGCGGCCCCGACTGATGATGGTTGTAAACGATCTGCGGAAACCAGTCGTGGAACAGCACCCGGTTCATGTTCTCCGTCTCCTTCTGAGTGGAGGCGAAGAAGTCGCGATTGTTGTCGTGCCCGATGTACCTCTGGTACAACCGGGGCACGCCGGCCAGCGAGCGACGCTCAGACGCGGACTCGCGCATGTACCAGTCGGCGACGAGGTCGTTGCCGTCGGGGTTGGCGTGGACGAACAGGATGATGACGTCGTCGAGGATCCGCATCGTCTCGGGATCGCTGCGGCTGACCATCTGCCAGATCATCTCGCCGAGCTGCTGCGCGCCGAGCGTCTCGGTGGCGTGGAGGCCGCCGTCGATCCAGATGACCGCCTTGCCCTCGCGCGCCATCGCCCTGGCCTCGGCCTCGCCGAGTCCCTCGGCCAGGGCGAGCCGGCGGGATATCTCCTTGTACCGCGCCAGATTCCGGTGATTCTCCGGCGACGTCACGATCGCCATCAGCTGGGTGCGCCCCTCGGCCGTTGTTCCCATCTCGTGCAGGCTCATGCGGTCGGATTCGCGCGCCAGCGTGCGCCAGTAGGCGGAGAGCTGCTGGTAGTTGGCGAGCTGGTAGTCGTCCCCGAAATCGAAGCCGAGCGCGGCCCGGGGCGTCGTCAGGCCGGCGACCGAGGCAGGGGCCTGCGCGGCGAGGGCGGCGGCGGTGAACGGCGTGAGGAGAAGCGCCGCGGCGACGGCGATGCCGAGCCGGGCGTCGCCGCGCTGGCGTGGGCGGGAGCTGGTCATGGGAGAACCGGTGCGGGGAGGTGAACCGGACGCGCCGCCGGCAGCTCGCGGGCGGCTCGACTCACCCAACTTGTGTCGCCGAGGGGCTGGATTCCAGGGTAGACCCGCCGTGGAGGCGCCGATGAGCGAAAAGGCCGCGTCCCGTCGCTTTCTCCAGAAGGATGGAGACGCCATCTGCCACGGAACCGCGTACCACGACACACCCGGGAGACCATGTGAGGAGCATTACCTTTCCTCGGATGGCGGCCTCATCGCCGACCGCCGCGTGATGCAGGGCACGACCGAAATCCAGTCCCCGGGGTCAGGGGCGGTCGATTACCGTGGCCTGGTGCAATGAAGGGCTTCGGCGGCCATTGACTGAGGCGGGATCGAGGCCGTTCTTTGGCCGCATGCGCTTCCTGTCGTTGGCCGCTCTCGCGGTGCTCCCGGTCGCAGCGCCCGCGCAGCGGGCGCCGATCGGCGCCGCCGATTCTGCGCTCGTCGTCCGCATTCTGCTCGCCGAGGACCGGCGCGATTCGACCGACGCCGCGCTGTCGGAGGGCTCGCGTCACGCCGATGAGCGCATCCGCGTACTCGCCCGGCGTGCCCGCGCCCGGATCACCGACCCGACGTTCGCCTCACGTGATTCGCTGCCGCCGCTCCCGGCGCCCCCAGTCTGGCCCGAGCCGTCGTGGCGGCTTCGATACCGGGAGCTGGCGGCGCGGCGCGAGGACTGCGGCGCGCTTCGAGCGGCGCTGGCCGACAGCGCCTGGCCCGTGCGTCTCCGCGCCGCCGGGCTGGCCACCAACGCCTGCTCGGGCGACGAGGCGCTCGTTGCCACCATCCGCCGCTGGGTCGATTCACTTCCCGGCGACGCGTCGACCCGAGCATCCGGGAGCGTCTCGTGGCACGCCGCAGCTCACGGCATCGTGGCCCTCGCGCGGCTGCGCCCGGACGAAGCGCGCACGCTCCTCGTGAGGCTGGCGGGTCATCGCCAGTGGCAGGTGCGTGTCTACGCGGCGCGGGCGGCGGCCGTCGTCTCCGATACGGCGAGACTGCGCACGCTGGCCCGGGATCCTGACGACAACGTGAAGGAAGCTGCCATCGACGCGCTGGCCGAACTCACCGGTCACGACGATGATGCCGTGTTCATCGGGGCGCTCGGTGCAAGTGGTGCGCAGGCAGTGCGGGCCGCCGCCCGCGCGCTGAAGGGCTCGCCGCGCGCCGACGCCCGGGCGGCGGCGAACGAGGCTTTCGAGCGGTGGGCCGAGCGAGACAACGAGTCGGAGCGCGACGTGCGCGTCGCCCTGCTCGAGGCAGCGGGGCGGCCGGCGAGTGATGATCGACCGCCGGCGGTGCGCATCGAGATTCCGCCGGGAGCGGTCGCGCTGGCCCTTGGCGCCGAGAAGCGGCTGCAGATCACCATGGCGCCAACGAGCGGTGGCGGCTCGTTCGTGGTTCGGTTGCGCGGTGACGTGGCGCCGCTGATGGCGGCGCGCATTCTGGCGCTGGCGCGTGACGGATATTACGACGGCCTGAGCTGGCAGCGGGTCGAACACGATTTCGTGATCCAGGGCGGCAGCCCGGGCGCCAGCGAGTACGTCGGGTCGCCGCGCTACCTCCGCGACGAGCTCGGCACGGTGCCGCACTTGCGGGGCACCGTCGGCATGAGCACGCGCGGCTACGATACGGGCGACGCGCAGTGGTTCGTGAATCTCAGGGACAACCTGCGGCTCGGTCGGGCGTACACGGTGTTCGCCGAGGTGATCGACGGGATCGAGGTGGTAGATGGAATCCTCGAGGGCGACATCATCGCGGCGATCGAGGTGTTTCCCGGCAGCTCGAGATGAGCTCCCCGAAGTCCCGGGCGGCGTGAGCGGGCGGCACCCTCGACGCGACGCTCGACGCGCAGTATCGTTGCCTCGACGCCGACTTTCGCGCGCCGCCGGCCTCCAGCCGCGCCACTGACCGTAATCCTGCCATCGTCCCATGCGAACCGTTCCCCGCCCCCTCGTCGCCGCCGCGACCGCGTGCGCCGTCGCACTTCTGGCGAGCACCGCCTGCGACGGCGGCGCCGATGCCGCCGATCTCGTCCTCCGCAACGGCACGATCATCACGCTCGATTCGGCGGTGCCCGAAGCGACGGCCCTCGCCGCGCGCGATGGACGCATAGTCGCCGTCGGTTCGGACGAGGAGATCAGCCGCCACATCGGAGGCCGGACGGAGGTGATCGATCTCGACGGCGCGACCGCCGTACCCGGGTTCATCGAAGGTCACGGTCATTTCATGAGCCTCGGCCGCGCGCGCATGATGCTGGACCTCACGACTGCCCGGCGCTGGTCGGATATCGTGGCGCAGGTCGGGGCCGCCGTTGGCGACGCCGGCACCGACCGGTGGATCGTCGGCCGCGGCTGGCACCAGGAGAAGTGGGACGAGGTGCCGGAGGGCGCGGTCGAGCAGCTGCCGACGCATCATGCGCTGAGCGCCGTCTCGCCCAACAACCCGGTCCTGCTCACGCACGCCAGCGGGCACGCCGCGTTCGCCAACGCGCGCGCGCTGCAGCTCGCCGGGATCACGCGCGAGACCCCGAACCCGCCCGGCGGCGAGATCGTCCGCGACCGCGAGGGGAATCCGACGGGCGCGCTGCGCGAGCGGGCGCAGATCGCCGTACGGGAGGCGATGTCCTCGGCCAACGCGGACCGGCGCCCGGAGGACGCCGACGCGGAGGCACGACTGGCCGTGGAGCTCGCCGGCGAAGACCTTCTGTCCAAGGGTATCACGTCGTTCCACGATGCCGGAGCGACGTTCTCGGACATCGACTTCTTCCGGCGGCTCGCCGACGAAGGGCAGCTCCCGGTGCGCCTTTACGTCATGGTCCGCCGGGCGTCGAACGAGGAAATGGAACGCCGGCTCCCCGAATATCGGATCATCGGCGCCGGCAACGATTATCTGACCGTTCGGTCGATCAAGCGGCAGATCGACGGCGCCCTCGGGCCGCACGGTGCGTGGCTGCTCCAGCCGTACGACGACATGCGCACCAGCACGGGGCTGGTCCTGGAGCCGGTGGCCGACATCGAGCGGACGGCGGAGATCGCCATCCAGCACGGCTTCCAGCTCAACACGCACGCCATCGGCGATCGCGGCAACCGTGAGGTGCTCGACATCTACGAGCGCGTGTTCAGCAAGCACCCTGACGCGACCGATCTCCGGTGGCGGATCGAGCACGCGCAGCACCTGCATCCCGATGACGTCCCGCGCTTCGCCCGGCTCGGCGTGATCGCCGCGATGCAGGGGATTCACGCCACGTCGGACGCGCCGTGGGTCTACCGGCGGCTCGGCGCCCGGCGCGCGGAGTCGGGCGCGTATCTCTGGCGCTCGCTGATCGACGCGGGCGTCGTCATCGCCAACGGCACCGACGTCCCGGTGGAGAACGCCGACCCGATCGCCAGCTATTACGCGTCCGTGTCGCGTCGCCTCGAGGATGGATCGGTATTCTTTCCGGGTCAGCGGATGACGCGCGAGGAGGCTCTGCGCTCGTACACGATCAACAACGCCTACGCGGCGTTCGAGGAGGAGAGCAAGGGCACTCTCTCGCCCGGAAAACTGGCCGACATCGCCGTGCTGTCGCAGAACATCCTGACGGTCGATGAGAATCGCATTCCGGAGACGCGGGTGCTGTACACGATCGTCGGCGGCCAGGTGCGCCATCGCGCCGATGGGGCCCCGGGTGGCGTCACCAGACGCTGACGGCACCACGAGACTGGAGGACGTGACATGACACCCTTCTACGCGACCCGGCAGCATCGATGTGTCGATGGCCTCGCTGCCGGGCCGCGGCCCGGCGCGCTGTCGCCGGTAGTCAGGGGCAGCACGGCTGTCGATCCTCGGTTGCCATGAGGCACTAACTCGCCCGCCACCGCCACAACACCACCCCAGCGACCACCGGCACCGCGACCAGCGCCAGTCCCGCGATCGCCCAGAGCCAGATCGGCGTCGCCCTGACGACGACAAGCCGCCCAGCGGTCGCCGCATAGTACTCCGGAATCCGCGCCTCGCCCGCATCATTACGCGGCTGATCGGCCGCGAACTCGAGCACCGCCTGCCACACCTTGAGCTCTTCCCCTCGACGGCGGATGATCGTCTGGTCGACGTCGTCGATCGGTTCGCCGTTCGCAGCCTTCGGCACCACCGCCAGCCGCGGAACCAGACGTCCGACCGGCGGCAGGAACGACAGGACGTAATGATCGGTCACCACGTGATAGAGCCTGGAATCGCCGCGCTCGAGGGGAACGAACGTGCCCCCTTCATCCCGCTCGGCCGACAGAACGGCGCGCCCGGTGGGAATGGGCGTCCCGCGCAGGGGGACTCGCATCAGCACCGCGCGGCGCGGGTCGTAGCGTGTTCGTACTCCGGATGTCTGCAGGAACCAGGCGTTGCCGAGCAGCTCGGAGAGCAGGATGGACACCTCGAGCACGCGCCGCACCTCGTCGCCCGTGAGCCAGAGGGAAACAAGGGGGTACCCCGGCCGGCCGTCGGGTCCGGAACCCAGCCCCACCAGCCCGGCGAGATCGTGGACGGTTATCACGTCCCGATTGGCCGAATCCGCTCCTGGCGCGACGTCGCCGCGGATGCTGCCGTTCGCCTGGAACGCGAAGTCCACACGCTCGCCGGTCGCGCGCTCGGCCGCCGCACGCATCGCATCGGCGACGAAGTTTCCGAATGGCGATTCCACCGCGCCCGACGCCCGGCGAATGGTGAAGGTGCTGCGGGCGATGGTCGCGTCGAGAGCCGAGAACCGGCCGTCGGTCAGCTCCGCCATCCATTCCTCGAGCTGCCGCCGGTATCCGGCGATCCGCGCGGCCACCGCGGGACTTTCCTCGACGGTTCCATCGAGCGGTATCACAAATGGCGCGGCGGACTCCGGATTGCGCAGGCGAACTTCGGCCGTGGCCGGGTCCCAACCCAGCTCCAGCATCACTACCTGCCGAAGGTACGCGCCGGGATGGACGATGATCGTTCCCGCTTCGACGACCGGCTCCTCGAGCAGGCGGTGATCGTGCCCACCGAGGATGACGTCGATTCCCTCGACCGCGCTGGCCAGCGCACGATCCTCCGACAATCCCGAGTGCGTGAGGGCGATGATGATGTGCGCACCGCCGGCGCGCAGTTCGGTCACCGCCGCGGCCGCGGCTTCGGCCGCATCGTCGAACTCGACCGGCCGCGCCGATGGCGCTACGCGCACCGCGCTCCGACCGATCAGACCGATGAAGCCGACGCGCAGCCCGTTTGGCAGCGTCAACATGTGACTGCGCCGCAGACCGCGCTCGGTCAGCGGATGACCGGCCGGCGGCCGCGTGTTGCTCGCGACGATCGCCGTGCGGTTCGCGACCAATGGGAATCCGGCCGCCGCCACCGCACCGGCGAGCCGTTCGGGACCGTGGTCGAACTCGTGATTGCCGAGGGTAATGACGTCGTAGCCCATCTCCACCATCAGCGCCAGCTCCGGCGCCTCGCCGTCAAGCACCAGCCACGAGAAAGGCGAACCCCCCGTATGATCGCCGGCCGAGGTCAGCAACACCGGCTCGCCAAGCTGCGCCTTTCGCCGGCGCACGTCCTCGACGACCTGCGCCAGCCGGGCGAAGCCGCCGCGCGCGCTGCCCGACCCGCCCGGACGATACTCGACGAGCGGCATGGGAAGCACCGCGGAGTGCTCGTCGCTCGTGTGCAGGATGGTGACTCGCAGCTCGCCGTCGTTCGGCCTCGGTGCGGCAGGGTCCTGCCGGGCGAGCGCCGTGCTCGCGGCGATGACGCCGACGGCGGCGACGCAGGCGAACGGGAGCCGCACTCGCGCCGCGGCGCTCAATGCCCGCCGACGCCTCGGCGACGCGTTCACGTCAGCGCCCCCTCAGCGCCCGCGTCAGCACGCGGTCGAGCGCATTGGCGAACGCCTGCTTTTCGCGGGGACCGTAGGCGCCGTGGCCCCCAGTCTCGACGCCGGCGCCGCGGAGTCCGTCCATGAAGTTTCGCACCGACAGGCGTTCTCCGATGATCTCGACGGTGTACTCCTCACCGCGTGGGTCGATCACGATCACACCCCGTGGCACCAGCGCCGCCGCCAGCGGTATGTCGGCGGTGACGGCGACGTCACCCGTCTCGGCGTGCTCGGCGATGTGAAGGTCCGCCACGTCCGGTCCGCCGTCGACCCGTACGGCCGACAGGTGCGGATAGCCGGGCGGCAGCTGCAGGCGCTGGTTGGCGACGAGAATGGTCTCGAGATTCAGACGCTCGGAAGCCCTTATGCACACCTCCTTCACGTCCCGCGGAACGGCGTCGGCGTCGAGCCAGAGTTTCATTGAGGCGTGTCGGTGCAGGTGGGATGCCCTGTCGGAGCGCGCGACCTCGCGCATCGGCCTGTGCCGAATGTCACCTTCCCGCGGAAATCGCGCAAACGGGCGTCCCCTGGCCTGGAATCCGACGAAGCGGCCCGCGAACCGCCCGTGCGGGTCACGGGCCCCGCGCGCACATCCCGCCGGCAACCCGGCGCGGGTTGCGTCGTCAGTATGGAGGTACAGCTGGTACTCCTCTGCACCGCCGCCTCTCCGCAGGACCGCAATGTGAAGATCGTACTCCTCGTGCTCGGCTCGGTGGCGCTGCTGATCGTCGCGATGATCGCCTGGCTCATCTTCGCCGCGTACGCCGGCGGCCGCCGCGCATACCGCCGCATGCTCGACCGGATCGCGCCCGTCGTCACGGCTCTGGCGGCCGGGACGGATCCGGCACCGGAGCACATCGATGCGTTCGCGCGCGACCGCGAGACGCGCAAGGTGCTGCACGACGTGCTGGCGGCGAGCGGCAGGCTGCACCTCTTCCCGCGGCAGTGGCTCACCTGGGAGGCGATGGCCGAGGCCGACCTCGTCGCCTGGCTTTGCCACCCGAACGAGATGAGCGCGCCGCCCGCCGGTATCGAGATGATGGCCAGGGTGCCCGCGCCGGATGGCGCCGTCGGAGACTTCTTCGTCTTTCGTTACAGGATGGAGCCGCCGCACTGGAGAGCCAGCGACGGCTGGCTCGCCGGAGTGGCCGGGCCATACGAAGCGGCCGGCGACCCCGCGCCGCACGGCCCGGGCACCTTCAGCCACTTCGAGAAGTTCGATGCCCGCACGGCGGAGGAACACGTACACCTCCGCGCTCGGCGGCGGTGACGTCGTGGCGCTCCGACTGCGTTCGCCGGGTTGACATGCCAATGGCCTGCGTGAACCCGCGCCGGCGCTGAGCCGGGCTGGCGGCGGAACGGCTCCGCACCCATGTTGTGTGCGCCCGCGGTCCCGACGCCGCGATCGCGCGGCCAGCCGCCACTATTCGCATGCACGGGAGGCAAAGTCCGCCGATGTCCGCACGAACGCGCTCCGTCGTTCTGGTAGGGGCATTGACCGGCGAGCGGAAGGCCACCCACACGGGCGGGCACCGGGTGATCCAGCCGGACAAGCTGCTCCCGCTTGCCGACGTGCTGCTGATCGTAGCCGACGACGAGCCCGGCGTGATGCTGTTCCGCTACACCACCTATGGCGAGAGCGCCGGTGACACCTGGCACGCGACCGTGGACGAGGCGCGCGCCCACGCGGAATACGAATACGGCAACGCGCTCATCCTCCCCTGGATGGACGTGCCCGAGGATGTCGCCGATCCCCACATGTTCGCGGCGAAGTACGCCCTCGACCGTCTGAACGATCGGGGACGCTGGTAGCGCCGCGGTACATGGTCCCACTGTCGTCGCTCTGGCTGGCAATCGTCGTTTCGGCGGTGATCGTCTTCGTCGTGAGCTCGATCATCCACATGTTCCTCGGCTACCACCGCAACGACTATCGCAGGGTCCCCAACGAGGACGACGTGATGGACGCCCTCCGGCCATTCGATCTTCCGGCCGGGGACTACGTGATGCCGCACGCGGGCTCCACGTCGGCGATGAAGTCGCCCGAGTACGTGGAGAAGCTCAAGGCCGGTCCGATCGTGCTCATGACGGTCGCGCCGAAGGGCGGCTGGGGCATGGGCAGGAGCCTGGTGCTCTGGTTCGCGTACTCCATCGTGGTCGGCATCTTCGCGGCGTACATCGCCGGGCGCGCGCTGGGGCCGGGTGCCGATTATCTGGCGGTGTTCCGGTTCGCGGGCACCACGGCGTTCGCGGCGTATTCAGTGGCACTCCTTCAGAGCTCGATCTGGTACCGGAAGAACTGGCGCGCGACGCTGCTGTCGGTGTTCGACGGTCTCGTCTACGCGCTGCTCACCGCCGGTACCTTCGGCTGGCTCTGGCCCACCTAGCGCGCCAGCGGATCGGGCCGGAGCTGGAACTTCACCACTTTGCTCGTCGTGCCTTTCCCGCCCTCCATGTGGAACGGCGCGCGAGTGCTGACCGTCGCCCACAGTCCTCGGCCTTTCCAACCCGCGGCCGGATCATCGATCCTGCCATCCAGCCACTTGGTGTAGAAGCCGAGCGGGTACGGAACGCGCAGCACGATCCACTGGTCGTCCTTGAACACGAGCAGCCCCTCCGATGCATTCCCGGTGTTGATCGGAACGTTCTCGCCCAAACCGAACGTTCCGAACTGATCGACCCAGGTGTAGTAGCTCGCCTCGGCGCTACCGGGGTCCGTGACGCCCTGAAGCTGCGGCAGCGGCTCGGCATGGAAGGTCCAGCCTTCGGGACAGTGCTGCCCCGTGGCGGTGGGCCCGTTGAGCGGTCCCGTGCACTCGCGGCGGTCGAAGCTGGCGAGGTGCCCGCTGGCCAGCGCCGCCCAGACGACGCCGTTGCGATCGATGTCCATGCCGCGCGGAGAGAAGCCGTGCACCGGTGCTCCATTCGCATCGACCGGTAGCTCGTACAGCTCGGCCAGCGCCGTCTCCGATGGATTCGCGCCCGGCACCAGCCTGATCACGGCGCCGGGAAAACCGAGCGAGGATCCCCACACCGAGCCATCCGGCGCGGGAGCGACGGCGTAGAAGCCGGCACCGATCCGCTTGTCCTTCGCCGGGTCGACGGGTTGGTTGGGCGCGACGTACTCATCGCGCCGCCCGTTGCCGTTGGTGTCGAGGATCAGCGGGGTCCAGCCTTGCGACGCGACCTCGTCGCCGGTCGCGTCGAACAACCTGGTGTTCAGCCAGCCGACGACCTGGCCGCCGCCGCTCGTCCAGAGCGTGTTGTCCGCATCCTCGGCGAACATCAGGTGGTGGGTGCTGAAGCAGGTGCCGATGTGGGTGAGCCGCTGAGTCCGGAGATCGTAGACGGCGAGGTGGCGGCCGGCGCGGGCAACGGGGAATGCGCGCGCCGACGGATGGCTCGATCCCTCCTTGCAAAAGTCCGGGTTGTCGGGCGGCCGGACCGCGGCGGTGATCCACACGCGGCCCTCGGCATCGAGCATCGGATTGTGCACGTTCGCGCGGCTGGTCCAGATCGCCTCGTCGCCCCAGTAGGGTGAAGGCTGCGGCATCGTCGGCGCGGTGGCGGGGCGCGTGGCGGGATCGCGCACCGTCAGCGGCACCCGGCTCGCGACATGCCGCCGGGGGTCGAGCACGGGCAGGTAGTCCGCGCTCGCCTCCAGCGCGCCGTAGAGCGAGCCGTGGGCGTTGACCGTCGGATTCCGGCGATCGGTGGAGACCAGATCGTGGAGATACGCTTTCGGGTCGGCCCAGTCCCACTGCGTGATTACGACGTTCCGCTCGACGCCGCGCGGGCGCGGCGGCGCCTGCGGCACGGCGCCGGCGGCGATGCGATCAGTCCAATCGGCGAACATCGCCAGCGTCGCATCACCCCCGAGCTGCGTGACCGAAGCGAGCATACCGGCGCCAGCCTGCCCGGACTGCAAGCGTCGATGCCACGCATCCACGGTATTGTCGAAGCGGCCAAGCTCGGGCGGAATCTCGCGCGTCGCCCGGTTGCCGAGCTGGTGGCAGGCCGTGCAGTTGCCCGACTTGATGGTGCGGAGGAACTGCGCCTGGTGCGTCAGCGCCGGCGACAGTCCGTTGCCCTCGGGGCCGGTGCCCGGGAACTCGCTCTTCGCGGGTACTCGCAGCAGCGAGAGCCAGTAGCCGGCGGGATAGTATCGCGCCGCCGCGCGCGCATCGGGCGCGATCACGGCAGTCAGGTTCACTGTAGCGCCCGGCCTCGCCGTGGAGGCGGGCGAGTCCGTCAGGCCATAGCCGCGTACCCAGACGCGGTAGCTCGCGGCGGGAAGCTCGGGAATCAGGTAGCGTCCAGCGTCGTCGGTGACGACGATCTTCACGAACTTCGTGGGCAGATCGTTCGTTTCGGCGATCACCCAGACGCCGGCCTCGGGTCCGGCCGGACCGGTGACGACTCCGCCGATGTCACCGGCGCCGACCTGCACCGCGCCAGCGGCGGTGTCGCCGCCGCCGCGCGCGGCCACGGTGCAAGCCGCGATCAGCGTGCAGCAGGCGGCGAGGTGCAGGGCGCGATGTAGTGCTTGCGTCGGCATGTGTCCTCACCTCGTCGCGGAGGAGAACGAAGCCTGGATCACCGGGGCGGGGCGGCCAGGCCGATAGCCAACTGTCATCCGCGAAGCGGTCAGCGTCAAGGTGAGGCATCTGATCGGCAGGCGAGGCCTTCCGTAACGGGCGGACCGGCACCAGTCTTGGCACTGGCCGCAATCACGGACGCCGCATGCGCCTCTCCTCCTCGATTCACTTCAAATCCCGTCGTCCCGCGCCCTCCGGGCGACTGCCCCTGCTCGTCGCGCTGGCGGTCGGTGGAGCGCTCTGCGCGTGCGGGGATTCGGCGACCGCCCCTAACGCTGGCCAGCTCGTGCTCCCGATCGACGGACTGCCTCCCGGCGTGCAGGCGTCGGTGGCGGTCACCGGCCCGCACGCCTACAACGTCGTCGTCGGCGCTTCCGACACGCTCTCGGCGCTCGCACCGGGCACGTACACGATCGTCGCATCGGAAGTGACGGAAGATGGCAACCGGTTCGCCCCTGCGCCGGCGACGCAGACCGTCGTCGTCTCTTCCGGCGCCCAGGCCAGGGCCACCGGTATCACCTACGCGATCGCCAGCGCGCGACTCGTCGTCACCGTGATCGGATTGCCGGCCGGAGCACCGGCCGGCCTCTCGGTGAGCGGTCCCGGCGGATTCAGCCTGACCGTCGACGGCACGACCACACTCGACCTGCTCGAGCCCGGCGACTACGGCATCACGGCGAACGAAGTGGATGCGGACGGAAGGACGTACCGTCCGGCGCCGGTTATGCAGCAGATCGCGCTCGCCGCGTCGGTCACGCCGGCCGCCGCCACCGTGGACTACGGGGCCGGCAGCGCCGCGCTGACGGTGACCATCGCCGGGCTTCCGGCCTTTACCGGCGCCCAGGTCACCGTCACGGGACCCGGCGATTACACACGCTCGCTGGCATCTACGGCAACGCTCCAGCACCTCGACGCCGGGACCTACACGATCGAGGCCGGCATCGTCGGCAGCAATCTCACCACACACGCACCGTCGCCGGCGACGCAGACGTTCGACATCGTCGATGGCGAGGTGAGTGGAGCTGCTGTCGCTTACGGCAGCACTCCGCTCGCGCTGGGCGTGGAGCTGGTCGTGGAGGGACTCACCCAGCCGGTGTTCCTCACCGCGCCCGAAGGCGACGCACGGCTGTTCCTCGTCGAGCGGCCGGGACGCATCCTGATCGTCCAGGACGGCACGCTGCTCGAGGCGCCGTTTCTCGACATCACCGCGCGCGTGAACGGCGTGGAAGAACGCGGGCTGCTCGGCATGACGTTCGACCCGCAGTACGCGACGACCGGTCTGCTGTACGTCTACTACGTCGCGCTGAACGGCCAGATGGTGGTCGAACGCTTCGGCTCGACGCCCGGAAGCAACGTCGCTTCGAACGGGGGCGAGATCGTGATCAGCATCCCCCACGGCGGGGAAAACCACCACGGCGGTCTGGTGGCGTTCGGGCCCGACGGCATGCTGTACGTGGCACCGGGAGACGGCGGCTGCTGCGGCGATCCGAACGACCTGGCGCAGAACACCGATATTCTGCTCGGCAAGGTGCTGCGCATCGATGTGCGCTCGACGCCGTATGCGATTCCCGCCGACAATCCGTTCGTCGGTCGGGCCGGCACCCGCCCCGAGATCTGGGCGCTCGGCCTCCGCAATCCGTGGCGTTTTTCCTTCGATCGGCCGGCGGGCATGCTCTACATCTCGGATGTCGGGGACAACGCCCGGGAGGAGATCAACGTCGCCGCCGCGACGGCCGGTGGGCTCAACTACGGCTGGCGGATGATGGAGGGTTCGGCCTGCCACAACCCGCCGACGAACTGCAATCCCGGCGGCCTGACGCTGCCGGTGCACGAGTATCTCCACACCGAAGGGTGCTCAGTGATCGGAGGCGATGTGTACCGTGGAGCCGCGATCCCCGAGCTCACGGGGCACTATCTGTACTCCGATTTCTGCGCGGGCTGGCTGCGCAGCTTCCGCTACACGTCCGGTGGCGCGGCTGATCATCGCGCGTGGGGAGGCGTGACGCTTCCGCTGACGGTCTCGTTCGGGCGGGATGGCGCGGGTGAGGCGTACATGATCGCGCGCGACAAGGTTTGGAGGATCGTCAGGGAGTGAGGCGCACACGTTCCGAACCGTGGCCCTGGTGGCCCGACAGCATCATGTACCGGGCCTCGCCGCTACGCTGTGGACCGTCCTTCGACTTCTGCGACGACCGCCACGTCCTCGGCCCGCCTCCGGTGCAACTACGACTGACCGCGCCCATTCGATGAAGCGGCTGCACCAGGTAATCACCGCAGTCCGGTCAACCGGAGGCTGAGCAGCCGTAGCTGCTCGCGCGCCTCGACGTCGTACGCCTGGGCGTGGGCGCGCGCGGGCGTGAGAACCTGGAAGTACTGGCCGCTCCGGAGGTCGGGCTCGGTTACCAGGCGCACCACCGCCTCGGCGCCTTCGGCGACGGAGCTGCGCGGCTCGATCCCCCTCGACAGCACCATTCCCGTGTTCATGAACGTCGAGGGATGCACGGCACTCACTACGACGCCGGCGTCCTCGAGCTCGCGGCCGAGGTCGACCGTGAACAGCACCTGCGCCAGCTTGCTCTGCGCGTAGGCGCGCCCATCGCTGTACCCGCGCTCGAGCATGACGTCATCGAACCGGATCGGCTGCTGCGCGCCCGAGGCGACGTTGACGAGCCGCGCCGGGGCGCTGGCGACCAGCCGGGGCAGCAGTAGTCGCGTGAGCAGAAAGCCGGACAGATAGTTCACCGCGAAATGCATCTCGTGGCCGTCGGTGCTCGTCCGCCGGCCGTCCTCGGCGCTCAGCCAGATGCCGGCGTTGTTGATCAGGACGTCGAGCCGGTCGTAGTCGCGCAGGACCGCGTCGGCGAAAGAGCGGACCTCGGCCAGCGAGGCGAAATCCGCCGCGTAGAATCGCGCGCTCCCCTTCCCCGATTCCTCGATCTCGCGCACCAGCGCCATCCCTCGATCGCGGTTGCGTCCGTGGACGATGACGTGCGCACCGGTCGCGGCGAGCCGGCGGGCGACCTCGCGACCCAATCCATCAGTGGAGCCCGTGATGAGCATGACCGGCTGCTCCGCCGCGGCGGACTGCGCACCGCTGGTCCTCGCCATGACGAGCAGGGCCAGCAACGACCATGTTCCGATCATCGTGATTCGAAAGATGGGCTGCGCGTATTCGCCTATCGATCTGATGGACTTTCGGTCGGGCATTGGCTTTTTCGGGTTCGTGTGGACGACGCGATCAGGTTCGCACGGAGTTCAAGGTATTTCAAGGGTTTCAAGGGGGGCCGTGATCGCCGTCCGGTCAGTGCGGATGCGGCGCGTCACGATAGTGCTCGCGAATCAGATCACGCCCGAAGTCGCCCTCGAAATCGCGCCACACCGTGTGCACGTGGTTGGCGTCGTTCTGCGTGTTGTCGTACTCGATCAGAAAGCTGGGCCCCTGGATGCGGTAGTAGTGCGGCTCACCGCGCGCGATCGATCCCGCCCAGGCAAAGGTGACGCGACCGAAATCGGTCCGCTCGAGGCGCGCACGGCGCTCGGCCGCCAGCCGGTCCGACATCCGCGCCAGGTACTCGTCGATCACGCCGACGAGGAGCGCCACCTGGTCGGGCCGGAGCGCGCTGGTCGGTATCCCCGCCGGAAAGATCGGGTCGACCCGCGCGGCGCTGCCGGTGACGATGTCCCGCGGCGCGTCGCCGGCGATGATCGCGATCGACTGCTGGCCCGCGTCGAGCGACGTCACCAGCCGGCGGGCCAGATCCTCCTCCGCCGCCAGCGCCCGGAATCCCTGCCTCGTCCCGACGCGGACCTCGGCTGGATTGGCGCCGAAGAAAGCCGGCGTCGTCGCCGCCGGCGAGCCGGCCACGATCGTGAAGTTGACCGACAGGTGATGTCCCTCCACACGCCAACCCCACGGAGCGCCATCGGATGGCGCGCCGAAGATCGTGAAATAGTAGAGCTCCGGGTCGCGCACCGCCGGGTTCTGTCCCATCTCGCGGAGCACCAGCTCGAGCTCCATGATCGTCGTCGCCTTGAGATGACCACGCTGGCCGAGCCCCGACTCGAGGAGCGCGCGGGCGAGCGCCCGCTGCGGCTCACTCATCTCCTTGAGCGGCAGCCCGCGCCGCTCCCGGGGCACGTAGTGCCAGTTCACCCGCTCGGCGTCGCCGAACGAGAACCGCGCCTTCGCCCGCTGCTCGGACGAGAGCGCCGAGAGAAAGGCCGTGGCCGCGCGCGTCATCTCCTCGGACGCCGCACGGCCAGCATCGCTCCCGACGGCGGGACCAAGCAGCACGACCAGGAAAGCCGCCACGCAGACTCGGATGATGCTCATCGGACCACCTCCGCCGTCGCCGGCACGTCGTTGATCGGAGCGGTCACGGCCGCGGCACGAGCGCGATCGCGCGCAACGGACCGCCGCTGCCGCCGGCGATCTTCATCGGGAGTGCCACGACCACCGCGCCGCGCTCGGGCAGTTCGTCCAGCCGCGTCAGGTTCTCCAGCCCGACGACGTTCCGTTCGGCGGCCACGCGATGAACGATGAAATCGGTCGACTGCCCGTAGTCGATCGACGCGACGTCAGCGCCGAGCGCGGCGACGTCCCGTTCCTCGACCAGCAGCCGCGCGGCCTCCTCGCCGAAGGCCGGGAAGTGCAGCCGTGACGCGTCGCCCGGCGTGTCGTTGCCCAGATAGGACCGGCGGTCCGGCCAGTGTCGGCTCCAGCCGGTCCGCAGGAGCACGATCGTACCCGACTCGATCGCGCCGTGCCGGCGCTCGAAGTCGAGCACGTCATCTCGCGTGAGCCGGTAGTCGCGGTCGCGAGAGGCCTGCTCGGACACGTCGATCACCACCGCCGGCGCGACCAGCCGGTCGAGCGGGATCTGATCGGCCGTCTGCCGTCCTTCGGCGAAGTGGATCGGCGCATCGAGATGCGTGCCGCCGTGTTCGGGCGCACTGAACGCGCCGGCGGAATAGAAATAGCCCGCGTCCGTGGGCCCGTGGGCCAACCGCTCGTGCTGGAACCCCGAGGGCGAGGTTGGCCAGTAGACGGTCCGTGCATCGAATGCGTGTGTGAGATCGACCAGGTCGTAGCGGGACAGATCCAGCGACCGGCCGCCATCGTCCGGAGTGCAGGCGACGGCCAGGGCGAGGAGGAGCGGACCATACGATCTCATGAACACCTCCTTCATGGTGGGCCTCGCATCACTTTTCCGCGAGTCCGTCCACCGACTCCTTGAGCTCCAGCATCACCTCGCCGAAGTCGTCGATGGTCGCCATCGGCAGCCACGAGGCGCCCACCGGCTTGACCACGCCGGAGAAGGTCGGCACGTCCGAGAACTCGTCGTCCTCGGCGAGCTCGGCCAGCATGCCGACCGCCCACAAGGACGCGGCGACGATGGCCGCCGCGCGCCACTGCCGCCGCCGCGTCATCGTCGATGCCAGAGCGAGGTGTCCGGCGATCAGCGCGGCTGCCAGTGCGAACCCGACCACGACCCAGAGCACGCTCCAGATGCCGGCATCCGGTGCGATGAACGAACTCCACTCGTCGAGCACGGACCAGCCGAGCCCCGCCAGCACTACCGCCGAGGCCACACCGACGTGCCCGACGAAGTTGAAGCGCTGCACCGACGCGCGACTCGCCACCGACCAGATTCCGGCCCAGATGGCCACGCCGATCGCGACGACGAGCGCGCTGGCGAACATGCCGCTCGCGCTCGAGCGCTCGTAGCTTCCGAGCCAGCTGTGAACCGCGAACGCTCCGACCGCGGCCGCCGCGATGACCAGGCGGCCAGGCGTCGTAGCGACGAGCCGCGAGAGGACCTCCACGGCACGCGGCCGCCGGCCGCGCGCTCCCGCGGCCACGCGCGCCCCGGCCGGGTGGAGATCGGCGCGCCGGGGCGGCGGCACGGCATTGTGGTCGACGAGCGCCGGCGGTACGGGCTCGTCCGAATCGCGGAAGCGGAGCGTCGTCCGCCCGATGCGAACTTCCGCGCCCGGCGTGACTGCTATCGCGCCCGCATGCCGCGCCCCGTCCTCGACGAGCCCGTTGACGCTGCCCAGGTCCTCGACGCGCGGCGCGCCGGCCTCGTCGAATACGATCCGCGCGTGCCGTGCATCCACGTACGGATCATCGAGCACGAGGCCGTTGCCCAGCCCGCGACCGACCGTCAACGGCAGGACGTCGAGTCGGTGGCGCGTGCGCGCACCGTCGGGGTGGAGCACCTCGAGGATCATCGCCACGAGACCTGCTCCAGATAACGTCGCGAGAGGAGGTCGAGGGTCTCGAAGGTCACGCCCGACAGGGTGAGCGTCGACACGAGGCCCGAGTCGTCGTGCCCGAGCACCGCCACCTTGAGGACGCCGTCGTAAAGCTCGCCGAGCTTGCGATACCGGCGCAGGCAGAGCACGGCGCGCATCGGCGTGGCCTCGTGGCGCACGTTGCGGGTGCCGCAACGCCAGCTGGTGACGTGCTCCTCCTGTCCGCTCGGCGTGTTGTCGCGCCCGAATATGTTCGTGTACAGCGCGAAGAATTGCGGAGCGTTGAGAGTCCGCGTCGATATCAGCTCGTGCTCGAGGCCGATCACGCCCGACGTCTGGTCGCCGGCGATGAACAGATAGTCGTCGGTCGAGCAGCGGTGCTCCACTGTCTCGTAAGGCAGCTCCTCGCGGCGCGTGGCGTCGGCCCAGCAGCGGAAGAACGGCGCCGGCTCGGTGACGATGCGGTACGGGCCCAGCTCGACCATCTTGGTCTCACCCGCGAACATTCCGCGCAGGTAGAGGTCCTGATAGTCGCGCAGCTGGTTGCCGATCTCCTCCAGCGTCGGCGCGATCGCCGTATCGCCCGCGGCCAGCGCGCGCTCCACCAGCGCGGCGACGCGATCCACGGGCACCAGGAAGCTGAGCTGATTGCCGGCGGTGGACACGTTGACGCCGATCACGCGACCGACGTCGTCGATCGTCGGGCCGCCGCTCATCCCGGTGTTCAGGGAGCCCGTGAAGTGGATCTTCGGATAGAGCGTGTGCCGCAGGTGCCCGTTGTAGGTACCCTCGACTATGCTCAGCCCGAGGTCCCGCGGGTGTCCGAGCGCGTAGAGCCGGTCCCCCTGCGACACGGTCACCGGGCGAAGGGCGAAGTGCGCCGGCGGGCGCAGGTCGGTTCCGAGCACAGCCAGGTCGTGCACGACGTCGGCGGCGAGCAGCGTGACCGGGTGCGTCGCCCCACCGGCTTCCACGGCCTCGGCTCGGTAGCGCTCCGGGGAGTGAATGAGCTTCGAGACGACGTGATAGTTCGTGACGATGTGGCCGCGCGGCGTGACGAAGAAGCCGGAGCCGATCGTCGCCTTGGCCGCCGACCCCGTCTCGATGACCTCGATCTTCATCACCCGATCGGCGTATCGGCGGAAGACCGCGGCGGTCGCGGTGCTGCTCTCCTGACCTGGCAGCCCCGCGGTCACCAGCGGAAAGGCGAGCAATAGGCAAAGGCTCGCGACGAGGACGCGGGGGCAGCCGGACGTGCGCATGCGGCGATCGGGACGTAGGCTGGCAGAAGTGGCGCACGGACAAAGTGCGGCCCGCGGGGCGTCGGCCGCAAGACCGCGGCGCCGGCTCACTGGCGGCGCCGCGTATAGATCACGAAATCCGCCCGCCCGCCGTGCGGGGCGACCGGCGCCATCGCCGGATCCCGCACCGGCACCGCCGTAACCACGACCAGCGCCGCACCCGGCTCACGCCGGCGCACGCGATCCACGGTTCCCTGCGCGTAGTCGCTGTGGAAGGCGCCGGTGACGTGAAACACGATGACCCCGCTCGGCGCCCTCCGCCACGCTTCGACGATCGACTCCGCCATCGTCTCGTCCTTCACGCACTGCGCGAGGTAGAACCGCTCGGCCACGGCGGTGGGCAGCGTGTCGCCCGGAAGCGGCGCCGGACCCGATCCCGGCGAGTGGGACCGCATCTGCTCCAAGAAGCGCGCCCGGTAGTCGTCCTCGGGACATGCCACCTCGCGCGCCGCGTGGAGGCGCCCGGCCGGCGACAGCGTGTCGAGGGCGGCCAGCCCGACCCGTCCGACGGCCGAGGCGATCGGACGTGGGACGTTGGCGGCCACCACCGGCCAACCACGAGAGCGCGCCAGCTCGACCAGCGGACGGTAGTCGGTCGCGTAGCGCGGCCACGGCCGCGACCTCGCGACGAGCTCCGACTCGGCGATGCGGCCGGCGAGATGATCGTCGAGCACCGGCTGCACGTCCCGCTCGAACATCTCGAGCGACAGCACCACCGGCCGTCCGAGCCGGCCGATCGCCTCCAGCAGGAGGAGCTGGGCGCGGTGAGTCTCCGCATCGTCGTGCTGCTCGCCGAACACCACCATGTCGGCGCGGGCGAGGCGCTCGAGCATTGCTCGCGGCACGATCTCCTCGCGTGTGTCCGGCGCTACGATTCGAAAGTCCCACTCGGGGAACGGAGCCGCCGGCACGGTAGCGGCCCGAGGAGCGCAGGCACCGAGCGGCAGAAGGAGCGCGGTCGCCAACAGAGCGATGGCGCGCGCGGCGGAGGAAGGGGTGTCTGGACAGCTACAGATCATTACGTCGGACTCGACATCCCGTGGATGGCGTGGGCGCTCGAACCCGGCGACCGCGCCGGCGTCCGCTGTTACAGGGCGCCGAGAGCGATGGCGAAGTTCGTCCAGAGAAACTCGGCATAGACGTTCACCAGGGCGAGCGCGAACGTCTCACGTCCGAGAGCGGTGTTGCGCACACCGATCATGTTGGCCTCGATCTGCACGCCGCAGATCTGACCACCGGTCGCGCAGGCGTGACGCTGAGTGTTGTAACCGCCGCTGAAGTATTCCTCGCCGGCCAACGGCGCCGGATCCTGCTGGCTGGGCACCGATGGGTAGCCGGCCTCCTCGAGCAGCGTTCCGAGCGCCTTTGGACCGCGGAGGAGCGCCGACAAGGACAGCGGCGATGACTCGGAGAACGAGCGGAACGAGCTGAGCTGCTCGAACGACGGGTCGTCGTCGAGCTCCGCGTCGGAGCGCCGCAGCGTGGCGGCGCCGAGCCGGTAACCGAGCTCCAGGCGTTGGACGGCGTGCCCGTGTCCGTGAATGTCGGTGTACCACCCGCGGCCGTATTCGGCCAGGATCCGCGCCTTGGCGACCTCGATGAAATCGTGGTACTCGTTCCACGCCGTCTCGGCCCGGGGGTCGCCGCAGGCGGCATCGGCGAGCGGCCGATTCGCGTCGAGTCGGTCGCGGGAGAGTCGGTTGATGACGATGTGCGGATACTTTCCCGTGAGCGTGAAGAACGCCGCCCGGAGGTCGCGTGTCAGCTCCTGCGTGTAGGAATCTCGCACCGTAGCGAAGTCTCCGCCGCAGGCCCCTTCGGTGCGCACGGGAATGTCGGCCGGCGCCAGCAGGCCGCCGTGCGCGGCGGTGAAAACGAGGGGAAGATCACCGGCGATGTATTCGACGTAATCGTTGGCCCCGAAATACGACCTTCCGGGGACGTAGGGATCCGGCTGGGTGGCGTCCCCACCCGGGCAGGCGGTGAGGATCAGCACCGTCGCGCCGACTGGCAGGATCACGGACAATGAATGTATCCAGCGCAGCATGAAGCCCCGTGCGATCGTGGAGTAGCGGGAGCACAAGAGCATGCGCCCCACGGGGAGCGGCTGTCAATCACCCACGGCACTGCGTACGTACCGGGGCACGCCGGCTACGTCGATGGACGTATGGTCGGTCGCAAACCATCGGCTCCAGATTGGGTTCCGGCAGACCCGCACACGCGTGTTCGCTGGCGGTTCGTCACCTCAACGGAATCTCTCCGAGAATGCAACGCAACCCCGCGAGCCGCGCCAAGTGGCTCTTCCAGCTGAGCTGTCTCCTGGCGGCGATCGGCCTGGCCGCGGTATTCGCGGTGCGTCTCGTCGGCGCCATCACGACCGCGGGCGACATCGCGTTCGCCATCGGCGGACTGACCGCCGGCATGCTGCTCGCCGACCTCGCCTCCGGGCTCGCCCACTGGTTGTTCGACACGTATGGCACGAGCAGGACGCCGATCGTCGGGCCGACGTTCATTCGCAACTTCAGGCTGCATCACGTCGATCCGCTGAACATCACGCATACCGGATTCGTCCAGATCAACGGCGACAACGCCATGCTGAGCGGCATGTTCCTTCTCCTGGTGCTGACACTGACCGATTTCGGCGCGGCGCTCGCGCACCCCGCGGCGATCGCCGCCGTCCTCGGCTTCGGTGTCTGCGCCACGTTCACCAACCTGTTTCACCAGTGGGCGCACATGAGCGACCCGCCGCCGATCGCCCGCGCGCTCCAGCGCGCCGGTCTGGTGATATCGCCGGCGCATCACGGCAGGCACCACACCGCACCGTACCGCTCCCACTACTGCATCACGCTCGGGTGGATGAACCCCGTAGTCGAGCGGGTGGGGATCTTCCGTGCGATCGAGCGCGTCTTCCCTCCGACCGAAGAGTGAACCGCGGCCGAACGGCTACTGCGCGCGCAGCGTCACCGTCGGATCCACTCTCGCCGCCCTCCGCGCCGGAATCCAGCAGGCCGCGAGCGCGATCGTCGCCAGGATGAGGGCGCTGCCCACGACCGCGGTGGGATCGCGCGGGCCGAGACCGTGCAGCAACGAGCCGAGCATCCGCTCGACCCCGATGAAGACGACCGCACCGCCGGCCAGTCCCAGGACGGCGAGAAGCACACCGCCGCGCAGCACCATGCGCACGATCGCACCGGGCTCGGCGCCGAGCGCCAGACGAATCCCGAACTCCTGCGCCCGCTGCCCGGTCGCGTAACTGATGACGCCGTAGATTCCGAGCCCGGCGAGGAGCAGCGCGAGCACCGCGAAGGCACCGAGCAGTTGCATCGTGAACCGTCGGGCGCCGACCGACTGCTCGATGCGCGCCGCCATCGACTGCACATCGTAGATCGGGAGCTGCGGATCGATCTCGCGGATGACGCCACGGGCCGTGTTGGCCAGCATCGCGGGCGAGCCCGGGCCGCGGACGACGACCGACATCCAGCCGCCAACCCACGTGTTCTGGGGGAACCAGTGGTAGATCGCCGCCTTCGGCGGCGCGGCGAGGTCGCCGTGCTTGACCGACGCGACGACGCCGATGATCGTGCCATCCGGTCCCTGATTGATGCGACGCCCCACCGGGTCCTGGCCGGGGAAGTACTCGCGCGCGAGCTGCTCATCGATCACCAGGACCCTGTCGGTGTTCGCCGCGTCGCGCTCATCCGGGACGCGTCCGGCGAGGACCGGGATTCCCATCGCCCGAAAATAGTCGCCGCCGAAGAACCACATGTTGGCGTGGCGGCGCTCGCCGCCGGGCAGCGGTTCGGCCCCGATGATCTCGAACGGACTGCTGTTCGACTGGTCGGTGAACGGCAGACCATAGGCGACCCCCGCCGCCTCGATTCCGAGCGCGTCGCGCAGGCTCTCGAACAGCGTGCGGCGGAACGCATCCCGCAGCGCCGGCGTGGCGTAGCGGTCGGCCCGCGCGGAGATCTGCATCGTCATCGCCTGTTCCGGACGGAATCCCGGATCGGTCGCGAGGAGTTGACCGAGGCCCTGGATCGCCACGCCGGCGCCGAGGAGCAGTACGAGGGCGAGGGCGAGCTGCACCACCACGGCGCCCTGGAGAAAGCGCTGCCGGCCCGCGCCGACCGACGCTCCGCGCGGACTTTCCTTGAGCGCCTCCTGCGGGTCGACGCGCGCCGCGCGCAGCGCCGGCGCGAGCCCGAACAGCACGCCCGCGGCGACGACGGCGCCAAGCGTGAACAGCAGCACCGGGAAGTCGAGCCGGACCTGCTGGAGCGCCTGGAGACGACCGACCTCGAAGCCGCGCATGAGCCGGATCGCGACGGCGGCTAGGGCGAGCCCGGCGGCTCCGCCGGCGAAAGCGAGCACGAGGCTTTCGACGAGCCGCTGGCGTACGATCGGCCACCTACCCGCTCCGAGCGCGACGCGCACTGCCACCTCCCGGGCGCGCCCACTGGAGCGCACGAGCTGGAGACTTGCGACGTTGGCACAGGCGATCAGCAGGACGAACATCACGGCCGCCATCAGCACGATCAGAATCGGCCGTAGCTCGCCGGCCGTGTATTCGATGAACGGCACGTGGAAGATGCGGTTCGCCGCCTGCGTTCCGAACGGGGCCTGGGTCCGGTTCGTCCATACGGCGTACTCGGAGTCGAGCGCGTGGCCGAGCGCCGGCTCCGTGATGCCATCTCTGAGCCGCATCACGGCGAGCATGTTCAGGGTGCCGCGCTGCTCGAGCACCTGAGGCGTCAGAACGAGCGGCATCCACAGTTGTGTTCCCCGCGGGTGTCGCACGCCGGGCGGCGCCACCCCAATGATCTCGTACGCGCGGTCGTTGAGCTCCAGCGTGCGCCCGATCGCCGAGGGATCGCCGCCGAACATCTCCTGCCACAGCCCGTGACTCAACACCGCGATGAACCCGCGTCCCGGCTCCGAATCGGCGGGGCCGTATAGGCGTCCGATATGCGGCCGCATTCCGAACGTGCCGAAGAAGTCTCCGATCGTCATCGTCCCGGTGACCCGGCGCGGCTCGCCCGCGCCGGCGAGGTTGTAGTCCGCCGGGCGGTAGCCCGTACCGGTCTCGAACACATCGGAGCGCGCGATCAAATCCATCGTTTCGGGCGCGGAGAGATCGGCGTCGCGCAGGTTGAGCGAGGCGAGGTCGTGACGGATCACGACCAGACGGTCCAGCCACGGCGTCGGCAGCGGGCGCAGCAGCACGGCGTCGACCGCGCTGAAGATCGCCGTGTTGGCGCCGATGCTCAGAGCCAGCGTGAGCACGACGGCGACGGCGAACCCCGGCTGGCGAACCAACCCGCGAACGGCGTAGCGCGCGTCGCGCCATAGCCCGACAAGCAACTCGCCGAACGAGCGCCGGCGGTGAGTGGCGAGATCGATCGACTCGAGCTCCGAACCGATCGCCTGCACGTCGCCGAAGCGCTTCCGCGCTTCTACCTCCGCCTCGGCGCGGCTCATCCCCCCGGCGACGAGCTCCTCGATCCGGCCCTCCAGATGGAATCGCAGCTCATCCTGTACGTGGCGGCGCACTCCGCGCTTCGACGCCGGCACATCGATCGCCCGCCGCACACCGGGAATCGGATCACGATCGCTGTCTCGGCTCATCGGGCACCCTGCGCCTGCAGAACCAGATTGACGGCCTCCGAGTAGCGGGACCACTTGGACATCTCGGCGGTCAGCTGACGCCTTCCGGCCGCGCTGAGGCGATAGAACTTCGCCTTGCGGTTCCGGTCGGTGTAGCCCCACTCGGCGTCGAGCCACCCCCGCTGCTCCATGCGGTGGAGCGCCGGGTACAATGCGCCCTCCTCCACCTGAAGCCGCTCATCGGTCACCCGATCGATCCACCGTGTGACGGCGAGTCCGTGCATCGGACCCCAGCTCAGCGTCTTGAGGATCAGGAGGTCGAGCGTCCCTCGCAGGAGATCGAGATCGGCGTGTGGCATCGGCGGGTTCCCTGGCCTGAGGTTCTTAGGGCACAGGATAGCTCACCTAAGAACCATAGGTCAAGAGTGCCCTCGGGCACCGGCCTGGGCGGGACGACAGGGCCGGCGGGGCAGGCTACGAGCCGCTCTCCACCGTCGACTCTCCCCCCCCGATCGCCGGCACCAGAGTCGGGGTGGTGATGCTCGCCACCCTCCGTTCCCAGTTCCGCATCATGGCGATGAACGACGTCGCGATCTGCGGCTCGAACTCCATCCCCGCGCGCTCCTCGATGTAGGCGAGCGTCTTCTCGGCTTCCCACGCGTCGCGGTACGGGCGGTTCGTGCGGAGGGCGTCGTACACATCGCAGACGTGCACCAGCAGACTCGCTCGATGGCACGCTCGCCCGTAGTGGCGGCGCGGGTAGCCGCCGCCGTCGATCATGATGTGATGCTCGTAGGCCACCACGGCCGCCAGATCCAGCTTCTGCTCACTCTCCAGGATGAGACGCGCCCCGTCGGCTGGATGACGCTGGATCACGGTCCGCTCGTCGTCGGTCAGCTTCCCCGGCTTGTTCAGGATCTCGATCGGAACGCGGACCTTCCCGAGGTCGTGCAGCAGTCCCGCGACCCCGAACGTTCGCACCTCGCGCGCCGACAATCCGAGAAACTCGGCCAGCGCCATCGTCAGGACCGATACATTGAGCGAGTGCGTGGTGGTGTACTGGTCGTACTCCTTGAGCTGCACCAGCGGCACCACGATCTGACTCTCGCCGTGCATCGCCACCGAGAGGGCGCGAACGACGGTCTCCGCCTCGAGCAGCGGAAGGTGGCCGCGCGACGCCACTTCGTCGTGCATCCAGCGGACGGTGTCCGCCTCCTCACCGAACGAGTAGGCGATCGTCGCCGTCGGCAGCACCTGCTCGTCGGCGCGCAGCACCTTCCCGTCGCCGCGGATGCCGATCGCGCCGAACTTGATGCTCGAGGGACGGCCGTGTCGGGCCTCGCTCGAGTCCACCACGGAGAGCGAGGTCCTGGCGAGCACCTCGTCGAGAAACAGTTCGTACTCCTCGCGCGTCACCTGGGGCTCGAATTCCAGCCGTTGCACGCCGGCGTTCGCCAGTCGCATGCCGGGCCCCCAATCCTTGAGCTCGCGGATTGCCAGCTGCCTGTAGATCACCTCGGCGCCCAGGAAGGAGAACTGCGGGCACGGATCGGCAGCCTGGAGATCCTTGAGATGCTGGAACGAGCCGTCTATCGCTCGCCCGCGCGCGGGGTGGCCCTCGGTATAGAGCGCCATCGTCGCGAGTGACTGGGCGAACGACGTCAGAAAGGGGACGGGATCGCTCATCGCTGGTGCAGCCGGGAAGGTGTGGGAGTGGGGGTCGGTGTCGGCGGAGCGGCGGCTGCGGCCCGGACATCCGGATCCGCATGTGCAGCCGCGCGCGCGAGAATGGCTCTGGCCCGCGGATTCGAGCTCCAGTTGGCGGCCAACCCGGCGAGCGCCGCCAGCATGATCGGTGACTTGGCGGGAAGCTTCACCGAGCCGAAACCGAACACCGACCGTCGCGCCTCCACATGGTGCAGAAGTACCTCCAGCACGTTGGGGAGCCGAAGCCGCGCCAGGGCCCTGAGCGCCAGCGCGCGCATGTCCTCATCCAGCCTGCGCCCCCGGACGAGCGCCAGCAGGACCGGGGCGGCGGGGAGCGGACAGGCCTCGGCGGCCGCGCCGAGCGCAAGGCCGATCACGCGTGGATCGGCGTCCTCGAGGGCCGACATGATCGCGCTCTCGCGCAGCGCGGGGCTCCGTAGCTGGAACTTGAGCGCCTCGCGCCGGACACGCGGATCGTCGTGCCCGACGAACAGCGCAGCCGAGAAGCCCTCCGGCAGCTCCGGCAGCCGGCCGAGCAGCATCAACAGGTTCCGCTGCACGTACCACTCCGCGCCTTCGAGACGCGCAACCGCGCGCGGCCCCACGGCGGGGCCGAGTCCCGCCAGCAGGTCGAGGAGCTTCCAGCGGGCGCTCCGCTCCTCGGCGGCCTCGATCCCATCGAGGAGCGGCTCGGCCGCGTCCAACCCCATACGATCGACGAGTCGCTCGATCAACTCGATGTCGAGGTGAGGCGCCTCGACGAGCCGCCGCAGGACCACGGGCGTGGCGATCAGCTGCCACAGCCGATCTCCGGCCGCCGGATCGCCACCGCCCGCATCGAGCATCTCCGCCACCGCGCCGAGCTCTCCTGCCTCGAGTAGCTGTTCCACTGCGGCTGCCGTCGTCCCGCCGATGACTCCGAGCTCCAGGCTCATCTCGATCATCCGCTCGGGCTCGGCCTCCGGGTCGCGTTTCCCGGTATCCGGCGCCACCGCCTGTCGCGACATTGCCTCGAGCGCGGTTCGGTATGCGCCGGGATTCGGATCATCGAGATTCCACCCCTCTATCAGCCGTTGAACGTTCTCCCGCAATGCGGACTCGGCACCGGCACGCATTGACAGCGGCCCGGTTTCCGCGTGCAGCGCGAGCTTGTTCAACATGCGGATCAGCAAATGCGACACCGACTGCCCCGACGTCTCCGCCGTCGCGCGTACCAGCTCGACGACCGCATCGACGGCCATCCCCTGCGCAGCATCGAGCACGAACCGCTTTCGCTGCGCTGCATCGCCGCCCATGTGAAGCAGCTGACGCAGAGTGTCCGGTCGCAGTGAGCTGACCATGCGCGAAACGCGGCGGCGCAGCGCCGCCTGCTCCGCGCCGTCCCGATCCTGCAGCTCGGTGGCGATCTGAAGGAGATAACCGACGATCACCTGGTCGTACGCCTGCTCTCGCGAATGCTCGTCGATCGCCTTGGCTACCGCGGCGGGGTCGGCGGTGTCCGGCGTATGCTCGCCGTCGCCTCCGGCGATCTCGGCGGCCAGAGCGGCGCGGGCGAGCCCGACCCAGAGCTGCGCAGCGCGAAAGCGACTGCCGTCGCGCAGCTCCGCCTCCGATCGATCTTCATCTTCCTCTTCCTCGAGCAGCTCGAGGTGCTCGAACGTCAGCGAGAACAGCCTCACGTGCTCCCATCGGCGCAGCGACTCGGGCGGCCCCAGCCCGAGCGGCGTCTCGACCCGCGTGGTATCCGCGGAGAGAGTGCGCATCAGGTCGGCCAGCTCCTCGGTGCCGACGCCCCGGCTGAACTTCACCGCACCAAGGTGATGGCGGTGCAGGCGCTGGGCGAGCTCGCGCAGCAGAGGGTTGCCGGGATCGGTTGCCACCCCCTCGATCACCAGCTGCTGCCGCGCGACGCCGAGCGAGAGCGTCCCGCGTGCCTCGAGCAGAGTGTGCAGCCGCAACGCCAGTCCCGCCTCGGCGGACGTGAGCAGCGGATGACCGCCCGGATAGATGGCGTGCTTGTGGAGCGCGATCGAGAGCTCTATGAGGAACTCCGACAGATCGCGAGAGAGCGCTGCGCTCTCGTTCGCCGCCGAGGATGGAGACACGAGGTTCTGTGGCCGTGGGGTGGCATCACGGCGCGGCCGCGTCATGTGCCATGATGGCAAGGGTTTGACGGACAGGGATGCGCGGGCGTAACGGGAGCGCCCTGCTTCGGGCATGCCCGTTGCTTCGTTCTTCTTCCCACCCAGCGGAGGCGCGAATGAGCGATCGAGGGAAAGGCGGCAGCCGGAAGGATCTTGGCGACGATCAGGGAACTCGAGTCGGCTCACCGACCCCGGCGGACGAGCGCGATCGCGAACAGCCGCCGGAGCATCTGCGAGACAGCTTCGAGGTTCGCGGCCAGGGTGCGAAGGACGAGCCCCGGCGGACCGGGGCCGGCTCCGAGGCCGCCGAGGGCGTGCATTCGTCGGACGAGCGCGACCCGACGGACAACACCGCGCTCGACAGCGTCGACACCGGGCATAACCGCTACGACGAAGCGACGATCGAGCGTGCCGGATCGGAGCCGCTTCAGCAGGAGCGGGAGCACACGTCAGGCTATGGCGGCGAGGGCGGCTACCCGAAAACGAGCTCCGACCGCCGCGAGCCACTCGAGCCGGAAGGGCGGTTCCCGAACGGTGATTCGGGCTCGGATGTCAGGGAGTAACGCTCGGCGCAGCTCCGCAATGCTCGGATCGCTTCGCCCGTTGCGCCCGCTTCGGGGGTGAATATGTTCAGCCAGTCGGTGTAGCCGGACGCGGCGGACGATCCGCCGCGCGGGAGCCGCGCGGCGCGGCATCACCTCCGGGAGGTCGCAGATGACGCCAGTCGAGACACGCGGGCTCGAGGACAAGGTCGATCGGCTGCAGCGCGCCGTCTATTACCTGATCTGGAAGCGCACGGGATTCGGCGAGCATTGCATCCACTGCAACCACATCTATCCGGCTCACGAGAACAGGTGCAAGGCGGCGGACGTCGAGGAGCTGGTGCGATAGTGCAGGGCCGCTGAGCCGAATGCCGGGCCGCCACTTCCTGTTCGTCCCCGGTCCGACGCACGTCCCCGACCGGGTACAGCGCGCGATGCACCGGGCGATGGTCGACCATCGCTCTTCTGCCTTTCCCGATCTCCCGCTCTCGATTTTTCGCGATCTCGCGGTGCTCTTTCGCACGGCTAGCGGACGGCCGTTCGTCTTCGCCGCTACGGGCACGGGGATGTGGGAAGCGGCACTCACGAACACGCTCTCGCCCGGCGACCGGATCCTCTCGCTCCGCTACGGCCAGTTCAGCCACAACTTCGCCGACGCGGCCCGCCGGCTCGGCTACCGGGTGGACCAGATCGAGATCCCGTGGGGCGAGGGCGCCGACCCGACGCGGATCGAGGAGGCTCTCACCGCCGACGTGTCGCGCGAGATCCGCGCCGTGCTCGTCGTTCACAACGAGACGTCCACCGGCGTGTGCAGCGACATCGCCGCCGTGCGCCGCGCGATCGATTCGGCACGGCACCCCGCTCTCCTGTTCGTCGATGGAGTGAGCTCGATCGGCAGCCTCGAGTTCCGCATGGACGACTGGAACGTGGACATCGCGATCACGGGATCGCAGAAGGGGCTGATGCTGCCGCCGGGGCTGGGGATCCTCTGCGCGCGGGAGCGGGCGCTAGAGCGTATCGAGACGGCGCGCTCTCCACGCGCGTACTTCGACTTCCGCGATCAACTCAGGCACAACGCCGGCGGCTACTTCCCGTACACGCCGCCGCTGTCGCTGCTGTTCGGGCTGCGGGAGGCGCTGGACATGCTGCTCGAGGAAGGACTGGACGCCGTAGTCGCCCGGCACCACCGGCTGGCCGAAGGTGTGCGGCGCGCCGTCGCGGCATGGGGACTGTCCCTGTGCGCGCGCTCGCCGCGCTGGCACTCGGATACGGTGACCGCGATCATGACGCCTCCCGGGATCGACGGCGCGACGGTGATCGACATCGCCTTCCGGCGGTACGACCTTTCGCTCGGCGCGGGGCTCGGCGACGTGGTGGGAAAGCTGTTCCGGATCGGACATCTCGGGGATCTCAACGTACTGATGATCCTCGGTGCGCTCGCCGGCGTCGAGATGGCCATGTCGGACGCGGGGATCGAGGTCGAGCCGGGAAGCGGCGTGGCGGCGGCAGAGACCTGGTACAGAGAGTCGTAGTCGCAGAATCCCGGTTCAACGACTCTGAGCCCTTGATCCGACATGGAAGCTCCCACGGTCCTGGTCAGCCGCCGTCTGCCTGATTCGGTCGAAGCCCGGCTGAAGGGGTCGTTCGACGCTCACCTCAACGCTTCTGACGCGCCGATGAGCGAGCCCCAGCTCATCGCCGCGGTCCGCTCGGCCGACGCGATCGTCTGCACCGTCGGCGACCGGCTTCCCGAAGCGGTCCTGGCTGCCCGGCCTCGCCGCGTCCGGATCCTCGCCAACTTCGGTGTCGGCTATGACCACATCGACGTCGACGCCGCTCGCCGGCACGGGGTCGTCGTGACCAACACACCGGACGTACTCACCGACGATACCGCCGATCTGGCGATCGCGCTCATGCTCATGACCGCGCGCCGGCTCGGCGAGGGCGAGCGGGAACTGCGTGCGGGGGCGTGGACGGGCTGGCGGCCGACTCACATGATGGGGTCGCGGCTCACCGGAAAGACGCTCGGCATCATCGGCATGGGGCGAATCGGCCGCGCCGTGGCCCGGCGAGCCCGCGCCGGGTTCGCGATGCGCGTGGTCTATCACAACACCTCGGACGTCCCCGAGCGGCAGCGTGAGGGCGCCGAGCCGCGGTCGAGCGTCGATGCGGTTCTCGCCGAGAGTGATTTCGTGTCGCTGCACGTCCCCGGCTCGCCGGCGACGCGGCGACTGATCGGCGCCGGGCAGCTTCGATCAATGAAGCGCGGAGCATTTCTCATCAACACCGCCCGCGGCGGGATCGTGGATGAGGCCGCGCTCGCCGAGGCGCTTCGCGAGCGCACGATCGCCGGTGCCGGACTCGATGTGTACGAGGCCGAGCCCGCCGTGCACACCGAGCTGACGAGCTTCGACAACGTGGTGCTCCTCCCCCATCTCGGCAGTGCCACGCACGAGAGTCGCATTGCCATGGGCGAGCGGGTCATTGACAACCTGGTGGCGTTCTTCGCGGGTGAAGACCCTCCGGATCGCGTGGCCTGAGCCGCGTCGACGCGTGTCCCATGCGCCTTCGGCCTACGCCGTGGCCGCCTGTGTACCCTCTGCCCCGCTGCGGTTTGATCCCGGCCGAACTCGATCCGAGCGCGGCATTCCCGGAAATCCCCGACGGATCGTAACTCCATGCTCGCTCGCCAACCCGCGTGGCGACTAGATTATCTGCCCTGCGTCCCCGGTCGTACCACCACGATCACCGATGGGAGTCCGTGCCGTGCCACGAGGAGTCTCGACCACCGTGTCGATCGAAGAGCTCAGCATCAACACCATCAGAACGCTCGCCATGGACGCGGTGCAGCGTGCGGAGTCGGGTCATCCGGGCACGCCAATGGCGCTCGCGCCGCTCGGCTACACGCTGTTCATGCGACACCTGCGGCACGATCCGTCCGATCCGACCTGGATCGACCGTGACCGGTTCGTTCTCTCCGCCGGTCACGCGTCGATGCTCCTCTACAGCCTCCTGTATCTCACCGGCTACGACCTCGATCTCGAGGACCTCAAGCAGTTCCGCCAGTGGGGGAGCCGCACTCCGGGACACCCGGAGTACGGCTTCACGCCCGGCATCGAGACCACCACCGGCCCGCTCGGGCAGGGCGTCGGCAACGCCGTCGGGATGGCCGTCGCCGAGGCGCACCTGGCGGCGCTGTTCAACCGCGAGGGACACCGGCTGCTCGACCACTGGACGTACTTCATCGCCAGCGACGGCGACATCATGGAGGGACTGTCGCACGAGGCGGCGTCGTTCGCCGGTCACATGAAGCTCCACAAGCTCATCGGCTTCTACGACGACAACAAGATCACCATCGACGGCCGCACCGACCTCACGTTCAGCGACGACACGGCGATGCGGTTCGAGGGCTACGGCTGGCACGTACAGCGAGTGCTCGATGTCAACGATCTCGATGCGCTGGACAAGGCGATCGTCGCGGCCAAGGCCGAGACGCAGCGGCCCTCGCTGATAATCGTCCGGAGCATCATCGGGTACGGCAGCCCCAACCGCAGCGACACGGCGAAGGCCCATGGCGAGCCGCTGGGAGAGGAGGAGGTCAGGCTGACGAAGGAGGCTCTCGGCTGGCCGTCTCAGGAGCCGTTTCACGTGCCCGAGGAGGCGCTGGCCCACTGGCGTTCCGCGCGCGAGCGCGGGGCCGAGCTGCGCGCCGAGTGGGAGCGCCGGCGAGCCGCCTACGAGGCAGCATACCCGGAGCCGTGGCGGGAGCTCGAGCGGCGGCTCGATGGCCGGCTCCCCGAACGGTGGGACGCGGATCTCCCATCGTTCACCAGCGAGACGGGGAGCATCGCATCGCGCGCGGCATCGGGCAAAGTGCTGGCCGCGCTGGCGAAGAACATCCCCGAGCTGATCGGCGGCTCGGCCGACCTCACCGGCTCGAACAACACTCTCATCCCCGGCGCCGGAGTCTTCTCGGCGGACAGCTATGCCTCGCGCTACATCCACTTCGGCATTCGCGAGCACGGCATGGGGTCGATCATGAACGGCATGTCGCTTCACGGGGGCGTGATCCCCTACGGCGGAACGTTCCTGATCTTCTCCGACTACATGCGCCCGCCGATCCGTCTGGCCGCGCTGATGCACCAGCGCGTGATCCACATCTTCACCCACGACTCGATCGGGCTCGGCGAGGACGGGCCGACGCATCAGCCGATAGAACAGCTCACCGCGCTGCGCTGCATCCCGAACATCACGGTTCTCCGGCCCGCCGATGCCTGTGAAACGCGCGAGGCGTGGAAGGTCGCGCTGTCGCACCGCGGCGGCCCGGTGTCGCTGGTGCTCACGCGGCAGAAGCTGAGCTTCATCGACCGCCAGCGGTTCGCCCCGGCCGATGGAGTCGCGCGCGGCGGCTACGTGCTCGCCGAGGCCTCAGGCGGATCACCGCGCATCGTGCTGATGTCGAGCGGCTCGGAGGTCAACCTGATCCTGACCGCGATGGAGCGGCTGGAGAAGCACGGGATTCCGACACGCGTGGTCAGCATGGCCAGCCTCGAGCTGTTCGCGCGCCAACCCGAGTCCTACCGCGATGAGGTGCTCCCGCCGGGAGTGTGCCGGCTGGCGATCGAGGCGGCGCATCCCATGTCGTGGTACCGCTGGATCGGACCCCGCGGCGTGGTGATGGGCCTCGAGCGGTTCGGCGCCTCGGCGCCGTATCAGCGGATCTACGAGGAGCTCGGGCTGACCGTGGAGCGGATCGTCCGCGAGGCGACCGAGCTCGTTGGGGGGACGGCATAGCGGGGTCGTTCGGACACACAAGTCTTGCCGGCTCCAATGGTTACGGGACCATCACGGGCATCGTCATTGTAGGACGCGGTGCGCGGCGGGCGGGGCAGCTCTTGTCCCGCCGGCTTCGATCCTGGCGCCCCCGCGACCCCGTGGATCAGCATGGACGCGCCGTCGACGATCCTCTTCACCACCTACGTCGTTCAGGGCGCGGGCGCGCTGCTCACCGCGGTGGTCCTGCGCAACTTCCACCACCATTACGGCCGCGACTACCTGCGGCACTGGGCGCGGAGCTGGTTTGCGCTCGCCGTCATGCTCGCCGCTGCCACAGCGGCGCTCCTGGTACAGTCGAGCGGCTACGCAACCGGGTGGCTGACACCGCTGATCGCGATCGCAACGGTCGCCGGCTATCTACAGGTCGCCTGGCTGCTGCTCGGGATGCACGAGCTGGCGCTCGGCAAGACGGTGCCGGGCGCGGTCGCCAAACCCACGGTAATCGGCCTGGCGCTGTTCGGGCTCGTGATGTCGCTGCTGTTCATCGGCGATCCGGACGCGATGCACCTGCGGTTCTTCCTCCGCGTAGGGCTTCGCTGTTTCGTGGCCGGCGGTGTCTTCCTCATCGCCGGTATCGGGCTCTTCCAGTCGGACCGTCTCCGCCGCGGCCTTGGATTTCGGCTTCTCGCTGGTGCGTTTCTCGGCTACGCCATAGCGCAGTTCCACTACTTTGGCATCACTGTCGCGACGCTGGCGATGGGCCAGTTCATCCCGTACGCCCTGTACGTCGGGTTCTTTCACTTCGGGCTCCAGTTCATGATGGCTTTGGGGATGGTCATTGCGCTGCTCGAGGATGAGCGTCGGGCCACGGTGGATGCAGCCGAGCAGATCTCGCACCTCGCCTACCACGACGCGCTGACCGGGCTCCCCAACCGGCAGCTATTTCTCGACCGGCTCGACCAGGCGGTGCACACGGCCCACCGGGGCGGCCACCGGCTGGCCGTCTTCTTTCTCGATCTCGACCGGTTCAAGGTGATCAACGACTCGCTCGGCCACGGCGTCGGCGACCGTCTGCTCCAGCTGGTGGGAAAGCGGATGCGCGGTCTCCTGCGCGAGGACGACACGGTGACCCGGCTGGGCGGCGACGAGTTCACGATCCTCGCGCCGCGAATCACGACCGAAACCGATGCGATCATCGTCGCCCGCAAGATCCGCGAGGTCCTCAAGCAGCCATTCGTGCTCGACGGCCGCGAGCTGTTCGTCACGGCGAGCATCGGGATCAGCCTTTACCCGAACGACGGGGACGACGCCGAGACGCTGCTGCGCAACGCCGACACCGCGATGTACCGCGCCAAGGCGCAGGGACGGGACATCTACCAGCTGTACACCGCCTCGATGAACGCGCGTGCCCTCGAGCAGCTGACGCTGGAGAACGCGTTACGGGGAGCGATGGCGCGCGGCGAATTCCTGGTCCACTACCAGCCCGTGATCGACATGATGACGGGACGGATCGAGGCGATGGAGACCGTCGTCCGGTGGCGGCACTCGGAGCTCGGGCTGCTTCTGCCGAGCAACTTCATCGTGCTCGCCGAGACGACCGGGCTCATAGTGCCGATCGGCGAATGGGTTCTGCGAACGGCGTGCGCGCAGGTGCGGGCCTGGCAGGAGGAAGGACACGGGGGCCTGCGGGCCGCGGTGAATCTCTCGGTTCGCCAGCTCCAGCACCCGGGTCTGGTGCCCATGGTATCACGGATTCTCGAGGAGACGGAGCTACCGCCGTCGGCGCTCGAGCTGGAGATCACGGAGAGCATCGCGACGCAGAGCGACGGCGGGGCGATCGAGAAGCTGCGCGAGCTCAAGCGCCTCGGCGTGCGGATATCGATCGACGACTTCGGCACCGGCTATTCGTCGCTCAGCGCACTGCGGCTGTTCCCCGTCGACGCGCTGAAGATCGACCAGTCGTTCGTGCGCGACATCACCGTCGACCCCAACGATGCGGCGATCGCCAGCGCGGTGATAGCGCTCGGCCGGAGCCTCAAGCTGACGGTGATCGCCGAGGGCGTGGAGACGGAGCAGCAGCTGGCGTTCCTTCGCCGGCAGCGGTGCGACGCGTGGCAGGGGTACCTCTACGCCAGGCCGGCGCCGGCCGAGGAGTGCGGGGCGGTCCTGGCGCGCGGCAGGATCGACATGCCGGGGGTCGGCGTCGGCTGATCGATGGCCGGCCGCCCTCGGGGGGCCTTCGAGGTTTTTAGGGGTGCGATGGTGGACTTCCGAAGTCGAACGGGGGCGGGGAGAGGCCTGAAGGCCGCTGCGATGGTGACCGCAAGGCCGGCGGTGGACCGGCCCGATCCCGAAGCTTTTCGTCGGGCGGTCGCAGAGGCGACCGTCATCCGTGCTCCGACCGGGAGCGGCAGCCCTCGATTTTCCACCCGGCGGGGACAATTCGCATGAGAGTGAATCTGAGATCGTGGCGCGCGTCGCTCGCCGCCGCATTCGCCTTGGCCGGTTCGGCACCGATCTCGAGGCGCAGCGAGGTGGCGGTCGCGCCACGCCGATCGGCACGGGTGAGTCCTGTCCACCGGGCACCACCGAGATCCGTCCCCGGACCTGCATGGGACCGGAAGTCGAGGCGCCGAGCATTCTCGACTATCGGCCGCGCTCGACGCTGGTCGTGCCCGCTCACCCGGTTCCGAAGGCGAAGTACCCGGCGATCGACTTTCGCGGCCACCCGGTTGGAGCACTCGGACCAGTCGAGAGCCTCGCTCGACTCGGCGCCGAGCTCGATGCGCTCAACGTGAGGCTGATGATCTCCGCCGGGAACACCTCCGGCGAGGCGCTCCGGCGCACCGCGGCTACGATCGCCGCGTCGCCGCAGAAGATGAATGATCGCGTGCGAGTCCTGACGGGGATCGACTTCCGCGGCGTCGGTCCGGGATGGGCGGAACGCGCGGTGGCGATGCACGAGCGTCCTCGGCCGGTTTGGCGGGCTCGGTCTCGAGCACGACTTGATTCCTGCTCTCGAGCGGGACGAAGCGCGCGCGGGGGATGAGCGCCGCGAGCATCCGGCTACCCTCCAGCGACGACTCATCCTGGTAGACCAAGCCGTCTCCGCAGAAAGGCATAGCGGGGATCCGCCCGAAGCTCCTGCAGCGAACGATTCGTCTCCAGCGTCAGCAGCTGCACCGGTCCCCACTCGGCGACCCGTTCGAGCAACTCGAAGGCGGCGTCGAGCTCGCCCAGCTGTCCGTGCAGCATGGCCCGATACACGGGATAGTGCGGATGCCCCGGATCGGCACGGTCGAAGGCCGCGAGCGCGCGCGACCGATCGCCCGCGGCGAGATGCGCCATCGCGAGCTCGTACAGCGGACGCGGGTGCTGCGGCACGATCCCGGCGGCACGCTCGATGAGTTGTATGGCAGCCCGATGGCGACCCGCCGCGGCGGCCACCTTGCCGAAGTTCGACAGCACCCAGGGATTCTGCCGAACCCAGGCCGTATCCGGCTCGTACGTGACCAGTCGCTCATAGACGTGCAGTGCCGAGTCGAGCTCGCCGACGTTGTAGAGCATGATGCCGTGGGTGTTCTGGATCTGGATCGAGAGCGGATCGAGCTCGGCCGCGCGGCGGCCGAACACGAGCGCCTCTTCCCTCCGCGCCAGGATCGTGAGCAGCAGCGCGTACCACTGATGGCCCGTCGCGTACTCCGGCGACAGTTCGATCGCGCGACGGAAAGCCTTCTCCGCTTCCACCCAGCGCCGCTCCCATTGAAGCGCCTTGCCGAGCGCGGCATGCGCCTCGCCCAGCGAGGGATCGAGCGAGAGAGCCTGGAGCGCGGCAGCCTTTCCCTTCGGGAAGGCGGCATCCCCGGGGACGTAGCCCAGGTAGCCGAGAATCACGTACGCGTCGGCGAGACCGGCGTGCCCCTCGGGGTAGGCCGGATTCAGCTCCGTCGCGCGACGGAAGAGAACGACGGCTGCCTCCAGCCCCTCGCGCGAACGCCGGTTCCACTCGACGCGTCCGCGCAGGTACAGTGAGCGCGCCGCCGTGTCCGGCGCGCGCACCGCGGGCGCGTAGTGCGCTTCGCCGACCACGTCTGGGGACGCCGCGGAGCCCGCGCCGAACGACCGCGTCGCCATCGTAAAGGCGACGAGTGCCAGACTCACGCCGGCAAGGGCTCCCGCACGAATCCGGCGGCGCCCGACGAACCGGCGTCGGTCATCGTCAGGCAGTGGGGGGCCGAGCGCGGCCGGAAGCGCCCGCGACACGACGGTGGCCGTCGAGCCGGAAGTGAGGTCGCTCTGTCCGGCATCGATTCCGGACGGCGCCTCCCGGGTCCGCTCGCCAGTCGGCAATGCATCACCGGCCGTGATGACCACCGCCGGCTCGTGCGCGAGCCGGCGCGCAAGCGTCGTGAAGGCCGCGTCAGGCTCCGTATCTAGCTCCTCCCGCAACAGTCGGATGTGATCGTGGGCGTGACGGCGCGCGCCCGTGAAATCGCCGGCCTCCACGAGCGCCTCCACCAGACAGCGCGCCACCAGCGAATCGAGCGTCTCGGCGGCGGCGCGCCGCCGCCACCACGCGACGGCCGTGCGGGCATCGCGCCGTCCCGCGGCATCTCGAGCGAGACGCTCCAGCGCGTCGAGGAACCGGCCCTCGAGGCGTGACCGCTCGGCTTCCACCCAACGCTCGAGCTCGACCGATTCGCCGAGGTGAACCCCATCCAGGAACGGTCCGGCGTACAGCTGCACCGCCCGTTCGAGCTCGGACGCCTCGAGTGCGCTCTCGAATTCCTGGCAATCCGCCCGAACGACCTCCGGAACCAGGCGCAGCTGGCCGGCCGCCGAGGCGATCGCGCGCCGGCCGAGGTCCCGGCGGGTCGCGTAGAGGAGCTGGTCGAGCGCGTGGCGGGCCCGTTCGGCCGGGCTCTCCGGCCAGAGATACGCGAGCAATCTGTCGCGCGAAACGCCGCGATCGCCGCCGCGAGAGAGCAGCACCAACAGCGCGAGACGTCTGCGCTGCGTGGAGGCGGGCGGCAGCGATTTCCCGACGAGGGAGAGTCCGCCGAACGTCCTGAGCTCGACCATGAGGCGCCCTGAGACAGGAAGAAGGGCCACCGAAAAGGCCGGTGTCCTGCTTCTATACTATGGTCGAGGCGACGGTTCGGAAAGCCGCGGAGCGCCGCCGGGCCGGGGCTAGTGCGTCACCGCCCGCTCGCCCTGCCGCACGCAGCTCCAGGCGTGATACTCGAGCACCACCTCCCCGGTCCCATCCTCGATGTAGCGGATCGCGTGATGCGCGATGACCTTCGATCCGCCATCCACCGGATCGAACACCAGCGTCCCGGCATGGTTGGAGCGGAGGGGAACTCCGGGAACCTGGCCGACGGGGGTGTTCCACGACAGCATCTCCGCGCCGCCGATCACCGTGTACGCCTCCCCGGTCATCAGGTTCACGCCGGTGAGCCCCTGCACGCGGAATGCCCTCGTCCGGTGCTGCTCGCCGCGCCCGTCCACGGTTGTGTGATCGACGCCGCTGATGATGCCCGTGAACCGGATTGGGCCGATGTCGGTGCCGCACTGTGCCACGGCCGTGAACGGAGTTTCGAAGTGCGTGGTCGTGCTCGAGGCCCGCGCGAGCACCGGCGTGTTGCCGGCTTCCGGCTCCATCGGGAGCGGGGACCAATCGGCACATGCCGAGAATGCGCAGGTGAGAACGACTGCGGGGGTGAGGCGCTGCATGATGCTTCCTCCGGATAGGTGAGTCGCGGTCGGTCCGGTGGGCGCCCCCCGGACCGCCTCGTTGGCACCACCTATCTGGAGGGAGGACCTCACGGCGGCCTCACACGGCACTCACATCGACCGCGTGCCCCTGACTCGGAGCTGGGTCGCGCGCTGCGCGAGCGCGGATAGAGCCGTTAGCGAGTCGTTCGAGGGGAAGTGCTGCGCCGCGGCCGGGATTACGACGAGCTCGAGGGCCGGACGACCCAAGCTTCGGCGCGTTCCTTTTCCGGCTCGAGAGATGCCCGTCGGCCCGCCGTGACCTGACCCCCTGAACCCCATTCAGGTGCGCTACCGGGCTGCGCCACGTGCCCCTATCGCGGTGCTGCACCCGGAGATGCGGATCGATGGGGGCGAAGCCGATCTCGTCCCGGTTCGCTGGTTCGAGGTGGCCGACGCCGGCACGATGGCCGTGGCTCAGCAGCAGGACCGACGTTGGCTCGTGCTCGACGCCGGCGGCGTGCCCGCACACACGCTCGCCGTTTCGCGGAACGTCACTCTGCTCGAGGCGCGGCGGGAGCATGTATGGGGCCTGGAAGCGGACGCCGACGGCGTCCAGAGCGTGGTACGATTCCGACTGGGGAGCGGCGGCCAGCGATCGGCGCCCATCGGCCAGCCCGGCGAGCGCTCGACGCCGCGATGACGCGATGACGCGATGACGCGGCCCGCTACGCCAGCCCCTCCCCGCTCCGCTTTCCCCGCTAGAAGCGGGCAGCGGTGCGTGAACCGACCACGCCGCGCTCCCCGCCCCGAAACCTTCGATTCGAAGAACCGCCGACCCCGCAACCGACTACACATCATTTCATGGTTCCACCATCCCGCGTTCAGTCGACGTGCGCCACCACCCCCACCCGCAGCGGATCGTAGCTCTCCTTGATCCGATGCTGGTAGTACTTGCCGATCGATGGCGCGCTGAGCAGTTCGTCGAAGACGTACTCCGGCACGCCGTGGAACTGGTAGATGCCGCCCGTGCAGAACTCGATCTCCAGGACCCTGCTCCCGGAATCGAATCCCACCGAGCGGATGCTGCTGGATACGACGAACTGTCGAACCATGTGCGACTCCGCGTTGCAGGACGGCCCCACGATGGGGGTCGCCGCCCCAAAATGCACGATGCGTGCTCGCGCAATGGCATGCCCTGTGCCTCTTTCTCCCCCATTTCACCTGATGCATCGGGGGCTCATCGCCCGGGGGAGGACAGGATGCAGCGCGAGTCTGGAGATACGATCTCCCTCTGGATGGCCACGGCCGACGTGCCGGAGCACAGCCCGCTCGACGGCGACGCCGAGGCCGATGTCTGCGTGGTCGGGGCCGGCATCGCCGGGCTGAGCGTGGCGTATCTGCTCGCCCGCGACGGGCGGCGGGTGATCGTGATCGACGACGGGCCGATCGGCGGCGGCGAGACCTCGCGTACGACCGCGCATCTCTCGTTCGCTCTCGATGACGGCTACGCGCGACTCGAGCGCATGCACGGCGAGGAGGGGGCGCGGCTCGCCGCCGAGAGTCACATCGCCGCGGTGGATCTGATCGAGCGCATCGTCGCCGACGAGTCGATCGCGTGCGACTTCGAGCGCCTCGACGGCTACCTCTTCCTCGGCCCCGGCGACTCGGCGGAGCTCCTCGACCGCGAGCTGGAGGCGGCACAGCGAGCCGGCGTTCCCGGTGTCGAACGTGTGCCGCGCGCTCCACGCGCGCCGTTCGACACCGGACCGGCGCTCCGGTTCCCGCGGCAGGGCCAGTTCCATCCTCTGCGGTATCTCGCCGGCCTCGCGCGCCGGATCGTGCAGCGCGGCGGCCGCATCCATGCCGGGAGCCACGTCGAGGAGATCAGCGGCGGCACGGAATGCGAGGTGACGACGAGCGACGGACACGGTATCCGCGCCGGCGCGGTGGTCGTGGCCACGAACTCGCCCGTTAGCGACTATGTGGTGACACACGTCAAGCAGGCGCCGTACCGCTCGTTCGTGATCGCCGCGCGTGTTCCCCGCCGCTCCATCCCCACGGAGCTGTACTGGGACACCGCCGATCCCTACCACTACGTGCGCCTTCACCCGGCGGGCGGCCAGGGCGCCGGCGGTGGCCGCGACCTGCTGGTCGTCGGCGGCGAGGACCACAAGACCGGGCAGAAGGACGATGCGGACGAGCGGTTCGGCCGTCTCGAGGCGTGGACGCGCGCGCGCTTTCCGATGGTCACGGACATCGCGTACCGCTGGTCGGGGCAGGTGCTCGAGCCGAACGACTCACTCGCCTTCATCGGGAGGCAGCCGGGCAGGGAGAAGAACATCTACATCGCCACCGGTGACTCCGGCCACGGGATGACTCACGGCACGATCGCCGGCCTGCTCCTCACCGACCTGATCGCCGGACGCGAACATCGCTGGGCCACACTCTACGACCCGTCGCGCATTACGGTCAGCCGGGCGTCGGCCGCCGAGTTCGCGAAGGAGAACCTCAACGTCGCCGTGCAGTACGCCGACTGGATCCGGCCCGGCGAAGTCGGGTCCGCGGATGAGATCCGCGCGGGCACCGGCGCGCTGCTCCGGGAAGGCACGAAGATCCTCGCCGCCTACCGCGACGACGAGGGCGCGCTGCACCTCCGCTCGGCCGTCTGCACGCACCTCAAGTGCATCGTCGACTGGAACTCGGCCGAGAAGAGCTGGGACTGCCCGTGCCATGGCTCGAGATTCGATCCGTACGGCCGGGTGCTCAACGGACCGGCGATCGCGCCGCTCGAAGAGGTCGATGCGGAGGTCGAGGCGAAAGTGAACTAGACGTACGGTCTAGCTCCCGGTGCCGTTCGCCGGCCTCGGCAGAGCCATCAGGAGCTCCTTGAACTCGAACGGCTTCGCCACGAACGCGCGTCCCGAGTCGAGCAGGAACTGCCGCAGGTCGGTGCTCACCGTGTCGCCGGTCATGAAGACGACGCACTCGGCCAGCTCGGGACGCATCGCGAGCAGCTCGCGGAACACCTGCTGGCCCGACATGTCCGGCATGCGGATGTCGAGAATCATGGCGTCGAACTTCTCGCGCTCGGCGTGGAACAGCGCTTCGCGTCCGCTCGCCGTGGCCACCACCGCGTGCCCCGCGTCGCCGAGGAAGCGGGTGAGCGCCAGACGGAGAGCATCCTCGTCGTCGGCGACCAGGATTCGGAGGCCCGGCGGGAGTTTGGGGGCCGCCTCCGGCTGGGCGCTCGCGGCCACCCGCACCGGCTCGATGTAGGGGAGGTCGATGCAGAAGCGACTCCCGCCGGCGGCGATGTTCTCGGCCCAGACCCGGCCATTGTGCTCGTGAACGATTCCCAGGGAGATCGACAGCCCGAGGCCCGTCCCGCGTCCGGTCGGCTTGGTGGTGTAGAACGGGTTGAAGATCCGCTCCAGCGACTGCGAGGGGATCCCCGGTCCGGTGTCCTCGAATTCGACCCGGATCGCCTGCGGGAGTGCGCGCGTGCGAACGAGCAGCTGGTGGCGGCGTCGTTCGACACTTTCCATCGCCTGCTCGGCGTTCGTGACGATGTTCAGGAACACCTGCTGGAGCTGGTGGATGTCCGCCATCGTCTCGGGAACGCGGTCATCGTAGTCCCGGACCAGGTTGATTCCGCGCACGTTGAGCTCGTAGGCGCGCAGCTCGAGAGCGTTCTCCAGGACCCGGTTGATGTCGGCGGGGATCTTCTCCGCCTTGTGCTGGCGGGCGAAGGTCAGGAGGTTGTTCACGATCCGGGCTGCCCGGCGCGTTTCGCCGGCGATGACCTCGGCCGAATGCCTGTGCTCCACCGGCAGGCGCGCGTCGGCGAGCAGGAGCTGGGCGAAGGCGGACACGCTGGCCAGCGGGTTGTTCAGCTCGTGGGCGACGCCGCTCACCAGCTGCCCGATCGCCGCCATCTTCTCGGACTGGATCAGCTGCTGCTGGAGCTGGCGCTGCTCCGTGATGTCGCGGATGATGCAGAGCACCTCCTCGCCCGCCTTCGGTCCCGAGTACGTGACCGAGATGAACCGGTGATCGCCGTCCTTGCGGACGAAGATCGTCTCGAAGGTTCCGGTCTCGCCGGCGAGGGCGCGGCGGAACGCGGCCAGGGTGCGCTCGATCTCCTCCTCGGGGATCAGTGGCCCGAACGACTCCCCCACCAGCTCGTCGCGTCCGTAGCCGGAGATTTCCTCGCCGGCGCGGTTCACGGTGGTGAACGTCCCCGACGCGTCGAACGTCATGATCGCGTCGCTGGCGCCCTCGAACAGATGCCGGTAGCGCGCCTCGGAGCGCGCGAGAGTCGCGTGGGCATGGAACTCGTCGGTGATGTCGCGAAGCGTGGCCGCGGTACCGATCAACTTCCCGCCCTGGTGCAGCGCGGCCGAGGCGACGGCGACGATCCGCTCCGACTTTCGCGCGGTGAGGATACGAGTCTCGTACCGCTGCGGGTGCCCACGCGCCGCCTCCCGCTCGTAGCGCTCGACCAGCTGCCGCTCGGCCGGGACGACGCAATCGTCGATCCGGGTGCCGATCAGCTCGGGGAGCGTGCGGTCGAACAGGCGGGCGGCCGCTTCATTCGCGTCGAAGATCCGGCGGTCGAGCGAGGTGACGATGATCGCATCCGGGGAGCTCTCGACGATCCCGCGCGCCAGGCGACCCGACGCGGCCCGCGGTGCGCCCGGCGGGCCGCCGTCACCGGCACCCGACAATGTCGGTTTGCGCGAACGCGGCGCGCCCCCAGCGCGAGGCATCAGTCGTGATAGCTGGCGTCCATCGCGAGGTGCATGAGCTCCAGGCTCTGCTTCGCTGCCTGAGACACGAGCTCCGGCTCGTCCTCGCCGCGACCGACGCACGCTTTGATCAGCTCGAGAGCCATCACCGGGTGCTCGTCATCGTACTTCGCATGCTCCTCGAGCCACCAGCGTCCGCGCTCACCCAGTTTCGGATGATGCTGCAGTCCCTCGAGCGCCTTGGCCGAAATCCCTTGCGCCACTCCCTCGACCGCGTAGTTCGTCGCGGCGACGGCGCTGGCGAACGTCCCGGTCTCGCCCATCCCGGTCAGGTAGGCGTGGAACTCCTCGACGGCTTCGTTCCCGCGTTCCTCGTCATGGAACCGCTTCAGCGGCACCCCGAACCCCTCGCCCATGGCCTGCCACATCATCGCGTGCTTCCGCTCGACGCGAAGGTTCTCGCGAAAGAACGGCAGCCCATCCTCGGGTGTGCGCTCGAGCAGCGTTTCCAGCCAGCCCGGAAAGTCCCGGATGATGGGATAGAATTCCACCATGAAGTTCCGGATGGCCGACTCGCCGAGGCGGTTCTCGGAGGCGTGGACCACGACGTCCAGCTCCAGGATCCGTTGGCGCAGCGGCTCGAGCGAGGCATCCAGCTGCTTGACCCATCGGGGATGGGGCACGACCGGTGACGACATTCGTCCCCTCCGTGGGCGAATGGAGATTGGCCAGCCTGACCACGTGACGCGGTTGCAACGGGCGACGTCACGCGTTTTCCAGTCGAGCTCGCCATGGGGCGAACCAGACTTCTCGGAGCTGTATTGCGGGGACGTTCCCACGCCGCGGGGCTGAGCTCGTCGAGCAGAGCCGCGGGCGCTGTTGACCGGCATGTGAAAGCCGGGGTCCAGGAGGGTTGCGGGTGGCGCTGCTTCGCGCTCGACCCGGCTTGGTGCCCGGGAGTGTACGACGCGGACCCCGGTACGGCAAGGGATCGACAGCGCGAGATATGCATCACGGTTTTTCACGGACCGGCTGAGTTGGGAAGCGATCCGGGGGCACACGTCTCGCGCAGCGGAGTATCTTGTACGATGGAAGTGAAGGCGACCGCCGGCGGGCGGCGCCGATGAACCCCAATCCTGCGGACCGACGGAATGGACGCTCCTCTCATCAGCGGCCGGGCCCACCCGCGCCCACGCGTACCGTGGCTCGCCGCGCTGCCGCTCACCGCTCTCGCGTGCGCGTACTTTCCCAGCCACGAGGACGTCTACATCCCGATCCCGCTCAGCATCGGTGAGGCGCGGACGGAGAACGGCGACACGAGCTACGCGCTCGCTGGTCCGGGCTACGAGCTGATTGCGCCGCGGCGCGAGATCCTCGCCGAAACACAGCACGACATCGAAGCCGCCGCCCGGCAGTTCCAGCGCTACTTCGGGACCACAGCGCCTCTCGCCATCGTTCGATACCTGGATTCGCTGCCACCGGTGCGACCGGGGCAGGATACGTCGATAGCCTCCCTTACCGAGCGGAACGAGGTGCAGATACCGGCCCGTTTCGCTGGTTTCCAGCGCTCAGGCCAGCGTGTTTCCCCGGTTCGACCGGGTCCGGCTGCGGCTCGCGTCTGGGTGGTCGAGCACGCCAGGCGTACGCGCGCGGCGCAGGCGACCGCCGCTCAGGACGGCCCGCTGGCTACCCGGCCAGCCGACGACACGATCCGCATTCCGGCCTGGATCGCCAGCGCGATGGTCGATCTGATCGCGGTCTCGCCGGGGCAGTCGGCACTCGCACGGCAGCTCTGGAACCGGCGCAGCGAGATGATCCCGCTCTCCGAGCTGTTCGAGCTCGATCGGCTCGCTCCCGAGGTCGCGCCCGGACGCCGAATGGGCCGCGGCGCAGCGGACCGCGCCGCCATGCGCCGCGTGCAGGCCCTTTCCTTCGCGCAGTTCGTCGCCGACCGCGAGGGAGCCGAGTTCCTCGGACATGCCGCCGAGCGCCTGTTCCTCGGCGAGACGGTCCGCGAGGTGTTCGCCGACGCTCCGACCCTGCCCGGCGACCCGGACGAGCTGGACCGCCTGTGGCGGGACTGGCTCGTGGCGGCGACGCGACTCCGCTAGAGTCCGCGGCCGGATCCCGGCTGGCCGGCGCACCGGAGCTCACCTCGAGCAACCGGGCGTCGGGAACGCACCACCGACTGCCTGATGGCTTGGCCGCCTGATGCGCCGGTCGCTCGATTGGCCTGGCCGCCGCCTGCCGCGCCGACCCGGCGTGCGCCGGCGCCACCCAACCCTCTCGAACGATTGCGTGTCTATCGAGGTGTGCACACGACGCAACTCGGGATCGCGCTCGAGGCGAACCCGCAGGTGACCGAGCGCCAGCTCATCACCGGCATCCTCGCCGGCGACCGCGCGGCGGGGCGGGCTTTGTACGAGGCGCATGCGCCACGCATTTACCGCCTCGTCTACCGTCTGGCCGGCGAGGAGGATCTTGCCCGCGACTGTACGCAGGAGGCGTTCATCCGCGCCTTCGAGAGGTTGGGCGACTTTCGCGGAGATGCGGCGTTCGGAACCTGGCTGCACCGGATCGCGGTCACGGTGACGTTGAACGCGATGCGGAAGAGGAAACGGTGGTGGCAGCGGGAGACGGGGCTGGAGGCCGCCGATGACGTGCATGCGGCGCCGGTGGCTACGGATCCCGAGTTGAGGGATCGGCTGAGAGTGGCGATCGACGCTCTCCCCGAGATCTACCGGGTGGTGGTGGTGATGCACGATGTCGAGGAATACACGCACCTGGAGATCGCCGGAGCACTGGGAATCCCGGTCGGTACGTCGAAGGCGCGCCTGTCGGCGGCCCGTGCCCGACTGAGGAAAGCTCTGGCGGATTACGCGAAGGAGTGGCAGGCATGAGCGACGAGCGATTCGACGAGCTGATGGCGGAGGCGGCGCAGGGCTACCGCGTCCCGCCGCCACCTCCGCTCGAGGCGATGTGGAAGGAGATCGACCGCGCGAGCTTTCCGCGCACACGCCGGCCGGTGGCAGTCCGTGGCGCATGGTGGATGGCCGCCGCGTTCGGGATGGCGGCGACGCTGCTGATCGGCATCGCGATCGGCCGGATCACGACACCGCCTCCATCGGCGGTTCCTGAAGCGGCGGCCGCGTACCTCGGCGAAGAGGACAATGGCCCCTACCGGCTGGCCACCAGCCGGTATCTGGGCGAGGCGGCGGCGCTGCTGGTCGCCCTTCCCGGCGAGTCGCCGGCCGGTCTCGCCGACAGCACGCTCATCGAACAGGCGCACGATCTCCTCTCGACCACGCGGATCCTCCTCGATTCGCCGGTCGCCGACGACCCGCGGATCCAGATGCTGCTTCGCGATCTCGAGCTCGTGCTGGCGCAGGTGTCGCGGCTCTCCGCGCCGCGCACCGCGCCCGGCGAGATGCGGCTCATTACGGATGCGATCGAAGAGCGCGATGTCCTGCCGCGGTTGCGAACGGTCGTCGCCGAGCTCCCTCCTCTCATTGGACCCTAGAACGCCATGCGCATTCTGACAGCAATTCTGCCGACGACGGCGGTCGCCCTCCTGGGCGTCTCCTCGGGCGCCCAGGAGCGCCCCCGCCCGGCGACCCCGCCGCGTCCGCCCGCCGAGGCGGTCGCGCCGGTCGCGCCCCGCCCGCATTTCCCCGAGGAGCTCGATCGGATGCGCATCGAACGCGAGCTGGCCCGGGCCAGCGAGGCGGTCGCGCGCGCGAAGTTCGATGGCTTCGGACACGAAGAGCACCTGCGCGAAGTCCTGGAGCAGCTCCACCTGGATCAACTCGTGGACATGGAGCACGTCCGGCTCGAGATCGAGCGGGCCAGCGAAGTGATGGAAAACATGCGGATCGACGAGCTCGTCCACGTCGAGATGGAACGAGCCGTGGTGGAGGAGCAGCTGTCAATGACGTTCGACGAGTTGCAGCACGCCGCAGTTGCGCACGCGCCGGACGCGTTCGTCTTCGACGATCTGCGCCATATCGCGGAGATGCGGGCGGTCGATGCCCTCAGCGCACACGCGGAGCCACTGTGGATCCATCTCCCCGAATCGCCGTATCCACAGGACGTCGCCGACTCTCTCTACAAGGCGGCCCGCGAGATGCTCAACCGCGGCGAGTACCGCCGCGCCGCCGAAGCGTTCCGCGTGATCGGCCAGCGGTACCCGAGCTCGCGCTACGCGCAGGACGTGCTCTATTACGAGGCGTTCGCGCTGTACCGCATCGGAACGGTGGCCGACATGCAGGCGGCACTGAGGGCGCTCGAGCAGCAGCGTGAGCGGTTCCCCCGGGCGTCAGTGGACCGCGAGGCGGCTTCGCTGGCGACCCGCATCCGCGGCGAGCTGGCCGCGCACGGCGACGCGCGCGCACAGCAGGCGCTGGAGAGCCAGGTACGCGCTCCCGTTCCTTCCCGTCCGGGCGCGGCGCCGATGCCACCCTCCGGTCGGGCCGTCGCGGTGATGCCTCCGGGCGGGCGGAGCGCGCAGGGCACCGCCGCGAGCCAGTCCAACTGCGACCGCGACGAGCTGGCCGTGCGGCTCGAGGCGCTCAGTGCGCTCAGCCGAATCGAGTCGCCGGAGGTCACTCCCGCGCTGCGGCGCGTCCTCCAGCGGCGCGACGAGTGCTCGACGTCGCTCCGCAGCCGCGCCGTGCTTCTCCTCGGCCGTCAGACGACGCCAGAGACCGGCGAGATTCTGCTCGAGGTGGCGAAGAGCGATCCCGAACTCTCCGTGCAGCGCCAGGCGATCGACATGCTCGGTAAGATTCCCACCGACCGCGTCGTGTCCGGGCTCCAGGAGATCCTGCTGACCGGCAACACGCGACTCGCGGCGTCCGTCATGCGTGCGCTGAACGCCAACGAGAACCCGCGCGCGCGGCAGGCCGTGCGCACGGTGATCGAGCGCAACGACATCGCCGAGCAGACGCGGGTCTCCGCGCTGTCCAGCTTCACCCGGGCGACGCCCGAGGAAGCCGCGTACCTGCGCGGCGTCTACCCGAAGCTGGAGAGCCGGCGCCTGCGTTCGCAGGCGATCACGACCATCGCGCGCCTCCCCGGCCCCGAGAACCAGCAGTGGCTGATGGCGCTGGTCCGCAACGAGGGCGAGGCGATGGAGCTCCGCTCCGAGGCACTCGGCCGGCTCGCCTCGAACGCGCCGCTCCCCGAGGTCTCGCGGCTCTACGACCAGGTGAGCGACCGCCGGCTCAAGGAGCGGATAATCACGAGTCTGTCCAACCGCAACGAGCCCGAGGCCGTGGACAAGCTGATCTCGATCGCCCGCAACGATCAGGACCAGCAGCTCCGCCGCCACGCGATCAGCCGTCTCTCGCGAAAGACGGATCCCCGGACCACGCAGCTTCTCCTGGAGATCATCAACCGATGACCCGCTTCGAATCCTCGTTGGTGCGTGCCCTGGCGATCCTCGCCGCCGCCGCGCCACTCGTCCCCGCCGGCGCACAGTCGCTGGCCCAGCGCGTGGACGCGGTGCGCGATGGGGCAATCCAGTTCAGTTATCCCGTACGCGATGGTGTCTGCGGAAACGGCCGCAGCTACATCTCGACTTCCCCAGGCTCGTTCACCGGCAACGTCCAGGTCGTCGGCGGCGCCCCGACCGAGCGTTGCGAGCCCGGCCCCGCGCGGGTGATAATCTCCCGTGCCGGCGGTGTGACGACGAGCATCGATGCCGTCGTCGGGCCGGCGGCCGCCGCGCCAAGCGGCGTTACCGACCTCGGCACGGTCACGGGCGCGCAAGCACACGAGTACCTGCTCACCCAGGCCGCGCGGCTCGACGGCAAGCCCGGCCGCGATGCGATCCTCCCGGCGATGATCGCCGAGGGGGCCGGCGCCTCGGCACCGCTCGTCGCCCTGGCCCGGGACCGCAGCCGCCCCCTCGAGACCCGCCGCTCGGCCATCACCTGGATCGGCCGCATGTCCGAAGCGCCGGGCCGGCCGAGCGGTCCCGCCGCCGGCACGCTCGCCGAGATGGCGCGGGCGCGCGATGACGCCGCGGCTGTGCGCACCCAGGCGATCAGCACGCTCGCCCGCCTCGGGCAGGGCGAAGGCGTCCCGACGCTGATCGAGATGACCCGCACGAGCGACGACTCGTGGCTGGCCGAGCAGGCGGCCACGCAGCTCTCGCGCTCCGGCGATCCCCGCGCCCGCCAGTGGCTCCGAGCCGTCGTGCAGGCGAACGAAACCCCCGACGGGATCCGGCAGATCGCCATTCGCGGGCTCGGTGGCAGCTATGCGACGGCCGAGGACATGAACCTCCTCCGGCAGTCGTACGGCCGGCTCGAGAGCACCGCCGCCAGGGAGCGCGTGATCACGACCGTGTCCACGCTCGGGGGACGCGACAACACGCAGTGGCTGCTCGGTATCGCGCGAACGCCCGCCGAGCCGGTCTCGCTCCGCCGCCGCGCGCTCACCGCGGCCGAGAAGGGTGGTGCGACGTCGGCCGAGCTCCTGGGCGTCTACCAGTCCGCGGGCGAACGTACGATGAAGCTGGCCCTGATCGACCTCTACGCGCGGCACGACGACCGCGCGATGACCGACAAGCTGATCGAGATCGCCAAGGGCGACGAGGACAACCAGGTCCGCCGGCGCGCGATCACGCGGCTGTCGAGCTCCAAGGACCCACGCGCGATCACGGCGCTTCAGGAGATCATCCAGCGGTAGCGAAATTGCTCCAACGGATGTAACTGGGATGCGGTGGGCCTCGCGCCCGCCGCATTCGTGCGTTGTGGGCGCCCACGCTCCGGCCGCCCGCTCTGGCCGACACCAGTGCGCGACACCCTACGGAGAGATCCATGTGCCGACAGTTTTCGCCGCTCGTCCTCCCGACCCTGCTCCTCGCGGTCTCCGCTGCCGTCGGCGCACAGGATGCCCGCGCTCAGGCGGCGGGGCTTGGCGTCTTCCTCGACTGCAACGCGCCGAATTGCGAGTCGAGTCACATCCGCAACGAGATCCCGTATGCCGACTGGGTCCGCGATCGCGCGGACGCCGATGTCCACGTTCTCGTGACATCCGAGCAGACCGGGAGCGGCGGTCGGGCGTACCAGCTGACCTTCATCGGGTTGCGCGCCTTCGACGGGGACAGCACGACGGTGCATCTGGGCGTCGAGCCGTCGACCGCCGCGGCCGAGGCGCGCGACCGACTGACGAGGCGGATCGCCCAGGGGCTGGTCCGCTATCTGGTGCATACGGGCGTGGCCGACGCCATCAGCGTCACGCCCGCTCCCTCGATTGCTGGCGCCCCGATCCCCGACTCGCCCGGGCCGGCCAATGACCCATGGAATGCCTGGGTGTTCTCCGTCGGGCTGGATGGCTCCCTCGACGGGGAGACACGCGAAACGGAGCACGAGTTCAGCCTCCAGGTCGAGGCCAGCCGGGTGACCGCCGATTGGAAGCTCGAGATCGAGCTCGAGGGCGAATACAACCGGAACCGGTTCGAGTTGAGCGACGGACCGTTCACCAGCATCACGCGCGACTGGGGCGTCGACGGATTCGCCGCCCACAGCGTGGCGCGGTTCTGGTCGGCGGGCCTGGCCGTCCGGGTCGGCACGTCGACGCGCGAGAACCAGGACCTGCGGGTGCGCGTCGCGCCGGCGATCGAGTACAGCGTGTTTCCGTACTCCGAGTTCAGCCGCCGCCAGCTCACCGTGCGCTACTCCGTCGGCGCGAATCACTGGGACTACCTGGAGCAGACGCTCTACGGCATGCAGAACGAGCAGCGTTGGGACCAGGCGCTGGAGCTCGCGCTCGAGCTGCAGCAGCGCTGGGGCTCCGCCGAGACGAGGCTCGCCGGCTCGCACTTCCTGCACGACATCAGCCGTTATCGCCTCGAGGTGGGCGGCGAGCTCGACATCCGGCTGTTCCGCGGCCTGTCGCTCGACATCGGTGCGGGATACGCCCGCGTACACGACCAGCTTTATGTGCAGGCCGAGGACGATTACACCGATGAGGAGATCCTCCTGCGGCTGCGCGCCCTCCAGACGAACTATCGCTATCAGACCCGGATCGGGCTGCGTTACACCTTCGGCTCGATCTACAACAGCGTCGTCAATCCGAGGCTCGGCCAGGGTGTGTGGTGAGCGGGCCTACTGGATTGTCGTGAGCCGGGCGTGGCGGCGATCACGGCGCCGCTCCTGGCGGCGATCGCTGCCGCCACTACTGACCGCGGTTGCCCCGCGGCTCCGGTACTTCGGCGGCCAGACGCCGGAGCGGCTCTCCGGCGACGCGGTGCACCGTCCAGCCATCCATCGGCTCGGCGCCGAGGCTCCGGTAGAACCGTATCGCCGGCTCGTTCCAGTCGAGCACCGTCCACTCCAGACGGCCGCACTGGCGATCGATCGCGATACGGGCCAGCTCGGCCAGCAGACGGCTCCCGATCCCGCGGCCGCGCTTCGCCGGACGCACGTACAGGTCTTCGATGTAGAGGCCCTTGCGCGTAAGGAAGGTCGAGAAGTTGTGGAAGTAGAGGGCCCAACCGGCCGGCTCGTCCCCGAGCCGGGCGATGATTGCCTCGACGACCGGGCGAGGCCCGAATAGCGCGTCGTGCAGCAGCACCTCTTTGGCTCGGACTTCGTGCGCGAGCCGTTCGTATTCGGCAAGCTCGCGAATGAACTCCACCAGCAGTGGCACGTCCACCGGCGTCGCGGGGTCGATGCGCAGAGAGTCGGTCACCGGAAGGTCAGTGGTGATCGTCGTCGGCCGCGCGGATCAATGCGAGGCGGACGCCGAGATTGAACACGCGGCCGTCGAGCGGCGCCCACTCGTCGGTGGTCCACCGTCCCCCTTCTCCCGCCGCCGGCCGCACGAGGCTGTGGTAGTCGGTGAGACGGACATCGAGCAGATTCTCGCCGTTCAGAAACACCGTTGCGCGGCCGAAGCGACGCTGCACGAGGGCCCCGATGATCACGTGCGGCGCTCCACGGCTTCGGTACGGGTTGTCGGCCAGTCGCTGAGCACCCGTGTAGTACAGCTCCACTCCGAGCAGCGAGCCAGCCTGGTGGTCTTCGATCATCGTCACCAGACCCGCGGTGTGCCTCGCAGTCAGAGGCGCCTCCCGGCGGACCGCTGCCACGGGGTCGTGCTCCGACACCCGCAGGTACGTGTAGCTCGCCGTCACCACCACGGGCTCCTTGCGAAAGCGGGCGAACACGTCGCTTCCCCAGCTCCAAACCGGTTCGCGCGCGTGGGTGAGCACGAGCTCTCCATCCGGCGCGCCGATGATCTGACGACGAGGTTGCTCGAGGTGCACAGCCGCCGCACTCGGGCTCTCCGTGCCCGACTGCACGACGACCGCGTGCTCGATCCGTGAACCGAAGAGCGTGCCATTGATCTCCACCGGTCCGAGACGCCCTCCGAGATCGAACGAGCCGCCGGCGGCGCGCTCGGCACGGTTGATCTCCGACCTGCCCACCGCCGCCAGTCCCACCGGCTCGACCTCCTCGATCAGTGGCGTGGCGGCGAAGAAACCAGTGCCGGCGGACAAGCGTGCCGTCCATCCATCGGCGAGCCGCACGAGAGCCGAGAGTCGCGGGCTGATGATGACCCCGTACTCATCGTGAGCGTCGAGCCGGGTGCTGGCCGAGGCCGACAGCCATGGAACGGGCGTGACGCTCGCCTCGGCGAAGGTCGCCCCGGTGACGAAGTCGAAATCGAACACCGGAAGGTCCGCGCTCCGGTAGGTGTCGTGCTGTGCCGCCATGCCGATCACCGACGTTCCCCAGGCGAACGTCCTCGCCCACGACGCCTCGGCGAACATCGTCGCGTGCCGGTCGCGCTCGGTCGCCATCCCGATCTCGTGTCGGTGCCAGGTCGCGCTGGCCGACATTCTCAGGGCGAGGACATCGGCACCGCGCGCCATGCGGCCGACCGCGCCGGCGTCGGCCCGACGCGTCCTCAGCGACTCGGCGAACGGGGCACCGTCGGGAGCGTTCGCGCCGTCCATCGTGCCGCCGCGCCTCGATTCGAGCGTGGTGCCGACCGTCATCCAGAGCGACCGCCCGGACTCGTCACGCCAGTAGACGCGCGGGCGCACCACCGCGCGCTCATAGCCGGGCATGTCCGTCCAGCCGTCGCCATCGATGTCGGTGCGCCGCTGTCGGTGCGCGCCTGCCAGCAGCGTGTAGCTCCACGCCTCGCTCAGCTCGTCGGATGTCCACAGCGCGAGATCACTCCCATCTCGCGAGGTCTGGTTGACGAGCAGCTCACGCCCACCGTCGGGGCGGCGGGCCAGGAGATTGACGACGCCGCCCAGCGCCGCGCCGCCGTAGAGCGCCGACGCGACGCCCTTGACCACCTCGACGCCGGCGAGGTCGAGCGGCGGAATCTGAAGCACTCCCAGCCCGCCTGGCGTCGCGCCGTGCAGGGGCAGCCCGTCGCCCAGGATCTGCGTATAACGCCCGCGGAGGCCGTGGATGCGCACCGAAGCTCCGCCGATCGACGGCGCGGTCGACTGCACGCGGACGCCGCCGGTCTCGTTGAGCAGCATCGAAATGTCGGCCGGACGCATGCTCACCTTCTCCGACACCTCCTCCTCGCCGATGATCTCGACCCGCAACGGCTCGTCCTCGATCCGGCGCTCGGCGCGCGTGGTCGTCACGATCGTCGGCGCGAGCCGGGCGGCCTGCTCACGGAGCTCCACGAGCACGCGGTGTTCCGCGCCGGCACGCACGGTGACCAGCAGCGATTCGGGAGCGAACCCGAGCAGCGCGACGCTGAGGCGGTGCTCGCCGGCCGGCAGCGACAGCGTCGCCGAGCCATCATCGCCCGTGCGCACCGAAGCACCCGGGCCGCGCACCAGTGCGCCGGGGAGCGGTTCGCCTTCGTGCTCCACTCGCACGATCACCGTCGCCATGGTGGCCTGAGCGCGCGCGATGACGGGAAGCGCCACGACGGTGACGATCGCGGTGAACGCGGCGAGAACCGCGTGCGTGGTGTGTCCGACGGGCATGGCCGACGCGCCCACCAATGTTTCAGTGCAGCGCGCGCGGAAGCACGCGTCCGTCGATCGGCTCCGATGCCCGGACTCCGAGCAGTCGCGCCAGCGTCGGCGCGAGATCGACCACCCGGACGAACTCATCCCGGCGGCCCGGCGCGAACCACGGCCCATACAGGATGAGCGGCACGTGGGTATCGTAGTCGTGGGGCGAGTCGTGCCGCGCGTTCGGCAGCGTGAGCCACACGTTGTGCGGCTCGAGCGTTATGACCAGCTCGGCCGGCGCATACGGCGGGATCAGGTTGCGCCAGCGGCGAGCGATCGGATCGCCCCGTCGCTCGAGGCGCTCCAGATCATCCAGCGCATCCACACGCAACACGCCCGGCATCTCGCGCGCGCCGGCGGCGAACCGGCGCAGCACGTCATCCGGATCGAGCGATCGGCCGGCGAACGCACGCCGGTCCATGAAGAAGATCCCCCGGTCGAGCTCGACCGACAACGTGTCGACGCCGTGCTCCCGCATCTGCGAGCGCGCAGCTCCGACGAGGTGCTCGAGGTCGACCCTGCGAGCGCCTGGCGCGAAGCCCTGCGCCGAGAGCTCGGGAAATGACGCCACTCCGTGGTCGGAGGTCAGGGCGATCGCGATCCCCCCGGGACGCAGGATTTCCAGCGAATCCATGAATCGCCCGAGCAGCCGATCGAGTCGGAGCACCTGATCGTGAATCTCCTTCGAGTCCGGGCCGAATCGGTGGCCGATCGCGTCGGTGGTCGACAGCGCGACCACCAGCAGGTCGGTGGTCGCGCCGCTGCCGAGTGCCAGCGCATCGACGCCGTCGAGGGCGAACGCGACGGTCACGTCGTCCATCCACGGCCAGCCGATGAGCAGCCGCGCCGCCTCGAGCGTGTCGCGCGGGATCACGTGCGGAAAGGTGAAGAAGTAGCCCGCGCTCTCGATCTCGACGCTGTCCGGCTCCGCGTACGCCGTGTCCGGCAGCAGCGGCGTCCACGCCTTGCCCGCGTACTGGTACGGCATTCGCCGCCCGTTGAACCGGCGTACCCAGTCGGGAAGGCTGTCGCGGTAATAGGTGCTGGTGGTGAACCACCCCGGCTCGACGTACCAGTAGACCTCCGCGCGCGCGCGACCAACGGTGAAGATCGCGCCGACATCCTTGCGCGACACGGAGAGGATTCGCGAACGCGGATCGCGCGCGAGGATCCAGTCGGCGAGGGTGCTTCCGCGAAAACGGCGCGGCGACGATCCGTATCCCGTGCCGGCGACGAGCGGTGCGCCGGGATCCTCGGCGTTGATCGCGTTCGAGAAGATGCCGGTGCTGCGCGGGAACCTGCCCGACAGGACCGACGCGTGTCCGGGTGCCGTCTCCGGGATCGCGTGGTCCTGGTGGGCGTTGGCGTACACCGTGCCCTCGCGGGCCAGCCGCCCGAGCCCGCCCGTCAGCTGCGCGCCGAAGCGCTCGAGGTAGTCGGCGCGGAGCTGGTCCACGACGATGACCACCGTCAGCGCCGGCCGACGGGCGACTGGCAGCCCGGAGGCGGTTCGCGGCGCCGGGGCGGAGCAGCCGAACGCGAGCGCGGAGGCGAGAAGGAAGGCCGCGAGTTTCATCGAGGTTTGGATCCTTGCCCTTGCAGGAGCTTGCCGCGACGTCGGACCTGTCCCCGGTTGAACCGCGGGACTGAAGCGGCGCCCCTCGACAGCCTGGATGGGCGGTTTCGGAGTGGTCACCTCAAATCTGGCCCTCCGGGCGGACACGGGCAACGTTACGCGCTCGCGTGATCCCGTGATCGGACGTACAATGTGTTCCATACAGTGGGTTCCCGATACCGGAGCAATGGCCGGAGTGAGCGAACCAGTGACGCGGGGCCGGACGCGCCGGCGTATCTCCGAGCTGGGAGGCGCCGGGGCAACGGCAATACTCCTGCGCATCGCCGCCTATTACGCGGTCGTGGGTGGCGGCGTGCTGCTGCTCTGGCGCGCCGTCGGGCCGATCGCGCCCCAGTCGCTCCGGTCCGCCGTGGACCGGCTCACCGGCGGGACGGGACTCGTCGACCTGGACCTCGGCGTCTTCGGCGGCACCGCCCAGCCGGTCGAACCGTACGGCGTCGCCCTCCCGGCCACGCTGGCGATGGTCGCGGCACTGGTGCTCTCGCTCCCCGTCGCCTGGCTCTACACGGTGACGCGGCGAAAGCGCGGCTACCGGCAGTCGGTGGTGCAGTCGCTGGTCCTGCTCCCGATAATCGTCGCCGGCGTGGTCGTGCTGGTGAAGCACAGCCTGGCGCTGGCGTTCGGCCTGGCGGGTATCGTGGCGGCGGTGCGGTTCCGCAACACTCTCGAGGACAGCAAGGACGCCGTGTACGTGTTCCTGGCCACCGGGATCGGCCTCGCGGCGGCGGTCGACCTCGGTGTGGCGGCGGCCATATCCGTCCTGTTCAACACCGTCATCTTCATGCTCTGGCTCACCGATCTGGGGCGCAGTCCGCGGCTCGAGGGACGCCTGGCCGAAGCGAAGCTGCGGCGCGCGCTGGCGACCGCCAACCGGACGGGGACGTTCGTCGCCAGGCTCGACGCCGAGGTGTTGCGCGAGATGTCGCCGGAACAGCTCGATGCGCTGGTCGACCGGGCGTGGCGGCGCCGGCGCAGCTACGCGCCCGAGCGCACCGCCGAGCGGCCCCGCTACGACGCCCTGCTCCGTATTCGCTGCGCGGCGCCCGAGGCCACGCGCCAGGCCGTGGAGTCGATACTCGAGACTCACTGCAAGAGGTGGCGCTACGGCGGGGCGATTCACGCCGAAGATGGAATCGATGTCATCGAGTACGTGATTCAGCTGAGAAAGGGCCGGACGCGCGAGGCACTCCAGGAGGATCTGCGTGCCGGCATTGGTGATCAGGTCACGGCGCTGGAGGTGCTATGAGACACATTCGACCGGCTGTTGCGCTGATACTCTCGCTGGTGGCAGCCTGGCCGCCGCGAGTCGCATTGGCGCAGGATACGCAAGCATCCGAAGGACGGCGGCCAGCGCGCGAGGTGCCGCTCTTCGCCTCACACGATCAGCTCGTGCTCAACCTCACCACCGATCTGCGCACGGTGCTGCGCGACCGCGGAGAATCGGCGCCCTGGCGTCCGGCGAGCCTCATGCACCGGTCGAGCGAGAGCGACATCGTGGTCCCCGTGCGCGTCCGCACGCGTGGCATCTTCAGGCTGAAGAACTGCGGCTTCCCACCGATCCGGTTCAACTTCGTCAAGGACTCGGTGCGGGGAACGGTGTTCGAGCGCCAGGACCGGCCGAAGCTCGTCACGCACTGTCAGAACAACAACTCGTACGAGCAGTACGTCCTCTCCGAGTACATCGTCTACCGGGTGCTCGGCGCCCTGACGCCGCTCAGCATCCGCGCGCGGCTGGCCAAGGTCACCTACATCGACGCCAATGGCCGGAGCAACCCGGTGACGCGCGCCGCGATCATCCTCGAGGAGCCGGCCGAGATGGCGGCGCGCAACGGCGGCGAGCGAATGACCGTCCAGGGTGTCACCCAGGAGGAGATCGATCCGACCACGGCGATTCAGGTCGCGCTGTTCCAGTACATGATGGGCAACGTCGACTGGTCCGTGCCGGCGCTCCACAACATCGAGCTGGTCAAGGGCGGCGACGGACGGATACACGCGGTGCCCTACGACTTCGACTACAGCGGCGCCGTACAGCCGCGTTATGCCCGGCCGAACCCGCTCATAAACCAGCGCCACGTCACCGAGCGGATGTGGCGCGGTGTCTGCCCGCCCGAGCCCGACCTCGTGGCAGCGATCGCGTTGTTCAACGAGAAGCGGCCGGAGATCGAGGCGATCATCGGAGGCGTGCCGGGGATCGAGCCCCGCAACGCCGAGCGTCTGCGGAAGTACTTCGATGAATTCTACCGCACGCTCAACGACCGCCGGGCGCTCGATCGTGAGATCGCCAAGGTCTGCAATCCCCGCGGACGCTGACCCCGCCAGCGCCGGTCAGTGCCCGCTTCGCGCGGTGAGCCCTCCGGGTCGGACGTCGGGGCTCGCCGGGGATGGGTCGAAGCACCCATGATTCCGCCGATGCCGGCGATCAAGGCGATCCAACGATCGAGGCGATCAAGGGGTCAGAGTCGTTGAATGGAGTTCAACGACTCTGACCCCTTGATTCCGATCGAATCCTGACCGTCCTCTCCATCTCGTCCATCGCCTGTAGCACCTTCAGGCGCAGGTCTTCCGGCAGGTCCGACCGGCGATCGAGAAACTCCCTGACGACGGCCAGCGCATCGTCGCTCGTCTGGCCGCCGAGAAACGCCCCGAGCCACGCGCTGAGGAAGAATATCCGCCGGTGCCGCTGGATCCACGGGAGCGTGTCGAGCGCCGGGCGGAGGAAGGGAAGAGTGAGCGCCTGCTGGTCGATCGTGTTGAAGGCACCGAGGCTCGCCGTCGCCCAATCCTCGTTGAGCGTCGTGTCGCGCAGGTACCGCTCGAAGTAGCGCCGCTTCGTCGCGGCGTCGGCGTGGGCGGCGCCGGCCACGAATGCGCGGCGGGCGCCCTCGGAGGTCGAATCGCGCGCCGTTTCGGCGGCCAGCCGGCCGGGCGCGCCGGCTGCTCCGCGCGCCACCAGTGTGGTGACTATCGCCCACCGAGTCGGCGGGCGCAGCGGTTCGCCGGCCGCGTGAGTGCCGTCGAGCAACGAATCGATGTGGGCCAGCGCCGGCGGCGTCGCGGCGAGCCGGATCAGGACATCGAGGTGCAGCTTCCGCAGGCCGTAATCGAGCGCGTCGTCCTCCGACATCGCGCGCAGCACTCGCTCCGTTCGCGGCAGGAATGATGCACGCGCTCCGTCGGGAAGATACGCGGTCGTCGCCCGCGAGAGCTGCCCGAGCATGCTCGCCGCGATCTGCTCGTCGCGCTCGGCCGGGAGCTCGCGCAGGGCGATCTCGATGAATCGCGCGGGCGCGAGCCGTGCTTCGCGGACCAGATCCCACAACGCGCCCCAGAGCATCGCCCGGAGCATCGCGTCATCCACGCCGCCGATCCCGCGCTCGAGCCAGGCCACCGACCGCTCGTCGAGGAGCGTCAGAGCGTAGCCGTAGTCGCCCGCGTTGGCGAAGACGAACGACGGCGCGCGGCGGCCGGCCGCCGCGGCAACGACGGTCGTCTCGGCCGTGATCTCCACCGGGAGGCGCACCGGCGGCGCGGCATCGTAGGCGAGCAGTACCTCCACCCGCATCGGCCACACGCCGCGCCCGGAGAGATCGCGCGCCGGTTGCTGGACGAGGCGCAAGGCGGCGATCGCATCCCCGTGCAGCTCCAGGTCCTGCTCGACCACCGGCATTCCCGGCCGGAGGATGAACTGCTCGCCCCACGGTTCCAGCGGACGGTCCGCGGCGCGCCCGATCGACTCGAGGAGGTCGCGCCACGTCGCATTCCCGAACCGGTAGCGGGTCAGAAAACCGGCGACGCCATCACGGAACGCGCGATCGCCGACCAGAAACTCCAGCTGCTTGAGCACTGCCGGCGCCTTGTTGTAGACGATCGGCCCGTAGGCGCTCTTCGCCTGATCGAGGTTGGCGAGCGACTGCCACACCGGCGTCGTGCCGGCACTCGCGTCGACGCCGTACGCCTGGGGCTTGTTGCGGAGATGGAAGGTCTTCCACGCATCGGTGCCGGGATCGAGCGCGTCCTGCATCTTCGCCGCCATGTAGGTGGCGAACCCCTCCTTGAGCCAGAGGTCGTCGAACCACCGCATCGTCACCAGGTCGCCGAACCACTGGTGCGCGACCTCGTGATAGATCAGTGCTCTGCGCCCGAGCACCTGCGCGAGCGTCGGACGCTCGCGAAATATCAATCTGTCCTCGGAGTAGAAGATCGCTCCGGGGTGCTCCATTCCACCGAACGGGAACGCCGGGGCCAGAACGAGGTCCAGCTTGTGGAACGGGTATGGAATGCCGAAGTAATCCTCGAGCCAGGCGAGCGCGCGCGCGTTCAGCGCGGCGATCGTGTCGACCTCCGCTTCCCCGGCCCGCGAGCGCCGGACGTAGATGCTGATGTCGCGTTCCCCATGCGTCGGGGACAGCCGCACCCACGGCCCGGCTGCGAACGCGAACAGATATGTCGAGATGCGCTCCGTCTCGCCGAACCTGAACGTCGCCGTCGCCGCCGCGGAGTCGGATCCGACGAGCGCTGCGTTCGACACCGCCGTCCAGCCGCGCGGAGTGACGAGAGTCAGTGTGAACCCGGCCTTCAGATCCGGCTGGTCGAAGCAGGGGAAGAGCTGATTCGCGTCGGCCGGCACGAGCAGTGTGTACAGATAGCGCGCTTCGTCTGCCGGATCGTCGACCCTGATGATGCTGGCACCGGCCGGCGCGATCGCCGCGGTGAACTCGAGCTCGATCCGGTTGGCACCGGGCTCGAGTGCCGCCTCGGGAATCCTGATGTGCGCGCCGTTGAACTGCGCGCCGGCGACGTCGGTTCCGTTGGCGCGAACCGCGGCGAGCGACGGGCCGCGAAAGTCCAGAATCACGTCGCCTTGCGCCACGCGCTCGAAGGAGACCACGACGCGTCCGGCCGCCACCTCGGGCGACGTAACGTCGAGCGTGAGATCGTAGCGTACCTCGCGCAGCTGCGAGGCGCGGTGCCGCGCCAGCTCGAGCGAGACGCCCGGCTCCATGAACCGGGCGAGCGAGTCGGGCGAGGCCGACGGGCGGGCAGAAACGGGCGAGCCCTGCACGGGCGCCGCCGCGAGCACCACGACGAGAGCGAGCAGCATGACGGGACTCTATCGCCGGAGCGCTCGGCCGTCGAGTCCCTCCTGCTACTTGTGCAGGATGACCTCGACCTGAACGCTCCCGAACACTTGCGCACCGGCAAGCCGTCCGCGGGTGGCCTGAAACGCCATGTCGCGGACGAACGTATCTGCCGCCTGATCGAACCGCACGATCGAGCCCTCGAGCCGCCACGTGCCAGCCATGTCGGCGTCCACCGCGTCCGGGTGCTGAGCACTCGACGGAATGAGCAGCCGGCCGCTCACCGTTCCCTGCGGCAGCATCTCGAGAGTCAGCGATGCGCCCGCGGCGATCAGGTCGATCGTCACATCACCGCTCGTCATGGTGAACGATGTGGCCTCATAGAAGCCGGCGACGGCGGTCGGCGTCGGCGCGAACACGTCGCCATCGCCGCACGCGACCGTGACCGCGGCGGCGACGAGGGTGAGTAGTCGGAAACGAGGGCGATCCGGCAGCTTCATCATCTTCTCCGGTAGCAATGCTTTAGGCGCAGAGTGGCTCGCATGGGCCGTGCCGGCACTCGCCGGCGTTCGTCCCTCGAAACGTGCATCTCATCCCTGTCCGCGCCTCTTGCTCGACCGTGGCAACCTTTTCCACCATCGAGGCATCAAAGCATGTGATGGGGATCGGCGCGATGCTTGCGCCACCGTCGAAACCCACACACCGGCCATCCGTATGGATGTCCGGTCGATACCCGGCCGGGTCATGCCACGGCCGTCGAGGAATCCATGCATCGTCATTCGTCCGTCATTCCAGAGCAGGACGTCGCCAGCCGCCTTCAGGACGCGCTCGGCGAGGCGTATCGCATCGAGCGTGAGCTCGGCGGGGGCGGGATGAGCCGCATCTTTCTCGCCCGCGAAGTCGCTCTCGGCCGGCAGGTCGTCGTCAAGCTGCTGCCGCCGGAGTACGCGGCCGGCGTGAACGGCGAACGCTTTCACCGCGAGATCCTCGTCGCGGCGCGGCTTCAGCACCCCCACATCGTGCCGATCCTCTCGGCCGGAGAGATGCGCGGGGTGCCCTACTACACGATGCCGTTCATCGAGGGCGAGTCGCTGCGCGCGCGGTTGCTGCGCGGCGAGCGCTTCCGGATCGCCGAGGTCACGCGGATCCTGCACGACGTGATCGATGCGCTGGCCTACGCACACGAGCACGGTGTCGTGCACCGCGACATCAAGCCCGACAACGTCCTGATGAGCCGGCAGCACGCCGTGATCTCCGACTTCGGAGTGGCCAAGGCCCTGTGCGCCGCCCACGATGGCTCGTGCCCGGCCTGCGACGGCGTCGCCGGTCTGGAGCGCGGCCTGGCCATCGGCACACCGGCCTACATGGCGCCTGAACAGGCCGCGGCCGATCCGAGCACCGATCACCGCGCGGACATTTACGGCTTCGGTGTGCTGGCGTTCGAGCTCCTCACCGGCAGGCCTCCGTTCGACCGGCGGGAGCCGCTCGAGCTTCTGGCGGCGCACGTGGCCGAGCGGCCGATCCCGGTCGGCGCACTGCGTGACGACGTCCCGGCGCGACTCGCCGCGCTCATCATGCGCTGCCTCGAGAAGCAGCCCGAGGCGCGTCCGGCGACGGCTGCCGAAGTGCGCGATGCGCTGGACGCGATGAGCACGAGCGGCGAGTACGTGGCCGCGTCGCCGTCGCTGTCGTTCGCCGCGCGCGTGAGCAGGCTCGCCGCCGCCGTCGCGCTGGCCGCGCTCGGTGCCGGCGCCACCCTGGCCGCGCTGGCCAGCGAACGCGGGAGCCAGCCGGTCATCGCCGATGACTCCGCGGCGCGGCCCTCGCCCGTGATGCTAGGCCCCGGGCTCGCCGATGCGCGCTGGGCGGGACCACGGCGCACGAAGGAGCTGACGCTGCCCCCGGTTGCCGCCAATGAGCCTGCCGGCGCGTCATCGGCCGGCAAGCGAGCGGCCGCCGTGAAACCGCGCTCCACAGCCCCACAGATCGCCGCCGCCGGCAGCGCCACGGCTGCGAAGGCGGCCGAGGGTGCACTGGTGCTGGGTGACGTGCGCATATCGGACGACATGCGCGTGGTGGTCCGCTCGCGTCACGGCACCGCCACAGGCTCCGGTTCCGCAGCCAACGGCAGTGAGGCTATCCGCGCCCGCGCCCAGCGGCTCGCGCTTCTGGAGGGCATGCTCGGCGCGATCGACCCGGAGGCGGCAGCGCTGCCGCCGGTGATCGAATCAGTGGAGTTGCACCGCGACGCCGACGGAGTAACAGCCACGGTGCACGTCCGTCCGTCGGCCCCACCCGCGGCTCCGCGCCGGCCGGCACCGGTGCCCGCGGCAGGGAAGCCTGCACCCAAGGCCCCCTCCGGCGTCGAGCGCACGGGTGCAATACTCACCGCCCCGGTCGTCGGTGTCGCCGAGCAGGTCGATCAGGTCGAGGCGGCGCTGGTCCGCGCGGACCGCGCGCTCAAGGCTTCCAGCGAGTGCATTGAGCAGAAGGTGCGGGAGGCGCTGGCGCGCACGGGAAGGGCGACGAGCTGAGCATTCAGGGGTCGAGTCGTTGAACACGGTGACGCGAAGGGGGGTGTGGCGCCGTGTTCAGCGATTCCGGCCCCTGATCAGTCGGTCCCCCTGCCCTCGCCCCAGTCATAGAGGGCGGCGTACATGTCCCTCGACCTCAACACGTTCCGGACGTAGCCGCGCGTTTCCGGAAAGCGGATACGCTCGACGAACAGCTCCGGGTCGCGGCCGCCGGGACGGGTGACCCATCGGGCCACGCGGCCCGGTCCCGCGTTGTACGCCGCCAGCGCCAGCGTCTCGTGCGAGTAGTGCCGGGTGAACGATCGGAGATGGATCACCCCCAGCCGCACGTTGATGTCCGGGTCGTACAGCATTGCCGGATCCCACGGCGTGATCTTCTCGGAGCGTGCCAGCGCCCGTCCGACGTTGGGCATGACCTGCATCAGCCCGCGGGCGCCCACCGGCGACGTCGCCCGCTCCTCGAAGCTCGACTCGTGCCGGATGACCGCGGCGACCAGCGCCGGGTCCACGCGGCGACCGGTCGCCTCGGCCAGTACGAGCTCGGCCGCGCCCACGGGGTAGACGAGGCGCCACGCGCGGGCGTCCTTCGCTCCGAGCGCGATCGCCTTCCGGCCGAGCTCCATCGCCCGGCGCATCTGCCCGCGGGCGCGGAACGCGTCGGCGATCGCCAGCACACGCTCGGCCGAGGAGTCGGCGCTGGCGGCGAGCGCGTCCAGCTCCAGCCGCGCCTCGAGCAGCATTCCCAGTCGCTCCAGGAGCTCGATGCGGGTGAGAGCGTCGCGTACATCGCCGATCATCGCGAACGTATCGGGTGAAGCGGGCGGAGCCCACGGGGCCACGCCGAGCCGTCGCGCACCCTGCGCCGCGTAATACGACATCGGAGCGCTCGCCAGCAGCGCCTCCCAGCGCTCGCGGGCGCCCGCGGTGTCGCGCAGCGCGGCCCGCGCGCGCGCGCTCCAATAGAGCGCCCCCGGGCCATCGGCGCTGGTCGGGTGCAGCTCGGCGAGCAGGTCCAGTTCCTCGGCGGCGACACGGTGTCTGCCGGCCGCGAAGGCGAGCACGGCGGCATGGAACCGGGCACGCGGAGCGTGCTCGCTGGTCGGATAATTCATCGCCAGCGTGCGATAGGCATCCCGCGCCTCGGTGTCGCGAAGCGCGTCGGTCGCCATCTCGGCGAGGATGAGCAGCGCACCGGACGCCGCCGCCGTGTCATCGGGGAACTCCCGCACGACCTGGCGCAGCGCGGTACGCGCGGCGGCCGTGGCCCCGCGTCGCCGGATCAGCTTGGCGCGCTCGAGGGCGGCCACGCCGGCCGCCGGCGACGGCTTGCGGATCCTGGTAAGCAGCCGCTCGGCCTCGCGCCGGCTCGCCGGGCCCGACTCGGCGAGCACGGACACCTGGAAGAGCCGCTCTTCGACGGTCGGCGCCCGCAGTGTGAAGGCGCGGGCCAGCCCGCTGCGGGCGCGCGACAAGGGGCCGTGCCGGGCGGCACTGCGGGCGACGATGATCTCCTCGGCCGCCGTCAGTCTGTAGCGACCCGCATCGAGCATCTCGATCGCGTGTCGGGCGTCGAACGTGCCGGTGTTCGCCTGCACGAACGCCACCAGCTCGCGACGCACGCGCTCGCGTTCGGCCAGGCCACTCGCCGTCGCCGCGCGAAGCCGCATCGCCTGCATTGGCGCGCCTCCCTGCTCGTAGAGCGCAATCGCGGCCCGGGCGCGGCCGGTGCGCTCCAGCAGTTGCGCTTCGGCATAGGCCGCCCGCTCCCGGGCCGTGGTGGTGCGAAGACGCTTGTAATGCTTCGCACGCGCCGCGCTGTCGCGGGTCAGCGAGGTGGCGCGAAGAATCAGCCAGTCGCCGATCGGTACGAGCACCGTAGCCGCCCCGGAGTACGAGGCGAGCGCACTGTCGCGGGCGCCGAGCCGCTCGTGGGCACGAGCCAGGAACACCAGCGCCTGGGCATGCGTGTTGGCATTCGACGCCAGCCCGCGCGCGACGCGGGCGTGCTCGAGCGCCGCCTCGGCGTCGCCCCGCTCGAGGGCGCCGCGCGCGAGCAGGAGCCGCGCCTCGGCTTCGGCACGCGAATCCTCGAGCGGCGCCCGACCGAGCAGCGAGTCCACTCGCGGCCAGCGGCCGGTCGCCCCGGCCATCTCCGCGGCGAGGAGCACGACCCAGGCAGTGCGCCGGGCCGGGTCGTCCATCGCCGGTGCGAGCAGCGACTCGGCGCGCCACGGGCGCCGCTCGGCCAATGCCGCGGCCGCCGCGCGATATGCCGGATCGCTCAGCGCCTCGGCGCGAGGATCGGGCTCATCGTGGGTCGGCAGGCGGTCGCCCGACGGGACACAACCGGCGACGGCCAACGCCAGCAAGCTTGCTAGGCAGCGCGCGCCGCGGAAAGTCACGCGGCGCGCCCGAAAGAGGTGCGTTCTCATCGATACCAAAAAGACTTCATGGCGATCGACCGAGTCACGTGCCGGGGGGTTGTGGCGACGTAGGAGCGCTCAACGAGGGACTGTCGCGATCGCGAACAGCGTGCCCGGGAGGGGGAAATCAGGACTCGATTCCCCGGGGCTCACCTCGGCACGCCGCACCAACGCTGATACGCGCCACGACGTACCTCTTTGTGCAGTCCAGCCGCAGAGTCGTCCCGCCGCTGGTGCGCCGGTGGGTAGTCCCGCCGCTGGGTACTCCCGCCGCGACCTCCCTCCCGGCGCGGTCGAACGCAACCCCTGGAGATCTTTCAATGAGCAGCAGATTCATGCCCGTCGGCCTCGTGCTGGGTGCCGGCGTCGCACTCCTCGTGGCGACGGCATCGCGCAGCGGGCTCACCCCTGTCACGCAGGCGTACGCGAACACCCGGTCCGAGCAGGCCCGGCCACTCGACGCTTCCTCCGGGACCGCCACGCGTTGGGTCATTGCCCCGACAGGCAACGAGGCCCGCTATCGCGTGCGCGAGCAGCTCGCCGGATTCGAGCTGCCGAACGACGCCGTGGGCGCCACGTCGACGATCACCGGCGCGATCGTCATCGACGCCGACGGAACGTTGAATCGCGCCGAGTCACGTATAGTCGTCGACCTGCGGCCGCTGAGGAGTGATCGCGACCGCCGCGACCGCTATCTCCAGAACCGCACACTCGAAACGGAACAGCACCCGACCGTGCAGATCGTCCCGACGGCGGTGCGCGGGCTGTCGCTGGCACAGCCGCTCACCGGGAGCCGGACCTTTGAGCTCGTGGGTGATCTCACGGTGAAGGGAGTGACCCGGCCGACGACGTGGCAGGTCACCGCCCGGTTCGAGCCCGAACGTGTCAGCGGCAGCGCGGCCACCGTGTTCGGCTTCGAGGAGTTCGGGCTGACCAAACCGAGGGTGGCTTCCGTGCTCAGCGTCGCCGACAGCATCCGGCTCGAGTACGACTTCGCGCTGGTGAAGGAAGGCGGCGGGCGCCCCTGAGGCCAGTTCGCCGCCCGCAGCGTGCGGCTCGGCCCGCGCGTACATCATCTGGACCCCGTTCCCGCGCTGCTGGACCCCGTTCCCGCGCTGCACCATGTTCAGGCGCGGGCGTTTCGTCGCCGGCCCGGCCGGGCGACTCCCGCCTCTCCCCACCGTTCCGCGTCGCCGAGAGGCCGACCACAAGGAGGCACGATGTCACGTCGGATGCCGTCGCATTGGCGGCTCGTTCCCATCCTGCTCATCGTCGCCAGCGCCGCGCTGGCGCCGGCGGGCGCCCGTGCCCAGGGCGGCACGCAGCCGATCGACCAGGAGTACACCGCGAAGATCAAGGAATACCTCCAGGATCCGCGGATCTCGACCGAGCTGGTCGATCACCTGCCGGCGTCGAGTACCGTGCCGACCCCCCTCAAGTTCCTTGGCCGGATCGTCGGCACGCCGGACGAGCTGACGTACGCGAAGGACATCCACCGGTACATGGCGGCGATCGCCGAGGCGTCCGATCGGGCCCGGCTGTGGACGATCGGGACGAGCGAGGAGGGGCGCGACATCATCGTGCTGGCGATCGCCGACGAGGCGACGCTGCGCGACCTCGACCGGTACAAGGGGCAGCTCCAGCAGCTCACCGATCCACGGGCGACCAGCGAGACCCAGGCGCGCCAGCTGATGGAGGCGGCAAAGCCGCTCTACTGGGTGATCAGCGGGATGCACTCGCCGGAGCGCGGCGGCCCCGAGATGCTGATGGAGCTGGCCTACCGGCTGGTGGTGCAGGAGACGCCGTTCATCCAGGAGATCCGGAACAACATCATCACGTTCATCACGCCGGTGCTGGAGGTGGATGGGCGCGAGAAGATGGTGGACACTTACTACTACACGCGCAGGAACGAGGGCGCCCAGCTCCCGCTGATGTACTGGGGCAAGTACGTCCAGCACGACAACAACCGGGACGGCATGGGCCAGTTCCTCGAGCTGACGAAGGCGGTGACGCGGACGCTGCTGGAGTGGAAGCCGACGGTGCTGCACGATCTGCACGAGCAGTCCACGTATCTCTACTCGTCGACCGGCATGGGGCCGTACAACGACAAGATCGACCCGATCACGGTAAGCGAGTGGTGGATGCTGGCGCAGAACGACGTGATGGAGATGACGAAGCGCGGCGTGCCGGGCGTGTGGACGTACGGCTTCTACGACGGGTGGGCGCCGAACTACATGTTCTTCATCGCCCACAGTCACAACTCGATCGGCCGGTTCTACGAGGTGATGGGCTACGGGCCGCAGAACCGCGTGGTGCGGGGCGGGAACGCGACGAGTCGCGAGTGGTACCGGCCCAACCCGGCGCTTCCGGAGATCAACTGGGGTCCGCGGAACAACACGAACATCCAGCAGTCGGGGCTCCTGCTCTCGCTCAGCCACGTGGCGAAGAACAGGAAAATGTACCTCGAGAACTACTGGATCAAGAACCGCAACGCGGTGAGCCGCGGGACCGAGGGGCCAACCCATGGCTGGGTGATCCCGGCCGCGCAGCACCGGAAGGCGGACGCCGCGCAGGCGGTGAACGATCTACGGCGGCAGGGACTCGAGGTCCATGTCGCTGGCTCCGACTTCCGCGCCGGCACGGTACAGGTCAGGGCCGGCGATTGGATCGTCCGCGGCGACCAGCCGTATCGCACGCTGGCCGACATGTACTTCTCGACCCAGAATTATCCGCTCGGCAACCCGTCGCCGTACGACGACACCGGGTGGACGTTCCCGATGATGCGGAACCTGGTGATCACGCCGGTGACCGACAAGTCGCTCCTCTCGGCGGGGATGACGCCGGTGACGGCGGACGTGCGGGCGGCGGGCGGGATCGTCGGCGGCAACGGGAACACGATCATCGTTGCCCACACGAGCGATAACAACGTGGTCACGTTCCGGTTCCGGTTCCCAGAGGTGCGGATGTACGCGGCGCAGGATTCGTTCACCGTCGCCGGGCAGACGTTCCAGGCCGGGTCGTTCATCATCCCCAACGCGCCGCGGGCGCGGCTCGAGCCGGCGCTGCGCGAGCTGGGGCTGACGGCGGTGGCGGTGCAGCGCGCGCCGACGATCGCGCAGCACGAGCTCGACGTGCCGCGCATCGGCTACGTCCACAACTGGCAGCGGACGCAGGATGAAGGGTGGGTGAGGGCGGCGCTGGAGACGTACGGCGTGCCGTTCGACTACTTCTCGGATCAGAAGCTGCGCGAACCGAACCTGCGGGCGCGGTACGACGTGATCATCTTCCCGCACGGACAGACGGGCGTCGGCGCGGAGAAGCCGGACACCGGCAAGGCGGTCCCCTATCGCCGGAGCGCCGAGACGCCGCACCTGGGCTATCCCGATTCGACGGCCGACGTACGGTACGGGATGGGGCAGGAAGGACTGAAGAACCTGTACGAGTTCGTGCAGGCCGGCGGAACGCTGATCACCGAGGGGAACACGTCCACTCTATTCCCGACGTACAACCTGACGCCGGCGCTGCGGATCGAGACGGATGGGCAGGGGCTGGTGGCGCGCGGGACTATCCTGCGCGGGATCATCGCCGACCGGAAGAGCCCGATCACGTACGGCTTCGCGAACAATCAGCTGCCGGTGTACTTCAACCAGGGTCCGCTGTACGACATCGGGCTGCCGATCGGGACGCCGGTCGCGGATACCGGGCGTCGCGGGCCGCCTGCCCTCGGCCGCGGCGGCGCGCCGGCCGGCGTATGGCAGAACATCGCGCCGATGGCGAATCCGCTGGAGCTCTCGGCGTGGGAGCCGAACACGATGTACGCGCCGCCGGCGCCGCCGCGTGAGGGGCAGCCGGGCGTAGGCGGACCGGGCGGACCGGGTGGCGGGCGAGGCGGGTTCGGAGCGTTCGCGCAGCAGCAGGCGCGCGGGCCGGTGACGCTCGACGCGATGCGGCCGCGGGTGATCTTGTCGTTCCCGGAGAACCCGAATGACATGCTGTTATCGGGCACGTTGTCGAACGGGCACGTGTTGTCGAACCGGCCGGTGCTGATCGATTCGCCGGTCGGGCGGGGGCACGTGGTGAGTTTCGCGATCCGGCCGTTCTGGCGGTGGCAGACGCACGGAACGTACATCCTGGCGTTTAACGCGATCATGAACTGGAACGATCTGGATGTCGGGAAGGGGACGGTCACCACGGCGGACAGGGAGTAGAGGCAGGTAACACGAGACAAACGGCGACGGCCCGTACCGAGTGGTGCGGGCCGTCGTGCATCATGAGCCGTGGCGCTCGCTTCAGGGCGTCGGTCGTGCCGGCGGATTGTTCTTGAAGTCCCCCGCCCTCACCAGCACGATCCGCTTCGGATCCACGTGCTTCCTGATCACGGCGTTCACCTGCGCCGGCGTGAGCGTCGCGACCGCCCGCTCGAACTCCGCGTCCCACGCCATGGTGCGGTCCGTGAACCGACGCGCGACCAGCGTCCCCACCAGCTCGCCGTCGTTCGCCCGGCTCTGGCTCCGTCCCTGGATGTACCCGGTCTTCGCCGCCGCGACCTCCTCGGCCGTGAAGCCCTCGGCCAGCACCCGGTCGATCTCCTCCCGGAACGCCGCCACCAGCCGGTCGGCGTTCTGTGGCGCGTAGATCGCGAACGCCGTGAAGGTGCCGTATCGGTCGAGCGACTGTGCGATGAGCGACGTGCCCACGCCGTAGCTCAGGCCTTCCTTCTGCCGCAACCGGGTCGCCAGACGCGAGTTCAGGAAGCCGCTCCCGAACATGAAGTTGCCGATGACCAGCGCCGGATAGTCCGGATCGTCGTCCCGAACCTCCAGATTCTGCCCGGCGCGGAACACCGCGTTGGCCTTGTCCGGCGTCTCGATCGACTCGAACGCGGAATCCAGCGCCGCGTACGTCCGTACCGCCCGCGCGAACGGCTGCGGGTTCCGCCAGTCGCCGAACAGCCGCGCCGCCGCCGCGCGCACCTCGGCCTCGTCGAACGCGCCGATCACCGCCATGTCGGCGTACGTCGCCCCGTAGAACCGGCGGTGAAACTCCCGTACCTGGTCGAGCGTGACCGAGGTGATGTCCTCGATCATCTCTTCCGGCATCGATGCGTAGAGGATGTGCCCCTTCGGCTTCGGCGTCAGCCGCCGCTGGAGCGCGACGTTGGCAAGCACCTGCGGCTCGGACTTGCTCTGCTCGATCGACGCCAGCCGCTCGCGCTTCAGCGTCTCGAACTCCGCGGGGTCGAACCGCGGCGACCGGAGCTGCTGGGCCACCAGATCGAGCACCGGAATGAAGTTCTCGCGCAAGGTCTCGATCGAGACATTGACGTTGTTCGTCGCGCCGCCGATGAACACCTGCGCCTTCAGCTTGTCGATCGAATCGCGCACCTGCTGCCGCGTCAGCTCGGTCGTCCCGCGCGAGAGCATGGCGACGGCGAGCGCGCCGACCTGCGTCCTGCCGGTGAGCGATTCCTCGGTGCCGTGGCGAAGCACGATCTGCGCGACCACGCGATTCCCCCGCGTCTCCTTGCGCAATAGCGACAGGTGCATCCCGTTGGGAAGCCTCGACCGTGCCGTCCGCGCGTCGATGTTGGCCGGCGACGCATCGAACGCCTCACCGGCGTGCACCTCCTCGCGGCCGCGGTAGTTCGCCACCATGGCGTTGACGTTCGGCATCGGCGGGATCTCCGCCCGGTCGGGTGCCGATGTCGGGATGAACTGGGCGACCGTGCGGTTCGCCGGCTTTAGATAGGCGGCGGCGACGCGCTGTACGTCGGCAGGCGTCACCTGCTCGATCCGGTCACGGTGCAGGAAGAAGAGCCGCCAGTCGCCCCGCGACGCCCACTCCGTGAGCTCGTAGCCGACCCACTCGGAGTTGTTGAGCGTGAGCTCGATGTTCCTGAGCATCGACGTCTTCGCCCTGTCCACCTCCTCGGCCGTGAACGTGCGCGCCGTGTCAAGCACCTGCTGCATCACCCTGCGCGCGCTGTCCAGCGACTGCTCCATCCGTAGCTGCGCCGAAAGGTGCAGCATCCCCGGCTCCTTGAGCTGGAACGCGAAGCCGCTCACCGACGAGGCGAGCCGGCGCTCGACGAGGGCGGAGTACAGGCGGCCGGAGGGATTGTTGGTGAGCGCATGCGCCAGCACGCTCACCGCCGCGAAGTCGGGATGCGACCCGGCGGGCACGCGGTACCCCACCCAGAGCAACTGCGCGTCCCCCACGCGCCGCACGATCACCGACCGTTCACCGTCCTGTGTCGGCTCCTCCGTGTACGTGGCGTGGATGATGTTTCCCGCCTCCGCGGTGCGTACCGGTCTGGGGATCCGTCCGAATTTGTCCTCGATCAGCGCCAGCGTCTTCGGGACGTCGAGCTTCCCGGCGACCACGAGCACCGCGTTGTCGGGCTGGTAATAACGGCGGTAGAAAGCCTGGAGCCGGTCGATTGGCACGTTCTCGATGTCGGACTTGTTGCCGATCGTCGAACGTCCGTAGCCGTGCCAGCGGTAGGCGGCCGACATGACGCGCTCGAGCGTGACGCGGAAGGGGCTGTTCTCCCCTGCCTCGAACTCGTTGCGCACGACCGAGAACTCGGACTCGAGATCCGCCTGCGAGACGAACGAGTTGACCATCCGGTCGGCCTCGAGGTCGAGCGCCCACGCCAGGTTGTCCTCCGTCGCCGGAACCGTCTCGAAGTAGTTGGTGCGGTCGTACCACGTCGTCCCGTTGGGACGCGAGCCGCGGTCGGTCAGCTCCTTCGGAATGTTCGGGTGGTTCTTCGAGCCCTTGAACAGCAGGTGCTCGAGCAGGTGGGCCATCCCGGTCTCGCCGTAGCCCTCGTGGCGCGACCCGACGAGGTAGGTGATGTTGACGGTCACCGTCGGCTTCGACTGGTCCGGGAAGAGCAGGACGCGAAGCCCGTTGGGCAGCGAGTACTCGCTTATCCCCTCGACGGTCGTGACCAGCGTGGCCTTCGGCGCGGTTTGCGCCGCCGCCGGCGTCCGCTGCGCTTCGGCGATCGTCGCCGGCGCGGTCGTGCCGAGGAGCGAGAGGAGTGACGCCGCGGCCGCGAGGGCGGCGGGACGCAACGGCTTGCACGAGACGTTCATGTGATCCCCCTGGCGGAGCAGTGCCCGCGGCCAGTGCGGCCGCCGGTTCCGGCATCGTGCGGGGGTTCACTATACGCGCCTGAGCGCGTCGCGACCAGACCGGCGTCGAGCGCGGAATCAGGCCTGCGGCCAGCGGGCCCAGCGCCGGGGAAACGCGAGTCCGCCGGCGGCGACGACCAGTCCGACTACCGTCAGTCCGAACAACGCATTCGCTGACAGAGGCGACAGGAAGGTCAGGAACTGCGCGAACACGAAGAACGGAAGAAATATCGCGCCGCCACCCAGAAACCCGAGCACGGCCCCGGCCACGCCCCACCACCTTCGCGTGCGTGCCGCGGCGTCACGGTGCCGCACCAGCATCGCGCCGGCACCGAGCAGCGCTCCGAGCAGTACGTCGGCGCCGAACACCCACGTATAGTCGCCGAACGGTCGCGCCCGTCGCTCGCTGGCCTGCATGCGCCGCGCACGCTCTCGCGCTTCGCGCATGACGGCTTCGCGCTCCTCGGCCTGACGCTGGACGGCCGCGCTGTCGTACTGGTTGGCCCGACCGGTGACCGCATGGAGGCAGCCGTCGAAGCCCCCGCGCCATTCCGGGACCATGTTCCTTTCGCGAGCCTCCCGGGTGTGCTCGGCGGCTGCCTGCGAGGAGGGTAGCCCCCGCGCAACGCGAGCGCGGACGCTGTCTCCCGAGCATACCTGGTAGGCTCGTTCGTAGGAGGCTCGTTCGCGGGCGAGGGAATCGGGCACATCCGGAGTGGCTGCCTGTTGCGCCTCATGCGATCGGGCACCGGGGGCGCCTTGCGGAGTCGCCTCCCGCGTCAGCGCCAGGCTCACGATCACTGCTGCGATCACGGCCAGCCTGCGCGAACTTCGATATATGGGCACTCGGCAACGCGTGCGGCGTGTCGTCATGGCGGCTCGGTGAACGTGCCGGACTGACGACGGGGACGAGCCGGCGTCACCGTTCGGCTACGGCGGCGTGAACGCCCCGGGTTCGAGCGCGAACGCACGGTTCAGCAGCCGCACGAACCGTGGGTCTCCCCTCAGCGGCCCGAGCTGCGGATCGACGCGCAGCAGCGCCATCGATCGGGAGCGCTCCACCCTCGCGAGCTCCAGCCACTGCAGCGCGGTCGAGCGATCGCCGAGCGCCAGATGGACCTTCGAGATCTCATAGGCCGGGATGTAATCCCCACGCGAGCGCAACGCCTCGATCTCGCCCACGATCGCGCGCGCCGAATCCCGGAGCGGCGCCGACTCCGATCCAGCCAGGGCGTGAGCCAGCGCCAAGCGCGTGAGAACACTGGCACCCGACAGGGCAACCGCGCGGCCCAGCCACTCGCGACCCTCATCCGAGCGGCCGAGTGCTTCGAGGGCCCATCCACCCCAGAGATGCGCCAACTGGTAGTCGGCATTGAGGGCGAGCGTTCGCTGGCACTGCTCGAGCGCGTCGTCGTATCTCCCGGCGTAGTAGTAGCTCCACCCCAGCGCGGCGTTGGCGATCAGGGACAGCGGATCCGCCTCCTGCGCCATCCGCATCTCGCGCTCGGCTTCATCGAAACGGCCGGCGACGGTCAGCAGATTGGCGTACCATTGGTGCGCCGTCGAGTAGTTGGGATCGATCGCCAGCGCGCGGCGGAACGCGTCCTCCGCCCGCGGCCAGTCCAGGTGGTAGTACGTGAGGACGTAGCCGAGCGTCGCGTGCGGTTCGGCCATCCCCGGGTCGATCTCGAGCGCGCGCCGCGCCGCGGCCTCGGCCTGCGGATACGCGACCGCCGGCGCGAGATACTCGTAGAACGCTGCTACCGCTCGCGCATCCGCGGCGCCCACCCAGGCGCGCGCGTATTCCGGGGCCCGCGCCACGGCCTGATCGAAGTACTCGATGGCGCGCATCAGCCCCTCGCGCGTGCGCTGGTGCCACGCGAAGCGCCCCCGCAGGTAGAGATCGTAGGCCTCCGCGTCCTGGGTCGAGCGCTCGGCGAGCTCGACGCTCGCGGGCCGGATCGCGGTGCCCAGCAGTGCCGCCACGACGGCGCGGGCGATGTCCTTCTGAACCTCGAACACGTCGTCGAGCTGGCGGTCGTACGTGTCGGACCAGAGCGTATAGCCATTCTCCGTGCGTACCAGCTGAACGTTGATTCGCAGCATCCGCTCCGACTTCCGTACGCTGCCCTCGATCACCGCATCGGCGTCGAGCCGCCTTCCCACCTCGCGAACATCCACCGCGCTGTCCTTGAACGCGAAGACCGAGGTGCGCGAGGCGACAGCCACTCCATCGAGCCGCCCGAGCGTGGTGATCAGCTCTTCGGTCATCCCATCGCTGAAGTAGTCGTCCTCCCGCGGTACGCTCAGGTTGGCGAACGGCAGCACGGCGATCGTGCGAATGGGTATCTCCGAGCCTCGCGCGCCGAACGCCCGATCCGCCACCCAGCCGGCGAATGACGTGAGGAGGACGAGGGCGAGCACGGCGGGAACGAGCCGGCGCGGCCGCCGGTCGTGACGCGCCTCCCGCCGGGTGTCGAACGCTGCTTCGCTCGGCTCGAGGCGAGCCGGGGGACCGGCGGCGGAAGGCTTTGCGTGATGCGTCGCCTGCCCTTCGGCTCTCAGGCGCTCGACCATCTCGAGCACTTCGGGATCAGGCCCTATCTCCAATTCCTGGCCGAGAAGCACGGCATGAATCCGGGCATGCTGGATCGCCGCGGCCCGCTCTCCCGCCGCGTCCAGCGCGCACATCAGGCCGAGTGTGATTCGCGAGCTGTGCGGATCGTGCGCCGCGAGACGGCGCCACCAGCGGACCGCCGCAACGCGGTCGTCATTGCGGTCGGCCTGTTGTGCCAGACTCTCCAGCACGCGCGCGTACTCACGCGCCAGCCGGTCGCGCTCGGCGTCCACCCAGCGCTCGAGATCGGGCGAATCGGCGAGGTGGAAGCCGTCCAGGAAAGGACCGGTGTACAGGGCGACCGCCCGTTCGGTGTCTCCGCGCGCGAGCGCAGCCTCGAAATCGTCGATGTCGTTCGGCAGCCGCTCCGTATCCAACCTGAGAGCGTCCGCCGCCCCGACGATCACATCGCCGCCCAGTGCCCGATTGATCCGGTAGACGGAGTCGGACAGAAAGTGCCGGCCGTTCTCGGCGCTGGCATCCGGCCAGAGGTACGCGATCAGCTTGTCGCGGCTCATCCCCATGGCCCGCGCCGTGGCGAGCATCGCCAGAAGCGCCAATCGGCGACGCTGGACGGCCCGGCCAGCCACCGGGCCCGCATCGGTCTCGATCGAGATGCCGCCGAAAAGCTTCAGGCGCTGCATGCCGCGGGCGTGGCTGGGGTGCTGGCGATGGTGGGGCGAGATCCGGACGATGGCCCTGACTCATTCTACGTCCCTCCGAGGTTCGGGCAAGCACATTCGGCAGGCCGACTGCCGGGACCGAACCTCTCGCACAGGAGGGAGACACCAAATGCTTACCTCGCCGAATCACCTGAGAATTTTGACCGTCGCTTGGCTCGCGTCGGTCGTGGCGGTCGGGTTCGTCAGCGCATGCGGCGAAGCCGACTCGACCGTAGCGCCCAGCACGCCGGTGAGCGCGACCCGGGCGAGGGCCGGCCACGAGCACGGCGCGCAAGGCCTGGCGTCGACCGCCGGCTCCGCCAAGGTAGAGCGGCAGCTCGCGCAGCTCCGCGCCATCACGGCACCCTTTCACCGGTTCGAGGCAGCTGCCAAGGCCGGGTGGGGAACGCGGATCACCGACTGTTTCAGCGATCCCGAGCTCGGCGGGATGGGCTACCACTACGGGAACGTGGATCTGATCGATGGCACGGTTGACCCGCTAGCCCCCGAGCTCCTGCTGTACGAGCCGATGAAGAACGGCAGGCTCCGGTTCGTCGCCGTCGAGTACATCGTCCCGTTCGACGCCTGGCAGGGGAGCGAGCCTCCGCAGCTGTTCGGCTTGTCGTTCGGACGCAACGAGGCATTCGGGCTGTGGGTGCTCCACGTCTGGCACTTCCGCAACAACCCGAACGGCATCTTCGCCGACTGGAATCCGGACGTCACCTGCGCGCACGCGGCGCCGTGAGCGCGGGCGCCGATCCACTCACTTCAGAGGGAGGACATTCGACATGCCACGCTATGTGATCGAGCGCGACCTGCCCGGCGCCGGTTCGCTCTCGCCCCTCGAGCTCCAGGCGATCTCGCGAAAGTCGTGCGACGTCCTGCACGCGCTGGGACCCGACATCCAGTGGGTCCAGAGTTACGTCACCGACGACAGGATCTACTGTGTCTACATCGCCGCCGATGCCGATCTGATTCGCGAGCACGCGCGGTGCGGCGGGTTCCCGGCGACCAGGATCTCCGAGGTCCGCGCCGGGATCGATCCGACGACGGCCGACCTGCAGGTGATCGCTTCGGCGTGAGGACACTGGCGCAGCGGCGGCGGAGCATTCCGCCGCCGGCTGCTCCGGCTGTCAGGACCTGACGCCCGACCGCAGCACCTCCTCCATCGCCTCGGCGAACGCGTCGATCTCCTCGATCCGCGTGTAGACGTTCGGCGTCACCCTGATCCCCTTGTACTCGGCGTGGTCAACCCCGACCACGAAGATCCGCCGCGTCCTCCAGAGATGGCTGACCAGCGCCCCCGATTCGATCCCCTCGATCCCGAAGTGCGCCAGCCCGCACGACATTGCCGGATCGAACGACGTGTTCAGCTTGACTCGTGGCTTCCCCTCCAGCCGTCGCATCCACCGGTCGCGCAGGTAGCGCAGACGCGCCGCCTTCCGCTCCGCGCCGATCCCTTCGTGAAACGCCAGCGCCTCGGCGATCGCGTTGTGGTTCGCCGCCGGATGCGTCCCGATCTCCTCGAACTTCCGGATGTCCGCGTCCATGCTCTCCGGCGCCGCCATCAGCGGCCAGATGTCCTTGATCTTCTCCTTCCGGACATACAGAAAACCGGTGCCGTGCGGCGCCAACAGCCACTTGTGCAGGCTCGTCCCGTAGTAGTCGCACTCCAGGTCGTCGCGCCTGAACGGGAACTGCGCGTACGCGTGCGCGCCGTCCACGACCACCTCGATACCGCGCGGCCCCGCCATCCGGACGATGTCGCGGACCGGGAAGATCTGCCCTGACCGGTTCGTGATGTGGCAGCAGTGGATGACCTTCGTTCGCGGCCCGATCGCCCGCTCGAACCGGTCCACGAGATCCTTCATGCTCGGCGGCGGAACCGGGAACGAGATCTGCCGCAGCACGATTCCCTCGCGCCGCGCCCGCTGCTCCCACGTCGTGAGCATCCGCGGGTAGTCCTGATTCGTCGTCAGGACCTCGTCACCGCGCTCGAGACGCATACCGAGCTGCACGATCTCCAGCGCCTCGGACGCATTGCGCGTGATCGCCATCTCCTCGGGATCACACCCGAAGCTCCGCGCGAGCTGCCGGCGCACACTCTCGATCTGCGGCTCGAGGAGCTGCCACATCGTGTACGCCGGCGCGTCGTTGGAGATCGCCAGGTAGCGCGCCATCGCCTCCTGGACCACACGCGGGGAGGGCGAGACGCCGCCGTTGTTCAGGTTGCTGATCGACCGGTCCACCGTGAACGCACGCTGGATCTCGCGCCAGAAGTCCTCATCCTGCGCGACCTGCTGCGGAGCGCGGCGGTCGACGAACCGGGTGGCGTCTTCGACGACGCGCCACCAGTCGTCGCGGAGCGCGGGTGGAGCGGCGGTGCCGGCGGCGCCGAGGGCGAGGCTGCCGAGGAATTCGCGGCGAGATGGCATGGTGAGCCTCTCCGGTGTGAGGACTTGCCCGGGGCGCCGCGCGGTCAGATTCGGCGAGGCGTCGTGCGGGTGCTTCCCGGCCAAAACTGCAGATGAGTGGACCGTTGCACCAGTCGCCCTGCCGCCGCGGAGTGTTGGCCGAGCCAGGGCACCCCCTCGAGCCCGAAGGTATCCGCGCCACCACATCACAAAGGGCGAGCAACCTGGCTCTGACGGTCCCCGGGCCGCATCTGACTGGACCTGTGTGGCCTCGGTACAGCGTGAATGGGACGCGCGAGCCGGACATCAGACCAGCCCCACCACCATGAACCCGAGAAACGTCCCGATGGCGTTCCCCAGCGATCCGAGCAGGATGCCGGGAACGAGGAGGTCCTCCCTCCCCAGACTCTTGGCCAGCGCCAGCGCCGACGTGCTCCCGCCCACGTTCGCCTGCGACGCCACCGCTGCCGCCTCGAGGTCCATCCGGAAGAGCCACGCCGCCCCGAGCGTCAGCGCCCCGTGCACGACCACCGCAACCGTCGCGAAGGCGAGAAGCACCACGCCCAGAGTTCCGAGCCCGGCCAGCGCCCGCACGTCGCAGAACGCGCCGATCACGGCCAGAAAGAGATAGACGCCGTACATTCCCGCCACCCGCGCGCCCGGCAGCCGGCTGGCCGCCGGAATCTGGGCGAGCGCGAGCGCGATCACGGTGATGATCAGGATCGGCGGCAGGTTCACTCCGAGCGTTGCCGCGAACGCACGGGCGATCCCCAGCGAGGCGAGCTGCGCCAGCGCGCCGAGCGCCAGGACGAGCGCGATCTTTCGCGGATCGATGGTCTCCGACTCGGCGGCGAGATCGATGATCGGCGCCGCCGACTGCCGCACCGCGCCAGCGACGCGCCGGCGCGCCCACGCCGCGGCCAGCCCGCGCGGGATCGCCAGCGTCGCAATGAACCACGCGGTCGTCAGGATGTTGTCGACGACGATCGTCCCTGCGTACAGCACACCCTCGCGCACCACACCGTAGTGAAGCGCGACCGCGTTGAAGTTGACGCTGCCGCCGGTGTACGTCCCGGCGAACATTCCGGCCACCGCGCCGTGCAGCGGCCCGATCGTCTCGGCGCCGTTAACCAGCCGCATGCCGATCACGACGCCGAGCACCGTTCCCACCGCGCCGAAGAGGAACAGCGCGATCAGCGGCAGGCCCGCGCGCAGCACGTCGCGGAGGTTGACCTGGAGCAGCAGATAGAAGATCGCGATCGGCGCCACGTGAGCGAAGATCCCGTCGTACAGCGGCACCGGCGCCTCGGCCGTCGAGCTCGTCGGGATGATACCGAGGTTTGCGACGACGGCGGCGAACAGGATGACGAGCAGCGCCGTGCCGAGGTGGCGGAGCGCAGTGCGGCGCACCAGCCACTCCGAAACGACGATGAGGAGCGAAAGGACGGCGAGGAGATAGAGCGGATTGGCGCGAAATTCGGTCACGCGAACGCTCCGCGGCTGGCGCCGAGGGGCCCGGTCAGGCTGCGCACGATCAGCCGACCGTGGCGAAGCAGGTGATCTCGACCCGCGCGCCGAGCGCCAGCGCCGAGGCTCCCCACGCACTGCGCGCCGGCTTCGGGCCGGGGAAGTACGTCGCGTAGATCTCGTTCAGCCGCGGCCACTCGCTCATGTCCACCAGCATCACCATGCACTTGACCACGCGATCGAGCGACGAGCCGGAGTGCTCGAGAACCTGGCGAATGTTGTCCATCGTCTGCCGGGCCTCGGCGTCGATCCCGCCCGGGACGAGCTGCGGCGCGCCGTCCACGAGACGGGTGCCGATCTGTCCGGAGAGGTAGAGCATGTTCCCGACCCGGACCGCCGACGAGAAGGGGAACGGCCAGGGCTCGACGACGTTGATCATCTCCACTCCGGACGCCGCGCCGTCGGGGGCAGCCGGGGTGCACGAGAGCAGGAGGCCGGCGGCTACGAGGCAGAACGCGATGGCGCGCATGAGAGTTTTCCTGTGGGAAAGGTGGGCCGCTGGCAGCCCGTCATCGGATCATCCGCACGACGAGAACACCGCCGCGTATTTCTCCAGATACTCGTCGAGCCGCCGGCGCCGGTACTGCATGATGAAGCGCGGGTGCTCGAGCCCGTGAATCGTCTCGAAGAACCGGTGCTCGTCGTTCAGCCGCTTCACGAAGTCGAGGTTGGCGCCCATTCCGAGGATGATGGCGTGGTCGCGCCGGCCCCCGATCGCGATCTGTCGCCGGATGGCGGCGGTGATGAACGGTGTCACCGACGCTCTGAGCGCGGGAACATCGTAGTAGTTGAGATTCTTCCCATCGCGAACGAAGCCGAGCGGAGAGACCGCGGTGAGAAAGAACCGCCGATAGAAGGCTCCGGCGCCGCCGAACCGCTCGACGAACCGGTAGATGAAGTTCGAGGAGAGCTCGCGTCTGCGCGGCCAGTCGTTCTCGATCCCGCAATGATCCGCGAGCGCGACCGGGTCGGTGAAGGTGATACCGGTGAGCCCGGCCCCGAAGCGTCCCGGATTGATTCCGAGCACGAGCACGCGTTCGGCGTCGTCTCCGTAATACTTGTCGAGAAACGCGCGCAGGTGGCGTCGGACACGTCGATCGGCGTACGGGTTCATGACGTCTATTCCGGCCGGCGCGTCGGGCGGAACGAGCCCCGTGTAGAAGCGGAGCGCGCGCGAACCGAAAGTCGAGGGACTCATCCGGCGCCAACGATGCCCCGGGCCGGACCGGATGGCAATGCCGGAAACCTTGCGGCGGCGCGACGCCAGCC